>DAIMCS010000010.1:0-4814 GCA_036726225.1 Patescibacteria group bacterium | reverse complement strand
CTACAATTAATTTATCATTAAGGAACCGCCAAATGTGTGTTCCTTAAACATATTTTAATTTTTTTGTTAATATGTTCCTATGGATACTACGGCAAAAAAATCTCTGAAATTGCATAAAAAATTTAACGGCAAACTTGGAATTTACAGCAAAGTGCCGCTTAGCAAAGCCTATGACCTGTCTTTAGCTTACACGCCCGGCGTGGGCGAAGTTTGTAAAATAATTGCCTCAGACAAAAAATTAGCCAAAATTTACTCTATAAAGAAAAACACTGTGGCAGTAATAACCGACGGCAGCGCGGTTTTAGGTTTGGGCAATATTGGGCCTGTTGCCGCGCTGCCGGTTATGGAAGGCAAGGCAATTTTGCACAAACGTTTTGCAGGGACAGATGCCTTCCCTATTTGCCTTAACACCCAAGACAGCGAAAAAATTATTGAAACCGTAAAAATAATTGCGCCCGTGTTTGGGGCCATACATTTAGAAGACATTGCTGCACCAAAATGTTTTGAAATTGAAAAAAGATTACAACGCGAACTGGATATCCCTGTTTTGCACGACGACCAACATTCCACGGCAGTTGCGGTTTTAGCCGCGCTAATAAATGCCATAAAAATTAAATTAAAACTCCCCTCCAAAAGGCCCGGGGATGGACTCAAACTAAAAATTGTAATTAACGGCGCAGGCGCGGCGGGTTTGGGCATTGCCAATTTACTTTTGGCTTATGGTTTTAAAAATTTGATTCTGCTCGATAGCCGCGGAGCATTATATTCCGGACGGAAAGATTTACAAGCGGAGAAAAAAATTCTATCTAAAAAAACTAATCACAAAAAAATACGAGGCGATTTATCTATATGTTTAAAAAATGCCGACGTTTTTATTGGCGTAAGCAAAGCCGGTTTGCTTAAAACACATATGGTAAAACAAATGAATAAAAAACCAATAATTTTTGCTATGGCAAACCCCGTGCCTGAAATAATGCCTGCCGATGCAAAAAAAGCTAATGCATTAATAGTAGGCACCGGCAGAAGCGATTTTGAAAACCAAATAAATAACGTACTTACCTTTCCCGGAATGTTTAGAGGAGCTTTGGATAACAACGTAAGAGTAATAACCCAAAAAATGTTAATTAAAGCAGCTGAAAATTTAGCAAGCTTAGTAAAACATCCGTCGACAACAAAAATCCTGCCCAGCTTATTTGATAAAAAGGTAGTCCCTGCCATTGCCAAAGCAATAAAAAACTGATAGAATTTAAGAAATAAACATAAAAACGCGCAAACGTTAGCGCGTTTTTTCCGTTTAATAGGTTAGTTATAAGGAGGAATTAAACTACCCGTTTTGTAAAACTTTTCGACCTTCACACAGGAGAGAGAGTATGAAATTTGCGCTCGTGACCATTTTGTTTTTGACGGTTTCTGTTTTTGGACAAAATGCCCCAACGCCGAACGTTACAACAAACACCATTAGCATTCAGGCAAACGTTGAGGCGCCCCTCTACCGTCTGCCCGACGGCAACACTGTTCGCGCGTTGAGAGTTGAGCCGGTTGTTAGCTTTGCCCCCGGCGAATTGGTTGAATTCCACATTAGCTTTTTGCCCGGTTGGGTTTTCAAAGATATGGAAAAGGCGCGTGACAACAGGCCCATTTCTTCTAAGGCCTTTGACCACGGACCTTTTATAGCAGGAGTAAAGTACCGGCCTTTTTTCCTGCCATATGACGGCGGCGAAGCAAGAGTCGGCATTGGCTATGAGTTCATTACCAAAAGCGACGGCTACCAAAAAACGGCCGTGCTGCTGGCCAGCGCGCTGGAGGGCGCCTACATAAGTCCAACTCACAGCGGCATAAACCACCGGTTCACGCTTACGGGCAGTATGACTTACGACGCTTTAAGTGTGAGCAGTTACGTGCAGTACCGCGCCCGCACAAAGGAGCAAGACAACTTGCGGCTGGGCAATGTGTTGAGCTTTGGCGGCGAAGGCGGCTATACTGTCGGGCAAATAGGCGCCGTAACCCTGACTCCTGTTTTAGGGATAATGTGGCGGGACCAGGCCAGGGCAAAAATCCGCAACGGCGCCGAGGCGGTGCTGGGCACCGGCGGGAGTGAGACCTGGGTCTTGCCCGGATTAAAATTTGGCCTGAGCCAAAGCACCCTTTCGGTCGGAGTAAACATCCCTGTAACCCGAAACCTGGGCGCGTATATGCCCAGGGAACTCGCGTCGGTCTTCGGGCGGTATAATTTTTAAATCGCCCCAAATGACCGGACACCAAAGGCTTCATCTCTTTACCCAAAAAAGAGATGAAGCCTGCTTTTTTTAACCAAACAAAGATTGCTTATTTCTGTTATAATACCCAAATGAACACACCAACCGGTTTCCAAAATTTAGGCATAGCTCCGAAGCTTTTAGAAATCCTCCAAAAAAATAATTTCACCACTCCCACCCCAATTCAGCATAAATCCATCCACCCTGCCATAGAAGGCAAGGACATAATGGGCATTGCCCAAACCGGCACCGGCAAAACCCTGGCTTTTGGACTTCCAATGATCCAGCGCTTAGCCCAAGGGTCAGGCAAGCAAAAAGGTTTGGTCATTTTACCTACACGCGAACTCGCGCTCCAGGTTAATGAAACTTTGGAAAAAATTGGCAGGCCCATTGGCCTTAAAACCGCAATTTTAATTGGCGGTGAAAATATGGGCAAACAAATTAGAATGCTGCGTTTAAACCCGCATATTATAATTGCAACTCCGGGCAGGCTAATTGACCATCTTGAACAAAAAACTTTGCACCTAACCACGGTCTCTATATTAGTACTCGACGAAGCTGACAGAATGCTGGATATGGGCTTTGCCCCACAAATAAAGAGGATAATGTTAACAGTACCCAAAGTCAGGCAGACTATGCTTTTTTCCGCAACTATGCCGGACGAAATTGTAAATTTGGCTAAATCTTTTATGTCCCTGCCCCTTAGAATAGAAGTAGCCCCGGCCGGAACCGCCATAGAACTGGTTGAGCAGGAATTATTTTTTGTGCAGCGCGAAGAAAAACTCGCGCTTTTGCAAAATCTTTTAAAAGAATACACGGGCAGCATTTTAGTTTTTTCCCGCACTAAATTCGGCGCCAAGAAAATTGCGCGCACAGTTAGAAACCTTGGCCACACGGCTTCGGAAATCCATTCCAACCGTTCCCTAAACCAAAGAATAGAAGCTTTGGATGGTTTTAAAATTGGCCGCTACAGAGTATTGGTTGCCACAGATATAGCCGCGCGCGGCATAGACGTAAGCGGTATTCAACTGGTCATTAATTACGACTTGCCCTCCACTGCCGAAGACTATGTGCATAGGATAGGCCGAACAGGACGCGCGGGTATGGCCGGCAAAGCCATTTCTTTTGCCACGCCCGACCAAAGGGCAGAGGTTAGGGGCATTGAACGGCTCATTCGCACAAATTTACCCGTTTCAAAAAACCCGCAGCTTACCAGACTGCCCAAAGAAGCTTTAAATGACGGCGACAGGTTCGACAAATACGCGGACAAGCCCCGCAGGCGCCCAAACCCCTTCCAAAGGCCAAGCTCCCCTAATTCCAGGCCGCGTTTTGGCCGGTCAAGTTCACAGGGAAACTTTAAGCGCCCGGGCAGGTATTCAAACAGGTTTAATTGACCGCAGGCAGTTGAAATAATATAATTATAAATATTGATACTGATTTAAATTAAAATAAAACTTGATGAATCCCCTCTCTTTTTTAAAATCTCTGTTCGGAGAAAGTGAACCCACCCGCAGGCGGGTAATTAAAACCATCAAAGCCAAAGCCGACGCCAAAAGGACAGCTATGGAAAGACTGGCCGACTGGATGACTTCCAGCATTGGCAGTATGGCTTTTTTAACTGTTAATGTTGTAATTTTTGTGCTATGGCTAATAATTAACACGGGGCATTTGGGGTCCATGGCTATTTTTGACCCTTTCCCCTTTAGCCTGCTTACTATGATAGTTTCGCTGGAGGCTATTATCCTTGCCATTTTTGTGCTCATTTCCCAAAACCGTTCTATGAAAGTTGACGACTTGCGGGAAGAAATCCATTTGCAAATAAATTTAATTTCGGAAAAAGAAATTACCAAAACCATGCAAATGCTGGCGCTGCTTTTGGAAAAAAACGGTATAGATATTTCCCAGGATCCGGAACTCAAACGCCTTCTAAAACCCATTAGCGAAGAAGAACTGGAAAGAAGATTAGAGAAAGAAATTTTAGGAAGCTAACTCTTACTACTTATTAGTAAGATTGCCCCGACGCTTTGGTCGGGGCTCCGACCTCCGGCAAAGCCGGAGCGTCGGAGGAGAAGGAAATTTTGGGCAGTTGACTTTCGGGATAAAAAAAGCTATAATGTTAATAACATATGGCACAGCATATGTTAATTCGATCACCCCACCACTGTGTTGGGGTTTTATTTTAACATCCTGCCCCAACGCCCCGTATGTATGAAAGGCTATGTCTACATCTTAAAAGATGATTGGGAAAAGTACTATATTGGAAGCACTACCAATCCTCCTCAACGCTATACAAGGCACCTATCAGGTTTTGTCTACACTACCCATAGAATGAGCAATCCCAAGATGGTTTTATGCCAGGAATTCCCCTCAATCAAAGAAGCAAAGAAAATTGAACTGAGACTAAAAAAGTTGAAACGAAAAGATTACATTGAAAAAATTGTACAAGATGGATTTATAAAAATGAAAGTATAAAATATTCTTTATGGTGCCCGTAGTTCAATGGTAGAACGCCACTCTGTGGCAGTGGTCACGAGGGTCCGATTCCCTTCGGGCACCCCA
>DAIMCS010000009.1:0-11296 GCA_036726225.1 Patescibacteria group bacterium | reverse complement strand
TAATGGCTCCGACATTAAGCTCACCGCCAATTGACCTGACAGGACCAGTGGCTAAAGTCGAAAGTGTTGTTGATCCATTTACACTTACCTTCAAATAGTTTAAACCCGTGCTTGAAGCGACAATAAAAATTGGCGCCGTCTGCGGAGATGAACTATTGGGTTGCACAACCAAATTTGCAGTTGGGGTGGTTGAGTTAATACCCATAAAAAGCGAAGAATTTAACCAAACTAAATTACTCGTTCCGGCAGTGGTAGAAGCGCCCGTGGCATAAACAATATGGTTAGCAGCAAAGCTTCCCGAAACCTTGTTGTTAAAAGTTGTCCAGTCGGTATTTAAAAGCTGGCCGGTGTTGGTAATGCTGGCTATAGGAAGATTTATAGTCAGTGAGTTGGTGGAAGTGGAAATGTTAAAAATGTTACCCGATGTGCCGGTGGCAATAGTAGTAACAACGTTACCGCTTAAAGAAATAGTAGTTGAAGTCCCGATTAAAACTTGTTGGCCACCGGAAACAGAAAGTCCGGAGCCAACAGTTAAGTTACCTAAAGTTGTCGTGCCAATACCGCCGCTTGATACAGCTAATGGATTCGTTAAGGTAAGAGAAGTAAAGGAAGGAGTTGAAGAAACTGCAATTGTGGAAGTTCCGCTAATGGCAATATTAGAACCGGCGGTTAGCAGGGAACCAATATCAGAATAAGTTGGGTTAGCCGCAGAGCCGGAAGACCTTAAAACCTGGAAAACAGTTCCCGGAGTTATTGTAGATATCGCGCCCGTTCCATTACCTGCAAGCAAATTAAAAGCAGTAAGGGTGTTGGCGCCTGTGCCGCCTCTGGCAACCGGGAGCTGGCCGCTCCAGCCTAAGGTTAAAGCATTGTCCGCAATAGAACCCGTAACGTTGCTGTCGCTAACTACAAAACCTACTAAGGTAGAACCCAGAGTGGAAGAGTTGGTGCCGCCGTTAGCAACCGGAAGGATTCCGGTTACATCGCCACTAGCTAAATTAACTACGCCTACATTTAGTTCACCGCCTATGCTCCTAACAATTCCTGTAGCCAGGGAAGAAAGCGTGGTAGAACCGGAAGCAGAAATGGTAAATAGCGAACCCGAAGATGAAGAGGCAACTTTAAATACGGGCAGTGTAGGCTGGGTGGATGTTCCCTGGACAACTAAGGTAGCTGTGGGTGTTGATGAACCAATACCTACGGAGCCGGTAGACTTTACTACTAAAAGAGTAGCTCCGGTCGATGATGTTACGCGGAAAGGATCCAAAGTGGTTGCACCCTGGACATTAAATGAGACAGTAGTTGTTGTGGCATTCACACCCGCAACTACACCGTTGTCAATTAAGGTTCCGTAGGTAATCCCGGTGGAAGAAGCCCAGGTTACCACATAACCGGTCTGCCCTCCGGAAACCGATCCCGCGCCACCAACCTGGTCGCTTACCCAGGTTAAATTTCCGAAAGAGTCACTTTGCAGCACCCTGTTGCCAATTGGCAAAGCAGAAGGCCATGCATAGGTCACGCCGTTTAGAGTTGTAGTTGCCAAAGCAACGTTTAAAGTGTTTACGCTCAACTGGCCTGTTTGACTTAAGGCTAATAAAGAAGCGCCGGTGGAAGAAACAACAGTGAGAGGATCTTTGCTTCCCAAAGCCTGCACAAAAAATTGTGCGGATGTCGGGGTTGATGTGCCTATTAAAACTGAATCCGTGGAAGTGGAGTTGTAAATAAATCCGCTGCCCAAGGTCCATGAAGAGTCGCCGCTGCCGCTGCCCGATCCGCAATCAACACCTGTGCCGGAAATTACTCCGTTCGAATCAACACGCAAACACTGGGTTGCGCCTGTCAGGTAAGAAAGCGTTAAACTTTCTGTCACGCTTAATTTTTTTATGGTCGCGGTATCCGCTGAAAAAAATGTCACTCCCATTATGGACCCGCCGCCAAAACCTGTTCCCGGGTTAGACGGAATCATACCAATTGGCGCCGCTGGTCCACCAACAACAGAACTGCTGCCCGCAGGACCCTGCGGTCCCTCGGGTCCCTGCAAACCCTGAATCCCCTGCTCACCCTTAAATTTTCCTTCTGACAAATATTGATTAAGTCTCGCGTCAATTAAAGTGTAAACTTGCTGTTTGTTAAGTCCGAGTAGCTGGTTAATGACTTTTGTTCCGTTGTCCTGGTTTACAATAATTATTTCTGCTGGAGTGGTTGTGGCCAAAGAAACCGTTTTGGGTTCTTGGTAAGTAATTCTTGTTTCTTTACCAATTTTTTCAAGTTGGCTATTTACAAAAAAATCTGTCCAGAGGGCAGTTCCAATTAAACCCGATAAAACTATTAGTCCGACAGCCAGCACCAGGGGCAAGTTACTCGGGGTAGGTTTGTTAAAGCTTTCGTAAAGCCGGTTTATTTTGTTTTGGGAAAATGTTCCGCCGGGTTCTTGTAACTCTTCGGAAACAGTCACCTGTTCACCAAAACCTGCGGGCACAGATGCTGCAAACTTTTCGTGCAGAGTTTCTCTGGAAGGGGCAATTAGCGGGACAGCCAAAATAGTTTGTTTCTCTTTTTCTTCTTTGACTTTTTCCAACTCTTCCTGCTCTTTAGCCAGCTCGTCAAAACTCTTAACTATCCTTTGCTCCATTTGTGCCAAGCTTGAACCCAAATCCTTAATCCTGCTTTCAGCCGTTGTTAAAACTTCGTTCTTCAAAGAGCTTAAGCTTTCAGCTGCATTTTGTGTTGGCAAGGCTAGCGGTAAAACAGTGATTTCAGGTGATTTTTCTGCTAAAGGAGTTACTTCCTGCTTTTGCTCAACATGCACCTGGATCTTAGTTCCGGTTTCGTCAATAACTTCATTTAAACCATTCTTGTAGTTCTTAATAAACTCGTCCAAATTAGGTTTTGTAGTCACCCAATTCCTGCCAATTTTAAAACCTTTCAACTTCCCGTTGCGACACAAAAACCCCAGGTAATCCTGGTGGTATCCTGTAAGCTTGCTCGCCTCGGCTAGTGATATGAAGTTTTGGTCTTGATTTTCGTTCACTTTTTAGCTAAAACTTTTCTTTTTTTTGATCCGAGATTTTAATTTTGGAACTCATTTTTTTGTTTTATTTTTGTGTCTTTTTGGGGAATATCGGATAAACGATATCTAATATAATTATAGAAATTTATGGGCCCGTTGGTCAATAGATTTTGGCGACTTTTCGGACAAATTTTGCAAAAATTTTGCAAAAATTTTGTTTCATTTTTTAAAACATAAAAACAAAAAATATCAAAGAAAGTTTTTGAACTGAATTTGCTTTGATTGCTTTTCATTCTAAGCATTAAAATGCATCCTAAGACACTTTTTTTGCAAATATAGATAAAGATTCATCTTCAAATTTAAAATGTTTAACAGCCAAAATTTTAATTTACACAAAATTCACAAATTAAAAAAAAATTTCTCGTTTGTTGGCCTTTTGCAAATGAAACATCCAAATTTTTTTAGTTCTTGATCTACACTGCTAGGTTGTTCTAAACTATTTAATTTTTCTTCAACTATTTACGCAGTATGCAGAAAAAAATCTACAATTTTTTTTAAAAGCCAATATGTTATTAAAATAAATCTCGGATAACCCATATGAACCTTATGTAAAAGATTTATTAGTAGAATAGAATTTGATAGGTTAATGCAATTAGCAAGCACTCCATTCTTTTAACGAAGCTTAATTCATTGAACAAACTTTTTATTATGTATTAACAGTCAAAATAAAAATTATATTTCCCTTTTATTTAAAACGTGAAACGCACCATTTTTGAAAATCTGATCCTTTTTTTACAAATTCTATGTCGCCTAATAACCCGAGACATTTTTGCTTGACTTATCCACAAAATTTTCAGCAAATTTACTCACCTTTTTGTTGACATCTCCCCAGCTAGGAGCTAGAATTGCATTACTTTAAAAATCAGAAACTCTTATTTAGGGAAGTCCTGTAATCCCGCTTTGCGGGAAATTCAGGCGCTGTGCCGCAACTGTAATCTTTGCAAATTGCAAAGTAGCCAGGTCGCTAAATAAATTTATAAATTCCCGAGCAGGATACAGTAAACAAACCTTTACCGTCCCCTGCTTTGGGACGGTTTTATTATTTTTATGTCAGCAGAGGTTCCAAATTTTTCTTCCGCAGATGAAGCAATTAGCCACTTTAAAGGAAGTGAGAATTTTACAGAGGGCGCTTTTGCAGGCGGAGAAATAATTGAACACAGACTCGAGGGCGACCAATGGATGGAAAAGAATGGTGAGGGGGAAGTTAATAAAACTGAACAAAAAATTTCAAAGAACGATTCTGATTTAAGTGAGCACAAAGAAATAATTAGTGAGTTACAAACCAAAGGTTTTGCTGTAGTCGTAAAAGAAGCGTCTTCAATAAATGCGGGGACTGAAATAGCAAAGCAAAAGTATGAGGAAAAAATTCACGCTATGGTTTACATTCTCAAGGGTGATGTAATTGAAATGCATCACTTTGAGGGAACGAAAAAAAACTTCGAAGATACCTTTGCTAAAGAGTCATGGCTGCAGGAAATGATGGATACAGACGACTCTGTGGAGCAAAACAACACCATAAGAAAAGGTTCTGAATTTGTCCCCGCCAAAAAAGATGGCTGGGAGGAAAACCAATCCCAAAGAAAAACAGCCTGGCAAAACTTTTGGAATAATTTATTAAAACCAAAGCAGGAAGAACCCGAACAGCTTTTAAGGCAAAAAACTTTGTTGGACCTTTTTACGCCGACTCCGGATGAAGCAGAAACTTTTGCAGACAATTTACAATTAGAAGAGAATGCGCCCCAGGATAGTTTTTTAAATGCCTGGATTCCAAAAAGCGCTACTCAATTGTCAGTTGTAGCAAGTAGAGCTTTCGAAGCTTCTATTAGCGCGCACTATGTAATTGCCCAAAAGGAAAGCGAGACGGGAATAAGTTTGGCTACAAATTCCGAAGTTGCTGTAATTACCCCCGCTCCCCTACCCAATTTAAGGGAGCCCCGGGAATCATCTGCCAAAGAACAGCAGGCTGTGGTTTTGGCCCCTGCTACTCAAGAAATAAACTTTTTTGAAACTTATACAACTTTAAGGACGGAAGATGCTAATCAAACCCATCTGAAAGCAGAAATCAATAATGCAATATCTAATGAAGGCGTAGCAATACAGAGCAGCAGTGAACAGGACAATATACAAGCCAAGGATGTTTTGGAGAGTAGTGAGGATATTAAAGAGAAGGAAGAACCGGCAAATTTGCCGCAAGCTAAAAATTTAGACAAAACTGAAGATAAAGCTATTGCTATTCAAAAGGCAATGGAAACTTTACCAGTCAAGCCAGGGGTTGAAAAGGAAGCTAAGCAAATGCAAGATGAACCAAAAGCAGAGGTTAGTGAAATTACGTACTCTATTATATTGCCCACAGACGCCCCAACTATAATAAAAGAGGGTATTGCAAATGTTGGTATTAGCAAAGAGGCGCCAAGCCGAATAGAACCGCAAAAACCTGCTGAAATAGTTGAAGCTGAACAAGAGTTGGAGCAAATACCTCCCAAACCGGCTGAATTACAAATTAGCAAAGCCAAAACCAATTTTATAGAAGCAACTTATACAAATATTAAGCTTTTGCCGGTGAAAGAAGCTAATGACAGAATAAGAATTCCAGCCAAGCTCGAACAAACCATTAAAGCAGTAAGGCAAATAATGCAACCCGCCAAGGAAGTTTTAAATACCGAAATTAGCCCAAAAGAAGTAAGCATAAAAAAAGAGAATCTGGCGCTGCCTAAAAAACAAGAATCAGCAGGTTTGGTAAAGCACATAAGCAGCGTCCAAAGGCTGGCCAGGACAGTTAAGACAGTAATTCATAAAATCACGCCCGCTCAAACCGAAAGCCCTTTAAATACAAAAATCCTTACGGCTTTAAGCAAGCTAAAAGAACCGACCGCTCTTAAACCTGTTTCAATAGAAACTCAAAGCTCCGCCATAAAAGAGAAATTCAGACCCCTAACGAGAAAGGCGGTAAAGGCAACTCCGCAAAAACTCACTGCCGGGAGAGTAAAATTGCAAAAAGCCAAAAACCGAATGGAAAGACAACAAAGCAACACTCAAAACACACAAATTTCTTCAACAGCCCCAAAACTAACCCAAACTACGGCCAACATCCCTGCAGCCCTAAAATTAGCAGCCTAACAATAAAAACTTATGAGTGATTTTACAAAAATTTCATACTTCGATTTAAAACTCGAAAGCTCACAAAAACGATTACCCGAGGTTGTTGGCTTTGAAAAAGAAATTGACCGGGTAAGCAGGATTCTTTCCCGCCAAATCCAACACAGCGCAATTATTAGCGCGCCTTCAGGATCCGGCAAGACGGCGCTAATTTACGCCTGGGCTAAAGTAGCCGCCGGCTCTGAAATTTTCTCAGACAAAAGAATTGCCCTTTTAGACAGCTCTAGCCTTCAAAAAATTGGCCAAATAGCCCAAAGCTCTCTCTCTGTTTACCAGGATGCTTTTGCTTCTTTAGAAGACTGCGTTTTAATTCTGGACAGCTTTGGAGAAATGATTTACCAAAGCCCCGCCGCTTTGCAAAATTGGAATACTCTGTTAAAACCGCTCTTCTTTAGAAAAGATATAAGCATTGTTTTAAGCATGCAGCCGGAAGAACTTTCCTGGCTTGAGCAAAACAAAAGCCATTTCTTAAGCCATTTTGAAACTTTAAAACTGGAAGTGCAGCCTCAAAACCAGCAAACTAAAATTTTAAAGTGGGCCGCTGACAATTTATATGCCGGTTTGAAAATAGAAACCGGGGTATTGGAATTGGTGCTAAAACTTTGCCAAAAATTCCCTTCCCTGGGCCAATTGCCCAAAAGCTCTATCCGCCTGCTCGACGAAGCCGCGGCAGAAGCCAAATCTAAACTCTCCCCTGCTTTAAGCAAAGAGGTGGTGGAAAAGATTGTCTCTGAAAAGACAGGCGTGCCTGTCAGCCGCCTAAATGAAAACGACAAAACCCTCCTAAAAAACCTACCCCAAACTTTACAATCTAAAATTGTCGGGCAATTGCCCGCCATTTCCAAAATGGTTTCTGTAATACAAAGGGCCCGTTTAGGGCTTAGGAGCCAAACTAAACCGTTAGGTTCCTTTTTACTGCTTGGCCCTTCAGGCGTGGGCAAAACTGAAACCGCTAAAATCCTGGCTCAAGAGCTGTACGGTTCAACTTCCAACTTTTTAAGAATAGATATGTCGGAATTCGCCGAAAGCCACGCTACCTCAAGGCTGTTAGGCTCCCCGGCCGGGTACGTAGGTTTTGAATCCGGCGGACAGTTAACTAACCATTTCGAAAATTTTCCTTACAGTTTGCTGCTGTTAGATGAAATAGAAAAGGCGCACAGCAAAGTCTTTGACATTTTCCTGCAAATTTTAGATGACGGCAGAATTACTTCTGCCGCCGGAAAAACCGTGGATTTAACCCAAAGTATTATTATGGCTACTTCCAACTTAGCGGTGGGCGAAATTTTACAAGGTTTTGAGGAAGGCAGGGATATTCATGAAGAAAATTTCTTAAAGACTACTGTCGTGCCAAAACTACTTGAGCAATTTAGAATGGAATTCCTAAACCGCTTTGACGCAATCTTAATTTACAAACCGCTGTCTTTGCAGGACTTAACCAATATTGCGCTTTTGGAAATTAGCAAAATTGAAGAAAGGGTTAGGGAACAAAATATTAAATTTAATATTAGCACTGACATTTTAGCCCAAAAGGTCGCAAAGCTCTACGATCCCCGTTTTGGCGCAAGGCCGGTAAAACGTTTTATTGAAGAAACTTGTGAAAATTTAATAACCCAGCAACTATTAAATAGCTAAACTTTATGAACCCGGAAATACTACAACCCACGGATAGCGGAACTAAAATTTCGAATGAAATTTTAGTAAAGCTTAACGCTTTTGGCGAAGAACAAATTAGTGAGCTTATAACTTCCCGTAAACAGCTTTTAGAATCCATAAAAAACCAAATTAGCCTTAAGGCTTACTACTTAATGGAAGAAAAAATCCTTAAGGAAGAAACGCGCCTTAAGGAAATTTTGGATATAAAAAAAGGTAGGCAAAGACAACTTTCTAAATTCACATTTATTTTGGATCCGAGATTTTTTGAACAAGAATTTCTGAATTAATTAAAATTAACTAGGATTAAGTAAAATTAAATAAAATTTATGAAGCCAGAAGATTTACAAAAACGCACCAAACAATTTGCAATAAGAATTATTAAATTAGTCCAGTATTTGGAAAAACTTGGGACTGTTGGAATTATTATTGGCAAGCAATTATTAAGATCGGGTACTTCGGTAGCTGCAAATTACCGAGCAGTATGCAGGTCTAAATCTGGTAAAGATTTCATTCATAAGCTAGGGACGGTTGCCGAAGAAGCGGATGAAAGCCAATTTTGGCTGGAATTATTAGTTGAAGCGGATATTACAAAACTTGCAATGGTTTCTGATTTATTAAAAGAAGCTTCGGAATTAACTGCAATAATGACTGCTTCGAAATACTCGGCAATAAAAAATCAGAAAGAGAAGATTAAATAAAATTGTATTTCAATACTATTTAATTCTACTTAATTTTTAAATTCTATTTAATGAATTATGTAAATATTGGACAAAATATCTTCCAAGGCCGAACAACTCCCATTCAGCTTTTAAATGAAGACCGTCTTCGTCATATGTATATGATAGGCAAAACCGGCACAGGGAAATCGAGCCTGTTTGCCAATATGGCATTGCAGGACATTATTAACCTAAAAGGGATGTGCTTTATTGATCCCCACGGCGAAGCTATTGCCTGGCTGCTTAAACGGATTCCTAAAGGCCGGCTTGAAGACGTAATTTTATTTGACCCTTCAGATGCCGAAAATCCAATGGGGCTAAACTTACTCGAAGCTAAAAACGAAAAAGAAAGGGATTTTTTGGTTGCTGAACTAATTGAAATTTTCTACAAATTATTCGACCCCGACAGACAGGGCATAATTGGCCCGCAATTTGAGCATTGGCTAAGAAATGCCGCCCTGACAGTTATGGCCGGGCCCACCGGAGGCAGTTTAGCAGAAATCCCCAAGCTGTTTACCGACAAAAATTTCGAATTGCAAAAACGCAGGCACATAACTGACCACCAAGTCCAGGAATTTTGGAGCGGGCAAATGGCCAAAACTGCTGACTTCCACAAGTCAGAAATGCTAAATTATTTTACTTCCAAATTCGGCCACTTTTTAAACAACGCCCTATGCCGAAATATTATTGGACAAACAAAAAACAGCATAGACTTTGACAAAATTTTGTCCGGTGAAAAAATCTTGCTGGTAGATTTGTCTAAAGGCAAAATTGGCGAAATGAATTCAAAATTTTTGGGATTAATTTTAGTCTCTAAACTACAGGCGGCTGTGCTAAAAAGGGCAAGCCTTCCCCCTAACTCTTCCCCGCCGTTTTATTTGTACGTAGACGAATTCCAAAATATGACTACAGACACTTTTGCCAGTATGCTTTCCGAAAGCCGAAAATATGGACTGGGCGTGCATTTAACCAACCAGTACTTCTCCCAGTTGCCGGAAAATTTACAGGACGCAATTTTAGGCAACGTGGGCACGCTTTTAGCCTTTACCTTAGGTATAGACGATGCTGAAAAGCTGGCCAAGGAATTTTCGCCCTTTAGCAAAGAAGATTTAAACAGCTTAGAAAAATTTCGCTTCTATATTAAGCTTATGTCTAAAGGGCAAACCACACCCGCCTTTTCAGGCACAAGTTACCCCCCAATTGAAAACCAGGATAGCTGTGACTTTGAAACTCTAAAATCTTTTACCCGTCTGGCTTTTGCAAGCCCAAAAGCCTTAGTAGAACAGGAATTGGAACAAAAAATTAGAATGTACTAGCATAAAACATAGCGTATATTTAAAAAAATTGCCGTCTGGACAAATTCCCTGCTTTAAGATATAATAATGCAACAAAATTAAATCAACTACTAAAATCCATAAGTGTTAAAAGTAAGAATAAATCACCAAATCAAAACTCCAACTTTGCGGGTAATTAACGAAGAAGGAGAGCAAATTGGAATAATGAAAACTTCCGAAGCTTTAAGCCTGGCACTTGAGCACGGCCTGGACTTGGTTGAGGTTTCGCCTGTTGCCAACCCGCCTGTTGCAAAGCTAATAGATTTTGCCAAGTACAAATACCAGCAGAAAAAGATGGAGCAGCAGCAGAAAAAGAAGGCAAAAAAGACCGAAGTCCACACCATTTGGCTGTCTATGCGCATTTCAGAGCACGATATGCAAATTAAGGCCAACAAAGTTATGGAATTCCTGCAGGACGGAGATTTAGTCAAAGTTGAGCTAAGGATGCGTGGCCGCGAGCAAGCTTACGGCGAGCAGGGCCGAATCCAGCTACAAACTTTTCTCACCCTGCTTACCACCCCCCACCGCATAGAAGTGCCAATGAAAAGAATGGGCGGAACATGGTCGGTAACTGTAGCTCCAAGCAAATAAATAAATTGTCAAGATTTAAAAGAATTAAAAGACTGAACAAGAATACTGACAATCATGTCAATCTTGGTCAATCATGATCAATCATTTAAATAATTTTATGCCTAAAGTAAAAACTCACAAAGGAACCGCTAAAAGAATAAGAAAAACCGGCAGCGGCAAGTTAATGGCCCGCGCAACCGGCCAGGATCATTTTAACTCCCGTTCTTCCGGCAAAGTTACCAAGAACAAACGCCGCGACTTAAATTTAGGCCGCGTTCACCAAAAGTTAACCAGTGTAATACCATACAAGTAATTAAATAAAATTTACAAATTAAGTAAAATTGAACAAAATTATTAATTTTACTTAATCTTATTTATTTCTAATTAATTTTACTTAATTTTATGAGGATAAAACGAGGCGTAGCCGCCAGCAAACGCAGAAAAAATGTAATTAAAAGAGCTAAAGGTTTTGATAACCGCCGCTCTACTAATTTTGTATATGCCAGGCAGGCCCTCTTAAAAGCTGATTCCTATGCTTACAGAGACCGCCGCAACAGAAAGCGCGACTTTCGTGCACTCTGGCTTATTCGAGTAAATGCAGCTTTAAGAGAAAACGGCACTACTTGGAGCAGGTTTGCAGGCATTATGAAAAAGCAAGGCATTGGTATTAACAGAAAAATGCTTGCTGAACTGGCAGTCAAACACCCACAAATTTTCGACAAATTAGTAGCTTCTGTTAAATAGTAAACCACTCTGCACTGAAAGTGCAGAGCATTATGCAAAACCGCCTTCAGGGC
>DAIMCS010000008.1:0-12385 GCA_036726225.1 Patescibacteria group bacterium | reverse complement strand
CTTCCCCAATCCACCTATATACAAATTAGGGTGCTGGAGTAGACAATACAAAAAAAATTTGTTACCATCATTTATATATGGAAACAAATTTATCACAAACTTCTGAAAATTCGGACCAGGTAATAGAAACCAAAGAATCTGCTGTTGAGCCCGCAGACGGTCTTAAAAAAATAGCCGCAAGTATTATTTTCGGAGCAATGCTTATTTCCGGAAGTATTTTGTATTCCGGCTACAGTATTGTAAAAAATTCATCTTTTGTGAGTAACCCAAATTTAGCGGGCGAGGTGAAAGGTGAGGCTACGGATCCGGTTAGCATAAAAAGCAGAAACCAAGAGCCGGTTTTGGGTAATAAAAATGCTAAAGTTACAATAGTGGAGTTTGCAGATTTCCAATGCCCGTATTGCCAAAGTTTTTTTAACCAAACTTTCCCTGAAATTGAAAAAAAATATATAGAAACCGGTAAGGTCAAATATATTTTTAGGCATTATCCCTTGTCCTTCCATGTGAACGCGGAAATTTCCTCCGTTGCCGCTGAGTGCGCCAACATCGAAGGAAAGTTTTGGGAGTACCACGATTTACTATTTGCCAACGCGCAGCCCGACGGCACCAACCTTGCTTTAGCCGATTTAAAAAAATACGGAACTACTTTAGGTTTGGGCAGCAAATTTGATCAATGTTTAGACAGCAAAGCTACTTTGGAAATTGTTAAGGGCGACTTTTCAGAAGGCACCAAAGGCGGCATAACCGGCACACCCAGCTTTTTTATAAACGGACAAAAATTAGTAGGCGCCCAACCTTTTGCAAAGTTTGAGGAAGCTATAGAGGCAGCACTAAAATAATAAAGTTCAAGCAAAAAAGGCCGAAAATCGGCCTTTTTTCTAAGGGTCAATTTTGCTTGACTCAATTTACGACTTTATGCTAATTTATATAGGATATCAAATGACCTACGAAAAAAATCGCTTCGACTTAATATACATAAACCCCCCGGC
The DNA here is from genome assembly GCA_036726225.1 of Patescibacteria group bacterium. Classification (GTDB taxonomy): domain Bacteria; phylum Patescibacteriota; class Doudnabacteria; order UBA920; family UBA920; genus PALSA-1336. Next base: position 11,396 of record DAIMCS010000008.1, on the reverse strand, counting down.
CGCTTAGGCCGTGGGGTTGTTTTTTTATGACCGGTAAACTCATTTTAAAAGACGGCACAGAATTAATTGGCGAAAGTTTTGGCGCCGATGTTTCGGTAAGTGGTGAAGTAGTTTTTGCCACCGGAATGGTGGGCTATCCTGAAAGCTTAACCGACCCTTCTTTCCGTGGGCAGATTTTGGTTTACACCTACCCTCTCATAGGCAACTACGGGGTGCCTGACAAAAAGTACTGGGAATCGGAAAAGTTACAAATTACCGGTTTAATTGTTTGCAATTACAACTCCACACCTTCCCACAATTCTTCCAGACAGACATTGTCAGAATGGCTAAAAAAAGAAGGAGTACCGGCGTTACAAATAAAAGATACAAGGGGTCTGACATTAAAGCTTCGCAACCATGGAGTGATGCTGGGAAGAATGGTTTTTAAAGCAACAAAAACCATCCCCACGAAAGTGGGGATCCATAAAATAGATTCCCGCCTTCGCGGGAATGGGGTTAGTGATGGTTTTGAAGACCCAAATTTGCGCAACCTTGTTGCCGAGGTTTCTATAAAAAAACCGAAGATTTATGGGCAAGGGAGCCCCGACGCAAGGTCGGGGTGGCCCGCTAAAAAAAATAAAAAGGGGGGCCAAAAGACCGTGGCTTTAATAGATTGCGGTGCCAAGGACAATATCATTCGCCGATTAACATCTCGAGGACTGCGGGTAATTGCCATACCTTGGGACTTTAATCCGTTGAAACTTTCGCAAAAAATTTCCGGAGTGGTAATTTCCAACGGCCCGGGAGACCCGACAATGGCAGTGGCGACAATTGAAAACGTGAAAAAAATAATGGCTAAAAAAATTCCCACGCTTGGAATTTGTTTAGGCAACCAAATTTTAAGCCTGGCAGCCGGGGGCACAACCTATAAGTTAAAGTTTGGGCATCGCGGCCAAAACCAGCCGGCTGTAATTAGCGGCAGCAAAAAAGCTTATCTCACCACACAAAACCACGGTTTTGCAGTTGGAAAAATTCCCAAAGGCTTTAAAGAGTGGTTTTATAACGCCAACGACAACACCAACGAAGGCATTATCCATAAATCTTTGCCTTTTATGTCCGTGCAGTTCCATCCCGAGGCCACACCCGGGCCAAGCGATACTGACTGGGTTTTTGATGAGTTTTTAAAAAGGGCAAAAATATGATTCTACCATTCGATCCTGTAATCCCGACCAGCCTCCTTTTTCTTTTTTCTGTCATCCCGACCGACGAACGAAGTGAGGAGTGGAGGGATCTAAAATATGAGAACTAAGCAATATTTCGTTTATATGATGGCAAGCGACAGCGGAGTTTTATATATAGGAGTCACGGATAATTTAGTTAAAAGGGTTTATCAGCACAAAAATAATTTAATCGAAGGTTTTACCAAAAAATATAAATGTCATAAATTGATTTTTTTTGAAGAAACTCCTGATGTAATATCTGCTATAAGCCGGGAGAAGCAGCTAAAGAGATGGAGAAGAGAAAAGAAAGAATTTTTAATTAACAGAATGAATCCAAAATGGGAAGATCTAAGCATAAAATGGGAACTAATTTAGATTCCTCGACTCGTCCCGCCGATGGCGGGACTCGCTCGGAATGACAATAATATGGTTAATAAAAAGTATAAAAAAGTTTTAGTTCTTGGCTCCGGCGCACTTAAGATTGGTGAGGCCGGGGAGTTTGATTATTCCGGCAGCCAGGCGATTAAGGCTTTGAAGGAAGAGGGGATAAAGACTGTTTTGGTTAACCCCAACATTGCCACCATTCAAACTTCCAAGTTTTTGGCGGACGAAGTTTATTTTTTGCCGGTGAACGACTATTTTGTAGGCCAGGTAATAAAAAAAGAAAAGCCGGACGGTATAATGATTTCTTTTGGCGGCCAAACCGCCCTTAATTGCGGCCTTAAATTGCAGCAAAAAGGCATTTTAAAAAAATACGGGGTGGAAGTTTTAGGCAGCCCTGTGAAATCTATAGAACTTACAGAAGACAGGCAGCTGTTTGCCGACCATTTAAAATCTATAAATATTCCGGTACCTCCCTCCGGCAGCGCAACCAATCTCGGTCAGGCAAAAAAAGTTGCGGGTAAAATTGGTTTTCCGGTTATGGTAAGGGCAGCTTATGCTTTGGGCGGACAGAAGTCGGGCGTTGCGCATAACAGCAAAGAGCTTAAAGAAATAGTTGAAGGCGCGCTGGCTATTTCGCCTCAAGTGCTAATAGAAAAATATTTACATCATTTTAAAGAAATAGAATACGAAGTGGTAAGAGACCGCTTTGGCAATACAGTCACGGTTTGCAATATGGAAAATTTTGACCCGCTGGGCATTCATACCGGCGATTCCATAGTCATTGCGCCAAGCCAGACTTTAACGAATGAGGAATACCATGGGCTTCGTGAAGCATCAATCAAAATCGTTCAAAGCCTTAAGATAGTGGGTGAGTGTAACGTCCAATTTGCACTTAACCCCCTCCCTAACCCTCCCCACAGAGGGGGAGGGAAAAATAAGCATTCCTCCCCCCTTGTGGGGGAGGCTAGGAGGGGGGGTGGGCTTGATTATTATGTTATTGAAGTTAATGCAAGATTGTCCAGATCATCGGCTTTGGCTTCCAAAGCTACCGGCTATCCGCTTGCTTATGTGGCGGCAAAATTGGCATTAGGAAAAAGCCTTTTGGAAGTAAAAAATAAAATTACTCAAGTTACACAAAGCTTCTTTGAACCGGCGCTGGATTATGTCGTAGTAAAAATGCCGCGTTGGGATTTGGAAAAATTTAAAGGCGCGGTTGAACAAATTGGCAGCGCTATGAAGTCGGTTGGGGAAGTTATGGCTATTGGCAGAAGTTTTGAAGAAGCTGTGCAAAAAGCGGTAAGAATGCAGTCGGGCCAAAGTGAAAGCGTTACGGATAACGGATTTGAAGACGCAAACCAAATTAAGGAATTTTTAAAGGTTCCCACACCCAAGCGCGTATTTGCGGTTGCCGCAGCTTTTAGGCTGGGTATGTCTGTGGATGCCGTTTACAAATTAACCGGCATTGACCCGTGGTTTTTGTACAGGATTGAAAATATAGTTAAAGCAGAAAAAGAGTTTGTACATCGCACAAACACGCGGAGTAAAACGCGAACGCGGAAACACGCGGAAATTGAAAAAGCAGAACTTTTAAAATTAAAACAATTAGGGTTTTCCGACAAAAAAATTGGCAAACTTTGCCGCAAAAGCGAGATAGAGATCCGCGCTATGCGTAAGGCACACAGGATTTCTCCTTCTATTTTCCAAATAGACACGCTTGCAGGTGAAGTTCCGGCGCAAACCAATTATTTATATTTAACTTACCACGGGGGCCATAACGACGTTAAGCCTTTAGGCAAACAGGCAGTGGCGGTTTTAGGCAGCGGCCCTTATCACATAGGCTCATCGGTGGAATTTGACTGGTCGTGCGTGCACGCGGCAATGGCGCTTAAGCGTCATAAGAAAAAATCCATAATCATTAATTGCAACCCCGAGACTGTGTCTACGGACTACGATATGTCCGACCGTTTATATTTTGAAAATTTGTCTTTTGAAACCGTGGCCGACATTTATGAATTTGAAAAAGCCCGGGGGCTTATTATTTCCGTGGGCGGACAGCGGCCAAACAACCTGGCTAAAAAGCTGTCGCGCGCAGGTTTTAATATTTTAGGCACCAAGGCTTCGAATATAGACAGGGCCGAAGACAGAAATAAATTTTCTGAACTCCTGGATAAACTTAAAATTTTACAGCCCAACTGGCAGAGTTTTACCAGCATAGAGTCAGCTGAAAAGTTCGCAGGCAAAGTCGGCTACCCGGTTTTAGTTCGTCCTTCTTATGTGCTTTCGGGCAGCGCCATGAGCGTTTGCTATACTCCCGGCCAGCTTAAAGATTTTGTTTCTAAAGCCGCCGTTCTCTCTCCTGAGTATCCAGTTACCATCTCTAAATTTATGGAAAACGCCAAGGAGCTGGAATTTGATGCAGTGGCTCAAGCGGGCAAAATATTAATTTACGCAATTTCCGAGCATGTGGAAAATGCGGGTGTGCACAGTGGCGATGCCACCATAGTTTACCCAACCCAAAGGGTTTACCGTTCAACCGAGCAGCAACTAAGGGTTATTTCCAAAAAATTAGCCGAGGAGCTGAAAATTACCGGTCCTTTCAACATCCAATTTTTGGTAAAGGACAACCGGCCGTTTGTAATAGAAATTAATTTGCGCGCCAGCCGAACTTTCCCGCTGCTTTCCAAAGCTATGGATATAAATTTACCGGAGCTTGCCGTAGACGCGTTTTTGGGCAAAGGCAAAGTCCAAACCTACGAATACCCGTCAGCGGTAGTAGTAAAATCACCGCAATTTTCTTTCGCAAGGCTTAGTGGGGCTGACCCGGTGCTTAGAGTTGAAATGGCTTCTACCGGCGAGGTTGCGGCTTTTGGGAAAACTTACGACGAAGCGTTGCTTAAATCCATACTTTCGGCAAACACTTTTGATTTTAACAAAAAAGAAGTTTTGCTTTCTTTGGGCGGCGAAATTAACAAAGGCAAATTTGTGGAGGCGGCAACCATTTTAGTGCGTTTGGGCTATAAAATTTTTGCTACCGACACCACGGCGGAGTTTTTGCAAAAACAGGGCATTGTTTGCCACAAAGTAAAAAAAGCTTCGGAAGGCAGCCCAAACTTTTTGGACGTAATTGAAAGCAAACAGGTTGCTTTTGTTGTAAACTTAAGCCAAAATACCCGGGTAGATGAACAGCTGGTAAAGCGGCGCATAACCGACGGTTTCCGTATACGCAGGGCAACTGTAGACAACCAAATCCCGCTTTTTACCGACCTGCACTTAGCCAGGGCCTTTGTAAAAGCTTTAGGCAACCATAAACTTGAAGATTTAGAAATAAAGTCTTATAGAGAGTATTTAAAAGATTAATATTAATTGGAAAGACAAAACCTACCGGTTTTTTCTTTCCAAACATTTGGCCTTCGGCCAAATCCTATCTTTTTCGGAGAAGTTATTCCTTCGCCCGAAGTAAATTCGGGCTCCGGAATCTATAATTTATAAAACCCCCCCATGAACCACATTTTAAACGGTAAACAATTCGCAGACAAAAATCTTTTAGATAAAATTTTTGCTAAAGCAGTCGAACTAGAAAAGGCGGACATGAGCGGGGGAATGCCCAAACTTTTGAATGGCAAAGTAATTGCCACTGTATTTTACGAAACCAGCACCCGTACAAGGCTTTCGTTTGAATCGGCGGCAATTAAACTTGGAGCCGGGGTTATATCGGTAGCTGACCCTAAGACATCATCGGCCTCAAAAGGGGAGAGCCTGTCCGATGCTATAAAAGTTATTTCAGGCTATTGCGACGCTTTAGTTTTGCGCCATCCGGAAAACGGATCCTCACAGTTGGCTGCATCTGTATCGGCAGTTCCAGTAATTAATGCAGGGGATGGTTTTTTAGAACACCCTACGCAGGCTCTTTATGACCTATATACAATTCAAAAAGAATTGGGTACCATTTCCGGGCTTAAAATTGCTTTTCTGTCAGACTTTAGATTTCAGCGCAATATCCATTCCTTGGTGCCCATGTTTAGCCAATTTCCAAACGTTGAGCTATATTTAATTGGCCCGGAAGAATTAAAGCTACCAAAAGAGTATAAGGATGAACTACAATCTGCTAAAATAAAATTTCAAGAACTGTCTTCTTTAGATTCAATTTTGCCGGAAATTGATGTTTTGTATGTGACGCGGGTATTTAAAGAAAGGTTTAATGATGAAGCAGAATATGAACGTTTGAAAAAAAGTTTTTTTGTAGACACCCAGACTCTTTCTAAAATGAAAACAAAGTCAGCTATTTTACATGTTATGCCAAGGATTTATGAAATTGATCCGGTAGTAGATTCAGATCCACGAGCTGCGTATTTTCGCCAAGCAAAAAACGGCCTTTACGTTCGGGCCGCTTTGTTGCTTTCTGCCTTAGGGTTGCTATAAAAAGAGGATTCCCCTCTGACAGAGGGGAATCCTCCAGTGCTATTGTAAATTAGTAAAAAGTTTTACGCTGGGAATTCTGTGCCAGGCCAAAGCCGGGAGCTCAAAAACTTCTCCCTGCTTTTTTATTAGCCTGTCGAATCTTGATGCTTTTTCATTACCGGAAATAAAACCTAAGGCCGCATCTATTTCCTTAAAAAAAGTAAGAGTCGCAGTTATTCTTTCTTTATGGATATTTTTATCGTTTACGCTATAGGCCCTTATCCAGGCTTGGCCCTCGAATAGTTTATGGAATTCGTTGGCATCGTCGGCAAAAGGGAAAATACCTGCGGTATGGCCGTCCGGGCCCATGCCTAAGGTGGCAAAAATTTTACCGAAGGGATTTTCCGTGCGCCATTTGCGCAAGTTGTGTTCCCATCTGTTGGCCAGACTTTCGGCAGTGTCTTCGGGCCTGGGTAAAGTGCCAAAAAAGCTGACGTCAGAGTCCAGCGCGTCTTTGTAAAAATCGGTTTTTTGCAGCTGCGCAAAATTGTTTGTGGCCGGGTCTGTTGAAAAACGCTCATCTATAACGCAAACTGTTAAATTAGGCCCTAAAACATTAAAACCCACAAAATTTAAGAGCGCTAACGAAGAACCCGCGGAAACCAACAGCAAAGCCGGCTGGGCTTTGTTTTCCAATAGCAGGGAGTTTAAATATTCACCGGCTTCAGCGGCGGCGGCTTCCTTGTCGGGTTGCCGTAAAATTTCGAATTTGCTTGGCATAAGCAAATTCTAACTTAAAAAAAACTTTGTTTCAACTTTTTACTTGAGTGTTGCAAAAACCACTAAATTTTGAGAATACCTTTGGGTAAACACATTAAATTTACCCGCGCAGGTAATAAGCCTTAAACCGGGATAGTCAATTTTCCCGTAAACTTCATTTGTTGGGAAAGCGTTTTGCGAATAAAGTGTAAGGCTGTCTACTTTAAAAGTTACTAATGAGCCGTCGTCTTTTGTAATTAAAATTTCGTCTCCTGCTTTAAGTTTTTTTAAATTATAAAAAATTGCTTTTTTCCCGGTCCACCAGTCCAAATGCCCAACCAAGACCGATGCTCCGGCTTGTCCGGGCGAAACGCTTTTTTCATACCAGCCGACATCTCCGGCATTTTTTGGCAGCGCTAATGTGCGGTCTTTGTTTAAACCTAAATTTACAACCGGAGCATTAACTGAAATAGCCGGGATGCTTATGCTCACGGGTTTTGCGGACAAAGTGACTTGTGTTTTAGATTTTTCCGGGAAGTTAAGAATTGCGCTGTAGTAATTTTTTGAACTATGGTTGCCGTACCAAAAAATTATCCCGGTAATTAATATTAAAAAACCCGCTAAAGCAATTAGCCGGCTCCAAGCAAACATCATAGCAGATCCGCTATGATGTTTGCCGTAGGTTTTGGTAGGTTGAGCAAATGAGCTTGAGTTCATAGGCGTTTAAAACGTAAGAGCGATGCTGTAAGCCCAAAGCCTGCCAGAGCCAAGATAACAGCTGCGAGCTGCAAAGCCAAAGGACCCTGGCCCGCTGCTACGCCGCCGACCGGTGTTGTGTCCTCCGTATCCACAGGAGCTGTAGGAGTGGGTGTTGGGGTAACCGGTGCTGTGCCCGGTGCCGCAAGCAAGGTAATGTTTGCACTTGCAGTGCTGTTGTCAGGGCAAGTCACAAATAGTATGGCTTGGCCCGGGGAGCTGATGCTGCTTGCGACCAAACCTACATCTGCCCTAAAGCTGCCGTCTGTGGCAATAGCTGTGCCGACTGCCGGCAAGAGCCTAATAACAGAAGATTGAGCCAGGCTAAAGCTGGCATTGCCCGTGTTGGTTACTGCCGGACAGGTCCCCACCACGGTTATGGTGCTGCCAATGGCGGCTGTGCCCGGGCTAATTAAGGATATTTGAGTGCCTGGCGGCGCTGAAATAGCCAGCTCGCCGGAACTAAGTGTGTCACCGCTTCGGGTGCAGGTGGCTACCAAGGTGGCCTGCCCGCTGCCATAACTGGCAGGAATAGTCAGTGTGGTGTTAAAGCCGCCACTGCTATTGGTGGAAGCACTGCCCGGGATGTTTAAAGTAATGCCGCCGCGAAGCAGGGAGAAGCTTACACTGCTATCGAAGCCTGCTGTGCCACAGCTGCCGGCAACAGTTACTGTGCTGCCGGTTTGAGGGGAGCCGGGAGTCACGGACATGTTAGCGCCCAAAAAGAGGGCAGAGCCCGCCAGGGGCAACAAAGCTACAGCCAAGACCATTAGAGACTTAATGAATTTATTTATAGTGATTTTCATAAGCGTTTTTTAAAATTGTTGCTTAAATTTAACGACCTTTAATATATTCATCGGCTTATCTCCGCAGGCGTTTCTAATAATTTTGCAGAAAATAACTAATAACCACCCTCTTTTTACAAATTAAAAAACCGCCACCGAAACGACGACGGCATAAAATATTTTATTTTGGACTAATGGGCGACTGCAAGAATTTGCTTGAGTTTGGCAAATACCACCAAGTCGTGAGTGTAGCGGCCGGTTTTTGGGTCGTATTTACCGGCGCAGGTAATAAGCCTTAGTTGCGCGTCGGGAGTTTTGCCATAAACTAATTGAGTGGGGAAGTCATTTTGGGGTACGACTTTAGTTTGGGTAACGCTAAAGACTGCCACTGACCCGTCTGCGTTAGTAATTTTTATTTCATCCCCGAGCTGTATTTTATTTAAGTTGTAAAAAACTCCCGGAGTAAAGTTTGCGCCAAAGTCTAAATGCGCGGTAATTATAGAAGGGCCAATTTGTCCGGGTATTGGGCTGTGTTTGTACCAGCCGGCTTGGGTGGAATTTGCAGGTACATGCAGTTCCCTGTTTTTTTCAAGGCCAACAGTAACAATTGGCGCGTTAATGGAAATTGCCGGAATTTCAATGCGCCTCCCTGCGGTTTTGGGGGCGGCTGATTTAGTTACCACATCGCTCACTGCGTTTGGTTTGACTGCGGCTTTTGGTTCAATTTTCTCCGGGATTAAATTTGCCTCTGGCAAATTTTCAAGACTAAGTTCGTTTAGACTTTCGGCCTTAGCAGAAATACTGCTTGCTAATTGGGTATTTGGTTTTGATGGTAAAAATAATCCGCCAAGCGCTACTGGTATTAGCGCTAAGCGGATAAATTTAAAAATTTTCATTCTTATTTTTTATCATTATGCAGCCTTAGTTTAGCAGCGGTTTAAAATGTTTTCAAGAGTTTTTTGGCCAAAAGTGGGGAGTTAAAGGCAAATAAATTTTTTTTGCCTCAAATAAGCTAAACAAAAATATTGAAACTGTTTGTGGGCTTAAGCGATTTTGTAAACAGTGACCAAAAAGGTCGAATGTTTTAATAATACAAAAATTATTGAGGGAGGTGAATATTATGGCCGATACACAAAATGATCAAAACACCCGCGAAGCCGGGCGCAAGCAGGATCAAAGCGAAAATGATTCTGAAATGTAAATTTTAATTTATCCAATATTTAATAAAAACTCCCGCGCATAAAGCCCGGGAGTTTTTATTAAATAAATGGGTTATGTCCCCATTTCCAGCAATTATGTTTAACGCCGCAGTGCTTTTACAATCCAAATAAGGACTACTGCCCCAAGTAGCGCGACAACAAAACTATAAATGTTAAAGCCGCTTACGCCGCCTTTACCCAGTAAATTCATAATCCAACCGCCTAAAACCGCGCCGACAATGCCTACAACAATGTTAAGCAAGCTGCCTTGCTGTGCGTCTGTTTTCATTATAATAGAAGCAAGCCATCCTACTAAAGCTCCAAAAATTATCCAGAGTATTATGCCCATAAATTTTTATTATTTAATTGTTACCAACATGAAACCTATCTTGCTAATTGGATTAGGCCTGTTATAAAGCCATGCTCCTAAAATCATTATAACCGACCCGCTTATGCCTATGCCCATACTATACCAATTAAACCCAATTATATTTTCTTTGCCTAAGCTGTTTATTACGTATGCGCCGGTCATAATAGAGCTGGCAATGACATAGCCGGCAATCCCAAACATTATATCCCAGACCAAACCAAGGCCAGAGCCTTTTATGTAGAAACAAATAAGCCCAACAACCGCGCCGAAGACTATAACAAGTCCGATAATCATAAATTTTAATCTCCAGGAAAAAATTATTACTGGTCCTGATTATCCAGCTTTACCGCGGCTTCCGGAATGGAGACGGTTTTGCCCATTAAGAACAGCTTTACAATTGCCACAGCAACCAGCCAATAAACCAGCATGGCTAAAAGAGTTGTCCATTCAAATATGCTGCCTTCTACTTTGCTAATTTTAAATACATTCAAAAACGGGGACGCAAACGGGTGGGTAATACCGTAAATAAAACTGGTAAAACCGGCGCCGGCGTTAGCGCCAAGCAATTTGAGCACAAAGCGGAAAGCAAGTATTACTTCTAAAAGCCCAAGAATGTACCAAACAATTTGCGTGCCGCGGTATATTGGCTTGGTGCTGGATGAGTTATAAGAATCTTTTATCTGATTTTCCATATATTTTTTCTATGTTAATTAAGTTTTTTCCGACCTTTAATTAGTTGTCTAATCTTTTTTTAAATAATCTGCTTAATTATAGTTTGGGCAATCCGGTTATCTTCCCTAAGTTTTAAATAAGCCTTTTGCCCCAGTTTTTCTTTTTCCAGAATGCCGCCCTGTTCTAAAATTTTAAGATGCTGCGACGCCAAAGGCGTGGAGATGTCTAAAATTTTTGCAATATCCCCAACAATCAGCTTGGGATGTTTACTCAATATTTGGAAAATGTTATAACGATTAGCGTCGGCCAGTATTTTAAAAATTGCCTGCTGCTGCGCGCCGTTAAGGCCTTTGCGGATTTTGATTATTTGCTTGTCTGTAAGATCCTGCATTTTCATTTAAATAATTATTTAATTAATAATTTATCTTACAAGTTAACATTACTCCCTATTCCCGGCTCTGTATATAGCAAAAACAAAAGTTATGCACTTGTTATCACCTTTTGGCACCTATTTCATGTAAATTCAGTCATTAAATAGTTAATTAACCACTTAACTCCGCCAGTAAACATTTCTTAAGGCTTAAGCGCAGGTTTAATGTTGTAATGCACACCTTTTGCTATATACAGGAGTAGCAATAGGACCTATGCTTAAGAAGTGTTAAATAATTATTCTGTATCCCAAAGCTTGGCGTACAGCGAAAGGAAATTTATGAGTGACGATACAAAACCTACTACACCTACTACCCCTCCGGTAGCCACAGATGCCAAACCAACAACTTCTACCGCAAAGTAAATAAAAGCCCTTGCTAGAGCAAGGGCTTTTATTGTCTACACCGAGAGTAAAACTCTGGGCTTTAGCCCAAGACTTTAGTAT
>DAIMCS010000007.1:0-23029 GCA_036726225.1 Patescibacteria group bacterium | reverse complement strand
AATGCTACAATTAATTTATCATTAAGGAACCGCCAAATGTGTGTTCCTTAAACATTTGCTTTATATTTATTACTTCTTTGCAAACCCGCGCACAAAATCTCCGGTAAAATTTCTTAGCTCTTTATGGATGCCAATAATGTCGTCGGCTTTAATCGGGCCAAGGCGGTTAAATTTTTGGCTGTCTATTCCGGTAAGGTCAGTTACCATGCCTACAGAAAAAACTTCCGGGCCTTTTATTTCTACATTAAACATTACCGAACTTTTGCACTTGTTGCAGTCAGAATGTATCAAGACCCAGGCTTCGTTGTAAGCTTCGTCCTGCTGGCTGTCCACCACACGGCTTTTATCCAGGTTATACTTATGGCCGCAAATTGGGCAGCGCAAAATAAACCCTAACCATTCTATAACTTTTTTTAAATCGAAGTTTTTTCCGCTAAAAGGCGCCTGCCTGCCGTCAGGCAGGGATCCGCCTCCGCGGGACATATCGTTTTTCATAAAGCATGCTCCTTAATATTTAAAACGGATGGGCTGCCCGAAAATATCTACTTTAATTATACACCTTAGTTTTAAAAGCGTAAAACTTTTGACTGGATGCTTATATTTTGCACAATTCCGAGCAAAATTAAGCTGGCAATTAAAGAGCTGCCGCCGGCCGAAGCCAGGGGCAAAGGGATTCCGGTTACGGGCAAAAGCCCTATATTCATGCCGATATTTACAACCACATGAAAAAAGAAAAAAAACATAGCACCGCCGGCAATATACATACCCAGGTCGTCTTTGGCTTTAATCATTACCTTGTAAATGCGCATTATTAAATAAAAATACAAAATAATAAGGCCAAAAGAACCTAAAAAGCCTATTTCTTCACTGCCTGCGGCAAAAATAAAGTCAGTCTGCCTCTCCGGTAAAAATTTTCTTTGGCTTTGCACACCTTTGCCCAGGCCCCTGCCCCACAACTGGCCGCTGCCTACGGCTATAGTTGCCTGCTTAACGTTGTAACCCCGGCCTTTTGGATCTAATTCAGGGTTTAAAAAAACCAAAATCCTGTCTTTTTGGAAATCCCTTAACACAAATTTCCAACCCACCCCTGCGCAGGCAAGAAAAATAAAAAAAAGCACGGCCAAAAACTTTTTTTGGATTGTGCTTAAAAGAATAATGCCGGCCCACAGGCTTACAATTATTGCCGCTGAACCCAAGTCCGGCTGCAAAAGAATAAGCCCGGCCGGCAGGCCGACGTAAATTATAGTTTGTAAAATAGTCCTCCAGGAATTTATTTGCCCGCCTTTTAAGTACAACAACCGCGACATCCCCAGTATGACCGCCACTTTAATAAACTCGGCCGGTTGGAAACGAAAAAAGGAAAAGTCTATCCAACGCTGGCTGCCGCGGATAAACGGGCCAAAAAAAACCAAATAAACAAGCGAGCCTACCAAAATTAAATAAATGAAGCGGTTGGTTTTAGCCAGCGCCCTGTAATTAAATACGCTTAAAAAAAAGAAAGCTGTAAGGCCAACAGCAAAAAAAACCAGTTGGCGGTAAAAAATCCTTAGGTTTAAGTCTGACAAAGTGGTGGCATACAAAATTGCCAGACCCACGGCCGAAAGGATTAACGTGGCTACCAACAGGGGTACATCGAAATATTTAAAACGCCTGAAAAAAGAAGAAAACAAAATTTTATGCTTAGCTTATTGCGTCTGCAGGTTATTCGGGTCAAACGGGTTGGTTTCGACAAAAACTTCCACCGACTTAACTAAATTGCCCGACAAGTTTGGCCATATTTGCTTGTAAGCCCTGCGCTGTGAAGGCCTCACATTACCCTCGTCCCTTTGGTCCATAGCAATAATTTTGTCGTTAAAATCCCTGACCAGGAAAATTAACCTTACCTGCCTTAAATAATAGGAACTCTCGTTTACAAAATCGCCCTCGGCTACAAAAGCGGGCGGACTTAGCTGCTCAAAATACCGGGGCTTTGGGCTCACAATTTTTATATCTTCAATTGCCAGCCTCTTTTGCCAACGGATGTTGTCTTCTAATTTAAATTCAGCAAAAGCCACAGGTTCTTGGGAAGGGAAACGCGCCAGAGCCACATACTTTGCCTGGCTGGGCAATAGCTGGCTGGGCAATAGGAAAGTTGTGCCGGAAGACTCGTAAACCTGCTGTTGGGCTGAATTGTAAAATGTAAACTTGTAAGCGGTGTTATGAAAAGACAAATCAAAATTTTTATTGCGAATTTCCACAACTGCCGCATAAAACCCATTGCCAATATTTAAAACATTCACTTCAGAAATTTGCGGGGCCAGCGCGTTAACAAAACTGGCTTTGGCCGCAATGGCGTTAGCTGAATTTTTAGCGAGCCAAATTTTCTCTGCCGCAATTTTGCTAACAAAATAAACCGGGATTATGGTAATTGCCATAATAACAATATACAGCTTTACGCCTTTGGAAAACCCCAAAAAAGTATTTTGCGCATTAAGCTCGGCTTGCTCTATTCCGATTTCAATTTTTTCTTTTAAAAAAGCCATAAAAGTACTAAACATCAAGGGGTCAAATACCAAGTACCAAAAGTGGAATCTTGGATTTTGATCCTTAAAATTATTATAGCAAAGATGGTGGAATTTTGGTATGCTGCTAAAGCTAAAACGCTTATGAATTTTACCCATTTACATTGCCACTCCCACTATTCCCTGCTTGACGGCTTATGCCAAATAGAACCTTTGGTGGAAACCGCCAAGGCTTTGGGTATGGATTCCCTTGCCATTACCGACCACGGAACTATGTACGGCGTAATTGAGTTCTACAACAAATGCAAAGAAGCCGGAGTAAAACCAATTATTGGGGTTGAGGCTTACATTGCGCCCAGGAGCATGCATGAAAAAGAGGGCAAGGTAGATGCCGACTACCACCATTTAATTTTACTCGCGCAAAACGACCAAGGTTACAAAAATTTAATCCAACTGACCACGCTGGCTCACTTAGAAGGTTTTTATTATAAACCCAGGATCGATTTGGAGTTGCTAAAAAAACATTCGGAAGGATTAGTTTGTCTCTCGGGCTGCCAGCGCGGAGAAATTGCGCGCGCGTTAACGGGCAAGTCAGCCGAAGAAACCAAAAAAGTTTTACAAAAATATTTGGATATTTTCGGGCCAGACAGGCTGTTTATTGAAATCCAAAGAAACCATAAGGCAAAAGACCCAAAGGAAGAAGAGTTAAACCAAAAACTCATTTCGCTGGCCAAAGAAAATAATTTAAAAGTTGTCGCCACAGCTGACTGCCATTACGCCTACCCGGAAGACAGCGAAGCCCAGGACGTAATGGTTTGCATTGGCACCGGGCGAACTGTTACCGAAACTGACAGGCTGGACATGCGCAGCCATGACTTGTCCTTAAAGTCCCCCGAAAAAATGCACGAACTTTTTTACGATATCCCCGAGGCCGTGGAAAATACCAAACTAGTGGCGGATATGTGCAATTTGGAAATTGCCATTGACCAGCGCTACTTTCCACAGGTCCAAACCCCGGACGGCCTGAGCACAGCCGACTATTTAAAAAAGACTACTTACGAAAAGGCCATTCCCCTTTACGGAAAAAATGGCGAATTGCCAGCCGAAATTTTGGAAAGGATAGACTACGAGCTAAATATTATTTGCAAAAAGGATTTTGACACTTACTTTTTAATGGTCGCGGATGTAGTAGCCGGCGCGCATAAAATTGGGGCAATTACCAATACCAGAGGATCTGCGGCAGGCTCAATAGTCGGGCGCATTTTAGGCATTACCAACGTAGACCCGCTCTACTATGAATTACCGTTTGAACGCTTTTTAACTATGCATCGCCCCACCCCGCCGGATATAGATTTGGACATTGCCGACAACAGGCGTGACGAGGTAATTAACTACATTACCGAAAAATACGGACGTGATAAAGTTGCCCAAATAATTACTTTTGGGACCATGAAAGCCAGGGCGGCCATACGCGATGTTGGCAGGGCGCTTGGCGTGCCTTACAGCAAGTGTGACCAAATTGCCAAAATGATCCCGTTTGGCAAACAGGGTTTTGATATGACTTACGAAAAAGCTTTGGAAAAATCCCCGGAGCTTAAGGAAGTTTATGAACGCGATCCCGAAACCCGCCATATGCTCGACATTGCCAAAAAACTGGAAGGCTGCGCGCGCCACGCTTCTATGCACGCGGCCGGCATTGTTATTACCCCAACCGCGTTAACAGATTATATGCCGCTGCAAAAGGAACCCGACGGCGAGCGCATTATTACGCAGTACGATATGTACGCTCTCGATGTTAATGCCAACGGCAAAGCCATTGGCGTGGTTAAGCTGGACCTTTTGGGCATCCGCAATTTAAGCATTCTTGAAGAAGCGGTGCGCTTAGTGGAAAAAAGGCACGGCACTAAAATTGATATTTACAACCTCCCCCACCCCGACCAAAAAACTTTTGAAATGCTTTCTAAAGGTCTAACTTTTGGCGTCTTCCAGTTAGGCTCCTCCGGAATGACCCGCTATTTAAGAGACCTTAAGCCCAGCAGCATTTTTGACATTATGGCCATGATAGCCCTGTACCGCCCGGGCCCTATGCAATTTATTCCCGATTACATTTCCAGAAAACATAATCCAAAACTTATAAAATATTTTGACCCGGCCTTAGAGAAAATTTTACACCGCACTTACGGGATTTTGGTTTACCAGGATGACTTGCTGACCATTGCGCACGACCTCGCCGGTTACTCCTGGGAAGAAGTGGACAAATTCAGGAAAGCGGTGGGTAAAAAAATTCCCGAAGAAATGGCAAAGCAAAAAATTAAATTCACCCAGGGCTGTATGGAAACCTCGGGCTGGTCGCATGCTAAGGCCGAACAAATCTGGACCTGGATAGAGCCTTTTGCCGCTTACGGTTTTAACAAAGCGCACTCTGCTTCTTATTCGGTTGTCTCTTACCAAACCGCGTATATGAAGGCAAATTATCCGGTGGAATTTATGGCCGCCCTTATGACCGCGGAGTCGGGCGATGAAGATAAAATTTATGAAGCCGTGGAAGAATGCACTCAACTGGGAATTAAAGTCCTGCCGCCCGACGTCAACGAAAGTTTGGGAGATTTTACAGTTGTGAATGAAAACACAATCAGGTTCGGCCTCAACGCCATAAAAAATTTGGGCTCTGATGTAATTACAAAAATAATAGAAATTCGATCGACGGAATCTAATTTTATATCCTTAGAAGACTTTTTAATCCGTGCTTACACAAGAAACTTAAACAAAAAATCCTGGGAAGCTCTGGCCAAAGCCGGCGCATTGGATGCTTTTGGCGAGCGCGGACAGATGCTCCATAACACCGAAGATGTCCTGGATTTTGTCAGGCAGCATTTTAAAGACGCAGCCGGCGGACAAAACTCCCTTTTTGGCTCATCTTTAAAAATTGGCAAACTAAAATTAAAAGAATCCACCCCTGCGACCAAAGAAGAAATGCTTTTGTGGGAAAAAGAACATTTAGGCATGTATGTCTCTGCCCATCCTTTGGATGTCTATAAAAAAGTGCTCTCAACCCTGCGCAGTGTAAAAAGCCTGTCGCTTAATGAGCTTGGCAACAATGTGGTTATGGGCGGCATAATATCCAGGCTTAAAAGAACTCTAACTAAAAAGAACGACCCCATGGCATTTTTTACCCTGGAAGATTTAACGGGTAATATTGAAGTCTTGGTTTTCCCAAAAATTATGGAAAAAACTTTACCGTTGTTAACAGATGACAAAATTGTCCAGGTCACCGGCAGATTGAGCGATAAAGACGAGGAATTCAAACTGATTGCTGATGATATTAAAGAGTTGCCGACCGACGACCTCTACAATATGGCGTTAGATGAAATGCAAAAAAACAAACAGGTTGTGCTGCATATGGCAACTTTAGCCAATATGGAAGTGTTAAATAAAATTAAAGAAATTTTTGAGACTAACAAAGGTAACGCCCAAGTCTTCCTTTCCATTGGCACCGGGCCAAACGCAAAAAAAATAAAAACCCAAAGCCAAATTGAAATTTCCAACAATTTAATTGCAGAGCTTAAGCAAATGCCGGAAATTTTGATGGTGGATGTGAATTGAGCACGGATACGCTGATAAATATAGATCATACAGATATTAAGTCCCCTCCCCTTGATCGGGGCCCACATCTTTCTGCTTGGCAGAGATGGGGTGATCTTGGGGGCTAGGGAGGGGTGAAATAAGAAAAAATAAAATAACCGGCGATCATTCGCCGGTAAAGATTGGTCCGCGGGGATTTTAATTTCCCCGCGGATTTTTTTGGTTAAGGCGGCCATTTGTAGACGGTCCGCACTTTTTGCGCCGGGATGGTCATTAGCCGCGCCAGGATAATGACCGCGCCTGCCAGTAATGCTGCCGATTTTGCCAGAGGCGGCGCTTTGTAGTATACGCCCACAGCAGCAAGAAAGATTCCCGAAATCAGTATCGTAGTGTTCATTTGCGTCCTCCCTTCAGAAGAAAAATGGCAACAACCAGGACAACTGCAGTAAAACCACTAATTCCCCCGCTTGACCATAAAAGAAACAAAATTACAATCCCAAGCATTTCCCCTCCGTTATCAGTTTTGTGCATCCAGGTTTTTACAACTACTTCCGGTCCAAAAAATTCCGACACGGGGATTTTAATTTCCCCGCGGTTTATGGCATTAGAGTTGTTCACTCCTTATTAGGAGGTCGGAAGTTTCTCACCGTGTCTGCTTTCAGGCCTTCTCTTGCGGCATCCTCTCTGGTTGATGGCCGATAGCCCGGCCTTGCATCCGGGTCTTTTTGGCCGCTCAAGCCCCATATTGCTATCGCCGACAAAGCAATCGAGATGGCGCCAAAAAAAATCACGGGTTGACCTTTTGACCAAAGACCCAAAATAACCTCAAAAATTCCCACACCAAGATTGACCTTTGCGACAGTTTTAGTTACTTTAAAGTAAGTCATAGATCCTCCGATCTTTCAGTTTTAGCTTAGCTTATGTTACTTAATGAATATAGCTTTTGCAAATGACCTTTTAAATAAGGCTATTTTTTTGTGGATAAGCATATTTGCATATTTAATCATACTTTGTTATAATTTTTTAAGTTACTCAGGCGCTGATCTAGCTACCAACTAGGGAGCTTGAAACAAATAGCAATAAATCTTAGGTGTTCTAGAGCCACTTGAGATGAAAAGTTCCCGCCCTTTTTAAAAAGAGCGGGAGGAACTGGGACGGAAGCGTCCTGTAAAAGCAGGACCCCAGGGTTTGGTTATCGATTTGCCTGTAGGCAAACACGATGGCCAAATTCTGGGGTTTTGTTTTTATTTAAATTTAAGATATAAGATTTAGGATTTAAGATGTTACTTGAATCTTTAATCATTAATCTTAAACCTAAATGGATAACCAACGTTTACAAAGCATCCGCCATACTCTCGCCCACCTTTTAGCCGCCTCCGTTAGGCAGCTATATCCTAGCGCCAAAAACGCCATTGGCCCGGCTATTGAAGAAGGTTTTTACCAGGATTTTGATTTGCCCCAGCCCATTACCGAACAAGATTTGGCTAAAATTGAAAAAAAGATGCGGCAGCTTTTGCCTTTGTGGGAAAAATTTGAAAGAAAGGAAGTTAGTGCGGCCGATGCTAAAAAAGAATTCGCCTGGAACGAATATAAATCTGAACTTATAGATGAATTTTCAGGATCGGGCAAAAGTTTAACTTTTTATACTTCCGGCGGCTTTGTAGATTTATGCAAAGGCGGCCATGTCAGCGAACCCAAAAAAGAAATTAAGCCCGATTCCTTTAAGCTGACAAAAGTTGCCGGCGCATACTGGCGCGGCAGCGAAAAAAACAAAATGCTTACGCGCATTTACGGCGTGGCATTTGAAACCAAAGACGCGCTGGATAAGCATTTGGCAATGATAGAGGAGGCAAAAAAGCGGGACCACAAAATTTTAGGCCCCAAGCTGGACCTTTTCACCTTTTCTGAACTGGTCGGGGCCGGTTTGCCGCTTTGGACACCTAAAGGCACACTGGTCCGCAATTTGCTGGACGATTTTATCTGGAATTTGCGTAAAAACATTGGCTACGAAAAAGTAGAAATCCCGCATATTACCAAAAAA
This sequence comes from Patescibacteria group bacterium, assembly GCA_036726225.1. Lineage (GTDB taxonomy): Bacteria > Patescibacteriota > Doudnabacteria > UBA920 > UBA920 > PALSA-1336. The sequence goes on along the minus strand of DAIMCS010000007.1, from coordinate 14,905 downwards.
GACTTATACGAAACCAGCGGGCACTGGGGTAAATTTGTGGCGGATTTATTTAAAATCAACACCCGTGACGGGCATTTGTTCGCAATGAAGCCTATGAACTGCCCTCATCACACTCAAATTTATGCCAGAAAACCCTGGAGCTACAGAGAACTGCCGCAACGCTACGCGAGCACAACAATGGTCTACAGGGACGAGCAAAGCGGTGAGCTTTCGGGGCTGGCCCGGGTTTTAAGCATTACCCAGGACGACGCCCATGTTTTTTGCAGGCTAAGCCAGGTGCAAAAAGAACTGCAGAACATTTGGAAAGTGGTCCACGAATTTTACAAAGCATTCGGTTTTAGCCTGAAATTAAGACTGTCCCTGCGCGACCCGCATTTGCCGGAAAAATATTTAGGGAATGCCGGTAAGTGGGAAGAAGCAGAAAATATTTTACGCCAAGTCGCCAAAGCCAACAAAACAGAATACGCAGAAGCTTTGGGCGAGGCAGCCTTTTATGGCCCAAAATTAGACTTTATGGCTACAGATTCCCTGGGAAGGCAATGGCAGGTTGCCACCATTCAAATAGATATGAATATGCCGGAACGGTTTAATTTAACTTGCGTAAATGAAGACGGCCAACCCGAAAGAGTAGTTATGCTGCATGCCGCAATAATGGGGTCAATTGAAAGATTCTTGTCTATATTAATTGAGCACACTGCCGGCGCTTTCCCGCTTTGGCTCTCCCCTGTCCAGGTTTCTGTTTTACCCATTTCTAAAAAGCAGAATTCGTATGCCAAGCAAGTAGTAAAAGCGTTGCGGGAAGTGAGTGACGAGTTACGGGTTGAATTAGATGACCGGGATGAAAGCGTGGGCAAAAAAATCCGCGAGGCTACGTTGCAGAAGATTCCCTACCAGTTAATAATTGGCGAAAAAGAAGTTAAAGCCAAAAAGGTAGCGGTTAGAACCAGAGAGGGCAAAGACTTAGGCGCAGTGCCCTTAAAAAAGTTAGCTGATAAATTAAAACTTGAGATAGAAAAAAAGAAATAAAAAAAGCAGGCGGACTTAAAACATCCGCCTTCTTTTTAATTGCGCGCATAAAGCCATTTTTTCAGCAGCACAAGTTTTGCTATTAGCTTTGGCACCAAACTTACAATCGTCCCAAAACCGCTAACAAAAGCCTGCGCCCCTGCTGCCGGGATTACCCGCCAGTCCGGGGATTTACCCAAAAACTTCCAGGCAACTTTGTGCCCCCAAACATGTACGGGATTCTTGCTTCGCTGGCAGTGGCCGTCGTTGCAGTCTTTTACGTAGCGATAGTAGCTATGTTGGTCACCTTCGAAAAAGTAAACAAAGGCTCCGGTCATAAGGCCGGCTAAAGCCGACGCAACTCCGGCCAGCAAACCCGCAACAGCAAAAAAAGTAAAAATAAAAGACATGGCTTTTCCTCCTTCTTAAGGGGAGTTTTGCATATTCTCAATATCAAGTCAAAACAAAAAAAGGATTCCCGCTCTAGATGGGAATCCTTTTTTAAATAACTCTACAGGCCTAACTCGCCTATCCTGCTCCACGTTTTTTCGTCTAAGACTACAATTTGGTCATAACCGACTATATACATAGTGTCGTTTATGTAAAGCGCGCGCTGGGCCTGCACATCACTTATTGCTTTTTCCAAATTTAATTTGTCACCCGCATACGAGAACACATAACCGCTGTTGCCGCCCGGCAAAAAGAATACCTGATGTCTGGAATCCTGCAAAAACGCGTGGTGGTTATTTGCGGCCTCCGTCCAGTATTCGTCTAAGGAATATTTGGATATTTCCCTGGGGTCTGCCGGATTGCTTACGTCAAACAGCGAAAGTTTTACCCGCCCGCCTTCCTGGCCGACTCCCAAAATTCGGTTTTCAGCCAAAGGATGCAGGTAAGAGGAAAAACCCGGGATTTTTAGCTCGCCGACTGCGCGCGGATTTGAAGCGTTGGACAAATCTAACACATAAAACGGGTCTATTTGCCGGAATGTTACCAAGTAACCTTTGTCGTCAATAAAGCGCGCGGAATAAATTCTTTCGCCTTTGCCCAAATCTGTAACTTTCCCAATTTGCTTAAGCCCGCTGTCTAAAACATAAACGTCATTGGCCGACTCATCTGTGCTTCCCCCACCCCAGCCCCAAATAAACCAAAACCCGTTTTGCCCAATGGTGGTTGCAATGCGCAGGTTGCCTTTGTATTCGTCCATGGCAAACTGGTTTAAAGGCGAGCCCGGCACATTGCCCGAAGCCTCAATTTTAAAACTGTTAAGGGGAATTTTTACAATGCCGGTAAATTGTAATTCGCGTTTGTGGGCTTTAAGGTAATCGCTAATTTTATTTTGCAGGTCGTTGCTAAACTTTACGCGCTCATCCCCGCCTAAAGTGCTTAAATACCTTTCTAAAATTTGCTGCATTTCCACCATTCTGGCAGTGGATGACAATTCGTAAGTGTTGAGTTTGTCTATTTTTGCCACTACAGAGTCAGAAAAAATACCCTTGCCTTCATTTTTTATAAAGCTCGTCATTATTTTTACCTGGTCTTCCATATAGGTGTAGGAAAGATACAACGCGTTAGGAGACATATAGACAATGGCTTGCCCAGAGGAACCCACAAAAGAAAGTTTGTCCTGCACTTCCCCGTTTTGTGGGTTAATTTTTATTGCGCTGTAAACTGTTATATCTGAAGCCGGCACAATCGGGTGGTAAATCTCGCGGCAAGGCACAGTAATGTTATTGCTGTCTTTAGAAAGCGGGATAATGGGACAGGGATTTTCGTAATTCGGATAACTGGAAGTTACCAAATACAGCCTGCCGTCGTACATTCGGGCAGTATTTAAATAACTGTTATTTTCGTATTTAATTTTCCAGACTTCTTTGGGATTGGCTTTGTCTTTTATGTTAAAGCCGTAAACGTAATCGTAATTAAAAATTACCAATATGTCGCCTTGCAAAAGCATTTCGCCCTGTTTGTCTATTTTCCCCAATTTTTTTATAGCTTCCGGCGGCAGGGCGGAAATAATTTGGGTGGACTGCTCAATCTGCCAGGGAGGCATTATGCCGGACTCGGGCATAACCATTACTTTGTCATACATAATCCCGTACCTGTTAGGACTGGAAATGAACAAATTTTTTCCGTCGGTTTTTACAATGTCCGGCTCATCTATGCCTACAACCTGGACGTTGGTTTGGGAGGAGCGATCTTGTGTTGATTCTTGCCCGTAAGGAGCGGGCGAGGCAAGAGACTGCTCTGACTTAGTAGGCATACTTAAAGCAACGTCACCGCCCATGCCGCGGCCTCCACCCATACCATAACCGCCGTAGGTTCCCGCCATGGTTAAGTAATTTTTAAACTCTTCTTCTGACTCAAACTGTTTTACCCTAGCAATTGCTTTTACCTGCTCTTCACTGCCCAAGGGGGCGGTAAGAATAGACTCCTGTCCGCCTTGGGTGTTATCCCGTCCATTTTGGACCATTGGTCCGCCCTGCTGCTTGCCGGCGTAAAAACTGCCGGCAACTAAAAGCACCACTACCAACCCGGCGCCAACCAGCGCCTTTGCGTTCATTTGTTCCATAAAATTATTTGTTAAGTTTTTTAAAAAATTAGTTTTAGGGTGTAATAAATTTTCGGCATTTATAGCCAATTCCTGTTTGAGCTTATTTTTAAACTCAGCATCAAAAACCGCATCCGGCTTGAGCGTAAGCAGTTGGTTAATAATTTGCCTGACTTCCGCCTCCCTGGATTTTAAGGCAGGCTCTAAACTGTATAAATCGTTTAAAATTTCCCGGATTTTTTGTTCATCCATAATCATAAATTTTTTATTAAAAATAAAAGGAGGAGCGCTGTTGGCGTTTGTTTTTGTAATTTTTCCAAAGTTCGCCTAAATATCATTTTACAGTTGGATTCGCCTAAATTTAAAATTTCTGCAATTTCTTTGTAAGAAAGCCCGTCCCAAAGCCGCATAAGCACAACTTCTCTTTGCTGCTTTTCCAGAGTCTGTAAAGCCTTGGCTAAGCTTGCCATTGCCGCCGCCGTGTCCGCGCTTTTTTCTAAATTGTCGGCGGATGACAAATCCCACGCGTTTTCTATGTCCTCGGTGTTATGGTTGGTGCGGTAAAAATCAATTAAGCCATTCCTGGCTATGCTAAAAATCCAAGTGGAAAATTTTCCTTTTTTGGCATTAAACTTAAGCAAACTGTTTAAAGTCTTGTAAAAAACCTGGGCGGTTAAGTCCTCGGCCGTTTGCTTGTGGCGGGTCCGGTAATAAATAAAATTGTAAATTTTCTCAAAATAACGCTCATAAAGCTGCCCAAAAAATTGCCCCTGGCCCTGTTGGCATTGTAAAACTAAGCTTTCATCTGATTGGGTTTCAAGATCCATCTTAAATGGGGCCCCCAAATTTCCATATTTGATATATCTTTGGGAAATTTGGGGAAAAGGGGCAACATTCTTGAGGCTGAAGCGGACAAAATATTTTTTGTACGCGGAGGCCGAAAGAATAATTGACCCGCATGTATTATATACGATTCTATTTCAGAAAAGTCACAAATTACGCCTTAGGTGTGCCTTAACCCACTATGTCATTGCGAGCGGGCTTGTAAGGGTTTGTCGCGAAGCAATCTAATTCCTAAACAGATTGCTTCGTCACCGCCTTAATAATCCTTTGGATGCGATTCCTCGCAATGACAGCTGATGCTTATCCCAATATGAACTTGGGTATATACGCTATCATGGCGAAAATTTCCCTAATATAATAGTAAGCCAACTCGGATTTTTTATAGTACGAGGGTTTTGGCGCGCTCCAGTACACATCATCAAACCCCGCGCGCTTTGCCACAATTGTCGCCCTGGCTAAATGGAACTGGTCACTGACTACAATAATACTTTTTGTTTCTCCTAATTTTTCTTTACTGTTTTTTATATTTTCGTATGTTGAATGGGAATCTTCTTCTAAAATTAAATTTAAAGGCTTGGAAGTATTTTTCTGCATAGTCCTTTGCATTGAAGTTGCTTCTGAAATAAAATTCTCATTAATCCTGCCGCCGCTTAGAACCATAACGGGCGCCAAGTCCTGTTCATAAAGCCTTAAGCCTTCCAGACTTCGGTTGTAAAGCGCCGGAGTATTTATTGCCGCGCCAAGGATTACAATTGCATCCGCCTGTTTTATTTGGGGCCGGTAAAAACTGAAAAAAAGCACAATAATTAAATCAAACAGCAAAACTGTAACAATGACAATTGAACCCCATTTGTAAATTTTCCAGAGCTTTTTCATTACTCTTTATTATAACATCAAATTTAAAAAGACCCTTTTTGGGCAGCAAATAAGATCACCCTAATAATTACTATATGCGCCACATATAGAACCAAAGAATTTTTACCTAAAAAATACAAGGTTTGTGACTTTTTAAAAATCCAGGCACACAGGGCAAACAGAGCAAGAACCTGGATGGCTACTACAAAATCTACGAGTCCGAAAAGCTTAACTAAAAAGAACGGCGCAATAGCAAGAAATAAAACAACCCAGCGGAACCGGCCAGAAACGTTGCTTACAGCACTGTCTAAATTTAAACCGGCGCCCAAAAAATAGCCAATTAGCCCATATACCAAAAACGCCAGGTTGTAGGAATAAAAATCGGCAAGCTGCAGTAATACCAAGAGCAAAAATAAAAATAAAAGAAAAAATTTCCATTTAAAAAGCGCGCGATCCAAAAAAATAGAAAGAAAAATTAACGCTGACATAGGCAATAAAATTTCAAAGGAAAAAAGCGCCTGGTTTCCACGCAATAAATACAAAAAAGAAGCGCCTGTGGCAAAGTTGCCAAGGTTACCTATTAAAAAAATTGTCAAAATCTTAAAGCCCAAAAAAACTTTTTTCCGGGTTTTGCCAACCAAAAACTGACCCAGGATTACTCCCAAAAACATAATAAAACCCATGGGGATCCAATAGAAAAGTTCCTGGTTAAATTTTATTGGCGTGAGATTTACTAAAACGTGGAAAACCATCATCCCTATTAGCAACACTCCCCTAAAAATGTCGTAAGACACTATTCTTTCGTTATTCATACTTAAATACAATACCACAAAACCTAAACAAATGCCTTGAAAAAATGAGGCTTTGATGCTAAAATAGACAGGATATTGGGGTGTAGCCAAGCGGTAAGGCAGAGGACTCTGAATCCTCCATCCTAGGTTCGAATCCTAGCACCCCAGCCACGAGCATCTTCAAAGCGGTTTGCGACCTCATGAAACGGTAAAGCCAGCGAAATCTCTATACTTTTTCCCATCAACAGCCGGTTCGAGGAAATGGTATCCACCAACTCGCGCTTTTCTTCAAATTTTCCGACTTTGTAGGCTGAATATGCGCCTGATGCGCGTTCGAGGAAATGGGCCAACTCCTCTGAAACTGTCAGCCTGTTGTCCACTGTCCATTCCTTAAATTTTTCTTCAATACCCTTGCGCTCCAAAAGGAGCGCTGTTTTTCTTTGCTCAAAAGTTTGCTTGTCCACGAGCTGATCAACCAAAGCGTCGGTCAGCCGGTTGATCCGACCGTCAATTTGGCTGATCTGCAGCTCAAGGCTTTTGACGATCTCTTCCCTGCGCTTGCTGTCGTCGATTTTCATCCGGCTGATGGTTTCGTCTACGATGCTTTTTTCTTCGTCAGAAAATTCAAGTTTCTTAAATGTTTCCAGCACTGCCTGTTCTATGACCTCTTCCCGGACAGTGCCTCTCCTGCAGCCAGGTGTATGACAGCGGTAGTACACCCAGCCGTCATGGGTCTCACCGACCAGATTGTTTTTGCAGTCACCGCAGCGCAGACGCCTTCGGAATAGAAATTCGTGTTTGATGGTTTTTGAGTGACTTTTGCCGTGCAGCAGTTCCTGCACGCGATCGTACAGGCTTTTGGAAATCAACGGCTCGTGAACGCCATTGAAGGTTTCCTTCCGGCGTTTGACATAGATGAGACCAATGTAAAAAGGATTATTCATGAAATGCCACAGATGATTGGAGGTGATGCGACTACCGGTTTTCATCCGAAGGCCTAGATTGTTTAATTCTGCTGCCAAGGTTTTGTAATTGAATCTTCCGGTGCTGTATAGCTCAAACGCCTGCCGGACCAACGGACCTTTCGCCGGATCAATGACTTTTACTTTGCCGGGGCCCTGATCCAAGTAACCCAAAGGCGCAGGCCTTGGGTATAAGCCCTGCTTTAATCGTCCATTGATTCCCTTTAAAGTTTCTTCGCGCAAATTACGGATGTAGTCGGCCGCGACCACAGCTTGAATGTCGGCCGACAACCGGCCGCCGCGAGTATTGAGGTCCAACGATTCGTTGGCAAAGAAAACTTCTACGCCCTGATCAATCAACTCACCCAGGTCTGACCAGTCCTTGAGGTTTCTGGCACTGCGGTCGATTTTGTGAATGATGACGCCCCGGACTTTGTGAGACTTCAGCAGCTTGATCATCTGGTTGAACATCGGCCTGCCTTGCTTGGCTGCGGTTTCCTGCTCCTCAAACCAGCGAATGATTTTCAAATTGTTCTTTTCGGCGTACCGTTCGATGGCATCCCGCTGTTGTTGCAACGAAACTCCGTGCTCGCCTTGCTTGACGGTGGATACGCGGATGTATCCAAAATATTCGTGCATATTTGTTTTTGAAAATTAATGGAGGGATTTATCGACCTTTACGGTCACACACTAGAGGATGTTTCGGAAGGAGTCAAATCGCCGTAAGCCAGGCGCCGAGCGGCTTCCGGGCCCTGCTCTACCCGAACCCGCTCGTAAATGCGCGCCATCACGGCAACGTACCGCCGAAGGTTGTATTCAGCGGCTTGGAGCTGGTCCTCGGTCAATTGCGGGTAAAGCTGGCGAAGCGGTGCAGTTTGTGTGGACGTGTTTGGTTGCATTGTGAAGGCAACCTACCTCGAAATTTCAATCCTGAAAAGTAGGGAAAACCAAGCTGAATCGCCTAAAAGAGCCGTTGCCGGCTTCAAACCTTGGCGCAAATAAAAAGCCGCCCTACCGAACCGAAGGCCGGGGAGGCCGTGTTCGCTAAACACGCGGCTTTACGCGCGTTTTCGGGCAACAAGCCCGGCCAATGCTGGCCGGGGCATTGGCCGGGGCAACGTGGGCGCGACTTGCGAGCTGGACGCCTTTGGCGAAAACTGCTTTACTACTTTCATCCCGCCGCCGCCTTCCCCACTTGTGAGTAACGCTGAAAGTTCCAGATGGTCTGGCACTTTCTTATTGCCCATAAGGAGGAAAATTTTCAAATGTGTGGAATCAATTTTTGTGGTCCCTGCCAGGACGAGACCGTCAAACAATGGGCTCAAGGCCTGATTCACGAAACTCCAAGATTCGGCGACGACGCACAACACTGTTTGGCTTACAGCCAACGTTCGTCTGCATTCAACAAGCTGCTCTTGGAGAATTCTCCCGAACTGGCCAACTTTCCGGAGCTTGAATGGAAGCTGCTTCAAGCAAGCAGCCTATATTGGCAGCTTTCTAGATACGGGCCGCTCATCACCTCCAACCTGGAGGTGCCTGACTTTCTCACACCCACGAACAAAAACTTGAAGAGCCGAAAGCGTAAAGCCTATTTCAGACGCTTCTCGCAGTGGCTCAAGCACCAGCCCAAATGGGAGAAGACCGTCATTGCTTCACTCAAGGCCAAGCTGACGCAGCCGCAAACACCTGCCCCGGCCTACGACGAACTCGTGGCAGAACGGCTCGTGGAAGAAGGAGTCTTCACTACTGCTTAATTCCAGATCGAAAATTGAAAGTGGTAATGGGAGCCAACAATCCCCAAATGGACGAACGCAGCTCCTGCTGTGTACCTCGTCCAATTTCCCAAGCAGATTATTTGATAGTCAATTTAGGAAATTAAGAAATTTTCTACAGCGAGGCGACCATCTGTCATTCCGCCATTGTGGCGGAATGACAGATTCCCTCAGGGTAGTTGCCAACGGTTGATTCGCGAGTAAACATCGTCTACAAAATCATCTGCATCTGATTTTATTAGAGACGAAAAGTATCCGTATCTTATTGAAAAATAAATAGGCCCGGCAGGACTCGAACCTGCGACCCCCTGCTTAGAAGGCGGTTGTTAATCGTCTTCGAAGTTCCTTAATTTACCATGGCTTTGGCTTCAACCAGATGCGCTGGGCTTGTTGCGTGTTGTTGCGCGGTTTTGCGGTTTGAGGATTTGGGCAGCTACAAATTCAACTACACTCAGCCAACGCCAAAGCGGCCCGGCGTTTGACGGAACACGCTGGGTTTGTAATGATTAAGTTGAAGTTTCACCCGCTAACATCTCTCCTGATTTTCGAAATAACCCCACCATGAATTTCTCAGAACAAATTGCATCAGTCCCTGAATACACTAGGGAACAATGGGATGAAGAAATAACGACACCCGGCATTCCCATACAGTTCGAAAGTGGTCCTTTTGCGTTTGGGACAACATTGCGGTGTCCAGCGTGTAGAACCATTGGATTTTACGGCGCTAGGATTAGCGGCCCAATGGACACAGAAGATACCCGGCGGTATAGGGCATGTAAATTTTGTGGGTTATGGCAAGAAGCATCTGGAGACGCACGAGATAAGATTGGGCCAAAAGCCTATCGTTGCACCGCTGTTGTTTGCCCAAACGAACACTACAACTGGTTAATGCCTGAAATTAAGAATTTCGGAAATTGCGAATTTTGCCAAGGTGAATACAAGGATACTCAATGGGCCGTAGACAATCCAAATCACCCTTTCCAAAGAATAAAAGAAGTGATAACCAATCTAATAGGGGTTTAAAGCACTCACTTTGGGGAGACTCGGCATCAACTGTATAAGTCGGGCGAACAACTGCTCCCAATCTAGACGGGTGTCTCGTTTCGGACAGCCACGGGTCAATCATCCTTCACTTCGTTCGTCCCGATATCCATCGGGAACTCACTTCGTTCAGGATGCTGCCCCTTTTCCCAAAAACGCGTGCTCGCTCCGACTAAAACGTCGGAGCTGCGCTCCACATTTTTGGGAGCATATAACTACCTAAATGACAATTTTTGTTTTAATTTCTTTTGGGGTGCCGCTGTGCGTATACTTTCTCTTGCCCGAAGCTTTAGAAAAAATTACCGGCAAACCTAAAACCTCCCGCCTGCCTCTGTTAATTGGAGGCTCGTTGTTTTTTGTTTCGTGGTACCTCCCCTCCCCTCTTATCCAGGGAGAATTTACCGCCTTTAACACCCACTTTGTTGGCGGCGGAATTTTTACCGGCTTTTTGTGGTATTACCTAAAAAATCATCTGGGATGGAAATCCACCGTAATTTTTGAATTAATAACACTCTATGCCCTGGTCAGTAGTCTGGGGGTGGCAAATGAACTGTGGGAACTTTGGGTATCGCAATTCACCAGCATTAAAATCAATGCACTTGATACCTGGTGGGATATGCTTGCTAACACTTTAGGCGCTTTTACTTTTTGGGTGTTATACTATATTTACACCAAGTTATCCAAAAATTGAACCTAAAACAAAATGTTAAAAACTTTTAAAATCGCCTTATATGTGCTAATAGCTTTAGTTATTCTTTTTATGTACTGGTTTTTGCCCAAGTATTCTTTTGTGAGTAAAAACCCGGGTTACTGTGTTAACCTTACCCGCAGCTTGTATTACTGCGGCAACCAGGCCGGACTGGACAAGCTATTCTCAAAATAACCCAATGTTTGTAAATTGACATTCTTTTTTGAAAATTCTATAATAAATTTAAAGGTTGCAAAATCGCCTTTGAAATAAAAATGCCTGAAATACAACCCCAAACTAAAAGCTTTTTCATTATTTTCTTACTGGCCTTTTTTTCAGTCTGCTTTGCTTTAATATTGTCTTTCGATTTATCCACAAGGCCAAAATACCTGGAGTCCAACGACCCTAATTTTACTACCCCGCTCTATTCTTCAAACGGACAAGCAGGCACCGAAATTTTGCCGGAGGTTTTGTCTGTTAACACAAGCAACTGGAAAACTTATGCAAACAAAGAATACGGTTTTAGCTTTAAATACAGGCCGGACTGGAAAGTTTTGTCGCCGGTAAAAAAGAACGGCTTTGCGGTTTTCCAGGTGGACCCGGGCAGCCAATATTACAATTTTAAAATTTACGCAAACCCGGAAGAATTTTACATTATGGACGGGTTGCCGGCTAAAGCCGAAACCATAGGCGGCGCTTCTGCTTTGAACGTAAAAAACGCGCTCTTCGGCATTCGCTCCAAAAATATGCGCTTAACTTTTGACGTCGGCTGGTCTATGCAGCTGCTGTCCGAATTTAATGCACTGGTTCATTCAGTAGAGTTTGAAGAAAGCCAAACCAACTAAAAACCCCCTGCCGAGGCAGAGGGTTTTTTTAAACCGGCTATTGGTTTTTTTTAGTCATACCGACAACAATTCCCCAAAAGCCTAAAACCAAACTTAAGACCAGGTAACGGTCGGCTAAGTCAAAATTCCTAAACGCAAAACCAAAAAATCCTAAAGCAAACAGAATTACGCCGGTAATAAGTGAATAGTTTTTTGGATTTTGAAATTTAATCATGTGATGAACTAACGCTCATAAACACGCGGATTTTACCCTGAAAATCAAGCTAAGCGACCCATTCGGCGTACTTACCAGCGACAAATCAGCAATTGCCAAAGGTATAAATTTGCCTTATAATTATAGGGATATTATTAAACTTTTTCAATAGCAATGGAAAATACATATCTTTGGTACGCGGCCGCTGCCGCAATTTTAGCTCTTGCGTACGGAGCTATTTTGATTTATAAAATTTTAAAATCCCCGGCCGGGTCTGGCAAAATGCTGGAAATTGCCGCTGCCATTCAGGACGGGGCAAAGGCCTATTTGTCGCGCCAATATAAAACTGTTGGCCTGGTGGGTCTAATTGTAATTGTGCTTATGTATTTTATAGGGCTTAGCTCCAACACTATTATTGGTTTTATTTTAGGAGCTGTGCTTTCCGCGTTAGCAGGATTTATTGGTATGAACATTTCCGTGCGCGCCAATGTCCGCACCGCCGAAGCCGCAAAAAAAGGCTTAGCCCCGGCTTTAAAACTGGCGTTTGAAGGCGGCACGGTTACCGGTTTGTTTGTAGCAGGGTTAGGTTTGCTTTCGGTTACCGGATTTTATATGGCTACGGGTGACTTGCCTGCTTTAGCCGGTCTTGCTTTTGGTGCATCGCTAATTTCCGTATTCGCCCGTTTGGGCGGAGGCATTTTTACCAAAGGGGCAGATGTCGGTACAGATATGGTAGGTAAAGTTGAAGCCGGCATTCCCGAAGATGACCCGCGCAATCCGGGCGTGATTGCAGACAACGTTGGCGACAACGTTGGCGACTGCGCGGGTATGGCTGCAGATTTATTTGAAACTTACGTTGTTTCTACTGTCGCTGTAATTTTGCTGGGGTCATTTGTTTTCCATGATGTCACTGCGGGCGACATTGCAAGCCCGGCAGCTAATCTGATCGATCCATTTAAAATGGTTTTTGCAAAGACAAATGCTTTAATCTACCCTCTCCTAATAGGAGCAGTCTCTATTATTACAACCATTATTGGCACTTGGTTTGTGCGCTTGGGAAAATCCAAAAATATTATGGGCGCAATGTACAAAGGTTTTGCTGTTTCCGGAATCCTCTCTGCAATAGCATTTTGGCCAATTACCCAAAAATTGATGGCCGGAAACGGTTTGTATTCTGTTCAAAATTTATTCCACTGTGCTTTAATCGGTCTGGTCGTAACAGGACTTATTACCATAATTACTGAATACTACACCTCCAAATCTTTTTCTCCGGTCAAAGACATTGCTGCGGCTTCCACCACCGGGCACGGAACAAACATTATTAAAGGTCTAGCTGTTGGTATGCAGTCCACCGCAGCGCCGGTTATAGTTATTGTTCTTGCGATTTTGTTATCTTTCCATCTTGCCGGCCTTTACGGTATTGCGTTGGCGGTTATGTCGATGTTGTCGCTTACCGGAATTGTGGTGGCCATTGACGCCTTTGGGCCAATTACAGACAACGCCGGCGGGATTGCGGAAATGGCCGGATTAGATAAAAGTGTAAGAGATGTTACAGACCCGCTTGATGCTGTTGGCAACACCACCAAAGCCGTAACCAAAGGTTATGCTATTGCCAGCGCCGGGTTAGCCGCTATGGTACTTTTTGCCGCTTACACCCAAGAATTAAATGCCGCGGGCATTTCATCGGTTTTCGATTTGTCAGACAGCAAAGTTTTAGTCGGCCTGCTTATTGGCGGCCTGCTCCCCTATCTTTTTGCTTCTATTGCAATGAGTGCTGTAGGTAATGCAGCCAAAGCCGTGGTTGAAGAAGTGCGCAGGCAGTTTAGGGAAATAAAAGGTATTATGGACGGCTCCGGCAAACCGGATTATTCGGCCGCGGTTGATATTGTAACTAAAGCTGCAATTAAAGAAATGGTTATCCCCGCTCTCATTCCTGTTGTAGTACCCATTGTCGTAGGGCTTACTTTAGGTGCTGCGGCATTAGGCGGTTTGTTAGTTGGAACAATTGTCACCGGTTTGTTTGTTGGAATTTCAATGACTACCGGCGGCGCTGCCTGGGATAATGCGAAAAAATATATTGAAGAAGGTAAATATGGCGGCAAGGGCAGTGACGCGCACAAAGCTGCGGTTACAGGCGACACAGTAGGCGACCCTTACAAAGACACTGCCGGACCGGCCATTAACCCTATGATAAAGATAATAAACATAGTAGCCTTGCTTCTGGTAAAATTCTTAAAACCATAACTACGCAATAAGAACCATTGTGTAGCGTGCCGATTTATCGGCTATAAAGATTCGAGGCAGATCGCGGTTACCCGCGTTCTGCCTCTTTAATATGCAACGATGTTACCTCGCTTGGTCGCTGACTGGCTCGCCGGGAGTAGAAGAAGTCTCCAGTGAAACAATTTCGCCAATGACTCCCGGGGGCAAGTCTCTTGTCGGAATTGTTGTACTTTCAAAAACGAGCTTCCCACTGTTGGGCACATAAATCGCGCTAGGTTGGGTTCCCATGCCGAACCTGCGGGGAAAATTTTCGAGCTTAACCAGAGCCTGCGAAATACCATAAAATAGAAGCCGCTGGTCTTTACTCTCATCGGGGTCTCTTCCCAATATTTCCGGCTCGTCCCCTGGATAATCTTTGCTGAATTTGAATTTCATTCCGACTTTGGCCTGTATGTACAACGACGGTAACCGTAAACTCATGCTTCCTCCTGGAAACGAATCTTTCATTAATTTTACTCGGAATTAAGTTGATGTCAATGCAATTTTATGCGGAAGATTCATCCTTAATTTATTTTAAGAGTCTATATAAATACTATAAGCCGGGAAATTGTATCGCACCGTTGCGATACAATTTCCCGGCCTTTTGCTGTCCGCTTACGCAGCCGTTACAGAACGCGTTTTGGGAGACAGACGCTCTTTGAACATAGCGCTTAATTCATCGAATGTTGGCACGGATTCCACCAACACAAACGTGACACGGTCAATTTCGTCCGCAGGCTTGACCCCCACAAGCACTATTACATTCTTGCCTTTTGCAGCCGCTTGCCTAATAGCTTCCATGTTATTTTCCCTGCAGAAGACAACATCTTCATGATGCTCTTCCGGTGCTAAGACAAGCTCAAAATCCGCCTTATTTGCGGTCAATGCGACGCATACGTTTTGTTCCGCGAGCACAGTTTCAGAACCCCGGCCCCTAACCACAGCGACGCGCTTCTTTTGTTCCATTCAAACCCTCCTTATGGCTTACCTTGTCGTAAACATCGAAAATATAGAGCAAAACGTTTCAATAAAAAATCCTTACAAGTAAACCACTCTGCACTGAAAGTGCAGAGCATTATGCAAAACCGCCTTCAGGG
>DAIMCS010000006.1:0-24903 GCA_036726225.1 Patescibacteria group bacterium | reverse complement strand
TACTAAAGTCTTGGGCTAAAGCCCAGAGTTTTACTCTCGGTGTAGACAATAAAACCGCCCCAAAAGAGGCGGTTTTAAAATAACACTTATTACTGAACTGTCCATTGCTCGTTTAATCCAAAACCGGGTGCGCCAATTTTAGCTTGCAGACCGTTAAATCCTGCAGCCGGGTCGTTGTAGACTTCTTCTATTGTGGTATATTCTCCCCAAAGCGGGCTTCCCGGACCTGTCCAAACAATTTTTGTGAAATAGGTGTAGTGCTGCTCACCGTTTACGTCGGTGTAATCCCCTTCAACAAAATTTGTAAGCCAGCCCAAGCTGGTTCCGCCAACAACGCCGTTGACTAAACCGCGATCCAATTTACCGTCAGCGTTACAGTCTACGTTGGCCAGCCACTCATCACTCCATTTCATAATTAATTTGTCGTCAACATAGT
Organism: Patescibacteria group bacterium; assembly: GCA_036726225.1. Lineage (GTDB taxonomy): Bacteria > Patescibacteriota > Doudnabacteria > UBA920 > UBA920 > PALSA-1336. Next base: position 24,467 of record DAIMCS010000006.1, on the reverse strand, counting down.
CGCCGGTGCTGCCAAAGTAAGTACCGTCCAATGTTCTGTCGGAACTGTCGTAGGTGCCGTTGAACATATGGGCCTGATAGTTGTAGCCGAACTGGTCGTAGCCCATAACCAAAGTGTTGCCAAGGCTGTCAGTTAGCAAGCCTGACTGTATGTTAGTGCATTGGCTTTGCTGCCAGGCTATTTCCTGTCCCTGCGAATCAACCTGCAAGGGTTTGTCGGCCATAGCAGGCGAAGCGGCAAGCATTAAGCAGGCCGCTGCGGCAAAAAATAGATTTTTTTTCATGTTTTTCACCCCCTCTCAAATAATACGTTACTCTAAGTATACCATAGCGGAAGTATGCTCTGATTTCCAAGGCCTTGATTTTATTGTCTTTTTGAAGTATAATAAAAAAAGTCTAAATATCGCGGGATAGAGCAATTGGCAGCTCGCAAGGCTCATAACCTTGAGGTTCCCGGTTCGAGTCCGGGTCCCGCAACCACGGGTCAATCATTCCTCACGTCGTTCAGTATAAAATTACTTAGAGGTTTCTTACGAATTTTATACTTCACTTTGTTCGGAATGTTGCCCCTTATCCCAAAAATGCAATGCATTTTTGGGAACCCTACTCCGTAGTGGTTGGTCCGTGGTTGCGAATGCGACAAAATTATAAAATCGTGACAGCCTTTTCCTGCTGTCATGGCAGGTTTTTATATAGATCTCCCAAAAATTAGGAGCGCAGTCCCGACTTGTCGGGACGAGCACGGGTTTTTGGGAAAGAGGAGCAAGACGCTTACTGTAGCGGCCGGCTACTGCAGGACGCGGAAGTAAAGCGGATTGCGACATGCCTGAGTAGCTCAGTTAGTTAGAGCGTGGGACTCATAAGCCCAAGGTCAGAGGTGCAATTCCTCTCTCAGGCACCAAAAATTCGTATTAGATTGAAACTCGCGAAAACGAGGAGCGCAGTCCCGATTCCATCGGGACGAGCACGCGTTTCCGCGAAAGAGGAGCAACTGCGGAGGGCGAAAGTCCCGATCATGAATCGGGACGCAAGCCCGCAGCAAGTTGCGACGAGGGATCGTAGCTCAATTGGTTAGAGCACCCGCCTGTCACGCGGGAGGTTACGGGTTCGAGCCCCGCCGGTCCCGCCATTTAAAAACCATCAATAAACACTGATGGTTTTTAAATATAGGCCTAGGCAAGTTGGAACCGCGGGTGTAAAATATTTAAAGATATTAAACTAAAGCAATTAAATGAAAAAAATTATAATTTTGATCTCACTAATGTTTTTGATGGCTGCGGGTTGCAATCCTAGCCAAACTAATAATCAAGGGACCAATCCACCACCTGCGCCACAACAGTCGCCCACACCTAGCCCCCAAGGTACTCAAACAATTAGTGAAACCGAGGCTAAACGGTTAATAGAAAACATTTCAAATCAAGTATTTTCTGCTATAAAAAACAAGGACATCGCAAAGCTTGCTAGCTTCGTTCATCCTGGCAAAGGCATAATCTTTTCACCTTATGCATCTGTTAGTGAAAAGAATGTTCTATTAAAAAGCAGTGATGTTGTTCCTGCTTATAGCGGCAATAAAATCTATCTTTGGGGGTATACAGACGGAAAAGGCGACCCAATGAATTATACTTTTAAAGAATATTTTGACAAATTCGTTTATTCAGATTTCAGCAAGTTCACCCAAACCGGCTACAATAAAATTCTCGGCGGAGGCAATTCTACTAACAATGCTTTTGATTACTTTCCTAACGCTATAATAGTTGAATATTATAACCCAGGAACAGACTCCAAATATGAGGGAATGGATTGGGAAAGTCTGAGGCTGGTATTCCAAGAAAAGGATGGTGTGTGGTTTTTAGTGGGCGTGATTAGAGACGAATGGACTATTTAATATAGGAATATAACAATTTAATTTTCTAACCGCAGTTCTAACATCCTCTATCACGTCCCGCCATTGTGTAATTACCGCCTCTAAACGGGCGGTTTTTGCTTTATTCAAAGGCTTTTTGTCCAGTTCTAACCTATTATATTCTGCAACTATGGCAGGATAGCGTCTTATTACAGGTTCAAAGTAATTATGATAGGAAATAGTGAGTTTTTGGTCTGCTCCTGCCCCAGACCCAGATATCCAGCCTGAAAAAAAGACATTCTGGCAAAAGCTTAAATCATTTTTTGGCGGATTTGGCAATATAGTTAAAAGAATAAAAAATTGGTTTAAATAAACTATCAACTATAAAGTCGCGGAACCTTTCGGGACTGCGGCTTTTTTGCAGCATTGACTTGCTCAGCTATTAGAAATACAATGTAATGTCTACTTAAGACTGCACGACTTGGCGGGCACAAAAACTACTCCAAGAAACGCCATAGGAGGCAACAATGGAAACAGTCAAATTCTTGCTCGTAAAGCTTGAGGAGAATGCTACTGATGTAGATGTGAAATACAGGGACATTCCTGACGAACAGGTAGCTCAAGCAGTTGCGGAGCTTTGGGAAGAACAACAGGAGCTCATTAAAGAAACCCAGATCTATCCACCTGACGGATTCTATGACATCGGCAACCCAGCGTTTTACGAAAAGCTGTCTGGAGTAAAATCTCCCTTAAGCAGCTGGGAGCCACGCATTCAGGTAAGGGAAATGAGAGAAGAAGGGTGGCTCATCATCAACTGCTTCTATTCGGAAGAAGCCCAGATGGCGGTCCAAGACCGATGGCTATTTTGCTGCCGTTGGATTGAGGAGGAACAGCCTGGGTGGAATGCTACACGAAAATACAAGTTTATCCCAATCCTGAAGCCTTTCTCGGTCGACCCAAAGGATGGTACGTTGCTCTTGTATCATGAGGGCAACGTTTATCCCTACCCGCCGTTCCAGGAGCCGTGGCCCTCAGTTATCTACCATCCGCACCAGTATGTCGCCTTAGGTATGCTCAACAAGCTCTTGAAGCCATCCAACGCTAATCCGATTACAATACTGTTCAGGTCAGGGAACCCATACAAGAGTTTAGCCAAGCAGTTAGCTGAGGAACTGCGAAAGGTTGCAAAAGAGCTCGTGATTCCGCTCGATTCAGAAGATTAAAGAAACGACTGCCAACAAAAAAACGGGTTCTTTCGAGAGCCCGTTTTTCGATAGACCAACTTGAGAATAATATAAGCAAATTTGAATTGAATCCATATTTCTCTTGACAAATAACATTAAATGTGCTATTATAAAGGGTTGCAAATCTTTTAGTTTTTATTCCACTATTTCAGCTCCCCAATTTTCTTATTGGAGATTGTAATAGCGGCGAAATCCGTGAATTGCGATATTTGCAATAAATCAAAGGGAGGAAGCAGATGAATACGATTTCACTTACAGGACTCGACAAGGCTGACGTTCTGGCTGCGCTTTACAATGCCTCTAAGCCACTCCGCGCAGGCTTCATTGATTACGACAAGAAGCCGATGACACGAGAAGAGGCCCAATCAATCTTGGACTGCGGAGACACCTACTTCGATTACCTCCAGGGTCGGGTAATGAAAGTCGACCTAAGCGGCGATACGCTCAACCCAGGTGGGTATGACAGAGACAATGGGGGGGTGCGGCGCAGAAAGCAATAAACAATCTCCGAAAGACCAGCGACGTGAATTCAGTCGAAACTCAGGCGCAGCATTACGCTGCTACACAAGCTTCAGCGGAAGAAACAATGCGCGACGTCAATTCGGAAACATCGACGCGGCACGATGGCGAAAACGTTACTGTGAGTCTCGGTCTTTCCGACCTCGCAGAGAAAATCATCCCGAAGGTGGACGAAGTTCTCGGGGAGAAGTGAAACTCGCGGAGCAAATTATGAATTTACCAATTTGCTCCCCTTCTAAGTTCATTTTTAAAAGTGAGTTTGGAAGGTTAACGCAAACTTGGAATATAAATATATTTTTAGATTGTTTCAAAGCAGTTCTAACATCCTCGACCACGTCCCGCCACAAAAAACATCCAGGTAATTCGCCGGATGTTTTTTGTTGAGTTAAATTAAACCTGGCTATAAAACCAGTGCTGATTACCGCCGTTACGCTTGGCTTCATACAGGGCCATATCAGAGTAATGCAGTAATTGAGAAGCTTTTTTTGCGTCCGTAGGGCAAATGGCTACGCCAATGCTTACTGTTGTCCTAACAGTTTTTTTTCCAATTTTTAAAGGGGCTTGGAAAATGTTAACAATTTTTGCAACAAAGTTTTTCATTTCTACCATATTGGCAAAGCCCGTAGCTAAAATTACAAATTCATCGCCGCCTAGGCGTGCCACCATATCTGAAATACGAATGCCTTGAGTGAGCCGGACAGCTATTTGCACCAAGACCAAATCCCCAAAACCATGCCCCTGGTGGTCGTTTATGTGCTTAAAGTTATTAAAGTCTAAAAACAGAATTGCGACTAAACTTCCTTTTTTGTTTTTTTGTATAGCTTCTAGCAAATTTTGTTCGAACAACCTGCGGTTTGGAAGACCAGTTAAATAGTCATGAGTGCTGCGATGCATAATAATTTGCTGGAGGTTTTTCTCTTCAGTTACGTCCCTCATTATCATAGAATAGCCCACCTGTTTACCTTTTTTATCAATGGTAGAAGTCAGCACCGCAGTGCCCCAATACTCATGGCCATTTTTTCTTACGTAATGGCGCTCATCTATTTGGCGTCCTAAAAGTTTAGCTTCTGCCAAATCAAATTCTGGAGTCCCGGCTTTAACGTCCTTATGAGTATAAAAAATAGATATTGACTTTCCAATAATTTCTTGCCGGGAATACCCTAACTGTAATTTTGCACCTTTGTCCCAGCTTAAAACTTTTCCGTCAGTATCCAACATAAAAATAGCGTAGTCGCGAATATTCTCAACCAAGCTTCTATAACTTTTGGCTACATTTATAGTTTTTTTTGATCGTCTTTCCTTCATAAATTTCAAATAATAAATAAAAAAAGACAATTCTAATCTTAAGAAATGTCTTTATTATATAGCATATTTTCCCTCTCTCGCGAAAAAAAGACCAACAAGAAGGCTTTTTCTACCATTTCCGCGTAAAATTTTACCTATGTTTAGTATACTCTGTTTGTTAATTTAAAGCAAACCTTAAAATTTTGCACATAAACAGGACTTTTACTCTGTCGCATTACAGTTCTAGCATCCTCGACCACGTCCCGCCACAAAACACCCAAGATTAATTGGGTGTTTTGTTTAAATAAAAACTTGCTATAATTTAGCTATAATATACTATGCAGTCAAAAACCAAAGCAACAATAACATTATTTGCCCTTAGCGCTATATTAAGCGAACTGCTTTCAGGCAGCTCGCCTGCTACTCATTTTTTTAATCCCCTCTTTTTAGTTTTACAACTGCTTACTTACGGCATTCCGGCACTAGTAATGCGCGAAATGGCAGTTCGCTGGAAGTTAGGCATTAGCGGAATATTTATTTTAGCTTTGGGTTATGGCATATTCAACGAAGGCCTGGTTGCCAGAACTTTCTTTTCACAAGACGGCACCCTGTTTAGCGACGGGTATGGTTTTTATTATGGCTTAAATTTCCCCTGGATAGGCTTTGCCGCCGTGTGGCATTCCCTGCATGCGATTTTATTTCCAATACTGCTAACCTATTTTCTGTATCCGGAAACTGCTAACCAACCCTGGATTGCATCCAATAGGAAAATTAAAATTCTTTTTGCGCTTGCCGCGCTAGAAAGCATTGTTATTTACTTCACCCCCAAAGGAGCCTTCCCCACATCTCTCTTTTTTATTTTTTGGCTGGCAATTTTTGCTTTCGCCTGGCTTTCAAAAAAATTCACCGCGCCCATAAAGCTTTACGCCCAAAACTTTTCCAAAAAACCTTTTTTCCTTGGCTTTATAACAGTCCTGCCTTTATATGTAGTTTTGATCGCAATAACCAAAACTCGCACTCCCTTACTGGGTTATTTTCTCGTTTTAACTTTTTTAGTGTGGATTTTTTGGTGGTTGCTCAAAAAAAAGCAGTGGGATTCCGTCCCTTTGTTGATTGTTTTTATTGCCGGGGACTACATTGCCACCGGGATTTTTGCAATTATTGGGCGCGGCGGAGCGCCGGAAATAATTCTAACCAGCGCGGTAATTAGCATATGGCTTTTGGCCCTGGTTAAAAGAGTAAAACGCAATTCTCAAAATTTAGTTACTTCTTAAACACAAAACAAAAGCCGGCATCAAGAAGATTGATGCCGGCTTTGCTTTTCTCTTTCTTCTGTTTCCTATTTCCGGTAGCGCAACGCTACCAATGCTGTCAGCCCGACTGCGAGCAATGCGGCGCTCGCCGGTTCTGGAACAGTTGTGTCAATGGGAATAGCGGAATTGTAACGGATGCTTCCGTAATTCCACCATTCCAACTTGCCTTCGTCGTACTGAATAAAATCAGCGGCGAAGGAGTTAAGTGTGTTGCCAGTTATAGACAGTTCCAGAATTTCAAACCACCCAGTCAGAGTGTTGTCGCCGCGCCCGTCGCCAACAAAGGAGAGGCCGGGGCCATACGTATTGAACGGGAATCGAGTGGCGTTGTCGAATAGACCAACGCGGAGGTGTTCGTCCAAAGGTGCATCGAAGTTAACCCACCAGTACCCATGGACATTGTGCGGATCTGCAACTTTGAATTGCAAACATTGTTGCAGTGTCATAGAAGAGTAGCACTGCATTGCCTGCACGCTCGAGAGCGTACGTGTGTAACCATGGCCGACCCAGCTTTGCGGTGAGCTGGTAAAATAGAATCCCGTCTCTGAACCCGCCAAAATCGAAGACGGTGCGACTGCCAAGGTCGTGGCTAGTGAGAAAAACATAAAAAGAGTTTTCATTGTCCCCCCATTCGAATTGTTTGGAAATCCTACAAAAAGCAGTCTGGTTGCATAAAAATACAAACAAACTGCTTTTTATAAGACTATATATATTAACACAAATTTCACATTTTGTCAATAGTTAAGGGTAAGCCTAATAAAACAAAACCATCCCTAATTTTTGAGGATGGTTCTGTTACCCGAAGGCGTGAGCCCCGGGCAGCAAGGAAGCACTATACGCGCTTCTTTTTGCTCTTTGCTTTCTTTTTTTTAGCCATTGGGCTAGTCTCCCGAAAGTCCGAGCTAATTTTGGCCTGGACCTTCTTAATTTCTACTACTCGAAGTGAATCGAGAGAGTAGTACTTTAAAAGCTTTCTGTTTTTCCCCCAAGAATTTTCGTTTCAGATGTTTCTCTTATTAACTATATTTATTTTAAGATTATTTAAAATATTTGTCAAGTATTTTTGGGTTGTTGATAACTTTTTCTAAAATAATTTTTTTATTTTTGTTTTTTATTTTTAAAACTTCTTTTTCTAACTTTGTACGCGTTAATTTTTCAATTAAATTAAAATTCTTTTTTATTGCTTCCTTAGTCTTCTTTTCCAATTTAAAATTTAAAATTAGTGCAAAACGCAATGCGCGGACAATTCTTAAAGGATCCTCCATAATGCTGAATTTGGCGTCACCAATAAACTTTATCTGCCCGGTTTTTATATCTTCAAGGCCTAGTTGAAAGTCAAAAATTTTATTTGTTTTGAGGCTTAAATACAAGGAGTTTATAGTAAAGTCTCTACGCGTGCTGTCTAGCATTATATTTCGAATAAACATAACCTGGGGGTAGCGGTCTTTGCTTTTTAGATCCAGCCTAAGAGTGGTAATTTCAACGCTAAGACTCCCCTGCTTTGCAACTATGCTGCCAAATTTTTTGTTGATTGAGTCAACATTAATTTTATGGTTCGATAAGATTTTTACAACATCTTCCGGCAGGGCCTCCGTGGCAATGTCAATGTCCTCAACTTTTCTGCTAATTAAAAGGTCCCTAACCATCCCGCCGACAAAAAAAGTTTGGGAAAAGTTTTCCACAAGCGCAGAATAAACTTTTACACCAAACTTTTCCAAATTAGATTTAGGATGGAAAATAAATTTCATAATTGTCATCCCGACTGAAGTGGAGGGATCTAAAAATAGATTCCTCGACTCCACTTCGACTCGCTTCGCTCGCTCAGTGTCGCTCGGAATGACAGAGGGAGAGGGCTATTGAGTGAAAGAATTTTCTACAGGTTGCTTTGTATGAGCGCGCCTTCTTGCAATATTTAACTTTGCCAAACTTTGCTGCAACACCGCAGCAACTTTTGCGTACTCCTGCTCTGACATCCCGTGCTTTCTCTCCTGCATTTCTTTTTGTGCCTTGCTAACTGCTTCCTGCGCCTGCTGGACACTTATTTCAAAATGGTGCTCAGCGGCGTCTGCTAATACCACCACCTGATTCTGTGCCCTTACCTCTACAAAACCGCCGGCCACGTAGAGAAAAAAATCTTCATTCCCGCTTTTTGCATGCAATTCCCCGGGTATAAGGTTGGCAACCAGGGGTATATGGTTCGGTAAAATAGTAATTTCGCCCAAGGTTGTAGGGCACGACAAAGAAGTCAGTTCTTTTTGTAAAACTGTGCGTTCGGGAGTAACGAGTTGGAAGTTAATGGAATTCATAGTTCGTATAACGTATGTATAAAGTATAACGTATAAAGTATAAAGTGTAAGGCCTTATACCTAATACGTTATACTTTATACGTGTTATCGCTATTTCACCTGGCTAATATCGCCCTTCATATAAAACGCTGCTTCACCTTTGTCGTCGTGTTTGCCGTCCAAAATTTCCTTAAAGCCTTTTATTGTGTCCGAAAGTTTTACATATTCGCCCGGAGCGCCGGTAAAGACTTCCGCCACTGCAAAAGGCTGGGAAAGGAAGCGCTGGATTTTGCGCGCGCGGCCGACTATAATTTTGTCTTCGTCGGGCAATTCTTCCATACCTAATATAGCAATAATATCCTGCAAATCTTTGTAACGCTGTAAAACTTTTTGCACGGCACGGGCAACGTCGTAGTGCTGCTGGCCAACAATGTTAGGGTCTAGGATTGTGGAAGAGGAGTCTAAAGGGTCGACTGCCGGATAAATTCCAAGTTCAGAAAGCGGGCGGGAAAGCACCACAGTAGAGTCTAAGTGCGCAAAAGTGGTAGCAGGCGCCGGGTCTGTTAAGTCGTCAGCCGGTACATATACAGCTTGTACAGATGTAACCGAACCTTGTTTAGTAGAAGTAATTCTTTCCTGCAGCTCACCCATTTCAGAAGCCAGGGTTGGCTGGTAACCTACGGCAGAAGGAATACGGCCCAAAAGTGCAGACACTTCCGATCCCGCTTGGGTGAAACGGAAAATGTTGTCTATGAATAGCAAAACGTCCTGGTGTTCTTCTTCACGGAAATATTCAGCCATAGAAAGCGCGGACAAAGCAACGCGGGCGCGCGCTCCGGGCGGTTCATTCATTTGTCCGAACACCATAGCCAGTTTGTCCAAAACTTTACTTTCTTTCATTTCATGGTACAAGTCATTTCCTTCACGAGTTCTCTCCCCTACACCGGCGAAAACCGAAACTCCACCGTGGGCTTTTGCAATATTGTTAATGAGTTCCTGAATAACCACAGTTTTGCCTACACCTGCACCACCGAACAAACCCACTTTACCACCTTTTAAAATAGGGCAAATTAAATCTATAACCTTAATTCCGGTTTCTAAAATTTCAGTTTTGGTCGACTGGTCGGTAAATTTGGGGCTTGGACGGTGGATTGGATAGACTTTATCCTTTTTTGGGTTAGCCTGGCCGTCCACAGCCTCGCCCAGAACGTTAAAAATGCGCCCCAGGGTGTGTTTTCCAACCGGAACGGAAATACCTGCGCCTGTGTCCACTACTTCCATGCCGCGCCTAAGTCCGTCTGTAGATGACATGGCTACGGTCCTTACAACATTCCCGGGTAGTTGCTGCTGAACTTCCAAAGTTAGTTTGCCTTTGTCTTTAGAAATTTCTAACGCGCTAAAAATTTGAGGCAATTTGCCTTCAAATTTTACGTCTACTACCGGACCTATTACCTGACTGATTGTACCTTTATTCATAAATAATGATTTTCCCTTTCTTAAGTAAAGTTATTTTTGTAGCTCTTCAAATTTGTTTAAAAAATTCATGTACTGATCCATTGGTTGGGTCGGTAATTCACCATCTTCAATAGTTTTAATCATGGCATTCACTGGCTTTAGTACTTCCATAACCTTGAAAGCTTTTTCAGGATCCGTCTCCGGAACTTTTGATAATAAAATCTCTAAATTTGATTTTAACTCTCCCAAATTTTTTAAATAGTTTTCAGGACTTTCCAATTCGCCCTCATTTTTCCCTATATTTTTATAATCGATTATTTCTCTGCCCATAGTTTACTCCAATGCAATCTTCCCCGCCGTAATTTCGGCAAGTTCTGTAGTAATCTTGCCTTGCCTTAAGCGGTTATAGGTTAATGTTAAGTCTCCCACTAAATCCCCTGCCGCATCCGTCGCGTTCTTCATCATTATCATTCTCGCACTGTGTTCAGATGCGTCACTTTCAAGTATGGTTTGGTAAATTTGGGATTCTACAATTCTTGGTAAAAGGTGTTCTAAGACAAGTTTTGGGTTAGGTTCGAAAAGATAGTCGGACTGAGTGGGTAGTGGGTAGTGGGTAGTGGGTAGACTTGACTGTCCACTGCTCACTGTCCACTGCTCACTTGTCCCAAAAGGCAGCAACTGCTTCACCGTCGGCTTCTGTACTGCAGTGTTTACAAAATGGTTGTAAACAATAACTATTTTTTTATACTTCCCGGTTAAATAGGCATCGGTTATAAATTTTGCGAGCGGATAAATATCTTCCGTAGTAATAGTTTTGTCCAGTTTATTAAAATCGGCAGCTACATTTTTACCGAGGCGCATTGCAATACTCTTGGCCTTCTTGCCATAAATGACTAACTCGGAAATAACTTCGCCGCTATCTACTTCTTTAATTTTTGAAATAAGATTAGTATTCAAACTTCCAACCAATCCCCTGTTTGAAGAAAGCACAATAATGCCGACTTTTTTTGCGTTGGGGAATTGGCGGAGCAAATCTAAAACTTTGACACCCTCCCCTAGCCCCTCCCATAAAGGGAGGGGAACTGTTTCCATTCCCTCCCCCTCGTGGGGAGGGTTAGGGAGGGGGGAAGCTGGCGCCAAATTCCCAATCAACTCCCAAGCCAAAGAAGCGTAGGTGCGGCTATTTATAACCGCAGTTTGGGCCTTGCGCATTTTGGCAGCCGAAACCATTTGCATGGCCTTGGTGACTTTGCGCATGCCTTGTATGCTCTTTATTCTTGTTTTAATTTCCTTTGTTCCGGGCATATTTTTAGAAGCGAGTTTTAGCGAAATTATACGCGAAGCTAACGCGAGCTTTCTTTATTTCTTGCTAAATCGTAAATTCTTCTCTTAATTTCAAGTTTTTCTGTTCCAAAATTTATTAAAAATCCTAACTTATAATCTGTTGCCTTAAAATAGTGCCGAAATTGTTTCTCATCGCCTGCTGTAATAAAAGGTTTACATTTAATTTCCAGCAAAATTTTTTCGTCCACCACCTTGTCCGGAACATATGTACCCACCTTAATCCCCTCGAAGTAAATATCGATTCTTTTTTGTGATTCTACTACTAGACCTTGCTTTTCTAATGCTATGGTTAGAGCTTTGTCCACGACTGATTCCTTGAATGCACCACCAAACTGTTTGTATACTTCTCTGCAAGCACCAACTATTTTATAACTTTCGTCAGGGAACAAAAGGTCTTTGTTCCTTATTTCAGGTCGGTCATTCATAAGTTCGCATCTGCTTCGCCTTGCAGTTTTCGCGATTATTTCGCTTCTACTGTCTGCAAAAAGTTCTTAATTGCTTCTTTCAGTTTGGATTCGGCGCTTTCAGACAAATCTTTCGACTTTGCAACATCATCTAAAACATCTTTAGCCTGCTCGTGCATAAATTTATGGAATTTTGCTTCTACTTCGGGCATTTTTTCTACCGGGATCTCGTTGAAGTAGCCGTTGTTAACTGCGTACAAAATTGTAACCTGTTTTTCCATAGCCACGGGTTGGTATTGCGGCTGTTTTAAGACTTCGCTTTGCCTGCGGCCAAGATCTAGAGTGGTCTTTGTGGCTTGATCAAGATCGCTGCCGAATTGAGCAAACGCCTCCAGTTCTCTAAATTGAGCGAGCGATAGTTTTAGTTTACCCGCAACTTTCTTCATGGCTTTTGTCTGGGCGGACGAACCTACACGCGAAACAGAAATACCAACGTTTAAAGCCGGGCGAATACCTTTATAGAAAAGATCAGACTCAAGAAAAATCTGCCCATCAGTAATCGAGATCACGTTTGTAGGAATGTAAGCAGAAATGTCGCCGGCTTGGGTTTCGATAATAGGCAAAGCAGTTAAGGAGCCTCCGCCAAAATCCGGATTTAATTTTGCCGCGCGTTCAAGCAAGCGAGAGTGGAGATAAAATACATCGCCGGGATAAGCTTCGCGACCCGGAGGGCGGCGGAGCAAAAGCGAGATCTCACGATAAGCAACTGCCTGCTTAGACAAATCATCGTAGATTATAAGCGCGTCTTTACCCTGGTCCATAAAATATTCGCCCATAGCGCAGCCGGCGTAAGGCGCAATGTAAGAAAGCGCAGCGGGTTCGGAAGCAGCAGCAGAAACCACAATGGTGTAAGCCATAGCGCCGTGCTTTTCCAGGTCAGCCACAATTTTGGCAATCTTACTTTCTTTTTGGCCAATGGCAACGTAAATGCATACCATGTTTTGGCCTTTTTGGTTGATGATGGTGTCTATGGCCACTGCGGTCTTTCCGGTCTGCCTGTCGCCAATTATAAGCTCACGCTGGCCTCTACCAATAGGAATAAGAGCATCTATGGCTTTAATACCGGTTTGCACAGGCTGTTTAACTGATTGGCGAGTGATGACACCGGGAGCAATTTTTTCTACAGGATAAAAAGCATTTTCTTTAATTGCGCCTTTGCCGTCTTTGGGTTCACCCAAAGCATTTACCGTGCGGCCGATTAAGCCATCACCAACAGGCACTGACAGAATTTTCCCCGTTGCCCTTACTGTGTCGCCCACTTTAATAGTGTGGTAGTCGCCCAAAATAACGGAACCTATCATATTTTCTTCCAAGTTCAACGCAACGCCCATTAAACCGTTGCCAAAATCAAGCATTTCCATGCTCGCGGCCTGCGTAAGTCCGGAAATACGCGCAACACCGTCGCCTACTTCTAAAACCGTGCCCACTTTTTCGACTTTAACGTCGGGTTGGAAACTTAAAATTTTCTCCTTTAATTGTTCTACAAGATTTTGAGCCATATTTTTTGATTACTTATCGGCGTCATTCCGAACGCAGTGAGGAATCTCTTTTTTAAGGGATCCTTCGCTTCGCTCAGGATGACAGCTATAATTAGTTAATTAACGTTTGTCAGCTTTTTAATTCTTATACTTAAGATATTTATCAATAAAAGTTTCCGGGGTTAAATTTTCGTCCATTAAAAATTTTGAGAGCGCAAAAACCGCTTCCGGACTGTCAAAGTTTACGTGGTCAGCAATCAAAGCGCTAATATCTTGTTCTTTTGCCAAGTCACTTATTTTGTAATCCTTTTGCTTAAATTTTGGCCATTTTTCCTGAAGTTCTTCAATTAGATTGCGGGCGTAAAATTCGTAATGAGCCTCTTTCCCGGCTTTTTGCTTTTCTGGATTCATAAATTTTGAAAACTACCCTAACTTTTTAATTCTTGATTAAGTTTATTCAATTGCGTTTTTACGCTCGCATCCAGTAAAGTGTCATCTACCTTCATAATTATTCCGCCGACTATGCCTTCATCTACTTTCTGTTTTATTTCCAGCTTTGATCCCGCTATTTTGTTTAGCTCATCTATAATTTTTTGATTTAACTCCGCTTCGTGCGCCACTGTTACTTCCGCTTCTTTTATTCCCTTTGCAGCGTGCTCTAACTTTCTATATTCCGCCTCAATTTCCGAATGTTTATTTAAATCCCCGTTCTGTGCCAGAATTTGCACAAAACGATCCATAACCACATCGTGGTCTTTGGGAGAAGTTTCTACAACAGCTTCGTATAAAGCTTGGGCGTATTGTTGAGGATTTAGTTTGGGCATAATCATTCCCATTTCGACCGTAGGGAGAAATCTGTTTGACAGATCTCTCGCTATCGCTCGAGATGGTTACAAGGTTTTTAAAAGCTCTTTAACCATTTCCTGGTCTTTGTGGCTGTCCATTTTTTGCTTAATAATTTTTTCCGTGGCAAATGTTACCAAATTTGCAAGCTCTCCTTTTGCCGATGCCAAAGCCTGGTTTTTTTCCTGCTCAATTTGCGCCCTTGCCTGGGCAATTATTTTTTCCTGGTCGTTTTTGGTAATAACTAAGGTTTGGTCCTTAATTTTGTTAGCCTCGGTTTGCGCGCCGCCAATTATGACAGAAGCTTCGTGGCGGGCGTTGACCATTTGTTCGTTTTTCCAGCTTTCAAATGCCAGCTTTTCTTTAGTAATGCGTTCAGCGTCGTGTATGGCCTTTTCTATATTTTCCGCGCGTTCAGTCAGTTTTTTCGCAACCGGCGTAAAGACCCATTTCCAAAGCACAAAAAGCAAAATAGAAAAAGTTATTAACTGCCCAATAAAATACGTCACGTCCAGGCCAAGTTTGCCCGCAATGCCTTCGGGGGCCTGCTCCGGCGCAGCTACGTGTTCAACGGTTGTGGTTTTCTCCGCAGCTGCAGTTATTACTTCGTGTTCAGCTGCTTCAGCTGCATATGCAACTTGGATAAAGTCAAAATGTATCATAGTTTGGTTATTTCGTTACGGGTTAGCGTGTTGGCGAGTGTTTGAAACCCGCCAACCCGTAAACTCGCAAACCTGTTTATAACGTAAAAGTTACTACTAACGCATAAATAGCGATAGCTTCGGCAAAAGCCATACCCAGCAAAAGAGGTACGAACAATTTGTCCGCGCTCTCCGGGTTTCGGCCAATGCTTTCCATAGCCTTGCTGGCAGTTTTGCCAATGGCAATAGCCGGCGCAATACCGCCAATTGCAATGGTGGCTGCTTTAGCCAAAAGTTTCATTGTTTCTGCATCCATAAATCTATCCTTTCTTTTCACACTTGGTCGATCTTTAAATTATTTTATATTTTTAACGTCGCCTTGTGTGTAAATAAATTAATTGAACAAGATTAAGTAAGATTTAAAAGATTGACATGATTCTTTCATCTATTCTTGTCAATCTTGCTCAATCCTGGTCAATCATTTAAATCAGCCGCTAACCGGTTCTACATGTCCTTCTTTGGCTTGATGATGTTGTTCGTCGCCATGAACATGAATTTCCGCCGTAGCCATAGTTAAGTAAACCAAAGTCAGCATACTAAATACAACCGCCTGAATGAATCCAACCAAAAGTTCCAGGCCCATAAAGGGCAGCGGGACTAAGTAAGCTCCGTATCCGGCAAGAAGCGAGGCGATAACAGTAAGCAAAACTTCCCCTGCAAAAATATTACCAAATAACCTAAGGCTTAACGAAACCATTTTAGCGACTTCGGAAAAAATTTCTATTAAACCTACAAAAAATTCAATTACTGCCGTAAAAATTTTTATAGGGCTTAAGGTTTTAAGCGCGTTGTAAATGTCCCCCAGCTTAATAAACTTGTTAATGTATTTAAAAAACCCAATAGCCACAATACCAATTATATGTGAGCTGACTACGGCAAAAACTGCCATGGCTAAAGTCATATTTAAGTCCGTGTTTGCCGGCCTGAAAACCGGAATTTGCGCAAGCTCCCCGTGGTGCGGGGCCAAAATCCAAAAAGAGCCGGTTCCCGGGATTAAACCCATCCAGTTAGAAACTAAAATGAACAAAAACAAAGTTCCCACAATAGGAAGGAACTTTAAAGTTTTCTTGCGGTCTTTGGTTACGTTGTCTATATTAGCAAGCAGGAACTCCAAAATGCTTTCAAAAAAATTCAAAACACCTTTGGGAGCTTTGTTTAAGGGATAATATTTTCTTACGCCTCTGTTAATAAAAAAAGCCAAAATTACAAATAACACCAACGCAAGAAAAGAATTCACCATTGAGTTGGTAACGGGAATTTGGCCTATATGAAAAATTTGTTCGGCTGCCAGAGGCGGTAATGCGAGAATCATGGGGCGATTAGTGGGTAGACACTTACGTGTTACTTTAACATCTTTCTTACTTCGTTAATTTTTCTATATATCATATAACTGCTCAAGGTTAAAGCCAGCAAAATCCCTGCGACTACAAATATTTTTGTGTCATATTTTGAGTCCAGCCAGCGACCCCCGTAAATAAAAGCAATTAAAGGCAAGGCAAGAATAACCGCAAATTCTATGCCTAATTCAAACAGCATAAAATACGCTGCCGCCTGCTTTTTCTGCAATTCTTTTTTTTGGTCTCCGTTTTGCTGATTTTCCATCCCTGTTAGAAATTAATTATTTAATACCATCGGATTTTGGGATCGCATTTATTTATTACAACAAATTTGCGTAAATGCTCCAAATTTCTAACGGGACAAGTTTAACCGCGTTAATACTATGTAAAATAGGCCTAATTGTCAAGCCAAGCCTTTTTGCCTACCCTTGACAAATTTGGCTTAGCTACCCAAAAATCACTTTTTTAAGATAATTTTTATATTTTGGATAAAGTCGGGCTTTAAACATATCAATAATTGTGGCTGACAGGTTGAATTGACTTTTGGGGGCGTCGGATAACTTTAAATATTCATCAAAAGAAATTAGCTTCACTTTAATTTTTTCCCCTCCATCCAGCGCCTGTGCCGCAACTTTGCGGCAATTGCGGGCAATGAAAATATGCCAGTTTAATACCACCTTTCCTTCTCTCTTTATTGTTTTCCACAAAAAAAATTTATCAGCAACCATTCCGGTCTCTTCTAGCAACTCTCTTTTAGCTGTAACCATTGGCTTTTCACCCGGGATATCCATTCTCCCGGAAGGCGTACAGTAAAACCATCCTGTGTCCGGCTGTTTTTGTTTTAAAATTACAATTTTATTTTTTACAGTTGCAATAATTATTGTCACGTCCTTTTGCCGTGCAGTTTCAAAAATTTTGTAGCTGCCGTCGAACATTTTTTGCCGCCATTGGTAGACGTCAAAAATCTTTCCTTTAAATACTCGTTTTGCGGATTTAGGTAGGCTCATGCTCCTTGGATTCCCCTTGATTGCAAAAATTCAATAGCTTTAGGAGTTAGAGGTTCTTTGTCAGTATTCCTATAGATGACAACCTGGAAAACTGGGTTTTCAATCCCCGTTTTTCGCATTACAGTCCTATCTAAGAAAGTTTCTTCTTTCAGATCATCAATTGTTGTTTTCGAAAGGATTCTTTCCAGGCCCGAATCTCCAGGCGGAAGAACATGAGTCCAAAAATCATGCACAAACTGAACTGCTTCTGTCTCTGTGGCAAACTTTTGACTCGCTGATTTCCAATTTGGTTTGTTTACATCAAGGTTCTTAGATATTTCGCTCGACATATTTTAATTCGTTAATTTTAACTGGAGCCGGCTGCCCCGGTAGCAGAACCTTCGGTTCGCTACGGGGTAAATCGGACTTACCAAGCTAACATGGGCGGTTTATCCAGCACTTTTTTGGAGCCGAGAAGAGGACTTGAACCTCCAACCTATGGTTTACGATACCATTGCTCTACCAATTGAGCTATCTCGGCAAAATTTCATGCCATTCCCGCGAAAGCGGGAATCCAGAATATGGATTCCGGATAAATTTAATAGCAAACTAAATTTTCCGGAATGGCATCGCTCTTAGATTTTTGCTAGATTTAATTTTATTTCTTTCCCAAACAATCTTTTTGCGACTTTTTTAAATCCGGCGTTTACCTTAGTGACAGAAAATTGCCGTTGATGGTTTTTGGAAATGCGGGACGAAATTTCGGGATGACGATTTAAGTAGCCGCTTAGCTTGCCCGGGATAATTTCATCCTGGCTTACAATTTTTACCTTTTGACCTAAAATATTTTTCGCAGCCCGTTTTAAAAACGGGTAATGTGTGCACCCAAAAACTAACGCCTCAATCCCCTTTTGTTGAAGCGGCTTTAGATACAATTTTAAGGCATTTTCAGCCTTTGGTAAAGCATTTTGTTCAATGTATTCAACCAGCTTGGGAGCCGGCACTTCGTAAATTTTTGCCCGACTATCTATTTTTAACAACTCTTTTTTATAAATATGTGACTTAACAGTGGCAGTGGTAGCAAGGACGCCAATGCTTTTTCCTTTGGCAGTCTCAAGCGTCGGGATTACCACGCCCAAGACTCTCCTATTTGGGTAGTGTTTCGGCAAATATTCTTGTTGAATTTTTCTAAGCGCCAAAGCAGACGAGGTGTTGCAGGCCACAATTACCAGTCCGCAGTTTTGCTTAAATAAATAATCCACGGCATTTTTGGTATATTCAAAAATCTGCCGCTGGGTTTTAGAACCATAAGGCAAATTTTTTGTATCACCCAAATAAATGTAGTCGTACTTAGGCAGCTTCTTAAATATTGATTTAGCAATAATAAGTCCGCCGAGGCCGGAGTCGAATATGCCAATCTTCATAATTATAGGATAACCTAAAATGGGCGAATTTAAAAGGCTCGAACCCGGCGTTCGAGCCTTTTTCCCTAGTTAATGCCTGCTTCGGTTAAGGTATGTCTTCCTGCAGAATACCCGCCAATTGAGTGGCCCAGACAGAATGTCAGCGTGTATTTTCCTGCCGAAATAAATGTGTAATTGTATTCATTGTCCTGGGCAGTGCATACACCCGCGACAACAGGTGGGGGCGTTGGTATTAGGCCTATGTAGTTTGGGGCTAGCTCATCAAGTCTATTTGGATAAGCGCTCTTATCGTTGAAATATAATTCAAGGGCGGTGGCAAGCATCCTTATGTCAGTAAGCCTTTTGGCGTCTTCAGATTTTTCCACGGCATCTCCAAGGGCGTTTTTAATTAGGTCAACTAAATCTTTTGCGTCCGCCGGAGCAACCACGTTTTCTGTTTTGCCAATGTCTTTATAGGTACTCTCAAATTTAATTTCCGCGTCAAATTTCCATTTTGCAAATAAAGTTTCAATTTTCATTTCGCCTTGCGGGTTAGGATTTACGCAATCCTCGGCCGCGCCCGGGCAGGCAATGTTTTGTTCAATCCCCTGGGGCGTTAACTTGCCTATGCCGGCTTCATAGCCTCCGGAGTCCTGTCCTAAACAAAAAGTCAAAGAGTAGGAAGGATAAACATTAACTTCTTTAGATGCAGAAACCGCGGCAAGGCCTGCGGGCTCGTACCAGTAAGAGTTGTAATAGTCAGTACACGTCCCGTCCAGCGGAGTTGGCGCTTTGGGTAGCTCGCCAAAATAATTTGGCGCCAAGCCTATAGGCTCGCCTTTTTCCGCAGCCGGATAGCCCCCAAAGTCGTTGTAGTAGAGCTCCAGCGCATAGGCAAACTGCCTAACGTCTGACAAGCGTTTAGCATCGCGGCTTTGGGCACGCGCTTGTCCAAACGGCCCAAAATCTAAAGTATCGGAGTTCTCGAAGTCGGAAACCGAAGGCGCGCTTATGACCAGGTGCGTTTTGTAAAGCTGAAAGTCTTTTTGCCCAACCCAGGTTTCAAGTTCCTTAACTTTAGTTTTTCTTACCAGCGCAGAAATTACCTTCTTTTCTTCGTCGGTCAAGGTCTTCTTTTCCGCATTAGACCGGGCTAAATTTTTATTTATTAAATCCAACAAAATAGGCAAAAAGGCGTCTTTGTCGAATTCATTTTTAAAATGGTATACGGGCACTTCGCCAATTTTCTCTTTTCCAAAAAAAGTCCCCGGCTTAATTACATTGGCTTTAACCAGCTCGTTAAAAGTAGACGAGCCAAACACGCCGCTGGCCTGGTCAAAAGGGTTTTTGTAGTTGTCAATTTTGGTGCCTTTTTCTTCTGCGTACTTTGCCAAAGAGTCGAAATCAACTTTTATCCAACCCAAATCTTCACCCGGAATTAATTCTTTTAAGAATTGGACCCTGCCTAAATCTACATATAAAATTTTATTTATAACAATAAAGCTTATTCCAAAATTGTAGCTTTCGGAACCTGCTTTTGCTACCAAATTCAGCTCGTTAGACATTTTGGACTCATTTGGGTTGGAAAGGTCCTTAAATAAAGTGCCTTTTAATCCCAGGCTGCCGGGTTTTTCTGTGTCATTGTCTTCAAATTCTTCTTTGTATTTAAAATTGTAGCTCAAGTCGTAGTCCATTTTGTAAACTTTGGCCGGCTCTGACGGCGCTGTTGCCAGTCTTTTCCAAACCCCAGAAAGAGTGTTGTAATAGTAGTGATAGTAGCCGAAAGCCGCTCCTCCCACACACAAAAGCAAAATGACCACCACAGCTAAAACTAAATGTTTGTGCGGAGGTTTTGCTTCAACAAATGCAGTTTGTATTTGAGGCTGAATAGGGCTTTGTACAACAACCGGCGAGACAACGGGGGCGGGGCGGATTTCTGCCGGTGTGCTTGTCGGCGTTTTTTCTACGGCCCGCAAAACTGCCGGCTGCACCAAAGGAGTCGGTTGGGCGCTTACCTGCGGCTTTGCGGCCAACTCGGCTGCGGGCGGCTTACTTTCAGCAGCTCTGGCAAAGACGAAGTTTTCTTCCACTGCTCCCGCTTGCCAGCCTGCGTTAAGCAAATTTTGTTTAATTTCAACATCTGTCAGCCCGTGCTTTTGGGCCTGGAGGATGTAATCTATAATTTGTTGTTCGAGTGCCATTTGTTTGTTTATTGAATACCGGCGTGGCTAAGTGTATGCACACCTGCGGCGTAACCACCTGTAGAGGTGCCTAAACAAAAGGTTAATTTATAAGTTTGCAAGCCTGTCCTTTCATAAATATATTTGTTTTGGTCTTCCGTACAGCTTCCGTCGGCAGGAGTTGGCGGAGTCGGTAGCAGCCCAATATAAGTCGGGGTAAGTACGGAGAGTGTCTTAGGGTATTCATTTTTGTCATTAAAATAAAGTTCGTTTGCGCTGGCAAGTTGCCTTATGTCAGCCAATCTTTTTGCGTCTCGTGATTTTGCCCTGGCAGAGCCAAGAGCTTCAAGAATATCATAAAATTCAGTTGGCGGCGTAAGTTCAATCTTCTTACCGTAATCATAATAAGTCATTTCAACATTAATTTTCGCGCTAAAATCCAGTTTAGAAATGAAATCTTTAACTTGGCTTTTCATTTCGTCAATTTCAGAACCGCTTTGGGCATTGGACCCTTCGCACTGATCTTCAGACCCGGGGCAAACAAGGCCACCTTCTATACCCATAGCAGTTAACCTTGCCAGACCGGCCGGATACCCGCCGGTGATTGCACCCAAACAAAAAGTTAAGGTGTAATTTTGGCCGTCCGGTTGTACCTCGTACCAATAGGAATTATAATATTCACTGCACTTACCGTCAGCGGGGGTGGGCGCCTGGGGTAGTATACCAATGTAATTTGGAGTTATGTTGCCGACCGGCACACCGTCTTTGCTTTCCGGGTAGCGGTTATGATCGTTATAGTAAAGCTCTAAAGCGGAAGCCATCTGTCTTATATCCGCAAGTCTTTTAGCGTCTCGTGATTTTGCCCTCGTGGTAAAAAAATCAGCGCCTTCTAAATTTTTTACCATAGACACTACGGATGGGGCATTGGTGACTAAATGGACCTTATAAAGCTTGCCGTCTTTTTTCCCGACCCAAGTTTCAAATTCTTTAATTTCCAACTTGCCTATCAATTGACTGAAAATTTCTTTAACTAATAATCTCGCCTGGTCGATTTCTTTAGTGTAAGTTTGGGCGTCCGGATTAGATTTTTTTATTTTGTCAAAAATGCTGTCGGCGTACCTGTTGGCTAACTGGACCAAGGCTTGTTTATCGAGCGAATTTTTAAAATGCTGCGTTTTTATATTGTTGATTAATTCCTCACCCATGCTGCCTTCTTGCTTTATCAAGGTGGAATCAGACCAAATTTTTTCAAGCTGAACCTTAAATGCAGGATCGCTCGCCTCTTCTAAAAATGTACCCAGGGAACTTATTTCCTCTTTAACTTTTTTGATATCGATTTTCAGCCAATCAATTTTTTTACCACCCATTTCGCTCCTGCTTATGCTGGAGAGGAGAGGATTGTCGCCCACATTCAAATAAAGGACCCCGTCCAGTAAAATATACTCAAGCCCGGTTGAAAAGCTGGTGTTGCCGCTGCCAAAAGTGTATTGAACCTTAGAGCTCGATTCGGGTTTGTCCGCAATGGACCGGTTTATGTAAGCACTGCCGTCAAGTTTAAATTTGATATTTTTTAACTCTAAAAATTCAGACTCCGGAGCTTCGTTGGGGTCCGAATACTCAAAAGTAAATTTAGTTTGGAAAATTTTGCCGGTCTCCCCTTTAGAAAATAAGTCCCAAATTGAGTCTAATTTTTGCTTATTGTAAATAAAATAACCAACGGCAAAACCGCCTCCTAAAATAAAAATTACCGCTAAAACAATATAGAAAAGCGGTTTTTTATAAAAGGGCTTACTTACAATTGATCCAGGCGTTACCGGCAAGGGCGACGGCTGAGCTTGCTGGGGAGGCACTGTTTCCTGTTCGGGTGACATTATTTTTGTTTCTTTTTGATTATTTATGCTTTATTATAGCACGATTTTTATATTTTAACCAAATTGTACCTTTTATTTTCTAGTTATTTATGTTAACTAATTTTTTTACATTAAAATTCTGGGTTTGCCCGCTAAGCCAGCTGTCAAAATTTTCGGTTTGCAAAAAAATTTGCCTTAAATGCTTTTCGCTGCCCGCTTGTGCCTCTTGTTTTATTATATGCAGGCCCAGTCTGCTGGGCAAAATTTTTACTTCGCCGTCTTTTAAAAGTTCAACCGGTTCACGCAGCTCCAAAAGCAATTCAGTCGGCTGCACAAAACCCAAATCCCCGCCCAGCTGTTTGCTCCCGCTCTCTTGGCTAAAGCTCTCAGCCAAATTGCCAAAATTGTCACCAAGAGCCTCCTTTTCTACTATTGCTTGAGCTAGATTATAAGCTTTGGCGTTTAACTCTTTTTGGCCGCAAAACCAAACCTTCAGGTTGACTAACAGCAACTGCGGCTGTAAAATTTCATTTTTAAAATTTGCTTCACTAAATCCGTAATTTTTTAACGTTTCCACAAATTCCGGCTCGCCCGCCCTGTCGGCAAATTCCTGCTCAATTTGTTTGCGGCCAACAAAAACCCCCCTAAAAGCCGCAATTTGCCTAATTTCCTCCTCCAATACCATTGTATTATAAATGTCATTTTTTGTCGCGGGGCTGGGGATAATTTTATTTTCAGCCATTTTTTGGCTGGCCTTGAGCCTTAAAATGAAATCGCGCATTAAAATTGGCCGCCCATTGACCAAAGCCAGCGGATAAGGGACCACCTCAAAAACTTTCATTTTAGCCTCAGTCAAACTTCCCCGGCCCAGCCACACCCCCAAACTACCAAAAATTAAAATTAAGGCGGTTACAATAATTAAAATAATTTTTAAAATTTTCCTGCTCTGCTGCATAGCCCAAAATTAATTTTTAAAAAAATAAATCCGCCATTTTTCAAAATTGCTCTGCGGTTTTTGGCTTTCGCTTTCCTGCTGCGGTTCCTGGGGCCTTACCGAAAAACTGTATACTTGCTCCCCGTCTTTTTTTAAAGCCAGCTGTTCCCGGGCAACCCTTTCTTTAAAATTCGGAGAATTTAAATACTCAAGGGACTGCGACAATTCGTTATTTTTCTTTAAAAGTTCGTCGGCCTGCCGCTGCAGGCTCTGTTTTTCTTTTTCAACCCTGCGCTGGCTTTGCCATTGTTTAAATTTTAGCTGTCCCAAAAACACCAGCATCAGGGCCAGCAAAAACAAGGTAATTTTGGAAGACAATGTTTGTTTGGAAAACACAAATTTTTAGTTAATGTTTGGAAAAATTTTGTGAACTCAAAACTTTCCAGATAAAATCCTTAACTTTGGACGGCTGTGAAATATTTTTTAAAAACAAAGGCTCGTGCAGGCCTCTTGCCCTAACTTCAACCACGCCAAATTGGAACAAAGATTGCCAAAACCCGTTAACTGAAAAACTCACGCTTAATACGTTGTTCAAAGGCGTTTCCCAAACGTGCTTGGTAAATAACGTTTTGTACTTTACCAAAATAAGCCTTTTGTCGGTGAGCAGGTAAACATTAAGCAGCCAAATTAAAAACTTATTGGCCGCATAAACAAAAACTAAAATACTCCAGACAAAAAGTATTCTGTCAAAAGCCGCAAACAACTCGTACTTCAATAAAAAGTACCAGGGGAAATAAATTAAAACAAACATTAGCAAAAGCGTTTTAAACAAAACCGCTTCGGTTTGCCTGTAAACTACGACTATTTTTTCTTCCGGCAGCAAATCAAATTTAAACATACGCTTAAAGCTAATTTATTGTAAAATTCTTATCTTAATGTCCTCCGCTTTAGGCAACCCTGCATCTGCCGAATTAGCCGGCAGCACCCTTGAAAAGTCATTGGGAA
>DAIMCS010000005.1:0-83687 GCA_036726225.1 Patescibacteria group bacterium | reverse complement strand
GCAGATGCAGGGTTGCCCCAGTCCACCTACATACTAAAAAGGGTGCTGGAGTAGACAATACAAAAAAACTCCAAGCAGAAGCTTGGAGTTTTTTAATTGATGTTGCCCTAAACGGGAACCGGCATTTTTTCGCCCTTTTCAACTTTAAACACAATTTTATCGGCTTTAACGTCGGCTGCAATAGTTGCGCCGTCTAAAGTTTTACCGGAAATAATTTTTTCAGCCAGCGGGTCTTCCAGGAATTCCTGAATGTTTTTTCGGACAAAGCGCGCGCCTTGGGCAGGATCAAAACTTTTTTCAGAAATAAACTTGGTCACGGCTGCCGAAGCTTTGAGCTGGACATTTTGTTCAAGAAGCCGTGCCTGTAACTGTGCTATTTGCAATTGTGTAATTTTTTTGAGCTCATTAAAGCCAAGCGGCCTAAAGACAATAATTTTGTCTATCCTGTTTAAGAACTCCGGCCTAAACTCTTCTTTAAGTTTTTCCGTTACACCGTTTTTAATTTGTTCATATTCGCGCTCAAGCTGTAATTTTTTGTCCTGCTCGGTCTCGCTCCTGTCGGCAAAACCAATTTTCGCGGCTGCCCTGGAAAGTTCCTGCATACCCAAATTCGAGGTCATAATTATGACAGTGTTGCGGAAATTTACTTTTTTGCCGTCCGCGTCAGTTAACTGGCCGTCTTCTAAAATTTGTAAAAAGATGTTGAACACATCGGGGTTAGCTTTTTCAATTTCGTCGAACAACACAACGGCGTAAGGTTTCCTGCGCACGGCTTCGGTCAGCCTGCCGCCTTCGCCATAGCCAACATAGCCGGCAGGGGCGCCAATGAGCCTTGCAACATTGTGGCGTTCCATAAGCTCGGACATATCTACTCTTATTAAAGCGTCTTCATCTTCAAAAATTTCGCTGGCCAGGGCTTTAGCAGTTTCGGTTTTGCCCACGCCGGTTGGGCCTAAGAATATAAAGGAGCCTAAAGGGCGGTTTGGGTCGGTAATGCCGGCGCGGCTACGTCTTATTGCGCGGCTAATTTCTTCAACAGCTTCGTCCTGCCCGACAATTTTCCCGCGCAAGATTTTTTCCAAACTGGCTAACTTGCCAATATCGGTTTTGGCCAGTTTATGAAGGGGGATTTTGGTCATCATGGAAACGGTATGGGCAATGTCCTCGGAAGAAAGGGTGTGGGTAGGGATTTTTTCCTCGGCCGCTAAATTTTTAAGCAGCTGGTCTTTTTGCTTAATTAGTTTTTCTTCCTGGGTGCGCAAATGCAGGGCAGTGGTAAAGTCCTGCGCCAGCACGGCTTTGGTTTTTTCTTCTTCCAGCGCGGCTAAGTCGGCTTCAATTTTTTTGGTTGCGCGAAGCAGCTTGCTGTTGGAATTTATGCTCCTTAAAAAGGCCGCGGTTTCATCTATTAAGTCCAAAGCTTTGTCCGGCAAAAAGCGGTCCTGGATATAGCGAGTGGACAAATCCACCGCTGACTTTATGGCTTCGTCAGTAATTGTTACGTTGTGGTGTTTTTCGTAATTGGGTCTTAGGCCCTGTAAAATAGCCATAGTTTCTTCTTTAGTCGGCTCGTCAACCAGGATGGGTTGAAAGCGCCGCTCAAGAGCCGCATCTTTTTCTATGTGCTGTTTGTATTCGGACAAAGTAGTGGCGCCAATAGCCCTAAGCTCGCCTCTGGCCAGCGCGGGTTTTAAAATATTTGCGGCATCCAAAGAGCCGGTGGTTGCGCCGGCACCGACCATGGTATGCAGCTCGTCTATAAACAGGACAACGCCGCTGTCGTTTTTAACTTCATCTATAATTTGCTTTAAACGGTTTTCAAATTCGCCGCGGAACATAGAGCCGGCGACAATTAGAGCTAAATCTAGTGACAAGATTTTTTTGTCCAAAAGCGAGTCCGGGACTTCGCGTTTGGTAATTGCCAAAGCCAGGCCTTCCACAATTGCGGTTTTACCGACTCCGGCTTCGCCAATAAGGATGGGGTTGTTTTTGGTCCTGCGGTTTAAAATGGAAACCAAGCGCGCGATTTCGGACTTTCTGCCGACTACCGGGTCAATAAGCCCGTTAGCGGCCTTCTTGGTAAGATCGGTAGTAAAGTATTCCAGCAAACCCTGCTTTTTAAGTTCCTGGCCTTTGGGCATTGGGCCTTTTTGGGGCATTTCAAAACCCGCAGACGGCTGAATCCCTTCGGCCGGCATTTCGGGAAACTTGGAAATATTTTCAAAGACGCTAAGCAGGTTTTGTTCCATTTCTGCAATATCAATCCCCAATTTGGACAAAATTACTTTAGCTTTGTTTTGCGGTACGTTTAAAAGTCCGTACAAAAAATGTTCGGTGCCAATGAATTGGTAGCCGTATTGGCTGGCAATAATGGCAGATTTTTCTATAACCGATTTTAAATTTTCGGACAAAACCGGTTTCCAGGAGTTAACGGTGTTGTTGGTATTTACAAAAATTAATTCCTGTTTAACAATTTCCGGCGTAAGTTTGGTCTTTGTTAAAATTTCCGCCGCAAACGAGCTTTTTTCCGAAACCACGCCATACAAAAGATGCTCCGTGCCAATGTGGTCGTGCTTAAGCTCTTCGCTAACTAACTGCGCCATAATAAGCGCGTTTTTCGCGCGGGAGGAGAGGCGTTCTAAAATGTAAGTAAAATTTGTCATAATGGAATTTACGAAAGGACAAAACCTGCGGTTTTTTCCTTTCGTAGGCCATCCTTTTTACTTTAATGTTTTTTAGCCACGAACTAAATTCGTTGACTAAAAGCTATAAAAAGATAAGATTCGACTATTAAATCCTATATCTGTTACACTTAAATTATCTCATATAGTAACATTATAACCAAATTATCACTCGTGTCAAGAGACTGATAATTTATCTGATGTTTAAAGTTAAAAATAAAACTAAAGAACCGGAAAATTCGGACAAAGCATACGAGTATGCTGTGTTTTTGTTGTCATTAAAATTGCGGACAGTGGGAGAAGTGCTCAAAAAAATGAGCGAACGGGGATATTCAGAAAAAATTATTGAGCAAACTATTGAACAGTTAAAGAGCCAAAAGTATTTGGATGACCAAAGGTATGCGGAAATTTTTTTGGAAAACTTAAAAGCCTACCGCACTTTAGGTTTTTACGGCATAAAAAAGAAATTTATGGAAAAAAAATTGCCGCCTCACTTGATTGAGTCGGTTTTGCGGGAAGGCTATTTAATTGAAGATGAACTTTTGGTGGCGAAAAAGTTTTTAAAAAAAGAAGGTTTTGAGGTCAAGGTAAAATTGGATGATGGCCAAAATCAATAT
The DNA here is from genome assembly GCA_036726225.1 of Patescibacteria group bacterium. GTDB lineage: Bacteria > Patescibacteriota > Doudnabacteria > UBA920 > UBA920 > PALSA-1336. The sequence goes on along the minus strand of DAIMCS010000005.1, from coordinate 80,389 downwards.
AATACTTTTAATGAAGATGCAAGCAAAGAAAAACAAAAAATTGCTAATCGAATGAAGTCGCGGGGGTTTAGGGGAGAGGTAATTGCTAAGCTGGTTTTTTAATTTAAAAAAACACAAGGCACCAAAACAAGTTTGGTGCCTTAAACGTGTTGTTGGTTAACGCGCTGTAACGATCAGTAAGTTTACAAACATCGCAATGTCTAATACAATCAAGAGCCGTTTCGCAATGCTGAATTCGTTATGGCTGCGCGAGAAGATGTTCGCGATTTTCCAATAGACGTCTTCGACATTTTTGATCAGCAGATATTCGGCAACCATCCGGTCGTATGTTGGCGCCTCAATCGTTAACTGGAGGCATGCGTATGCAACGCATCGCCCCGTAGCGATGTCGCGGATTTCCGTTTGTGCGTAAGGGGAGATCACGTATTGCCCGCGCTGGCCGGTAATCTTGATCACGCCTCTGTCTTCTAATTCCCACCACGCCTCTTTGGGCAGGATCTCACGCAGGAGCTGGCGCGCCTTGTCCTTGGCGCGCTGGTCCTGCGTTGGGTGAGAGAAGATGTCGAGCCTTTGACTTTGCAGGGGCAAAGCGTTTTGTGCTGTGGAGGCCATGCTAGCCTCCTCTGACTGGCGGGATCAAAAGGATCTCTGCATTCGGGTCGAATTCGCGAATGAGCACATCTCTTTTTTCCGAGATGTCTGCCGCAAGCCAACCTTCAGCGATTTTCTTGTTGAACTCGGCTTCGATTTCGGCCAGACGCTCTGGATTGACGGTTTCAGTATCCCATTGGGCCAGGGTTTTATCCCCGGCCGCACAAATCATGCGAAGTCTCTTCAGTGCCATTTTGATTTGAACCTCCATTTGGACTTTATTCTGCCATTATTATCCTTATTTTTTGCTAAATTGTCAAATAAAAAAAAGAAAAAGCAGTCTTGCGGCTGCGTAAAATTTAGGAAAATTTTAAATTAATATGGTTACAAATTCATCTCCCTTAATCTTTTAATTCTGTCTTCAATTGGCGGGTGGGTGTTAAACATATTTGAAAACCAACCGATGGAACTTTGGCCTTTATGTTCTTTTAACGGGTTTACTATATACAAATGCGCGGTAGCCTTGTTGGCCGCTTCAAGCGGCTCTTGGTCCCGGGAAATTTTTTCTAAAGCTTTAGCCAGGCCTTCGGGGTAACGTGTTAAAAGCGCGCCTGATGCGTCGGCCAAATATTCCCTTTGCCTGGAGACAGCTAATTTTATCAACGTGGCAATAATAGGTGAGAGGATTGCCAAAATTAACCCGACAATGGCAAAAACCGCGGCAAGCTGGTTGCCGTTGTCATTGCTTTTTCTGCGCCCACCGAAAAAAGACACCCTTAGCATCCAGTCAGCAAGCAGCGTTACGGTGCCGACTAAAACTACGACTAAAGTCATTACACGAATGTCGTAGTTGCCAATATGCGAAAGTTCGTGCGCGAGCACTCCTTCCAGTTCTGTTTTTTCCAGTTTTTGTAAAATACCGGTGGTAACGCAAATTACAGCGTGCTTGGGGTCGCGGCCCGTGGCAAAAGCGTTTGGGGCCGTGTCGTCTATTATATAGATTCTCGGAACCGGCAAACCCGCGGCAATGGTTAGGTTTTCTACTAAACGATACAGTTCCGGCGAACTTTGCCTGTCTATTTCTTTAGCGCCGGAAAGTGAAAGAGTTATGGAGTCTGAAAAGTAATAAGAAATTAGAGATGAGAAAACAGAAAACCCAACCGCAAAATACAAAATTTCCGGAGCATTATAGGCCTGGGAAAAAACAAAACCTAAAAGTGAAATTACGATTAAAAAGCTGAATATTAATATCCAGCTTTCACGTTTGTTTTTATTTATAAGATCATAGGTGAGCATGGCGAAGTGCTTAGTGATTAGTGGATAGTGGTCAGAAACCTAAGTTCCGATCACTACCAACTGTCCACTGCCCACTAGAATTGAACCTTTACCGGCTGGCCTTCTGCACCTTTTTCGTCTATGTCAAAGAATTCGCGCTTGCCAAAACCGAACATAGAGGCAAAAATATTGCCGGGGAATTGTTGGATTGCAGTGTTATAGCTTCTAACTGTGCCGTTGTAAAAGCGGCGTGCGGCCTGGATTTTGTCTTCGGTATCTGTAATATCGCCCTGCATACGCAAAAAGTTTTGGTTGCTTTTTAAATCCGGGTAAGCTTCGGCCACGGCAAACAAACTTTTTAGTGCGCCGGAAAGCATATTTTCATCTTTCAGTTTTTCGCTCATTGAGCCGGCATTCATGGCCATATTGCGGGCCTTAGTCACATTTTCCAAAACCGAAGATTCCTGCCTGGCATAACCCTTAACGGTTTCCACCAAATTAGGAATAAGGTCGTACCTTCTTTTGAGCTGGACTTCAATGTCGCTCCAGGCTTCATCTACCCGGTTTTTTTTGGAAACGAGGGAGTTGTAGATAGCAGCTACAACAACGGCCAAAACCAGCACAACTATAATTAATGGCATCATATATTTTCTATTTTCGTTTAATTTTTTAACTGCTTAATTATACCATATTTATCGAACATAGTAAAAAATGTTACAATATGCAAGTTATGAACCGCGAAGAATTTGAAAAACTCATTAATGACGCTGTAGAGGCTTTGCCGAAAAGAATTAGGTCCAAGTTAAATAACGTGGAGATTGTTTTAGAAGAGGGCGATTCGCCGAATAATTCTTTGTTTGGGTTATACCACGGCGTTTCGCAGCTGCATCGCGGTTCGGCTTATGGCATGGCTCCGACTTTGCCTGACAAAATAACTATTTGGAAGGGGACAATTGAAAGATTCGCCCAAGGTGAATCGGCCATACCAAACTTAGTCCGCCGTGTGGTTTGGCACGAAATTGGACATCATTTTGGTTTTGATGAAGAAGCGATTAGGAAGCTGGAACGAAAGTGGGAAAAGGAGAGTAAGGTTTGACAAAAGCTTAAAAAAAATGTATAATTTTTAGTTAATTTATGTTACAATGTATAAGTATTTTATGGATAAAGAACAAAAATCTCATCTTAATATAGGCTCTGAAGTTGATTTGTTAAAAAGACGAGAAATGCTTTTGGAACAGGCCAAAAATGGCAACCAAGAGGCTTTGAGGGAGTTGCAGGAATCTGCGTCTGCTAAAGTTGCCCCAAAACCTAAAGAAGAAATTTTATCATCGAATGATGTATCTGTTGTAAGCCAGGAATTAAGACCAAACTCAGAAGGTATTTCCGAAGCTGTAAAAGCTGAAGATACGGCGATAACTCACGAAATGCTTACAAATATGATTCATGGAAACCTGGATATGACTGACCTTAATGCTGTTAATAAGGCGTTGATTGAAGCTACAAAAAAGAGAATGGACCAAAGCAGAAATTAGGTATTTTAAAAAATCAAAACAAAAATGCCCTTTGAGTTAAGCACATTTAATATCTTAGTGCTGGTTTTAATAACATTGATAGTCGTTTTTGCGACTGTCTTTTTTTATTATTTCAAGCGCCATCGCTACCATACAAAACACGTTGTGCCCAGAATTCAGGACTGGGTATTTTTGGAAATCCAAATGCCAAAGGACACGTCGCCGGACAAAGACGAGCAGCGGCCAAAAACCGAAGAAGAAAAAAAATTACTAATTGGGATTGCGGAACAGTTATTTACAACTTTATCGGAAAGCGGCCACCACAAAGGCTGGCTTTTGGGCAAGGATTATTACAGTTTTGAAATTGCGTGCACAGACAAGAAAATTTCATTTTATGTAAATTGCCCCAAGCATTTGCAGCAGCTGGTGGAAAAACAAATCCAGGCGCAGTACCCGCACGCATTTATAGAAGTTGTGCCCGGTTATAATCCTTTCCAAAAAAATGGCCAAGTGGAAGCCGAAGAGTTGGAACTTTCCAAGCAGTCGGTTTATCCGTTTAGGACTTATAAGGCGACAGAGACAGACCCGCTTAACGCGCTTACTAATGCTATGAGTAAGCTTAGTGAGAACGAAGGCGCGGTAATCCAGTATGTAATTAGTCCGGCGGGCACGGCCTGGCAAAACAGGCCACGCCATATGGCTTTGGAAATCCAGCAGGGCAAGAACCCGGAGCTTATTGAGCGCGGACATTTTTATAGATTTTTAGTCGGGACAATGAGGGAGTTTAGCAGAATCCTTTCCGGAGGCGGGCAAAAAAACTTCCAGCCCTCACATACACACAAAGACTTGTCCGGTTACGGTTCGCCCATTCAGCTAACCCCAATGCAGCAGGAAATTGTAAAAAAACTGGAAGAAAAAGCAAGCCGTCCGGGTTACAAAGTCAACATTAGACTTGTTACATCGTCTGCAACTCCCGGCAACGCGCAAATGCATATGCGCAACCTGCTTTCATCTTTCCTTCAGTACAATTTGCCGCCGTTTAACGGTCTGCATGCAAAAAGGAGCAACAAGAATGACATTTTGAAAGATTATATTTTCCGGGTCTTTAGGGACAGGGGCGTAAAAAGTATTTTGAACACGGAAGAGCTGGCGTCTTTGTGGCATCTGCCTACTCCATATATAGAGACGCCCAATATAAAATGGTTAATTTCCAAAAAAGCGCCGCCGCCGGTTAACCTTCCTACCGAGGGTATACTTTTGGGCAGAAGTATTTATAGAGGAGTGGAAACGCCCGTTAAAATGCAAAAGGACGACCGCCGCAGGCATATGTACATAATCGGCCGCACCGGCTCGGGTAAAACCGAAGTTATGAAGTATATGTCTGTGCAGGATATTAAAAACGGCGAGGGCCTTTGCATTATTGACCCGCACGGCGATTTTATAGAAGATGTTTTGCCGCACATACCCAAAGAGCGGGCCGAAGATGTAATTTTGTTCGAACCTTTCGATATGGACCGGCCGCTTGGGCTAAATATGCTGGAAGTGGACAGCGAAGAGCAAAAAGATTTTGCGGTTCAGGAAATGATATCCATCTTCTACAAACTGGTTACCGACCCGGCTATGCTTGGGCCAATGTTTGAGCACAATATGAGAAACGCCATGCTTACGCTTATGGCTGACGAAGAACACCCCGGAACAATTACAGACATCCCGAGGATTTTTACGGACACAGAATTCCAAAAATATAAAGTTTCCAAGCTCAAAGACCCGGTGGTAAAACTTTTTTGGGAAAAAGAAATGGCAAAAACGTCCGACTTCCATAAGTCTGAAATGCTGGGTTATTTAATTTCCAAAGTCGGGCGTTTTGTTGAAAACGCGATGATGCGCAATATTGTGGGGCAAAGCAAATCGGCCTTCAATTTTCGCGACGTAATGGACAAGCGAAAAATTTTGCTTATAAATTTAGCTAAAGGCAAGGTGGGGGAAATTAACGCCAAGCTTTTGGGTTTGATTATCGTATCCAAGTTGCAAATGGCGGCGCTGTCGCGCGCAGATGTCCGCGAAGACGACCGCCCGGACTTTTATTTGTATGTGGACGAATTCCAAAATTTTATTACCGACGCGTTCTCATCCATTCTTTCGGAGGCCAGAAAGTATCGGCTTAATTTAATTGTGGCGCACCAATACTTGGGCCAGCTAGAACAGCAGGCCGGCGCGCAAGGAGCGGCAAGCAAAGATTTGCGCGACGCCGTGTTTGGCAACGCCGGCACTATGGTATGTTTTAGAATTGGCGCCGAGGATAGTGAAATGATGGCCAAGGAATTCAAGCCCACTTTTAACGAGTTTGACCTTGTAAATGTGGACCGCTTTAATGCGTATTTGAAACTAATGATAAACGGCACGGCAAGCAAGCCTTTTAATATGGCAACCTATCCGCTCAAAAGAGACGGCAACTTAGAACAGGCAAAGGCTATAAGGCAGCTTTCGCGGCTAAAATACGGGCGGCCTCGCGGTGAGGTAGAAGCGGATATTTTGGAGGCGAGTTCAGTGGCCGAAAATATGGCAGAAGCCCTGCCAAACGTGGAAAGAGGGCTTTAGACAAAGCTTCGGGTTTGTGGTAAAATAACATTATAAGAATTTAACTATAAATATATGAGTGAAGCAACTCATCATCCAGAAAAAGGCGCAGGCGGTGAGGGAGGCGGCGTTATCATTGAAGGAGCAAAAGCACTCTTTGAACCGGCAGGTGAATTTATCGATCATCATATGGGTGATTTAGGCGATGCCAGTCTTAACGTTTTTTCTCCAATAGGTGATTTTTTTACAAAAGGTGAAGCAAGTAAGGGGCATGGGGCTGGTCCAAAACACGGCGATTCTCACAAATCCCATTGATTATAAGTGCTTGCGATTTTTATTAGAGTTTGGTATAATACGTTTAGTTCAATTTCACTGTTTTTGAAACAAAAATCCAAAAACAATCGTCAATATATATAGCGGGTCTTTTTGCTGTCAGCATTAGAAACAAAACAATTTTATGGATAAAATTTCAAATTTAGCAATGGTTGCGCAAATGATAGACGCGGCTGAAAAGAACATTCAGTCGGCTAAGCAGTTGCTGCGCGAAATGATGGGCGGCCCTGCAAACAAGGCTAATTTAGCTGCGCTTTCGGAGAAGGCGCAGGTTTTAACTGTGTCTGAAGGCGGCAAAATTATTGAAGGTGTTTTTGACGGCCAAAATATGATTGGCCCGGACAAAAAACAATATCCGGTTCCCGCCAACTATGCTTCCAAGTCCAAACTCGTGGAAGGTGATGTTTTAAAACTGACCATTGCCGAAGATGGCTCATTTATTTACAAACAAATTGGGCCGGTGGAGAGAAAGAAAATGCTCGGTATGCTTATGGTTGACGAAAAGGGCGACTTTAAAGTTTTGGCAGAAGGCAAGCCTTACAAAGTTTTGCTGGCTTCCCTAACTTACTTTAAGGCCGAAGCCGGGGACGAAGTAACCATAGTTGTGCCGGAGGCACAAATTGCGGAGTGGGCCGCGGTGGAGCATGTTATAAAAAAAGGCGGCGCTTCTTCCCACACCGACTTAGAAATGGAAAGCAGCGGCAAGGTGCTCAAGGACGAGGACGAAGAATTATAGGATCGCGGATTGCTCGCGGAGAATATATAACGCGGATTACTCGCGGAAATAAATATGGCGGATTTCCAAAATTCATCGGCTTTAACTTTTAAGGACAAACTCACCGGCTTGCTGGAGCATAAGCCGGTTGTTTATCAATTTTTACGTTTTGCCTGCATTGGGTTTTTAAATACCGGATTAAATTTTTTAATTTATAACTCGCTTTCCAAAGCCCTGCATATAAGCCAGGGTTGGCAACTGGGCGTGATTGCAGGGGTGGGTTTTGTTTTTGCGGTAGTCCAAAGCTATTTATGGAACCGGGTTTGGACTTTTGGTAACGAGCAGGGGGTGTCGCTTTGGAATAATATAGTGAGGCTCTTTACAGTCGGCTTTTTGGGCGGTTTGGCTGTTGTGTTTGTGTTTATTGCCTCCAGCCCCCAAGTTTCTGCCCCGTATTGGTTTTACGCGTTAGTGCTGGTTGTGTACTTAATAGTTGAAACGGTTTTGTGGCGGCGGTTTGGTTTTCATATTGCGGATTTTCACCACGAGACCCACTCTTTTGCCGTATTTTTTGTAGTGACTTTAATTGGGTTGCTTTTAAACAGCACCCTGGTTTCCATTATTTCCACACATCTTCACATTACCAATTCCGATTTAGACAAAAATATTGCCGCGGCTTTAGCTACAGGCGTAGCCCTGTTTTGGAATTTTACGGGTTATAAAATTATTGTCTTTAAGAAATGAGCCGCCAATCTTACAGGGAAAGGTGCGTAATCTTACACTCAACGGGGATAAAACCCTGTTTTTGTTTTTTTATTGAACGGGTGATATAATGATGACCTAAAATATAATTTATGGCAGTTTTATACAGAAAATACAGGCCGCAAACTTTTGCGGAAATTTTGAGCCAAAGGCCCATTGTCCAAACGCTCAAAAACCAGGTGGCCGCAGGCGCGCCTTCGCACGCTTATTTGTTTACGGGCAGTCGGGGAGTCGGCAAGACGTCGGCGGCCAGGATTTTGGCAAAGGCAGTGAATTGCTTAAACAGTACACAGTATACAGTAGACAGTATTCAGAGGGGGGATGCGTGCGGGCAGTGTGGTGTGTGTAAACAAATTGAGGCCGGCAATTTTATGGATTTGGTGGAAATAGACGCCGCATCCAATACCGGCGTGGACAACATTCGCGAGCTTATTGAACATGTAAAATTTGCTCCGTCAGTCGGTAAGTATAAAGTTTTTATAATAGATGAAGTGCATATGCTTTCCAAAGGCGCTTTTAACGCGCTGCTTAAGACTTTGGAAGAACCGCCCAAGCACGCAATTTTTGTGCTTGCGACCACGGAAATAAATAAAGTTCCTGCAACCATAGTTTCCAGGACGCAAAGGTTTGACTTTAAGGCTTTAGACAGTAACGAACTTTTGGGTCATTTGGAAAAAATTTGCGAAAAGGAAAACATCCGTTTTGGTAAGGATATTTTGGAGCTGGTTGCCCAAAACGCCGAAGGCAGCGTTAGGGACGCCCTGTCGTTACTCGATAAACTTTTGACTTTGGGAGAAGCTGCCAAACTGGAAGACTGCCAAATGCTCTTAGGGGTTACAGATTTAGCTTTATGCGAAAATTTGTTAAGTAAAATTTCTGAAGCACAAGCAAAAGATTTACCCGATTTTTTTTCCCAAATTTCAGAAAAAGGCCTGGATTTTGTTATTTTTAACCGGGATTTTTTAGAATATCTGCGAAAGGCCTTAGTTTTTAAAGTCAGTGAAGGCGCTATAACCGGCGGCCTGCAAAAAGACCATCTGCTTAAGCTGGAACAATTAACCCAGCAACTCCCGGTTCCCGATTTAATTTTTATTATCAGGCTATTTTTAAAATCTTATAAAGATTTGTCCGTAAGCCCTTCGCCGGAAATCCCTATGCTCTTGGCGGGCATTGAAGCGGCGGCTAAAAGAGCGGAAGGCTCCGGCAAAAAAGAAACCTTAAACCACTTACAGCCTGTTGTCCAAAACCATATGCCTCCGGCTAAGGTTCAAACCGTAATTGTGGAAGAAGAGGTTAAACAGACCGTGGCGGTATCGCAAACCCCCGAACCGCAAATTTCTTTGGAGGAAGTTGAAAGTTTGTGGCCAAAAATAATTGCCCAGGTAAAAGATATAAACGGGCCTTTGTCCAGTATGCTTAGAGGGGCCCGGTTGCAATCTGTAGAGGGCGGCAGAATTGTTTTGGGGGTTAAATTTTTATTCGACAAGCAAAATTTGGAAAATATTAAAAATACTTCCCTCGTCGCTTCTATTTTTGAGCAGCTGTGCGGTAAAAAAATTGGTATGAGGGCGCAGGTAATAAAGTCTGACAATAAAGGCAATGACGGTGTGGCCGAAGTATTGAGTGATGCGCTAAAAGTTTTTGGCGGTGAATTAGTGGAATAAAAAATGAGCCTAAACAAAAATTTTCTTATTTTTTCTTTTGTTTTAATTTTATTGTTTGTTGCAGTAAAGTCAGTTAAGGATTTTAGTGAGCTTAAAGGGGCAGCGGGGACGGCTTCGAAAAAAGGGGGTCTGTGGCTATTGGATTATCGCGGGAAAATAGGGGATCCGGGTATTCTTTGGGCTATGGAGGAAATGAACCAGGCTTACTGCCATAATGATGAAATAAGCACGAAGGTAAAAAAAAGTTTTTCAGATTCTAATTTTTCTTCTGCCGAGCAGGCTTATAAAAGGCTTATAGACCCAAAAGAAACAAAATTAATTGACTATGAACAGCTAAGCGGCAGAGAACGGCAATACGACGACCTGCTCATCCCGGCTTTATATTGCGATATCAATCCTTTGCCTTTACAAAACAGGGAAAAAATTTTTAATTTCGCAAATTCTTCCGGCTATGAATTAACTCATAAATATCTGGCTATGTTGTTTTTAAAAAACAGCAAGTGTTTAAAAAGTGAAGTAAGCAACGCTTTGCCTAAAGCTGCAAATAAAATTGCCCAAGAACAGCAAAACAGCCAGCCTTTTTCTGACTTATTCGCTGAACGCGCGGCCTTGCTTGGATTTGGGGGTTATTCTAATTTAGTAAAACCCGAATGGATCAAAAAAATTATTGACCACCAGACCGAAAAAGGCGGCTGGCCTTATAACCAGGCTTCCTCCTTAGAGAACGAACACACAACAGCTCTTTCAACCTGGGCGCTTTCGCAATATAGCCGTACCTGTCCCTTTTAAAAATGCAAAGGCGACAGGTCTTGTGTATAACTTTTTGGAAAAATTAGGCAAAATATGGTACAATAAATAAAAATCTAATGCTAGAAACAAAAGATCAAAAACAAATTTTTGCAGGCAGTCTGGTTTTAATTCTCATTTTGAGCTTAGTTTCGGTTTGGCACCAAAAAAGCTTTACTTTTCAGGATGAAACAGATTATATTTCTTTGCAGAAAAAATCTGAGCAACAGCGAGCGCTTTACAGGCAATATTTAGTTGCCCTTGGTACAACGCAGGAAGCGCAAACTGCTCTTTACGAAGAAATCCTTCCGCCGGAGGAGGTTTTAAAAGCCGTGGAAAAAGAATTAGACGCAAACCAACCGATTGTAATTCCCGAACAGCCGAAAACAGCAATGCGCGTGTCTTCGGCAACCGGGAAAAACGCTGTAAGTGACTACGTAACTTCTACGCAGAAAATTGTAGAGGATCTTGACTGGGCCAGCCAGAAAGCTGAAAACGATTTGTTAAACGCAAGCGGCGATACACACAATGTTGACGTTTTAATTAGCCAGCTGCAAAACGCTTTAAACGAATATTCAAAACTTTCGGTTCCCCAAGAAGCGCAAAACTTCCAGGGTAAGCAGTTGGTGGCTTTGGAAGAGTACTTAAAATTAGCCAAACTTTCGCAAAGCTATTCGGCAAACCCAAACATAAGCCCGTGGCCAAATGTGTACAAGCACGTATCGATAATTGCTGAAAGCGCTTATCAGGCAGAGCAAAATTTTAACGGTTTGGTTGATAAGTATAATTTGTCAGAGGCTGAAGATTCTTCAAATTTAGCCCAAGGCAGCTGGCTTGTGCCCAAAGCTGACGCATTGTTTTTTAGCATTGTGGTAGATATTTTCCAAAAGGCGGAAACAGTGGTTAGGGCCGCGGCAGCCACGGCTGTTGCGCAATTTACAATTTATTTTTTGCAAAAACTGGCCAACCAAATTCAAAAGGCCTACACCATTACTAACTATTTGTATTATTCAGACGCTTTAGTTTCGGGTCAGTATGTGGATGACTATTTAAATAAATATGTCGATAATTCTTTAGACAGAAATATTATTAAACAGTTCATTCCGGCGGTTGGTTGTGGCAAGAATCAAAATTTGACCCCAATTTTTAAAGCTAAAGCTGATCAATATTTAGGCTTTGACCCAAATAGTTTGGACCCCAAAGACCCTGATTATTTTATAAAATTCGCCAAAGTCGGAAATTTCCTGTCTTCTCCAACCGGTTGGGAAGTTTATTACAAGGACGTGGCTGCCCAGGCGGCAGGCACTGCCAAACAATCGGCTCAGAACGAATTGGTGGGCTTGGGCACAAAATCCACGAGGGACACAGCCGGAGGAATTTTAACCAGCGCCCTAACTACTGTGGACACACTCCGGGCAACACTTCAAACTATGTTGTCCTCCGGTTTTATTGGGAATGCGGGGGGCAGTTTAGCCGCAAAAATTTCCAGCCAGGCTACCCAGGTTTTCTTGAATACTTTTATATTTAAGGGCGCGGTTTTAAAAGAGCAGAGAGTCTGCATACCGGTCCCTGTGGTAAATTTTGTTAATGAGGTTCCATTAGAAGCTCCTCCTGATGTTGTAGAAACTAAGGAACCGCCTAACGGATAAAATGTAGCTTTTAAAAAATGCACAATGGGAACCATTGTGCATTTAGATTTATGGGGTTTTTATGTTATAATATTAGTAATTTTATGGAAGAAAAAGCAGAAAATTTAACTCAAAATCCCCAAAAATCTTCTAACGACCCTTTTGCCTCAAAGGTCGTTATTTTAGCCGTGGCTTTAAGCTTAATTTTTGGCTCGTTCGGCGGGGCTTTTGGCGCGTATCAATTTTTAACCAACCCTAAGCTGCAAAAACTTTTTCCTAAAACAAGCGGCAATGCAATTAACCAAAATATAACCTTAAACGAGGAGTCTGCAATTATTGATGTCGTGAAAAATGCAAGCCCGGCAGTGGTCTCTATTGTTGTTTCTAAAGACGTAAGTAAGATCCCGGGTTACGGGCTAAACCCTTTCGAGGGCGACCCGTTTTTTAATTTTTATTTTGGAAGGCCCACGCAGCCGCAGGAACCAAACATCCAGGAAGTGGGTGCGGGCAGCGGATTTTTTGTTTCCGGAGACGGCCTTATTTTAACCAATAAGCACGTGGTTTACGACGAGGCGGCCAGTTACACGGTATTAACCCAGGACGGTAAAAAATACGAGGCCAAAATTTTAGCCCTCGACCCCATAAACGACCTGGCAATTGTAAAAGTAGATGTGCAGGGAGTCCCATTTTTAAATTTGGCAGATTCGGACAAAATTGAAATTGGCCAGCGGGTAGTGGCAATTGGCAATTCTTTAGGGCAGTATCATAACACGGTGACATCGGGAATTATTTCCGGCATAGGCAGGAGAATTACTGCCGGCAGCAGCCAAAGTATAGAAAACCTTTCCGGCGTTATTCAGACCGATGCGGCCATAAACCCCGGCAACAGCGGCGGGCCGTTACTTAATCTTGCAGGCCAGGTTATTGGTATTAATACCGCAATTGACCAGCAAGGGCAGTTGGTTGGGTTTGCCATAGCTTCTAAAGATGCCGCCAAAGCTTTGCTAAGCTTTCAAAAAAATGGAAAAATTACCAGACCATTTTTGGGTGTGAGATATGTAATGGTGACCCCGGCTTTGGTTGAACAGGAAAAGCTGGCTCAAACTTACGGTGCCTTAATAGTACACGGACAAACTGCCGATGATTACGCAGTGCTGCCCGGGTCGCCCGCGGACAAAGCAGGCCTTATGGAAAACGATATTATTTTGGAAGTAAATGGCCAAAAGGTTGACGAAGAACATCCCTTAGGGGATTTGTTAAAAGATTTTAACGTTGGAGACAGCGTTAGGCTTAAAGTTTATAGTAAGGGCAGTGAAAAGACACTAATAGTGATTTTAGGGGAGAGTAAGTAGTTCCCCCTCTTATAATAAGAGGGGGTTAGGGGGTGATATGTATCAGGATAAAATTTTAAAAGGTTTCAGAAAAGAATTGAGAAATAATTCCACAGATGCCGAAAGAAAAATGTGGTCAGTATTAAGAAGAAATCAAATTATGGGTTTTAAATTTACAAGGCAATATAGTGTGGGAAAATTTATAGCCGACTTTTATTGTCCGTCTTTAAGGTTGGCAGTAGAGTTAGACGGTAGTCAGCATATGCAAAAAGACAACATTACTTATGACAAAAATAGAACCCGATTTTTTAATTCCAAAAATATAAGTGTACTGAGGTTTTACGATAACGAAGTATTAAACAATTTAGAAGGAGTTGTTGAGAGGATAATCCAGGAAATAAAGAATATCCCCTCCCAACCTCCCCTTATTAATAAGGGGAGGGGAGTATGAAAACCCTTGGAATTGATTTTGGTGAAAAAAGGATTGGTTTGGCAATTTCCGACGAATCTTTGACGTTTGCCAGAGAGCTTAAAATACTTTCACCAAAAGAATTTTGGGAAACTATAAAATCGGTCATCGACGAAAATCAGGTATCACAAATTGTTCTAGGCTGGCCGCTAAATATGAGTGGACAGGAAACAAAAAAAACGGAAGAGGTGAAAGCTTTCAAAGAGAAATTGGAGAAATTAATAGATATTAAAATAGATATTACTGACGAGCGCTTATCATCGGCTATGGCGGAAAATATCAGCGGTGGTAAAAAAGATCTGGACAGTTTAGCAGCACAAATTTTGTTGCAAAATTATTTGGATAGTAGGAATAAACTACAAAAGCTATAAATTACTACAGATGACTACAGAATTTGGAAAACCAGAGATTTTTACGGAACTTCTGTAGTTATCTGTAGGTTTAAAATAGTATTCTGTAGTTTATTACAATAATTTTATGTCCGAATTTAGGCAAAATCCAATTACAAAACACTGGGTGCTTATAGCGCCCTCCAGAGGCAAACGGCCGGACCAGTATAAAACCTATTCGGTTATGCACGGCATTCCGGAAGTAGACAATAAATGTGTTTTTTGTCCCGGTAATGAGCACACTAACCCGGAAATTGTAAAAACCCCAAACAATAAAGATTGGCAAATTAGGGTCATCCCCAATAAATTTGCAACCTTGGAACATGTCGCAACTTATAGCCATAAAGAATTTTATGTGTCGCATTCGGGTAACGGCGACCACGAAGTTATTATTACCCGCGCGCATAACGAGCCCGTGGCCCTGCAGTCCATTGCCACGGTGGAATTAACGCTTAGAACTTTTATAGAACGGATAAAAGATTTAGACCAGCACCAAAAGCTAAGTTACATCCAAATTTTCCATAACCACGGGCGGGATGCCGGGGCTTCTATTATCCACCCCCACTACCAGCTTATTACCACGCCAATTGTGCCGCCCCACATCCATTCCGAAATTTTAGGCTGTTACCACTATTACCAGACCCACAAAACTTGTATTTATTGTGATATTATTAAAGAGGAGATAAAAGTTAAGGACCGGCTGGTTTACGAGAGTGAGCATTTTGTGGTTATTTCGGCTTATGCCAGCCGAAGTCCGTTTGAAACCTGGATCCTGCCCAAAAAGCACGGCGCGCGCTTTGAACATATGTCAGAAGATGAAATAAGGCATTTATCTTTTGTCTTAAAGGTTACTTTGGGCCAGCTTTACACCAAATTGTCCGACCCGCCGCTTAATTTTTATATTCATAATATGCCGCTAAAAGGGCGGGATGGGGCGGGCCGCCACAGCGCGCACGAGGAAGAGGCTTACCACTGGCACTTAACTATTTTTCCGCGCATTACTATTTGGGCAGGGTTTGAGTTTGCCACCGGCATTCCCGTAAACCCCATCCCGCCGGAAGTTAGTACGAAATTTTTAAAGGGAGAGTAATACATCGAATCTGCGAATGGAACGAATCAACGAATAACTACGAATAAACGAATGCAAACACGATACCAAGTGGACAAAACCAAAGTCTTATATGCTGATGAATGTTTTCAAATCAACGGCATTTGTTTTTATGTCCAAAATAGGCTGGGAAGGTTTGCTAAAGAAAGGCAGTTTTGCGATAGTTTTGAGGACAGGGCAAAAGAACTGGAAATTCCATGCAGAAGAGAATTGGTCGCTTCGGGTACCGGCAATCGCGCGGATTTAGTTTTGTTTGATAAAATTTTAGTTGAAGTTAAGGCAAAGCCTTTTTTAAATGAAGATGATTTTGCCCAAGTCCAAAGATATTTAAAGGTTTTAAATTTGAAATTAGGTTTATTAATTAATTTTTGGGCCAAATCCGCCCTGCCCCATCGGGTCTTGCGCAGGGATTCGTAGTCCTTCGCAGATTCGTCTTATTCGTTGATTCGATATATTTATGAAAAAATTGATTATCGCTAACTGGAAGCTTAATCCAACCACTCTGAAAGAAGCGCAAGGTTTGGCGGCTTCGATAAACATCAAGGCTAAAAATAAAGTTGTGCTTTGCCCGCCCACCATTTATATATCCAATATCCAATATCCCAATATCGGGGCCCAAGATTGTTTTTGGGCTGACAAAGGAGCTTACACGGGCCAGACATCTGCCGCACAGTTAAAAGATCTGGGCGCGAAATATTGCATTATTGGCCACAGTGAAAAACGGGCAGTGGGGGACAGCGATGAAATGGTTAACGCAAAAGTAAAATCGCTGTTAGAAAATAATGTTACGCCGGTGTTGTGCGTTGGCTACGGCACAACTGTTGAGCAGGACGATTTGGAAGTTATTGATGTTTTAAAGTCCCAGTTGGATATTGGCTTGGCAAATCTCGACGCGTCTTTGGTTGTCGTCGCCTATGAACCGGTTTGGGCAATTGGTTCCGGCAAAACCCCAACGCCTGAACACGCGGAAAAGGTGTCTTTATTTATAAAGTCTAAGTACGGCGTTAAAACAGTTTTGTATGGCGGCAGCGCGAATGTGTCTACAGGACCCGCTCTTTTAGCTGAAAGAAATGTTGACGGTCTTCTAGTGGGCGGGGCGAGTTTAATTGCGAAAGATTTTAACCAGATAATTAATATGTAGCATAAAGCATGAAAAATGAAGCAAGCTTGTTCATGCTTCAAATTTCAAGCTTCAATATTTATGATCTATATCGCATCTGACCACGCAGGGTTTGAATTAAAAAAACAAATACTGGAGCATTTAAAAAATACGGACCAGGAAATTGAAGACTGCGGTCCTCATACCTTTGACCCGGACGACGACTATCCTGATTTTATTTTTCCCTGCGCCCAAAAAGTTGCTGCCAATCCCGGCAGCATTGGGATTATTTTAGGCAGGTCGGGAAACGGGGAGGCAATGGCGGCAAATAAGGTTAAGGGTATTCGGGCAGCCTTGTTTTATGGCGGGCACGAGGATATTGTGAGTTTGTCCAGGCAGCACAATAACGCAAATATTTTGTCTTTAGGAGCCCAGTTTTTGAATGTTGATGAAGTAAAGCGAGCCATAGATTTATTTATTGAAACCCGGTTTGAAGGCGGCAGGCACCAGAGGAGGGTCGAGAAAATTGCTAAGTTAGAGGAATTAGGAGATAGGAAATAGAAATTAGATGGAAATCCAAAGTTATAAAGATTTAATTGTTTGGCAGAAATCAGTGGAACTTGTGGTAGCCATCTATGAGTTAACTGATGACTATCCAAAAATAGAGATATATGGATTAACTTCACAAACTAGAAGAGCCGGAGTGTCTATCCCAGCTAATATAGCCGAAGGCCGACGTCTTGGCAGTAAAAAAGAATTCCGTCAATTTTTAGTAATTGCTTTTGGTTCCGGCGCCGAGCTTGAAAGTCACATCGCTGTTGCTAAAAAATTACCTTTTGGCAAGAATTTAAATTTTTCAAAAGTTGACCCTTTGCTTGATGAAATAATGCGGATGTTAAATACAATGATTAAAAATCTAACTCCTAACTCCTAGTTCCCATGTCCTTAATTCTACCAGCAATTTTAGAGCAAACTAAAGAAGGCTTTTTAGAAAAAGTTTTCAGAATTTCCAAGTTGCCGGCCTTAGAAAGAATTCAGGTGGATTTTGGTGACGGCGAGTTTATTGAAAATAAATTGTTGTCTGCTGCCGAAATGGACACGCTAAACCCCGCCTTCCAATGGGAAGCGCATTTAATGCTTAAAGCCCCGAACGATTTTTTAGACTATCAAATTTGCGGCTTTAAAACTATTATTGTTCATTACGAAGCCTACTCCTCGCCTGCTGATTTAAAGAAAGCTTTGGCAACAATTAAGGCAATGAATTTTAAGACATCTGTGGCTATAAATCCTAAAACGGCTGTTAAGGCATTAGCCGATGTTGAGGCAGACCAATATTTAATAATGAGCGTGGTTCCAGGTAAGCAGGGACAACAGTTTATAGAGTCGACTTTGGGCAGAATTAAGCAATTAAAGGAGTTAAAACCGCATGCTATAATAGAGGTAGACGGCGGAGTTAACGAAACCAACATAAAAGCGATAAAAGAAGCTGGGGCGGACTTAATTTGCGTAGGCTCTGCTTTGGTTAAAGCGGATGATGTAAATTTGGCTTACGAAAAGCTACAAATGGCAGTAAACTCTTAGGGAGAGGTTAATGCTTTAGCTTAACCCCTCTGTCCCGACTGATGTCGGGACATCTCCCCATAAATTGGGGAGAGTAATAATGAAAGTCTATGAACTTTTTTAGTTTGGAGACAATTAGGCATTTGTTGGGATGGAGCGCTGGTTTGTCCGTTGCTATAAATAATATTATTTCTTTTAAAAGATCATGGCAGCATAACAATTGCGTAGTAACCAATTCTTGCGACCAGGCGCTTAAGGCATATTGGCCGTTTAGCTCCTTATTTTTCAGTTTTATTTTTTGGTTTCTGATTTTTTTGGGAATTTTAAGTTTAGTAAAGCATTTTAGAAATAAAGGCTCTGTATGAAAATTTTTAGCCTGGAAACAAAAAAACATTTAGTAATTTGGAGTCTTTTATTGGGTGTTTTTATTAATTATGCAATTACCTTTAAAGCACTTCAAAATAGGTATAATTGCGCTTCAATAATTAATGACCAGATCGATTGCTTGGAAAGTTTGAGTTGGCCTTTCAATAATCAAAATTTAGATTTGTTATTTTGGATTCTCGTAGCTTTTATTGTTTTAAGTCTATTAAGACATCTTAGAAAACAAAAAGTATGAAAATCTTTAGTTTGGAAACAAAAAAACATTTGGTAGGTTGGGGTTTGGTACTTGGGGTGGCGATAAATTTTTTTGTATTCAATTTAAGTTATAGAGACCAAAGCGCGGACGGTACTTTTCTAATAGATCCTTCAGTATGGGTTAATGTAAAGCAGCAAATTGGATGGCCCTTCTCAGTATCGAGAGTAATCTGCGACCCATGCTATGATATAAAACCGCCATTTTATACTGAGCCAGGATATTTTCGCGCGTACTCTTTAGACACTTTGTTTTGGATAGCCATCTCCTTGATCATTTTAAGTTTAGTAAGACATTTTAGAAAGAAAAATCAAACATTCCCACCATCTCGACCGTAGGGAGAGATCTATAAAAAAACAGATTTCTCTTCCGACTTTGTCGGAATCGAAATGGGAAAACATAAAAAAATGCAAAAATTATCTTTAAATGAGCTAACATACAAAGCCAACGACATAAGGCAGGATATTATTGAAATGCTGGTGGCTGCAGGAAGCGGGCATTCCGCCGGTCCTTTGGATATGGCCGATGTTTTTGCGTCACTTTATTTTAACGTAATGGAGCACGACCCTCAAAATCCCAAATGGGAAGGCAGGGACCGTTTTGTTTTGTCTTGCGGCCATATTAATCCTGTTTTGTACGCCACGCTTGCCGAAGCCGGATATTTTCCAAAAGAAGAGCTAAAGACTTTAAGAAAGCTTGGCACAAGGCTGCACGGCCATCCTCATAATCTGGCATTGCCTGGCGTTGAAACATCCTCCGGTCCTTTGGCTCAAGGATCATCACAGGCAGTTGGAATAGCGCTGGCGCTTAAAATGAACCGCATGAAAAATCGGGTGTATTTGGTAATGTCGGACGGCGAGCAGCAGGAAGGCCAAACTTGGGAAGCAGTTATGTTTGCAGGAAAAAATAAACTTCACAACATTACGGCAATTATGGACCGCAACAACATCCAAATAGACGGCTACACAGAAGACATAATGCCGCTGGAAAATTTACGCGCTAAGTATGAAGCTTTTAACTGGCATGTTTTGGAAATAGACGGCCATAATATTCAAGAAATTATAGATGCCTGCCACGAGGCAAAAGCCATTTACGAAAAACCCACCATCATTATTGCTCATACCATTGCCGGCAAAGGCGTGGATTTTATGGAATACGATTACAAATGGCACGGCATGCCTCCCGGAGCTCAAGATGTTGCCGGTGCGCCACCTAAAGCGGAACAGGCAAGAATAGCCCTTGATGAACTTAGGACACTCCGAGGGAAAATTCAAAGCGAACATCAATAATTAGAAAGTAAATCTGTAAATAGATGATAATAATATTTTGGAAACAATTTGTCGGGTCAATCATTGCTATCATTCTGGGTATATTTCTTCTTAGGCATAATAAGCTCGATGAAAATCAGAAAACCAGCATGCAACGTATTTTAGGCCTGATACTTTTAATTTTAGGCATAATTGTATTAATTTATAATGCCTTATTGGCGTTTATGCCAATAAAAATTGATTTTCCTCCTGGAGCTTTTTCCTAAACCTATTTTTATGATTCAATTAAACCCAAAAATCGGACAAAAAGACGTTGAACAGGAAGCCACTCGTAAAGGTTACGGGCAGGGAGTTTTAGATTTGGGCGGACACGATGAAAATGTTGTGGTGCTGACTGCAGATTTGGCGGAGTCCACCATGGTTTTAGATTTTGCAAAAAAATATCCGGAAAGGTTTGTGGAATGCGGCGTGGCCGAGCAGAATATGATGGGCATTGCAGCAGGGTTAGCGCTTACCGGAAAAACCGCATTCGTCTCGTCTTATGCAACTTTTTCACCGGGACGCTCTTGGGACCAGCTTAGAGTTTCTGTTTGCTATAGCCAGGCAAATGTAAAAGTTGCCGGAGCGCATACGGGCATATCAGTCGGTCCGGACGGCGCTACGCATCAGGCTTTAGAAGATGTAGCCATTACCCGCGTCTTGCCAAATATTATAGTAGAGGTGCCGTGCGATGCTATTGAAGCGCGTAAAACTGTTCGGGCTTTAGGCACAATGCTCGGACCGGCGTATTTTCGTTTAGGAAGAAGTAAAACGCCTATTATAACCACCGAACAAACGCCTTTTGCAGTAGGTAAGGCGGAAATTTTTAAAGAAGGCAAAGATGTTGCTATAATAGCTTCAGGCCCGGTTTTGTATAACGGCCTTTTGGCGGCAATAGAGCTGGAAAAAGAGGGGATTTCGGTTATGGTTGTAAATAACCACACTATTAAACCCATTGACGCTGCTACAATTATCAACGCGGCTAAAACTTGTGGGGCCGTGGTAACTTTAGAAGAACACCAAACCATGGCGGGTTGCGGCTCGGCTGTATGCGAAGTGCTTGCCCAAAATCATCCTGTACCTGTAGAAATGGTTGGCATGCCCAATTCGTTTGGCGAATCCGGCCAGCCGGAAGAATTAATAGAAAAGTATGGAATGGGTAAGACGGCGGTTATTGAAGCGGTTAAAAAAGTTTTAAAGAGAAAGAAGGTATAAACTACAGAATCTATAAATTTAACTACAGATGTCTACAGGAATAAAACAATTAACAATTAACATCCGAAGCTTGGCGTCATCCTGAGCCCGAATGCATCTGAGGGCGAAGGATCTCAATTAAGGGATTCTTCGGTCGGATGCACTCCCTCAGAATGACGCCGTAAAAAAGTAAATGAAAATTTTCAGTCTGCAAACAAAAACGAGTTTGGTTATATGGAGCATAATTATTGGACTGGCTGTAAATTATTTTGTAATGAATTACTATAATATATTTGCCGGCAATCAAAGCGTAATCGATGGTGATATTAAAAACTTGCCTAAGTTTTGGCTAAATTTTTATGACGCTGATGCTACTTGCTATCACGTTGGTTGGCCTTTAAAAATAAAACGTTGCTTAGAAGTGAATGAGAATGTACCTAGCTATTATCAAAAAAATTTTTATGTTAATGCATTAACTTATATTGGACTTAGTTTTATTGGTTTGAGTTTAATTAAATATTTTAGAATTAAAAAACTAATAACTAATCACTAACCACTATTCACTAACTTATGTTCGACATCATTTCCATAGGAGACCCGACAATCGACACGTTTTTAATGATCCACGACATTGAAATTAAAAAAATCAATGGCGCGAAGAAAGCAATTATAAACTGGGGTGACAAATTGCCGGTGGATGAATTTTACCGCACCGTGGCAGGCAATGCGGCTAACAATGCAGTTGGCGCATCCCGTTTAGGCTTAAAAGTCGCTTTTTACTGCGTTGTGGCGCACGACACCGGCGGACGCGAAATTGTTCACAAAATGGTAAAAGAGGGAGTTTCGCCTATCTATATAGATAAGAACGACAAACACCCGACCAACGCGTCAACCGTAATTTCTTACCAAGGCGAGCGCACCATTTTGGTTTACCATGAACACAGAAAATATAAACTGCCAAAACTGGCGCCGGCTAAATGGGTGTATTTAACCAGCACGGGACACGGCTTTGAAACCATCCACAAAGATTTAGTAAATTATTTAAAGAAAAATAATGTTAAATTAGCTTACAACCCCGGCACCTTCCAGCTTAGGGCGGGCGTAAAAGCTAATAAAATAATTTTAGAAAATACAACTTTACTATCACTCAACGTAGAAGAGGCCCAAGCTTGGGTCGGAAACAGCGGACGCGACCCGGAGGACCTTTGCAAAAAACTCAAGAAGCTAGGGCCAAAAGCCATTGTGCTTACTGACGGCCGAAAAGGCGCATACAGCTACAGCGATGAAGGGTTCTACTATCTGCAAGAATTTCCAGGGCCTCGTATTGAGGCTACAGGCGCAGGTGATGCGTTTACCACGGGCTATGTGTCTGCTTTGTTTTACGGCAACCCGCATAAAGAAGCATTGCGCTGGGGCCCAATGAATGCCGGCTCTTGTGTTCTGCAAGTTGGCCCTCAGGCAGGCCTTTTGTATAAGAAAGAAATGCTCGCCAAGCTTTCCAAAATGAAAAGTTTTAAGCCTGTAGAAATTACCACTGAGAAATTTAAAAAGAAATTACTCGCGAAAGTAAATAAGAAAAAAGATTAATGAATATCAAAAATATTTTTTTTAGCTTAGTACTCGGTTTAATTTCAGGAGCGTTAACTGTATACGTCCCTCCCAAGCTTGATTTATACCAAATATATTCTGGAAATGCGGTATATTTTGATATTTTTCCCGGTTTATTTTTTGGGCTCTCAACATGCTTGGCTTTTATAATTATCTGTGGGCACACTAAATGGTTGGGGTTTGTAGGGTTTGTTCTAGCGAGCATAATTGCCTACATGGCAGCTTTTTGGGCTACCCTTTATACTGTGGACTTTCTGGAGCCCTTAAGCTTTTTTTTCGGAGGGTGTATCGGAGCGTTTTTAAGCGTTATGGCTGTGAGGTGGATGCTAGTATCAATAAGTATCGCTGAAGTTATTAAGCTAAGCTTGTGGGGAGGCGTGCTTGGGTTTTCCGTATATATACCAATTCATTTTAATGATTTTGGGATTTTATTTTTAGTCTGGCAGCCTTTAATGTTATTAGCGATAATGTATTTTGCAAAAAAATATTTAACTCCGGAAGCTACGTTGCGGCCGAGTTCAACTAATTGATTTAAATATTATTAAGAATTAAAATATGAAAAAAATAAAAATTGGAATAAACGGCTTTGGGCGCATTGGTAGACAGGCTTTTAAAATTGCTTTGGAAAAAGAAGAAATTGAAATTGTTGGAGTCAACGACCTGGGCGCGCCTTCGGTTTTGGCTCATCTTTTAAAATACGACAGTAACTACGGTAAATACCCTCACGACGTTTCCTTTGACGAAAAAAACGTAATTATAGACGGGCACAAGTATCCGGTGTTTGCTGAAAAAGACCCAAGTGCGTTGCCTTGGGGCAAATTAGGCGTGGATGTGGTAATTGAATGCACCGGCAGGTTTACAGACAGCGCTTCGGCATCGGCGCATATTAAAGCCGGAGCCAGACACGTAGTGATATCAGCCCCGGCGAAAGATGAAGGCGTTACCCCAACTATTGTTTTAGGTGTTAACGGCGAGGATTACAACGGCCAGCCTATAGTTAGCAATGCTTCCTGCACAACTAATTGTATTACTCCGGTTTTAGACGTTTTGCATAACAAGTTTGGCATTGAAAAAGCTTTTATGTCCACCATCCACAGTTATACCGCAGAGCAAAATTTGGTTGACGGGAATCCGCCAGGAGGCAAGGCTAATGATCTTCGCCGTGCCCGCGCTGCCGCAGTTAACATAATCCCAACAACTACCGGCGCCGCTATCTCCGCAACCCAAGCAATTCCATCCCTTAAAGGAAAATTTGACGGCGTGGCTTTTCGTGTTCCCACCCCCGTAGGGTCGTTATCAGATTTTACGTTATTACTTAAAAAGAACGTCACAAAAGAAGAAGTCAACCAGGCCTTCATAGAAGCATCTAAGACTTCAAAATACAAAGGCATTTTGGAAGTCAGTGATGAGCAGCTGGTTTTGGCGGACATTGTTGGTAACCCGGCTTCCGCAATAGTTGATTTAGGCCTCACTCAAGTCGTGGACGGAAATTTTCTTAAAGTTGTTGCCTGGTATGATAACGAATTCGGATATAGTAACAGGTTGGTAGAGGAAGTTATCTTAGTTGGGCAGAAGTAATTTATGGCAATTAAGTATTTAAGAACATCGTCAGTCAAAAATAAAACCGTGCTGCTACGGCCGGATTTGAATTGTCCCGTGGAAAACGGTAAGGTGACAGACGATTTTAGAATTCATGAAAGTTTGCCGACGATTAAAAAACTTATAGATGATGACAACAAACTTATTATTTGTGGGCACTTGGGACGTCCAAAAGGCCAGTGGAAGGAAGAGTTAAGCTTTAAGCCGGTGGCGGAAAAACTGGCCCACTCTTTGGGCTTAAAATTTTTTGCGACTGACGCAAAAATTCCCGAAGGCGGAGGGCATTTAATTTTTTATACCGGAAATTTGCTGGAAAGCGCGCATAGAGCGCAAGTTAAAAACATGGGCGACCAAGATGTCATATTTTTGGAGAATATGCGTTTTTACAAGCAGGAAGAAGACAACGACGAAAGTTTTGCCAAGCATATGTCAGATTTAGCCGAAGTTTACGTTAACGACGCTTTTGGGGTGGATCACCACGCTTCTGTTTCGGTTACCGGCGTGGCAAAGCATTTGCCCAGTTACTGCGGTTTGCTTTTGGAAAAAGAAATAAAATCGCTTGACGCCGTTTTAAAAACTGTAAAGCATCCGTTTGTGGTAATGACGGGCGGGATTAAGCTGTCGGAAAAAATTGGTGCTCTGGAAAATTTGGGCACAAAGGCTGACAAAATTCTGGTGGGCGGGGGAGTAGCGAATTTAATTTTTAAGACTAAGGGACTGGAAATTGGCCTTTCAAAAATTGAAGAAGGCGAAATGAAGACCGCTTTTCAAATAGAAAAGAATTTTAAAGGAAAACTTGTGTTGCCTGTAGATGTTGTTGTGGCAAATGCGGAAATGGACAAAAATTCCATTCGGGTTTGCGCGCCCCATGAAATAGGCAAAAAAGAAATTGTTTTAGACGCAGGTCCCAAAACTATTTTACTTTTTGCTAAAGAATTAAAGTTAGCTAAAACTATTGTGTGGAGCGGTCCTTTGGGCCTGTTTGAAAAAAAACCTTTTGACACGGCTACCAAAGCGCTCTGCCGTCTTATTGGCGGCCGCGGCAAAGGTCATGCCTTCGTTGTTGCCGGCGGTGGCGACACTGTTGATGCCATTCGCCAGGCTCACCAATTTAGCCACATAGACCACGTCTCCACCGGCGGCGGGGCAATGCTTGAATACTTGGCCGGCAAAAAACTCCCCGGCGTTGAAGCTTTGAAATAAAGTTGAGATTTAGTATATTGTAGGGCCAGGCATTGCCTGGCCGTTTAAATTGGAACAAATGAATAAATTGCCGCAAAGAAGCTCTTATCGTTTGCAAAAATTTGATTATACAACCCCCGGTTATTATTTTGTAACGATCTGCGTTCAAAATCGATTAGAATGTTTCGGGAAGGTAAAAAATGATCTGGTAGTTCTGGATGAACAGGGTATAATTGCAGAAAAATTTTGGAAAGAAGTGCCCAACCATTACCCTAATGTAGGCTTAGATGTTTTTGTCGTTATGCCGAATCATATTCACGGAATAGTCATAATCAAACAGCTGCCGGCCGATGGCCGGCCCTACAAACAGGTAAGTCTTTCTAAAATTATAGGCTCATATAAAAATGTTGTTTCTAAAGCTATCCGCAATATAAATTCAAATTTTGAATGGCAACATTCATTTTATGATCATGTTATTCGTTCTCAAGAGGATTTAACGCGAATCCGCGAATATATAGTCAATAATCCTAAGCAGTGGGAATTGGACGAATATAATCAAAAATTTGCTATAATTAAATAAACGGCCCGCCATTGGCGGGCCCTACACCAATTAAAAACCATCTATGAAAATCAAGAAAATACGAGCGAGGGAAATTTTGGCGAGCGGAGGCGAGCCGAGTGTGGAGGTGAAAGTGGAGTTGGAGTCGGGGGCAATTGGCATTGCGTCTGTTTCCTACGGCGCATCTGCGGGTAGCAAGGAGGCATTTGTTTTGTTTGACGGGGACAAAAGTCGCTACAACGGCAAGGGTATGCTTAAAGCTGTGGAAAATGTGAACGAGAAAATTTCCCCGCTGTTAATAGGCAAAGATTCTTTAGACCAGCGTGCGGTTGATAAAATCCTTATTAATGCCGACGGTACGGAAAACAAGAAAAATTTGGGCGCAAACGCTATTTTGGGAGTGTCTATGGCAGTCTGTAGGGCTGCTGCGGCATCTGAAAATTTAGAATTGTATGCGTATTTATCCAAGGCTTACAATTTGGGGACAGCCCTTAAGCTGCCCAAGCCGCTTGCTGTTTTTATTGAAGGCGGCAGGCACGCTGACAATTCCACAGACTTGCAGGAATACATTTTAGCTGTTACCAAAAACCAACCAGCCGCACAAAATATTAGGATGATGGAAGAAATTTACCAGGCGCTTAAAAAAATATTAAAAGAGAATAATTTTTCCACTAATGTGGGCAACGAAGGGGCATTTGCGCCCGGCGGCATAGGTGACAACGAACTGCCCCTTAAATTCATAACCGAGGCAATAAGCCGGGCCGGCTATAAACCGGTTAATGATGCTGCAATTTATATAGATGCTGCCGCTTCTGAATTTTACAAAGATTCGCAATATAATTTAGCAATTGAAAACCAGTTGTTAAGTTCTTCGCAGCTTATAGAAAAATATGTGGGATGGTTTAAAAAATACCCGATTGTTGCTTTAGAGGACGGTCTTTCGGAATTTGACTGGGAAAGCTGGCCAAAACTTTTGGAGGGCGCGGGAAAAGTAAAAATTGTGGCGGACGACTTAACTGTTACCAGTGTGGAGCTTTTGCAGGAGGCAATAAATAAAAAGGTGGCGAGCTCCATTTTAATAAAACTTAACCAGGCGGGCACGGTTACCGAAACCGTAGATTGTTGCGTGCTTGCAAACCAGCACGGATTTTTTACCATCCCTTCACATAGGGGCGGTGGCGAAACTAATGACACGTTTTTGGTAGACTTGGGGGTTTGTGTGGGGAGTGAATGGATAAAAGTTGGGCCGAGTAGGGGTGAGCGGGTATGCAAGTACAATCGCCTCATGGAAATCTCGGATTTAATGAGTTCTTAGAGGATCAAACTAAAACAAAAATGCATCATAAAATATATAAAAAAGTTGTGTTGGTAATTTTGGACGGTTTTGGCTCTGCCCCGGACGGCCACGGCAATGCCATTTCGCAGGCGAAAATCCCTACGTTCGATTATATTGTAAATAATTTTCCCAGCCTGACTTTGCAGGCCAGCGGGCCTTTGGTAGGCCTGCCCTGGGGTGAAATGGGTAATTCTGAGGTTGGGCATTTAAACATTGGCGCGGGCAGAATAGCCGGACAGGATTTGCCCAGGATAAACAGCAACATTCAAAGCAAAGATTTTTTTTACAATCCCGCTTTTTTGGAGTGCGTTGAGCATGTCAGGCAAAATAATTCGGCGCTGCATTTGTTGGGCATGGTAAGCCCCGGTGGCGTGCACAGTTCAGACGAACATGTGTATGCTCTGTTGGCAATGGCTGTGGAGCAGGGACTGAAAAAAATTTTTATCCATATGTTTACCGACGGGCGGGATACTGAACCTAAAATTGCCATAGAGTCTTTAAAAAAATTGACTGAGAGAATTTCTGAAATCGGGGCAGGTGCGGTTGCCACAATTAGCGGGAGATTTTATGCAATGGACAGGGGCGGGCACTGGGGCCAAACGCTGCAAACTTTTGACGCTTTAGTTAACGGGAAAGGGGAAACCGCCCAAAGCGCCCAAGATGCAATTTATAAAGCCTATGGCTCCCAAATTTTTGACGAAATGATACGCCCGACTGTTATTTTAGACATAAACGGCCAGCCAATTGGAAAAATTTCTGACAACGATGGAGTTATTTTTTTTAATTTCCGTTCAGACAGGGCCTTACAGCTGACTCAAAGCTTTGCCAGCCCCGAAAAATTGCCCGAGGAGTTTAGGCGTCTGGTGCCGCAAAATTTATGTTTTGTCACTATGACAGAATATTTGCCGGGCTTGCCGGTGAAAGTTGCATTTGCTCAAATGGAGTTAAAGAATAATTTGGCAGAGGTTATCGCCACCCGCGGTTTGAGCCAGTTTCATATAGCAGAAAGTGAAAAGTATGCTCACGTGACTTCTTTTTTTAACGGCGGTCTGGCAGAGCCTTATGTAAATGAGGAAAGGCTAATTGTTAACAGCCCAAATAATGCTAACAATTATTCTGACAACCCGAAAATGTCGGCGGAACAGCTTACCGAAAATTTGGTGAAAAAAATTTTAGAAAGTGAAACTAACTTTTTTGTAGCCAATTTTGCCAATGGTGACATGGTTGGGCATACGGGCAGTTTGCAGGCGGCAGTTTTAGCCGTGCAGTGTTTAGATACATGTGTAAAAAAAATTCTTGACGCGTGCTTAAAACGCGGAGCTTTGCTCATTATTACCGCAGATCATGGCAACGTTGAACAAATGATAAGCCCAAAAACCGGCGGCATAGACAAAGACCACACCACCAGCCCGGTACCATTTTTACTTATTGCGGACGAGTTTAAGTTTAAAAAGCCTTTTGTCAGGAATTTTGGTTTTTTGTCCGAAAGGGTTCCGGCCGGAGCTTTGTGTGACATTGCGCCGACTGTTTTGGATTTGTTCGGAGTAAAAAAGCCGGAGGAAATGACAGGCGTAAATTTATTGGAAGAGATAGACGAAGTGCCTCAAAATAATTAGCCTGCTAAACATAGGGATTTAAGATGTAAAATTCAGGCCCCAAAAGCCTGTTTTATTTTTACCAATTCGTGATAGAATGGATTTATGCCAAAACTTTGGAAACTAAAATCGCAAATTCCTCAGGAAAAAGGGATAGAGATCGTAAATTTTTTGTTACAGACCCCTCATCCGGTCCGTCAGTCGACGGACCACCTTCTCCCAAAGGGAGAAGGAAATTTGGAGCTGCTATCGCAGCTGCTTTATAACCGCGGACTAAGCAATAAAGATCAAGTAGCCGATTTTTTAAACCCGACTTATGAAAAGTTACACAGCCCTTTTCTTTTTAAGGATATGCAACAGGCCGTGGACAGGATTTGGCAGGCAATTAACCACCGCGAAAAAATTTGCATTTACGGCGACTACGACGCAGACGCGGTCACGGCCAATGCGGTACTTAGGCAAACTTTTAATTTTTTAGACGTGGAAGCCGACAGCTACATCCCGGACCGTTTTTCCGAAGGCTACGGGGTAAACATTGAAGCTTTGGAAAAAATTGCCCAAAATGGGGCAAAAATAATTATTACCGTGGATTGCGGAACTAACTCTATAGATGCGGCGGATTGGTGCAAAGCCCGCGGCATAGATTTTATAATAACCGATCACCACGAAATAATTGGGCAGGAGCCGGACGCTTATGCGTTAATTAATCCCAAAAATGGTAACGATAGTTATCCGTACAGGGAAATTACAGGGGTGGGTGTGGCTTTTAAGCTTGCGTGTGCTATTTTGAAAGATCCAAGAACCAAACTCCAGGTTCCAAAATATGCCGAAGGATACGAGAAGTGGCTGCTGGATCTTGTGGCAATAGGCACTGTGGCTGACTGCCATAGTTTGCTTGGAGAAAACCGTATCCTTGTAAAATACGGGCTTAAAGTTTTGGCTAAGACAAAGTGGATTGGCCTGAAAGCTTTGGCCCAGGCCGGTGGGTTGGATTTTAGCCAAAAGCTGCCTGACACTTATACGTTGGGTTTTGTAATTGCGCCCCGCTTGAATGCCGCCGGCCGGCTTGAGCACGCGGGGATTGCTTTAGATTTGCTGCTGGAGCAAAATCCTTTTTTGGCAAAAGAAAAAGCAGCCAGGCTGGAACAAATAAACCAACGCCGCCAGCAGCTCACCCAGACCGTTTTAAGCGAGGCTAAGGAAAAAGCCATAATGCTAATGGACAGGAAAGTCCTGGTTATGGTCGGGCAGGGCTGGCCTAAGGGTGTAATGGGGCTTGTGGCCGGCAGGCTTGCGGAGGAGTATTTTAAGCCCGTAATTGTGCTGGAGCAGACGGAAAATTTGTGCACAGGTTCGGCCAGGACCGCCGGGGAATTTAACTTAATTGAGGCCTTAAAATTCAGTTCTGAACACATAGTGAAGTTTGGCGGACACAAACAAGCTGCCGGTTTGACGGTAGAAATTTCCAAGTTCGATTTGTTTTACCAAAAAATTTTAGAGCATGCAGATTTGCACATTAATGAAACTAACGCAGATAAAGTTTTAGAGCTGGAGGCCGAGCTTCAGGCTTTTGACATAAATGTGGAAAATTTGGAACAAATTAAAAATTTAGAACCTTTTGGAGTTGGTAACCCTAAGCCCAAATTTTTGGTTAAGGCAGCCAAGGTTTTGTCGCAGCGGCAAGTGGGGACGCAAAGTCAGCACCTGCAGCTAAATTTAGGGTTAAATAATTCCACCTTTTCTGCCATAGCATTTAACTTTAAACCATTACAAATTACTAACGTGGACATAGCCTGCGAATTAATAGAAGACGGATGGAACGGAAGCAAAAACCTTAAGCTAAGAATAGTTGATGTAAAGGCATCCTAAGATTTTAGCAGCGAAGTTTTGGTTTAGATATTAGAATGGTAGTATAATAAATTATAAAATATGAACCTAACTATTTTTACAGATGGGGGTGCAAGAGGCAACCCCGGTCCGGCCGGCATCGGAGCGGTTATTAAAGATGCATCCGGCAAGAACCTGGCTGAACTAAAAGAGTATATTGGCGAAACTACCAACAACGTTGCTGAATATCGCGCGTTAATTTTAGCGCTAAAAAAAGCTTTGGAGTTAGGAGGGGAGAATTTGCAAATAAATATGGATTCCGAGTTAATAGTTAGGCAAATGCTTGGCCAGTATAAAATTAAAGAGCCGACTTTAAAACTTTTGGCCCAGGAAGTTTTTAAACTTACAAACAAATTTAAAAACGTGGGGTTTACCCACGTTGTAAGAGAGTTAAATAAACAGGCGGACAAACTGGTTAACCGGGCAATAGACGAAGCTTTGGGAATTACCTAATTGCTATTAGTTTGAGTTCGCCTCCGTCTAAAACCCAAATATTTTTTGCTTCGTCGTCCACACTAAATTTTTCGGCTTGGCCGGAATATAAAGTGTAAGTGTTTTGGGTATCTCTAGTGTCCAACTCCACCGCCGTGACAGAGCCGTTTTTTAAATAGAATCCATAATAGGCGTGGTGGCTTATGCTTAAATTTTTAATTGTTTCAGCGCTCCTGGTGACCACGTTTAAATTTTTGTCCATACCGCTTATGTAATCAAATTCGCCCGCAGACAAAACCGCCAAGGTGGAATTGGCTGCATCAAAACTAAAATCACTCACGTTGCTTTGAATTTTTTTTGAATCCATACTTATGCGGTACAGGCTGCCGTCGCCAAGCAGGAAAATTTGTTTTTCAAAGGTCACAAACAGTTGGCCTTGTGAAAATTGCGGGATGTCATTTATAAGCGTTTGGTTTTGGCTAAAGGGAGAGGGCGTGACAAAGAGCGTCAAACCGCTCTGGGCGTCTTCTTTAATATAGTAAAGGTCGTTTTCCAGCAGAAAAAAAGCTTTGACCGAAGAAAGTATGGGTTTTATGGTTTTGCTTTGCGGGTTAATTTCGTATAAAACGTCTTTGAATTGGGCATAGAGCTTGCCGCTTGAGGCAAGCTGCATTTTAGCCTCGTTGTTGACTATGCTGCTAATGTCGTAAAATTCTTCGGAATCGGCATTGAAAACCAGCATAGTCCGGACGCCGTCGCCAAGCAGGAAATTATTTTCATCGGCATCCACAGCCAAAATTTTATTCACCATTTTAGGCAGCACATGGCGGTTGTCGGTTCTCACCGTGTCCCCGTCGGCAGGTATTACCACAAAATCGTTTTGGGTTAAAAACCCCAAAGCATTTTGGCCATGGTAAAAATCTACAACCCGGCTTTCTATTGTTTTAACTTTCGGGTCCTGGTAAAAAAGATAAATATTGTTAAAAGGCGGGTTGGCGGCCGTCACCTCGGCGCTTTGAATTTTTAAGCGTTTTGCCCAGGTAAGGTAGCCTTCTTTTTTAATTTCCACCTTGTATTCGGAAGGCATTAAGAACCTAATGCTGCCGTTACTTTTACGCGCCAGCTCGCCGTTTAAATAAATTTCCGCATCTTTAGGTTCAGTTTTGGCTGTGAGGATTCCGGTTTGAATAAAGCTTCGGTTGGTAAAATCTACGCTAATGCCCTGAACATAAAGCACCATTAGCGGAGCCGCAATGAGGAAGGCTATAAAGCCTGCTAAAAGCAACAGGTAACGAGACTTTTTGGTCATATTAGAATAATCTTATCTCAAGTGGCGGTCTTTTACAACTAGCAGCAGTTTGTTATAATGGTTATCCAACCGCGGAAAACACGCGGATGTCAGCGCGGGAATTACGCAGATCCGCGAGATATCCCCGATTTATTAAAATCCGCAAGATTTGCGATGTATGTTTGAGACAAAAATAGGCATAGATTTAGGCACAGCCAACACACTAGTTTACGTTCCTAAGAGAGGCATTATAATAAACGAACCCACAGTGGTTGCCATTTCGGTAGAGGACAACCGGGTTTTAGCCGTAGGCCAGGAAGCAAAAGAAATGTTGGGCAGAACTCCGGAAACTATAGTGGCCAGCCGCCCTATGAAAGACGGGGTAATTGCGGACTACAGAGTTACGGAAGCTATGCTTAGGTATTTTATAAATAAAGCTTTGGGCAACATTCGGTTTTTCAGGCCGGAAGTTATGATAAGCGTGCCCGGCGGAATTACTTCTACTGAAAGGCGTGCGGTAATAGATGCGGCCGTTGCTGCCGGCGCTAAAGCCGCTTTTGTAATTAAAGAAACTGTTGCCGCGGCAATTGGCGCGGGCATTTCTATTGCGGAGTCGCGCGGTAATTTGGTTATAGATATAGGCGGCGGCACTACAGATGTAGCCGTGCTTTCCCTGGGCGGCATTGTTAACTCTACTTCAGTTCGCGTTGCCGGCAACCGTTTGGACCAGTCCATAATAGAATTTGTAAGAAAACGATACGGCCTTGCTATTGGGGACAGGACAGCAGAAGAAATAAAAATTACAATTGGCAGCGCTTTGGGGCTTAACGAAGAGGAGCTTATGGAAATAAAAGGCCGCGACAATTTAACGGGACTGCCTAAGACTGTGACTGTTTCCACCAACGACGTAGTGCAGGCAATTTCCGACGAATTGTCGGAAATTGCCAGAGCGGTTAAAATTGTGCTCCAGGAAACTCCGCCTGAGCTGGCTTCTGACATTATAGACAAAGGTATGGTTATGACAGGGGGCACGGCGCTTTTGCGAAATTTGGACCATTACATTGCCGGGGCCGTGGGCGTGCCGTGTTTTGTGGCTGAAGAGCCGCTTTTGTGCGTAGCCAAAGGTACGGGCGTGGCATTGGACAATTTAGACAGCTACAAACGAAGCATTTTAAGCGCAAAATAGCTTTTTGGTTTAAAAATTTGCATCGAAGTTTTGGTTTTGTTATAATAAATAAAACAATAAAAAGTCTTTAAGAAACAAAAATGGCTCACAAATCTTTATATATTTTTTTAAGTGCCCTTTTGGGTGCGTTGCTGTTTTTAATTCTCCACCGGGTTATAGTGTTTATATTCCTATACCTTGTTGCTATTGGAACTATTAACATCAACCTAAACTACAGAGAATTTTTAGCAGTAGAGTATTTTACTTTAATTCTTGTTTTAATGATGGGCGTTTGGTACGGAATTTGGCTGGGGGTTTCCTGGTTTAACAGAGTGTACGAAGAAAAAACACACGGCGGATTTTTTAACCATTTGTCCACAAAAGTTTTTTCCGACAATAACGAGAAGTTAAAAGAAATGCTGGCCATTGCCAAAGAAAGGCTGGCCCAGGACGCTGAGCAGGTTGGAGAAATTGCCGACGCAATTTCAGAAGAACCCCAGCAAAGCCGGCCTGTCATAATAGAAGAAACTATTATAAGTCCGACTATTATAGAGCCCCCGGCCCTTGAGCCGCAAAAAAAGTCCGCCAGGGGCGGGCTGTCTTTGGGCGGGAAAAAAGTGGTGCGCAAAAAAGCGCCCAAAAAGAAAACGGTTGTCGGGGTTTAGTATATGAACACCAAGAATTTTTTACTCATAGCTTTTTTACAGTGGGTCTTTTTTACCGCGCTAAAAATTTGTTATTTTAATTACGATATTTTTACAAATGGGGGAGTGGAAGCCATTGCTTTTTGGACGGCAACGGCCATAGTCGCCGCTGCAATGGTCAGGCGTTTGGGCGTAATAAATTATATGGAAGCAGTTTTTGTTATGATTGTCTGGAGTGTGGGCGACGCTTTTTCCGACTTGCTTATTACAAGCCTAATTACGGGTCTGGATATTTTTTCCGACGTTAGCTATTGGGCGAGTTTGGGAGTTATGAACGTGGTTATTTTCCTGGTCCACAAAAAGCGGCATATCCAGGTGCGCCATGAATTTCACGCTCAGGCGCACGGGCATAAGAAACATTAAATATCAAAATTATCCGGCCTAAAAAAGGCCGGATTTTTTGTTTGACAATAAGGTGAACGATAGTATACCATTAAGTAACTGATAATTTATAATTGATAACCAATAAGAAGTTATTAGTTATCAATTAATAAGTTTATTATTATGCCTTCCGTCATCTTCCATCTCGATATGAACAGCTATTTTGCCACGGTTGAGCAGCAGGACAACCCTGCCTGGCGCGGAAAGCCTTTGGGCGTGTGCGAACATTTAGGCGGAATCATTATCGCTGCCAGTGTAGAAGCTAAACGCTGGGGCATAAAAACCGGCACGCCGGTATGGGAAGCGCGCAGGCTTTATCCAAAAATTATTTTAACCAAAACCAGCCCGGGCCGTTATCGTATGTATATAAATCGCGTAATTAAAGTCGTAAGCGATTACACGGCGTTTGTGGAGCAATACAGCATAGACGAGTTGTTTGCAGACATGAGCAAGGCGTGTAATATAAAAAAAGTGATCAGTGATCAGTGGACAGTGGACAGTAACCCATTTGAGGAAGCGGTGAGTATTGCCAAAGAAATTAAACGCAGAATGAAAAAAGAAGTTGGGGACTGGCTTACCTGCTCAATTGGCATTGCGGAAAATAAATTGCTTGCCAAAATTGCCTCGGATATGCAAAAACCGGACGGGTTGGTGGTTATTAGTGACGGGTTACGGGTTGTAAGTGAAGGGTGCCGGATTTTATCTAAGGCCGATCTTTATAATCAGCTTAAACTTACAGACATTCCCGGCATAGGCCACAGGCAGGAAAAAAACTTAAACAGGCTCGGCATTAAGACTTTGCCGGATTTAAAAAATTATCCGCTTAGCTGGCTTATAAATGCTTTTGGCGCCATCCAAGGCTACCATTTGCACAAAATGGGGCAGCTGGAGGGCAGCTTCAAACCCAAAGTGGAACTGGACGAGCAAATAAAATCCATTGGCCATATGTATACTTTGCCCACCCAGTTTAGGGAGAAAAAAGTTTTTGTGCCCGTGCTGTATAAACTTTGCGAAATGGTGGCAAAGCGCCTGCGCAAACAAGAGCTTATGGGTAACGTTATTCATTTTTACTTACATGACAAAGACTATAATGGTTTTGGCAAAAGTTTAAAATTGGGTTTTTACGTTTACGACGGCCGGGAAATTTTTTTGCAGTGTATGAAAATTTTTGAAAATTTTTCCATGCAGCCCGGCGAATTTAAATTAATTGGCGTAACCGTGGCAGGACTCAAGCCTTACGTAAACCAGTTAAGTTTGTTTGGCCATGAAAAACGGCTGAAAG
This sequence comes from Patescibacteria group bacterium, assembly GCA_036726225.1. GTDB lineage: Bacteria > Patescibacteriota > Doudnabacteria > UBA920 > UBA920 > PALSA-1336. The sequence continues at coordinate 44,435 of DAIMCS010000005.1, read as the reverse complement.
GATTGGTTACGGCTTTAGACAGCATTAACGCCAAATACGGCGATTTTACCATTTGCCGCGTGCCAATTTTAGCAGCCAAAGACGCTTTCCAGGAGTCGGTGGGGTTTGGGAGGATAAAAGAGAAATAGCCAAATTAAAAATATGTTATAATATAATTGTATTATTAATTTTATAATATTATGGGATCAAGAGGAATAAAAATTGAAGATGGTTTGGTAGACCCAAGCGGAACTCCGGATTACGCTAAAATGCATTCTGATAATATTGATAAGGCAGCTGCAGTTTCCAATGACGTTCAGGCAAAAGAAGATGATGATGCTAAGACAGCAGCCGGTTTCGACCTTTTAGAACGCAATCGACCTAACTAATATAAAAAGCCGGTTCAAATAAAAAAAGTCCTTTAAGGGGCTTTTTTGTTTTTAGTCAATTTATGCTATAATAAAATTGAAAAAACTATTAAAAAGCCCTCTCTGTCGCCTACGGCGACATCTCTCCCAACCCTCATCCGGTCCGCCAGAGGCGGACCACCTTCTCCCAAAGGGAGAAGGAAATAAAGAATGGTGCTTTTGGGAGAGAAAAATAAGGAAGGGCTTTTGAAACAAAATATGGCCGGTTCGGAGGAAAACGAAAAAATACTTACTGAATTCATCCAAAAGCAAATGCTGGTTTTGGGTCCAAACATTGCTTTGGACACGGCTCGCAAGGTTGTGGGTTTAAAGTTGGCCGAAGATGGCAGGGCTTTTGGAATTTCAGGTGATTTTGCAATGGTGCTAAAAGCTTTGACACATGAATTCAGCGGGCTTTCCCAGGCGGTAACACTTAAAATTTTGGAGGGACTTGAGGCAAAATATCCCCAAATAAAGGGTCTGTAAGGTTTTGAAAAAATGATCATAAATATTTTACTGATAGTTGACTTTGTAATGTTGGCGGTTGTTGTCAGCGCTTATATTTTCTCTTCCATGAAAGAGCGAAGATATTTGCGCGAGAAAGCCGGGCAGTCTTTGGAATTGCAGCAAAAAGTCTACCAATCCCAGGTTTTAAAGGAAATTAGTGAGCGTATTGGCTATTCTTTAGACACTTCCAAGATTGTGGACATTATTACCAGCAGCTTAGCTAACCTTTTAGACTATGACACGGTTTCTTCTTTAACCATTGACAAAGACGGCAAAAAGGTTTTTAAATGCCATGTGGAAAACGCGGTTAGCCAGGATTTTATAGAAGAGGTTAAAGAAAAAATGTTTGTTTCTTACGGGGCGATTTTAGACAAACCCTTAGACACAAAAGAGTTAGATGAAAGTTTAACCGGTAATATTTTGGACGACAGTTTAAGAGTGCAGGTGAAATCTTATTTTAACCTGCCGGTAATAATTTCACAAAAATTAGTTTGTTTAATTAATGTTGCTTCAGTCATTCCCGGCAAGTATGGCGCCGGCGAGGCATCTATTTTATATACTGTCATAAACCAGGCTTCAACGGCGGTTACCAAATTAGAAGCGGTTTTGGAAAGCGAGAGGGGCAAACTTTCCGCCATACTTTACTCTTTAAGCGACGGAGTCATAACCGTTGATTTAAATAACCAGCTTGGTGTTTACAACCCCATAGTCCAGGATATTTTAGGCATACACAGGGAAACCGAAAAGCCGCTGACGATGTTTGACATAATAGACGGGCTCGCAGGCAAAGTGGACCTTAGGACTAAAATTGAACAGGCCGTGGCTCAAAATAAAACCATTACGCTGCCCGAAGTTTTGCTAAAAGATAAAGCGTTGGAAATGACTATTTCACCGGTTAAAGACAGCCAGGGCAAAACCATTGCGGCCAGCGTGCTCTTTCACGACGTTACCACTGAAAAATCTTTGGAAAAATTAAGGCAAGAGTTTACCGCTATGATGGTCCACGAGCTGCGCGCCCCGCTTACCGCAGTGCGCTGGTCTTCCGAAAGCCTGCTTAAAAATTTAAGCGCGTCTACAGGAACCGATCCGGCCAAAGTTAAGGACACTATGGTCACAATAGAGACGGCATCTAACAATATGCTGGAGCTGGTCAACGACTTGCTCGACGTGGCAAAAATAGAGGCCGGGAAATTCGAGCTGAATGTGCAGGCTTACGATCTTGTAGAAATTGTTAAAGAGCAGGCAAAAACTTTTACTCCGCAGGCCGAGACCAAACATTTGGTCATAAATGTTTCAGCGCCGGAAAAAATGCCGGTTAAATTTGACAAGGTAAGAATTTCCCAGGTTTTGGGCAACCTGTTAAGTAATTCCATAAAATATACGGACGCCGGACAAATAGATTTAAATGTCAGCGAGGACAAAGACAAGGGACAGGCTATAGTTGCAATAAAAGACACGGGCATTGGCGTGGCCAGGGAAGATTTAAACCAGCTATTTTCCAAATTTAAACAACTGCAAAGCGGGGACCGCAGCCGCAAAGGCACGGGCTTGGGGTTGGTGGTTACCCGCGGAATTGTGGAGGCGCACGGAGGCAGAATTTGGGCGGAAAGCGCCGGGGAAAATTTGGGTTCAACTTTTTATTTCAGTTTGCCTTTAAACAAGTGAGTTTTTGGTTTTTTAACAAGTGTGCTAATATATAGGAGTAAAAAAGAGTAATAAAATTATACATATGCCTAAAATTGTAGTAGCCGAAGATGACAAGTTAATATCCAATTCCCTGTGTGACGCTTTAAAAGTCGAAGGTTACGAACCTATCCCTGCCTACGACGGCGAAGAAGCGGTTGCCAAAATTGTCGAAACCAAGCCTGACTTGGTGCTGCTCGACATTATGATGCCGAAAAAAGACGGAATTTCGGTTTTAAGGGAAATTAAATCCAACCCCGAGACGGAAAGAACCTCGGTCATAGTTTTAACCAACATTGGCGACGTAGAAACTATTAGTAAAATTGTTGAAGCCGGCGGAGCTGACTATTTGCTTAAGTCCGACCAGTCGGTGGACGATATTATTCGTAAGGTCAAAGAAGTCTTAGCCAGGAGCGTAAATTACCCAAATTAAGTATGCAGGTCATACTTGAAGAAAGCGACAAGCTGGTTCTTCGGTTTGAGAAAGGCGAAGAAGTAATTTTTGCGTTGGGAGAATTTTTAAAAAACCACGAAATAGACGCGTGTGTTTTTAATGCGATTGGCGCCTCAAACCAATTGGAACTGGGTAGCTACGTGTCTGAAAGCAAAACTTTTGAAAAAAAAGAATTTTCGGAAGACCTGGAAATTTTGGTTTTTAACGGGAATGGCAGCTTAAAAGAAGGCAAGCATTTTATCCACGCCCATGGCGTGTTTGGCCGTACAGATTTTAGCACTCTGGGCGGGCATGTGTATAAGATGACAATTTCCGCAACCTGCGAAATGTTGTTGACAAAATTACGCGGGGAAATGACGCGGCTGTATAATCCAAAGGTTAATTTACATTTATTGAATTAATAAATGCGTAAAATTTTAAACAAGGTCTATTTTTTTATTTTTTTGCTTTTAGCCCCATTGCTTGGCAGGGCAGCGGATTTCAGCGAAACTTACGAAAAATTATATAATCCGCTGCCCGAAAACCAGCTGGTTTGTTTGAGCAGGGCTTGCGATTTAGCGGAATTTTTTATTTTAATTATCCGGGACATTTTACAAATTATACCCATAGTTTCGGTTTTGTTTATTTTAGTCGGCGCTTTCCAAATGATTTCTTCGGCCGGGAATGAAGAACGGTTGATTAAAGCCAAAAAAACCATTCAGTGGGCGGTTTTAGGCCTGGTTTTTGCGCTGCTTTCCTTTAGTATTGTTGCAATTGTAAGAAATATTTTGTCTGCTAACACCTAAAATGAAGAAGAAAGCGGCAAAAGAGTTTTTTGTAATTGCGCATAACATCCGTTCGTTACTTAACGTCGGCTCTATTTTCCGCACAGCCGACGCTTTTGGTATTAGTAAAATTTATTTAACCGGCTATACCGGCACGCCGGCAAACGAATTCCACAAAAAACGTATGGGCAAAGTTTCCCTTGGGGCAGAAAATTTTGTGCCGTGGGAATACAAGGCTTCGGCAGTAAGGCTGATTAAAGATTTAAGATTAAAGAAAATTAATATCATTGCGCTGGAAAACATAAAAGGCTCGATATATATAGGCAAATTCAAACCTAAATTCCCGCTGGCTTTGGTTTTAGGCGAAGAGGTTAGGGGAATATCGAAGCCCATTTTGGAATTATGCGACCGAGTTGTTGAAATTCCAATGCTGGGCAAAAAAGAAAGTCTAAATGTATCGGTTGCTTTTGGCGTCGCGGCGTATGAAATAAGCCTTTGTGGATAGGAATTAGTACAAAATATAGAGTTTATAAAATACCTCTTGTGTAAGGGGTATTTTTTTGTTTTACACTTTTTTCACAGCTTTGACTTTTGGGTAATTGTGGAGTATAATACCTAGGTAATGGTAAAAAGTGGTTGAAAGTGGGGATAAGTGGGTGTTGCTGTGGAAAACCTTAACACGCTGAAGCTACGCTGATCGACTGCAGTCGCTGAATAAACGCTGAAAAAAGCGCTCAGCGACAAATCGGCGTACTCATCAGCGACAAATCAGCGAGTTAATATGTTTATTGGAGAATATCAGGCAAATATTGATGAAAAAGGGCGAATTTCCATCCCCTCTAAGTTTAGACCGCAGCTGAAATCAAAAAAAGTCGTGGTTACCAGAGGTTTAGACAATTCGTTGTTCCTTTACAGCTTAGATGAATGGAAAAAGCTGGCGGAAAAATTGGCTAGTCTCCCAATTTCTACTGCCAATACAAGAGCTTTTTCCCGCCTTATGCTGGCCGGAGCTATGGACTGCGAAATAGACAAGCAGGGCAGAATTATTTTGCCTCAATATTTGAAGGAATTTGCGAGAATAAACAAGAAGGTAGTTATTGCCGGACTTTATAACCGTATAGAAATTTGGAGTGATGAACTTTGGCAGGCTTACAAGACGCAGACCGAGGCGCAGAGCAATGCAATAGCAGAGCAATTGGGAAGTTTAGGAGTTTGAGGAATTGATCAAGATTTAAAAGAATTAAAAGATTGAGCAAGATTGGAAATCATGTCAATTTTGTCAATCATGGCCAATCATTTAAATGGCTTATGAACACATTCCAGTTTTACTTAAAGAGGTTATTGAATATTTGGACGTTAGCCCCGGCAAGAATTTTGTTGACGCCACGTTAGGGGGCGGGGGATATACATCGGCCATCATCGCTAAAAATAGGCCGGATGGGAAGGTCTTGGCGATTGATTTGGACCAAGACGCAATCGATGAGAGCGCTAAGGGTATAGGGCTAAGGGCTAAGAATTTAATTTTACATCACGGGAATTTTGCGCACGTAGATAAAATTGTTGAGCATTACAAATTTAGTAATATCAACGGTATAGTAGCCGATCTTGGTCTGTCATCGTACGAACTGGAACATCGGGGAATGAGTTTTCAAACCGACCAGCCGCTGGATATGAGGTTTAACCAGAGCGGGGAGCACATAGACGCAAAATTTGTTTTAAATAATTACAACGAACATCAACTATACAAAATTTTTACAGAATTTGGAGAGGAAAAATTTAGTAAGCAGATTGTTAATAAAATTTTAGGGCTAAGGGCTAAGGGTGTAGCGCTAAGTAATACGACCGATCTGTATCAAGTGATTGTTGATGCACTACCAAAACCGGTTAAACACAGAGCAGATGACAGCGCCAGAAGAATTTTCCAGGCTTTAAGAATAGAAGTTAACCACGAACTGGAAAATTTAAAAGAATTTTTACCCAAGGCATTCGACGTTTTAAGTCCCGGTGGCAGGTTGGTAATAGTGAGTTTCCATTCTTTGGAAGACAGGATTGTAAAGCAGTTTTTTAACCAATTAAGCAAAGGCTGTGTTTGTCCGCTAGATTTCCCGCAGTGTGTTTGTGGCAAAAACCCGCAGGGGAAAATCCTCACAAAAAAAGTTCTGCTTGCTTCGGCCGAGGAATTACATACAAACCCTCGTGCTAAGCCGGCAAAGCTAAGGGCGATTCAAAAAATATAAAAACAAAACAAAAAAATTAATTTTTAAACAATGTTAAAAGCATCTGTCTTAGAAGGTTTTTGGCCGGCAGGATTATTTAAAACAAAAAGACCGACATTAGTTAAAGCTGCAGTTAAAGAAAAAACATCCGCCAGGTTTAGGTTCGCAATCCTTTTAATAGCTGCCAACATAACTTTACTTTTTGCTTATGTTTACGGGGTTAACGATTTGGCTTCCAAAGGTTATGTAATGAAATCTTTAGAAAAAAAACATACTGTTCTAGTTGAAGAGAATAAAAAATTGAATTTAACGGCCGCAGAATCCGGTTCCATAGTTAGCGTCCAAAACGGCACGACTATGGCTAATTTTGTGCCCGCAGGCACTCCAAGGTTTTTGGAAATTGACCTAAACCATTTTACGCAGAGATAATAAAAATAACGACAAAATTAAATAAAAGAAAATTGGCAAAAATAATTAATTTAATTCCTGTAATTTTTGTTCATTTAGCTTATGGTTGATCGTCGCCAAAATTTTACTTTCAGCCAAAGGAGCGGCCTTTTGACCGCTTTTTTGTTACTTTGTTTTGTTGTTGTCCTGGCAAAGCTTTTCAGTTTGCAAATTATAAACGGGCACACAGCAAAACAGAAGGCCGACGCCCAGCACAGCATTTATAGAAAATTGCTTCCCACACGCGGCGAAATTAAGCTTATGGACCCGCTTTCCAAAGGCACGACTGCGGTTGCCACCAATTTGGAAAGTTTTTTGGTTTACGCGGTGCCAAACAGTGTAATCAACCCCAACCAGACTGCGGCCAGTTTAGCTGAAATTTTACAGCTGGATAAAAATGAGGTTTTGGAAAAAATTACCCGCTTAGATAAAAAATACGTGCCCATAAAAAAAGCACTGACCGAGGAAGAGCAGGCAAAAATTTTTAAACTAAAACTTTCCGGCATATTTTTTGACTCCGAGGACACGCGTTTTTACCCGGAAAATAATTTGTTAAGCCAGGTGGTGGGTTTTGTGGGCTACAAGGACAAATCCAGCCAAAAGCTGGGTTTGTACGGGCTGGAAAAATATTTTGACAAAGAGCTGACCGGTGAGGCGGGTGAATTGGTAACGGAAAAAGACAGCAGCGGTTCAACCATAGCGGGAGCGGAAAACAAAGGCAGCCCGGCAGTGGACGGCGCGACTTTAATTTTAACTATAGACAAAAGCATCCAGTTTAAGGCCCAAAGCGTAATTAAAGACAGTGTAACCAAGCACGGCGCTGACGCCGGTTCAATAATTGTGGCTAACCCCAAGACCGGCGCGGTTTTGGCTATAGCAAATTTTCCCGATTTTAACCCAAACGAATATAACAAAGTGGAAGACCCGAAAAGTTTTTCCAATATAGCCATGGTGGGCAACTACGAACCCGGCTCGGTATTTAAGCCCATAACTATGGCAGCGGCAATAAATGAAGAAAAAGTTACCCCCGAAACCACATATATAGATGAAGGGATTGTGGAGGTTGACGGCTATAAAATTAAAAATTCGGATTTGCTTGCCCACGGAAAGCAAAATATGACGCAAGTTTTGGACGAATCTTTAAATACCGGCGCGATTTTTGCAAAAGAACAAATTGGCAACAGTAAATTTTTGGAATATGTTAAAAATTTTGGCTTTGGTAAACCTACGGAAGTGGAATTGCCCGAAAGCCAGGGCAATTTAGATTCACTTAAAGGCAATATCCAGGTAAACTACCACGCCGCAAGTTTTGGCCAGGGCATTAGCGTAACTCCTATCCAGCTTATTCAAGCTTACGGGGCTTTGGCTAACCAGGGCAAAATGATGCAGCCGTACATTATTCAGTCTAAAATTTACGCAGAAGGCAAAACAGAGAATACTTCCACGCGTGAGGTAAGGGAAGTAATTTCGCCAAGGACAGCCAATTCCATTGGCGCGATGTTGGTGTCGGTTATAGAAAACGGCCACGGAAAAAGAGCAGGCGTGCCCGGGTATTATTTAGCCGGTAAAACCGGAACTGCCCAGGTCCCAAAAAAAGACGGCAAGGGCTACGAAGAAAATAACAACATTGGTTCTTTTATTGGTTATGGCCCGGTGGATGACCCTCAATTTGTTATGTTAGTCAGGATTGACCATCCCCGCGACGTGAGCTATGCCGAAAGCACGGCAGCCCCGGCTTGGGGAGAAATGGCCCAGTTTATTTTAAACTACTACCATATTGCGCCGACCAGGGAAATAGTTAAGTAGAGCTTTTAAAGAGACCCCCTGTTATCCGGTGATAACAGGGGGTTTTGTTAGTCCGCTCTTGCAAGCCACATTTCATGAATTTCCTTTTGGAAGGTATTTTGCCAAAACAACAAACTTAGCGGGGGATCGTAGTAGTCTGTTGAGTCGGGGTCGTATTCAACATTTATGATCCAACCCGGACTTCGCGGTATTCCGCCAAATTGCATGGAATATAGGCTTGCATGGCCTTCGTCCCAGCGAAAAGAAATTACCTTCATTGGTCCCGGCGTAATGACGGTTCTCCAGGTTTTAGGGGCATTGTCTGTCCAGGTTACCAAGCTGCCAATTGGAAATGGGCAATCCATATAGTCCTCCAGTGCCACTATGCATGTTTTTGATTTTTTGTGAGCCACCATTTTTTAAGTACAGGTAGAGAAAGAGTGGAAAGTATATATCCGGCCGCGGGTACAAAAGCTTTTAAAAAAGGAGTAGTGTCGTGGATCATAAGTAGCCAGACAAAAGCAATAACATAAGTTACAACAGCAATAAAAAATCTCCGCACAGCCGAGGTTTCCCAGGCCTTATCCATCTCCACATTTCTGTTTCTGTCTTTAATTGTCTGAATTTCTTGTTCTAGGTTCATTGGCTGAGCTGGTATATGTCGTTAGGTTTGATTTGTTGGATTTGCTGCAGGGAAGTCCCGGACCCGGAAAATAAAAGTTTGGTGAATAGCCAAAACATAATAATAGCGGCAATTGTTAAAATTACGCACATCCAGGCCACTTGCTTGGATTCGTCGTCGTCTTTCATAAAATAATTTAAGGCGAACAGTAAGCCTAAAGGTGGTATGCCAATGGAAATTAAATACGCCCACCTTTTAGCCTTGGGTGAAACTGACTGGGGTCTTTGGCTTTGAAGCGCGCTTACCATTAGGGCCGCTGCATCAATCTTGGGGTTTTCCTTGGCAAGCGCGGCATATTCGTTTATTTGTTCTTCAAGTTTTTTGTCTGAATCCATAAATCTATTATATCACTTATCTTGGCTGCAAAACAAAAAACTCATCCGCCTAACGTGGATGAGTTTTTTGTTGGCTCGTCTTTATAGTACCGCTCGAACGATTTTCATGGAAGATTTGGGCTAGTTTACCTAGTCACGCGGGTAGTCACTCGCTCCTTGCCCGAATGACTAGGGAGTATTGCTGAAAGCCCTAGTGAACACGGGGTCTTTCATCAATACCATCTCACAAAAAAGCAGTCCTACTTCACTCCGCTCCTCCTAGCGTCCGTCGCTCCGTGAAAATGTCACGGGTTCGTGTCTGGTGGCTCGGCCTTTGCTTCCGTCCTGCTAATTCTTTTTGCTCGTTGGTGGGGGGGGTAAGACGAAGAAAAAAGGATAGGACGGAAGCAGAAGGCCTCGTTTGAGGGGGTCGGTAGGCGTATAATTAGGGTATTCCTCTATGTCTAACCTTATACATAAAAAATTTGTCCGTAGCGAGGTCGCCGACCCCCTCCAGCTCCAGCCCCGTGACATTGAACTCTTACGCTCGGTGGGAGAGTTTCGCTTTATGAACACTCCCCAGATTTTGGCTTTGCACCAAGGCGGAGAGAGGAATCTACTCCGACGGCTCGCTTCTCTCTTTCAGCACGGCTACCTTGATCGGCCGAAAAGCCAAACCTCCGCCAAACTTTCCTCGTTGCACATGGTTTACACCCTTGGACGCAAAGGTGCGGAACTACTCTCAAAAGACGCTACCGAGCGTGCAGGGATTTATCGCCGTCTGCGGGAAAATGAAAGAACACTCCCCTTGATTGCCCATTCCTTAATGATTTCTCAATTTAGAATTTGTCTTACGCTCGCCACCGAAGAGAGCGGGATAAAAATTCTCCGTTGGTTTCAAGGACACGACTTGAAAGAACTTTTGCGAAAAGCGAGCGGCGAAAATCCCTCACTCGTTCCCGACGCATTTTTTACAATCCTTCACGAAGGAGGGGAAATAAACTATTTTCTTGAAGCCGACAGAGGCACAATGACGACCGAGAGGTTTGTAAATAAATTGAAGATTTACTGGTCGTGGTGGAGCGACAACAGATTAAAAGAGAAACTCCGCCTTTCTCGTTTCCGCGTCCTCACTCTCACCCCGTCCAAAGGACGGAGTGAGAGTTTACGGAACGCTGGAAAGAGCGGCGACAATGCAGGTACGGGAAGCAGATTGTTTTTATTCGCTCCCGAAACGGAATATACCCTAACAACAGCCAAAAAGATTTTAGAGGCAATTTGGAAGTCACCTAAAGACGACACGCCTCACACGATTTTGGAATAAGTGGTAAAATAGATTTAAGAATTTGCCACAAAGCGTTAGGCGTTCCAATGGAAGAACTTTTGAAATAATTTAACATTAACCATAAAACATTATGAGAAAAATTATCACAACCACAATGATTACCCTTGACGGGGTTATGCAAGCTCCCGGTGGCTCGAAGGAAGATACAGCTGAAGGGTTCAAATACGGAGGTTGGCAGGGCGGTTATGGGGGCGAAGAAGGGGACAATATATTCGACACAAAAATACAGGATGCTCTTTTTGATCTGCTCTTGGGAAGACTCACCTATGATATTTTTGCCGGTTACTGGCCGAAACACAAAACAGAGCCGCGGTGGGGAAAGAAGTTCGATCGCGCGAAAAAGTATGTTGTGTCACATAAACCTTTTAAACCCTCTTGGAGCAATTCCGAGCTTATTACGGGAGACGTAGTGGCAGAAATAAAAAAGCTTAAAAAATCAAATGGTCCTGACCTGTTGATGTACGGTAGCAGCAACCTTATACAAACGCTTCTTAAAAACAACCTCATAGATCGAATGCATATCTGGACATTTCCCGTTACTATCGGCACCGGCAAAAAATTATTCGCTGATGGCACACAACCGGAACGCTTCAAACAGGTATACGCAAAAATTCTACCTACGGGCATAATATTTGCAACCTACGAACCGACCGGACCGCTCAAGACTGAATCTTTAGTGAAATAGGTTTGAAGAGCAAAGAATTTGCCGCCAAAGAAAAACTTAAAATAGTGCTAAAATGTAGATAATGTTTCTTGGCCGTCTAGTCGTTCGGCCTTAATTAAGCAGTTGTTTAACAAAATCTTATATGTCCCTAAAAAATCAAAACATTACCGAGCGTTGGTTTGCTTCAATCGGTGGAGCGAATGGGCAGAGCGAGAAAATCTTACGGGCTTTTATGTCCAATGTTCAAGCGGCGGGTATCCCCGGCATTGTGGCAGAAAAGAAAAATATCAGCACGGGATTGGGAGCGGCCGTAAAGGGCTTATTTCGTGGCGGTGGCGGTAGCCAAATGCGGGAGATGATTGAGATCAAAAACGAAGCAATGTTAGGTTGGATTATCTATGCGGGAGCAAGAGACTATGGCAAGCAATTACTGGTCTCATGGTATCTCGTCGTGGACGAGAAAGAACTACCGCACCTCGCAAGAGCGATTGGTGGAAGTAATATAATGGAGCTTGATATTTTCAAGACCGAGGAATTGTCGGCTTTTGTCACAATCGTCCACGAATCGTTGAAAAGTGCCGTGAACGAATCGCTAAAGGAATTGAATCTTGATTTCACTAAAGTTGATACCCACACGCACGGCTTTTTGAACATTTCATAAAGCCATTTTTGTATATGTTAAAAGATCGCCTCAAAATTTTGTGGCGTTGGCTTACCACGAAAAAGCCCAAAGCCCCGCTCTTTTCCGAGCGTGAACTCGTGCCAGAGGTGCGTATGAGAAAACCCGCACCTAACGAGTTGGCTTTGGGTATCGCCTCGTTTGAGAATATAGACGAGGGCAAAGAGGTATACCAACTGAAAGGCGTGTCGCAAGAGGCACGAGCTACTCACTTTTATGTTATTGGTGCTTCGGGAAGCGGCAAAACTAAATTTTTGGAATCGCTCGTAAAGCAGGATATAGAAAATGGTTTAGGGTTTGGCGTTATTGATCCTCACGGCGACCTAACGGAAGACATAAAAGGATATTTGTATGCTCTCAATAAAGATAACCCCGAATTTCTCCAAGAGCGTGTCGTTCTTGTTGACCTAACTAACACGGAACGGATTGTGACTTTCAATCCGCTAGAAATCACTAAGGGAGAAGACGCTGATTCTATTGCCTTGGAACTCACAGGGGCATTTGAGAAAATTTGGATTGACGCTTGGGGTGCAAGAATGGAGGCTTTGCTAAAAAATACTTTAGTCGCTCTTATTCAAAATAACCTTACGCTTGCGGAACTGCCTCTATTTCTTACCGACCTTGAAGTACGCAACAAGATTTTAGAGAAAGTTGAACACGGCGTTTGCCGAGAATATTTTCAGAGATTTAATAGCTTACCCCGCAGGACACAGGACGAGTGGGCAGAATCCACTCTGAATAAAGTGAACGCCTTTTTGTTTAACGGCAAGGTTGGACAAATGCTTTCCTCGCCTAAAAGTTCTTTCAATCTGCGTGAAATTATGGACGATGGTAAAATCTTGCTCGTTAAACTGGATAAAGGCAGACTAAAAGGGAGTGCTGATCTTTTAGGCTCATTACTTATTGCGAAAATACAGGCGGCGGCGTTCTCCCGAACAGATACACCAGAGCCTCAACGCCGAAAGTTTTATCTCTACATAGACGAGTTTCAAAACTTTGCAACGGATAGTTTTAAAGATATGCTCGCAGAAGCCCGCAAGTATCAGCTCGCTCTTTTGCTGGCACATCAAAATCTCGCTCAACTTCCCACAACTTTGAGAGCCTCTATTCTTACCAACTGCGAACTTCAAGCGTATTTTAGAATCTCACGGGACGATTCTAATATTTTAGCTAAAGAATCTCTCGCCTCAATTTACAACGACCCGCCGGGATGGGAAGCATACATACAAGGGCTTCAGGAACTCCCACGGCGGTCATGTGTTATTAAAAATAAAAATGATGGTGGAGTTATCGCCGTCCGAACGCTCGATCTCCCTCCGCCTCACGAATTTGCAGAAATGGACGAAAAAGAATTCGTTGCGGCGGTAGCTTCAAGTGAGATAGGAAAAAACTATCTGCGGGAACGCAAAGAAATTGAGGAAGAATATCAAGCACGACGAGAGGAGTTAATGAAATTAGACGAACCAAAGAGTTTTAGAGAGCCGAAAAGAAAACTTTAATTCTGTATATTCCACTCTACGAGCAAAAACGATTTGATAGGAATACCCACTTGGAGAGCGGTAAAGAGCCAATTGATTTGAGTATCGCGTATTGAATCTTTGCCGATACGCTTAGATTCGGCAAAAAGATATTCGTTGTCCTTCCAAGCAAAAACATCCCAGCAACCCTTAAATCCGCCCGCCTGTTTTGAAATATTATCTAATAAACTTTGCTTCTCGGGAGGCAACGAAATAGGATCAGATTTCTCTGGTAAACCCATCCTAAACTTTTTGCCGTAAGTATCAACCCAAATACCAGACCAACCTTCTTTTTCCAAAAGCCGTAGTATTACAAGTTCAGCGAAAAGCGGACTACCTTCATTGTCTAATACCGCCTTACCGCCGTAGTCGTTTTTTATTTCATCTCCTCTCCACTTTTGGAAAGAATAAATGCGTTTGGAAACCTCAACTGTCTGTCCGTTTGGTAGAGTGAAATTTTCAACATCAATTTTATAATCCATTTGTGTTATTTTACCATTACCTTGACTTATTTACGGCATTTGTTGTATAAACTTCATTAAGTTTCATTACCCTCGCTTCTCTTGCTAAAAAGATGTTGCGGGCGGGACAGCTTGGGGAATACGAGCTAATCCCGAACTTTAGGCAATCGTTCCCCGATTGGTTAAAGACGGAATGAACATAACGAAAACATATAGGCACACGACAAGGAGCGAGTAATCGCTCCTTTGTCTTTGGAAGGAAAACTTCGGGAAACAGTTTTTACGCCTTTGGACGAATATCATTTAGACGAAATAGAATCTCTCGGCGAAACGACATTCAGGGAACAGCGTCGCGCGTTCGGCATAAAGACGCAAGATCGCCGGAATCATATCTACATTATCGGTAAAACAGGAACGGGCAAATCAACGCTCCTTAAAAATATGGTGATTCAAGACTTACGCTTGAATCACGGCGTTGCTTTGATTGATCCTCACGGCGACTTGGTTGAAGATTTATTAAACTACATACCGAAAACTCGCACGAACGAAGTTGTCTATTTCAATCCTGCGGACACATCTTTCCCCGTCGCTATCAATATTCTGGAAGCGAAAGGTGATGATGAAAAACATCTCGTCGCCTCGTCTCTGATTTCCGTTTTCAGGCACTTGTGGAAAGATTTTTGGGGTCCGCGTCTTGAACACATTTTATACAACTGCGTCTTGGCTTTGATGGATACGCCCGGACAAACTTTACTCGGCGTGTATCGTATGCTCGTGGACAATGAGTTCAGAAAACTCATTGTCGGGAATATCAAAGACCCGATTGTAAAAATGTTTTGGGTAGATGATTACGAAAACTATGACGAGCGTTTTCGTAAAGAAATAATCTCGCCAGTTCAAAACAAAGTCGGACAACTTCTCACTTCTCCTCAAATGCGGAATATTGTCGGCCAACCCAAAAGCTCGGTGGACTTCGGTTTTGTTATGGACAACAAAAGAATCCTCTTGGCCAATTTATCCAAAGGGAAAGTCGGCGAGGATAAATCCAACCTTTTAGGGTCGGCCATTATTACTAAAATGTATCTCTCCGCTTTGGAACGTCAGAATCTACCCGAAGAACAACGCAAAGACTTTTACCTCTACATAGATGAGTTTCAAAACTTCTCCACCGACATTTTCCCGTCTATCCTCTCCGAAGCTCGTAAATACCGCCTTAATTTAAACATAGCCCACCAATACCTCTATCAGCTACCGGAGGCCATAAAACACGCTGTTTTTGGCAATGTAGGCAGTATACTTTCTTTCCGCGTTGGGAATTACGACGCTAAGGAATTAGCGGAAGAAATGAAGCCAGTATTTACGAGCGAAGACTTGGAGCATTTAGATAACCACCATATTGCTCTCCGTCTTCTTATAGACGGAAAAATGTCTCACGCTTTCTCGGCGATCACTATGCCCCCGCTCAAAACATCGGGATACGAAGCAGACCGAGAAACTATTTTAAAAATATCGCGGGAACGCTACGCTACTCCACGCGATATTGTAGAAGAAAAACTAAAAAATTGGTTTGAAAAATAAATTCGCTCGGCCTAGCGGCCTTGAACGATTTTTTATTTTATTTTTCAATCACGATTTACCCCCCCCCACCAACGAGCAAAAAGAATTAGCAGGACGGAAGCAAAGGCCGAGCCACCAGACACGAACCCGTGACATTTTCACGGAGCGACGGACGCTAGGAGGAGCGGAGTGAAGTAGGACTGCTTTTTTGTGAGATGGTATTGATGAAAGACCCCGTGTTCACTAGGGCTTTCAGCAATACTCCCTAGTCATTCGGGCAAGGAGCGAGTGACTACCCGCGTGACTAGGTAAACTAGCCCAAATCTTCCATGAAAATCGTTCGAGCGGTACTATAAAGACGAGCCAAGACAAAACTTAGGTTAGTTTTAGAGAAATTTTTTCGTGCGACGCAGAGCGTCGCCCATTGTTTTACGGGGGATTCTTCAACTTTTTTATTTCGCAAAATACAGATTCAAGAATACAAAGCCGAAGATTTTTGGAGGGAGGATTTTTTGGAGGGGAGGTCGTCACGCAAGACATAACACTTGCCCCACCCTACCCGTGCGCGTGTTAAAAACTTTTGCCGTCTTGGAAGATCGGCAAACTCCCTTAGATGGTCATACCTCTGTCAATAAAATCAAAGGCTTGGGTAAAGTTATTGATGGAAGATTGTGATAGCTTATCCTTTGTAATCTCTCCACTCAAGACTTTTTCATAAAACATTTGAGCAAACAAGACTTTTCTCCTTTTCCCCACAACCTTAACCATATCGGTATTAGTATTAACCTTTGAATCAACTAATTTTAAGTCGTCAATCGTAAACATGTTTTCTACTCCAACGATTCCGCTCAAAATATTTACCTTCTTGTCCGTTTTTGCTGAATCACCATCAAAAACATGGTCTTTTATCTCGTCATATTTCTTCTTTGAATCTTTCCCGCCAATAGTTGGATCATCATCAATGATAACCAACCAGTTGAGATCGTAGCCGATAGCAAGAGATATTAGATTATTTATCTGCCTAACGCCGATTCCCGGAATAAACTTATACTCTTCGGTGCGTTGTAAGAGCTTCTTAAAAGCAGAGAAATAATAAAAATCCGAAATCCCCTCAAGAATAATATTGTTTTTGTCTAACGAAGAAAACTCATTAACACTTAACCCTATTGCGTCCACAATAGGTTGTAGGGCGTCTTTTTTGAACTCGGTATTTATCTTGCTTGTCGCAATATCTTCAACTTGAGTTCCTTGCTTTTCTGAATTGATTATCAACTTTACGCGATTTAAACGCTCTATCTCAATGAGGTAGGGCGAATGAGTAGCGTAGATTATTTGATCGCCGCGTCGCTCTGCTTCTGATTCTTCAACTTCGGTAGTTGTCGCAAGTTTATTTATAAGTTTTAAAATATCTTTTTGAGCTTTAACATGTAAATGTTGATCTGGCTCATCTAATAGAAGAATTAAATCATTACCGGAAGCATTTTGTGCTTTGAGTTCAAGCCAAAGAGATAGAAACCAAATCAATCCTTTACTCCTTTGCTTAGGTGGTAGAGGTTGCCCCTCCTTCGTTTCTACAAAGAAATTAACATAAGAACCATTTTCATTATCACCGACACGCTTCTCAAAATTATACTTGACGATAACCTTGTTCTCTCCGTGTATCCTTTGACCCCAATCATTTTGGAAATCAATTGAAAGAGTATCGTTTTCTCGCGTCTCTTTGGTTCTTCGTCGGGAATCAACTTCTCCGTCCTTTGATACAAAATCCGTTTTGAGAATATTCTCTAAGTTCCTCACGGCTTTATATCCCTGTGTATCTTTTTGCTTATTTTTTAGAGCTGAAATAAAAATCTTGTCCGGTAGTAAGTCACAAAAATCATCAAAGTAAACAACCTTTGGGCAATTTGCCCAAAATATTTCGGCAACTTTACTATTCATATCTTCAGAAACAGCGATATACTTTTCTTTCACAACATCACCCTGTTCTTGCTCGGCAGTTGGATTTGGTATTGCCGGTTTTTCAAGAACGGCGGATTTAAAAATATTGAAAGTTGCGTCATCTAACTCAAGACGAACAGCGTCTTTTTCACTTATGCGGCTTAGGGTAAAGTTTTTTATTCTCGCAATTTTCTCTTTATCCAAAATCTGTTCACCCTCCTGTAATTTAAGAGAAAAATCTTCAATGACTGAATCGGTCAAAAGCTCAATTAGGTTGTCTTGATCCTCAATCCGGTAAGTGCAACTCACGGATTGTTGAGTTTCGTTTTCAAGTGAAAAAGGAACTGAATCTTTTTCAAATTCTCCGCTTTCAAAATCATTCAAAGCCCGTAAAATAGAACTTTTACCAGATTCATTTTGTCCCGCGAGGATAGTAATGTTATCCAACTCGGAGAGGAATACATCTTTTGAATCGGTGATGGACTTATAATTTTTAATTCTAAAATTGAGTAGTCTCATATCTTTTTATAGGTTTCGCAGTTTACCTAAAACTTCTTCGGTATTCCCATTATGAACGAGAAAGAAATAGGTTTTACCACGACCAAGTTTTTCCCAAATATTTCCTATTTCTACTTTGTAGGCGGTATCCTCGTTGCTTACGCGATCTTCTCCCTTCCATTCAAGGGCAACGATGTTGCCTTTCTTGGTTATAGCCACAAAGTCGGGATAAAACTTTCCTTTACGCCAACCTTGAATGTAGAACGGGTCTACTTTTTCTCGGTTTCTCACCCAGTATTCAATATTATCCAAAGCCCCCAAGTCAATACGCTCTACAAACGCGCGTTCCTCGCCGTTGATACCATCTATTCTCTCGTATAGGTTTTTATTAAACACCCTCGGCACAGGCGACTTGAGAGTGATCGTTGTCGGATACGAATCAAATAGACCAAGAGTAATGCTCTTTTTTGCCATCAAGCCGTTAAAAATCTTTTTCGTATACAATTCAAGAATTTCATTTATCACCACACTTAGGCGATCGGCGAGTAAATATCTATTCACCGATAATTCAGCGAGTTTACGCTTTTTCTTTATCTGCGTTTGAACAGCCCTTTCAATAAAGACGGCTTTGTCGTCGGGGTTGAGCATTGGGAAGCGGAGCTTCTTATCAAGCCAAGACGCTAATTCCTCAACGGAGTGATTGCCTTCAAGATACTGATACGGCAAGCTCAACTGTTTGCCTTGTAGCCACTCATCATCTTCCGTAATATCTATCGTTGCTTGCCCGTCAAAGTCATAATGGATTTTAAAATCAAAGTCTGCGTCCTGTTTTGCTAATTTGAAGTCCTCACCCAAGAGGTCTTCAAAGGAAAGTTTGTCTTTGCCGAGCGTCATCATCGGCACTTTCAAATCTTTTTTGATTGCCTTCTTCGCTTCTAACGGATCGGAGTAGTCTTTCTCGTCAGCAACACTAATAAGGTCGTTCTTGCTGTATCCGTTATCCACAAGTCCCTTGATAACCTTGTCCGCCGCCTCGTTAAAATCTACTGAAGAAGCAAATACATAACTGCGATTCATTGCTTCGTCTTCTTTGCGGCGAGCGTTAGGCATTCTGATAACACGTCCGATAATCTGCTCTACTGCTATTCTTGCTCCTAAGTTCGCAACAGAAATAAGCACATAAGCGAAGGAGCAGTCCCAACCTTCTGCAAGTGCGTTTACTGTGAGAATATATCGCACCTCACATTTCTTAGAGAACAAATCAATTCCTTCTAATTCATCAGCTTCCGAAGTCTTTATTTTTATTTGTTCTTCAGGAATTTTTTTATCAAGCAACATCTGTTTGAGTTGCTCTATCGTTATTGTCGCTTTAACTTTGCTTTTCGGTTGGGCTTGAAGCAAAACTATTGGGCGGATGTACTCGCCTTTAAGTTTCTTAGCTCGTTTTTCAAGCTCCTCACGCTTTGCTATTCCGTCAGCGAC
This sequence comes from Patescibacteria group bacterium, assembly GCA_036726225.1. GTDB lineage: Bacteria > Patescibacteriota > Doudnabacteria > UBA920 > UBA920 > PALSA-1336. The sequence continues at coordinate 25,056 of DAIMCS010000005.1, read as the reverse complement.
TACCTGTTCCCATTGTGTCCGACTTTCAAGCACAATAGGAATCTTTACCATCTCCTCAATTTTCAATTCCGAAGCACTTGTATGAACAAGCACATTGCTCCCGTCTCTTGGCGTAGCCGTGAACTCAATAATGAAAGAGGGTCTAAGTCCTTTAAGCATATCTACTGATAGCTCTGTTTGCGTATGGTGACCTTCGTCTATCACAATGAGTGGGTTATTTTTACGAACGACATTCGCTAACGAACTTACGACTGTTCCCGCTTTATCTTTTTCAAGAGCCGAATCATCTTTAAGGTTTTGGAAATGATCCATCAATGACCCGTTCTCTTTGTAAACCTTGTATTTATTTTGTATCTTCTGATCTTTACGGAAAGCGTCTAAACTGGCGACTACAATACAAAGATTATTTCTTACATCTTCGGGCGTAATGGTAAGTGCTTCCTCGTTAGAAAAGACTTTGAACTTAGTATCAAAAGAATCGTTGAGCATTTCATAGTGGTAGTCTTTCAAATCTCTAAACTTTTTTAGTGTCTGCGTCTTTATTGAATCGGACGGCACGAACCACATCACAATACCCGTATCCATTTTGTGCTGTAATGCGATAGACATTATCCGTTCAACTGACTTACAGCCGACGAGTGTTTTTCCGCCACCAGTCGGTATGCGTATACAAACAAAAGGCACATCACCGAACCACTCGGCATTATATTTTTCTTCGGTCAATTCATAGAAAGCAAGTTTTGGCTTTTGCTTTTTGAGCAACGCTAAAAACTCTTCCAGTTTTTCTATTGCGTTTTCTTGGTAGCGTTTTAGTTTCATATTAGTAAACTTTTATCTCGTATGGGATTTGTTTGAATACAATCCCTTTTTCTCTTAACTCATCTTCGTCCACCAAACAGCGATCCGCATAAACTACGGCTGGCTTCTTTATTTTCAACTTCGTAAGGGCTGAACGAGTGAGATCGTTCTTATCTCTGCCTTCATAAATAAGGTAGTAAGAAACGCCTCCACTTTCTCCTATGAATGGCGACTTGATAGTCTTCTTTTCCGCATTTGTTCGCGTCTCGGTAAAATAAATATAAGTAGCAAGTTCTCCATATGTGCATTGCTCATTGATTTGCCCTTTCTCATTGAAAAGCGGTTTGGCTAGTTCGCAATATTCAAAGCCGTCATCATATTTATACTTTTTGATAGCCCTCTTTATACGCTCGGCGGTAATTTTCTTAGCAACATCATTTTCCATTTCTACTAAAATAAAACTGCGTTTGATTCCATCTTCTTTATTTAAATCCAAAACGGCGTGTCCAGTTGTCCCAGAACCAGCAAAAGAATCCAATACGATTGAATTATCTTTCGTAGCAATTTTAATAATTTTCTTAATAAACGAAGTTGGCTTAGGAGTATCAAAGATTTTTTTTCCACCAAAAAGCTCCATTATTTCTTTTGTTCCTTCTGTTGCAGTTCCTACATCGTCCCAAATAGTAAAAACATTTATGCCTTTTTCCTCTGCTTCGCTTTTAAAGCGTTTGAATTGTGGTTTGGACTTGCCAGTTTTCCCGAAAACAATTCTATTATCCTTCAACGCTTGTTCGTATTTTTCCTTAGTAAATCGCCAATGTCTCCCAACAGGGGGTAAAAATGTTTGTTTCGTATTTGGGTTAATGATTGGATACATTAAATTTTCTCGGATTGCGGGGGCGTCCATAGGGTCGGCAACCCAATCGCCCCGTGGATCGCTATCTGGATTAGAAAACTTTCCTTCATCAATAGCGAGACGATTCAAAAAGAGTCCAGCTCTTTTTTTTGCATAACAGAGCGTATAATTATGAGACAAAGATACATCAATATCATTTTGACCTGATTTCCTGTGATTCCAAATGAAGTCAGCAACAAAGTTTTTTTCGCCAAAAATCTCGTCCATAACCATTCTTAGATAGTGCTGTTCGTTGTCATCAATACTTACGAAAATTACACCATCGTTTGCAAGTAAGTCGCGTAGCAACTTCATTCTTGGATACATCATACATATCCATTTATCGTGGCGGGTCAAATCTTCTCCCTCTCGTCCAACAACCTTCTTAATCCATTCTTGGATTTTGGGAGAATTAACTTTGTCGTTATATACCCAACCCTCGTTGCCTGTGTTGTAAGGTGGATCAATATAAATGCACTTCACCTTACTTTTATAAAAAGGTATAAGTGCCTTTAGAGCTTCAAGATTATCTCCGTGAATGATAAGGTTTTTTGATTCCTTACCCACCGAAGCACTCGGCACTTTTTGGAGCAGTTTAAAAGGCACTTCTTTATCGTGATTCACTACTGCTTCTTTTCCTATCCAATTTAAAGTCGCCATAATTTTTACTTTAATAACTCATCAACCGAAACACCGATTGCCTTTGCTATCTTTGCAATCGTCGCAAGTGTCGGGTTAGTCTTGCCGTTTTCTATATTACTGACAAAACTCTTATCCACTTCTAAGGCTCGTGCAATATCTCCCTGCGATATATCTTTCTCTGTTCTTATTCGTTTTAGATTATCGCCTAATTTTTGGGCTTCACTTTTCATATTTATCCCATTATAGCTGAAAGTTGTGTTTTAAACCATCCGTTGTGGTATACTACAACTATGAATAGATACTTTCTTTACGCTAGAAAATCTACTGATGTCGAGGATAAACAAGTCCTCTCCATCGAAGGTCAATTAGACGAACTTCGTTCGCTTGCGAAAAGCGAGGGCTTAGAAGTTGCGGCCGAATTTGTAGAAAAGCGAACTGCAAAAATGCCCGGTCGCCCGATCTTTAACGATATGCTCCTACGCATACAGACTGGCGAGGCACAGGGCATTATTTGTTGGAAGCTAGATCGCTTGGCTCGTAATCCCGTGGACGGCGGACAGATCAGTTGGCTACTCCAACAGGGGACGATTCAGCGTATTCAAACGCACGACAGAAGCCATCTCTCAAACGACAATGTACTTATGATGTCGGTTGAGTTTGGTATGGCTAACCAATTTATCCGTGACCTAAGCTCCAATACAAGCCGAGGGCTACATCATAAGGCACGGCTCGGACAGTTTCCCGGCACTGCTCCCGTTGGCTACCTCAATGATGTGCGAGCAAAGACGATAGTCGTTGATCGGAAGAAAGCGAAATTTATCAGAGCCGCCTTTGAGCTTTACGCTAAAGGCAACTCTCGTCTTGAAGATATTTCTACATTCCTTTTTGAAAACGGGGTTAAGAGTTTAAATGGCAACGCCATACATAAAGACAGAATAAGATTTATTCTCGTTAATCCTTTTTACTACGGACATTTCCGCTACGCTGGCGAAATGTACGAGGGCAAACATACGCCACTCATAGACAAACACCTTTTTGATAAAGTTCAGATCGTAATTGTCCGTCGTGGACATCCAATGAGAAAAGATAAAGAACCGAAAGCCTTTTGTGGGCTTTTGCGTTGCGGGGAGTGCGGTATGGGCATAACCGCAGAGGAGCAGAAAGGCCACATCTACTATCGCTGTACAAAAAAATCGGCGGCTCGTTGCTCTCAACCTTTTGTGAGAGAAGAAGTCCTCGCCGCCGACCTATCCGAAATACTCACACATTACGCAATGCCGAGCGATTGGACGCAAGGGTTATTGGCTCTCGCAGACGAGGACGAGAAAGGTAGCTCCAAGACTACGGCAACCTTAGTCCACAGCTTACGGGAGCGATTAAGCGTCTTTAACGCCAAGATAGACCGCCTTACCGACCTCTTTGTTGAACAGGACATAGACCGAGAAACCTACCTCGCCAAGAAGCGAGAGGCTATGTCCGAAAAGAGATCGGTTGAGGAAGTTCTGGCCAAGTCGCAAAGAGGGGGAAGTCTGTGGCTCGAACCTATGCGAGAGTGGATAAAGGACGCTTCAACGCTAGACGAAATAGCAAAAGGAGACGACCTCCCCTCCAAAAAATCCTCCCTCCAAAAAATCTTCGGCTCGAACCTGATTTTGCGAAATAAAAAAGTTGAAGAATCCCCCGTAAAACAATGGGCGACGCTCTGCGTCGCACGAAAAAATTTCTCTAAAACTAACCTAAGTTTTGTCTTGGCTGGGGCGCCAGGGATCGAACCTGGGAATGCAGGCTTCAAAGGCCCGTGCCTTACCGCTTGGCTACGCCCCAAGAATATGACAAGCTAGAAGATATTATAAAATAAAAAGCCTATTGCGGCAAGGAGGATGTTTGTAAAAAAATAAGATATCCGATAGCAACCGAAATTGCCACCGGATATCAAAAGATGTTTGAGGTCTATTTCAGAAGTGTTTCGATTTCTGCGACGTCGATCCCATCAGCTCGCATTTGTTCGATTTCTTGGATCAACCAAGCCTTCTTGAATCTCGGCGTTTTACCCAGTCCTTTATAGCATTTTTTTATCTCCGCTAAAATTATGGCTGGTTCGCCGGTAGGCTGAGCAATACTTAACCGCGCAAAAGGATTGTCGGGCGCAAAATTGTCGTCGGCCAGTAAAGAAAGAAAAAACTCTTTTTGGTCGGCAACATGATATTTGCGAACGTCGGTTGACGTTACGGCGTAGAGGTTATCGAACAGGTAGTCGAATCCTCCCAAAGCATCTTTAAGCTCAGGGGTGAGCCGATCGAATGCCGCTTCTTCGGACAAAGTCTCAGTAACGTGAGATACTCCATCTTTCATTGTGGTGTACACCGCCACAAGCTGACCGTTAAGCCTGCCTATGGGGACAATCGGAGACGGGTAATCGTCCAAGGGATTGGAAAAGCCAAGTAACTCGAACGTATTTGAAGACATTTCATAGCTCCCTTCTTTTCAGCTGACCTAGATTATCTCAAATTTTGAATTTAACCGCAAATTAAGACTTATAGGTAAAATTTGCATTAAAAATAAAAGGTGTTAAAATAGTTATATGCCTGACGAAATAGATTCAGAACAAACTAATTCTTTTACCGAAGAAACTCCTGGATCGTTGCTGGAAAACTCCCTTAATGAAGAAATAAAAGCGGAAAAGGAAAAGAAAGCCAAGCGGCCCAAGCCGACTTTGGAAGGGATAAATGCGCCCGTAAGCGGTTCTGAAGCCCCCACGGTAAAGGCGCCTAATTTGACTGTGCAGGAAAAGCGCTTAATTTCCGAGACAGAGGGCCCTATGGTTGCAAGCGTACCGGGCACAAAACCCACTGCCGCAGCAGAAAAACCCGCTGCCGAACCCAGGCTGTTGCCTAAGTCCGTTGTAGACAGGGTAAATAACCAAAATCGCGGCGGTGTGGGTAAAATAATCGGGGTAATTATTCTTTTACTTTTGGGCTTCGCCAGTTACCAACTTTACCAGGTTTGGGGGTTAAATGACACCAACAGCCAAGACCCACAGCCTAACTACCAAGTCCAAGAGCCTGTGGATGACCCGGCAACCACCACAGTGGTCATTTTGCCGGAAAATTCAACCGGTACAGACCCCAGCATAACCCCAACTCCGCCGGTGGCAGCTGAAAAAAAATTAAAAATAAATTCCACGCCCACGGGCTGGCTAAACTTTAGAAGCGGACCGGGACTTAGTTACAGCATTATTACCAAAGTTAACCCGGGAGAAATTTATTCCTATTCAGAATCCCAGAGCGGATGGTATAAAATTACACTTACAGACGGCAGGAGTGGTTGGGTTATTGACGATTACGTAACTTTGCAATAATTGTTATTTAAAAACCGTCCCTACCTTGGGACGGTTTTTTTGTTATAATTAAGGTATGAATTTAAGCCAAACCAGAAAAGGGGAGTTAGCAATTATAGCAAATGAGCTTTTGTGGGGCTTATTTCCGATTATAACTATCCTGTCTTATTCAACCGTATCAGCAGTTTATTCACTGGCTTTTAGCGCGATGTTTTCTTGCGTATTTTTTGCCGCCTTAATGCTAATTCGCGGAAAGTTTTTTGAATTACGTAAAGAGGGTATCTATAAACATATTTTGATAATATCGTTTTTGATTGGATGGCTTTACTATGGTTTGTATTATGCCGGTTTAAAATTCACATCTGCCGGCAACGCCAGCATTCTTGCCTTAATGGAATTATTTTTCAGCTATCTATTTTTTAACGTATGGAAAAAACAACCTTTCTCCAAAGAGCATACAACAGGGGCAGTTTTGATCTTAATAGGAGCAGTAATTATTTTATGGCCGAAGGAAGGTTTAGATTTTTCCGGCGGGGATTGGTTTATCTTAATTGCTTGTGCTTGCGCTACTCTGGGGAATTATTACCAACAAAGCTTACGTAAAATTATTAGCAGCGAAACTATCTTATTTTTGCGCAACCTATTTAGTTTCCCTTTTTTCTTCCTTTTGGCTTATTTGCTTCAAGCTACTGCGCCTTTCCATGAAGTTAAAGGGGTCTTGTGGCTTCTAATTTTAAATGGTTTTGTGGTTTTAGGATTTACCAAGTTTTTGTGGGTAGAGGGCATTCATCGAATTAGCGTTACTAAGGCGACTTCGTTCTCGGGGGTAGCTCCTTTAAGCACATTATTTTTTGCCTATATTTTTTTACATCAGTCGCCAACCTTGTGGCAATGGGTCTCCTTAATTCCTGTGTCAGCAGGATTAATTTTGCTTACATACGAAAAAAAGCCCGCAAAATAAAATTCCCCTCCCTGGATGGGAGGGGTTAGGGGAGGGTGGCGGATGCTTTTACCCCCTCCCTTGCCCTCCCCACCTGCCTGCGGTAGGCAGGCAAGGGGGAGGGAATATAATTATCGAATAAAACTTGCTTCAAGCGCGAGGCGGCTTGACTGGGCAATTTCTTTTTGTGTCATTATTTTGTTTTCCAGCAAAAACTGCTGTTCTTTGTGGATGCCGGTTTTGTACATTTCCGGTCCGTCGGTGCAAATGGCAAACTTAACTTTATTTTTAAGCAAAGTTTTTATAACCGATTTTAATCCCGCTAGGTTTTTAATAACACTGTTACGTAAGTTGGAAGTCGGGCAAATTTCCAAAAGAATATTATTTTTTACCAAATCTGCCATTAGCTTTTTATCCCTCACGCATTCCACGCCGTGGCCAATTCTGTGCGGCTTTATTTCTCTAACTACATAGCGCATTTCTGCCAGTTGTTTTTCCTCGCCGGTGTGGATGGTAACTCCAAGGCCGTGCTTTTTTGCCATCATAAATAAATCTTTGTGTTTTTGCATGGAAAAGCTGCTGCGGTTGGGGCCGGCAAGGTCAATGCCAATTATGCCTCGATTTTTGTAGCGGATGGCTTTTTGTATTTTAACTTCATTTTGCTTAAAGCTATGCATTCGGTGCATACCTATAATTATTCCGGCTTTGACCTGGGGGTATTCCAAAATGGCTTTATCCATTCCCCAAAGGGCGGACATAATAATATGGTCTAAATCCCGCTCACCGCCGCGGTTGCGCATCATGGGGTCAAAACGGAGCTCATGGACTGTAATGTTGTTTTTGCGGTATCCGCCGGAAATGGTGAGCTTTACAGATTCTTCTATGGCTTCGGGTGATGATTGTATAAGCTCTGTCCAGTGGAAAAAGTGGCGGTGCATTTCGTCTAAATCTTTATTCTTCTCCGCGCCGGTCATCGTAATCATATCTTCAAAATCCCAGTAATTTTTACTGGGAAGTTTTATGCCCTGGCGGTGGGCAATGGCCCAGAGTATTGCCGGGCTTACCGCGGCGCCTAGATGGCTATGTAATTCTACTGCAAGTTGCTTGCTTTTTTGGGGCATGTATTTATAAATCGATATTATCAGAAATTTCCATAGACATCAACTTTTTTGCTATAATCCTTTTATGGAAAATAGCCATTACATTGAACATAGGCCTTGGGGCTCTTACGAAATTTTGAGTCAGTTTAAAGTGGACGAGCCCGGCTATAAAGATTCTTGCATAAAAATTTTACGCCTGAAGCCCGGCGCCTCTTTGTCTTACCAGCTTCACAGAGAGCGCAACGAACATTGGTTTATTGTGCAGGGGAAAGGTACTGTGATTTTAAATGATAAGGCAATTGAAGTTGGGGTAGGCAGCTTTGTGGATATAAAAATAGGGGACAAGCATCGCGTAAAAAATATTGGTGATTTAGAGCTCATAATTGTGGAATCCCAAACCGGGCATTACGACGAAGGTGATATTGAAAGGTTTGAGGATCAATACGGAAGAGTATAACCGCTGATTTGTCGCGGATTGGTACGCCGATAAAACGCTGAACTTTAAAAGCCGCTCCAGTTAAGAAGCGGCTTTTGATTTAACTATCAGCGCCTTATCAGCGTTAATATCCGCGTGTGATCAGCGGATAACGCATTTACCTCGTAGGGTCAAAGTTTCCCCAGCCGTAAGTGTCCGGGTTAAAACCTTCGCCGCAGGTGGTTTCTATTAATGCTGTGCAAATTTGGTAAGGATCTAAGTTTGCTGCCGGGCGCCTGTCCTCCAGGTAGCCTCGGCCTTTGTTGGCAGTTTCCATCGGGATGCGGATAGAGGCGCCGCGATCGCTTACTCCGTAGCGGAATTCTTTATAAGAACAGGTTTCGTGCTTGCCGGTTAAACGCTTGTCGTTGTCAGCGCCGTAAACGCGCATATGCTGCATTCGGTACTGCCCAAGCTTTTCGCAAGCCTGCTTAACCACTTCCATACCACCGGTTTCGCGCATTGCGCGGGTTGAGTAGTTAGTGTGTCCGCCTGCGCCATTCCAATCCCCGGTCATGGGTTTGGGGTCTAGCTTAGCGTACGCGCCGTATTCTTCACCTAGGCGGTACAAAAGCCAGCGGGCTAGCCAAAGCTGGTCAGCCACTTCCAGCGGCCCTAAAGTGCCAACCTGGAATTCCCACTGCGCCGGCATAACTTCCGCGTTAATGCCGGAAATGGCCAAGCCTGCATCTAAACAAGCTTTAAGGTGCGCTTCCACCAGCGGCCTGCCGTGGACTTCGTCAAACCCTACGCCACAGTAGTAGCGCCCTTGTGGATGGGGGAAACCTTCTTTGGGCCAGCCAAAGGGGCGGTCGTTGGAACCGTAAAGGGTATATTCCTGCTCAATGCCAAACCAGGCTTCCTGGTCCTTGTATTTTTCCGCCACTTTTTCCAAAATGTGCCGGGTATTGGTTTGGTGCGGAGTGCCGTCGGCGTTTAAAACTTCGCACATTACCAAAAGGTTATCGCCCTTGCTTATTGGGTCCGGCACATAGTACACCGGTTTGAGCATACAGTCGGAAAAACTTCCTTCGGCTTGCTCGGTGGAAGAACCGTCAAATCCCCACATAGGGATATCTTCCAATTTCCTTACAGGCCCGTTTACAATCTTAGTCTTGGACCTGAGCTTGGCTGTGGGTTTGCGGCCATCTAGCCATATATATTCGGCCATTATTTTGCCACTTGTCATAGCTTTGCTTTTGCTTTCTCCCCCTAATTAGTTAATAGATTAAAGATTACAGATTAAAGATGATAATCCTAAAAACTTTAATCTTGAGTCTAGCAACTAATTAAAAAAACACCTACGTCGCCTCCAAAAGCTTTAAGGGTGTTTTTTTTAAACTTACTTTGATTTTATAAAATTATTCTAACAGATATTTTTAGGTTGTCAAACAGCTTGCCGTTAAGGTATACTTTTTTCAGATAGCATCCCAAAAGGGGGAAACAATGTTCGAAAGATACACAGAAAGAGCCAGAAGGGTAATTTTCTTTGCTCGTTACGAGGCTTCCCAATTCGGTCATGTTCGCATCGAAACAGAGCATTTGCTTTTAGGGCTTGCCAGGGAAGACAAATCTTTTTTGGGCCGACTGATGGGGGTAGAGGATCCTTGTCCGTCTATTCGCAAAGCCGTAGAAGAAAGATCTCCGGCTCGTGAAAAGGTCAGTACTTCCATAGACCTACCGATGTCTGATTCATGCAAGCTTATTCTTGGTTACTCCCAGGCAGAAGCGGAAAGGGTCCATCATCGCCACATTGGCACCGAACACCTGTTGCTGGGTATGCTCAAGCTGCAGGATTGTGTTGGGGCAAGGATTTTAGATGATCTTGGCGTGACTTGGGATAAACTGGACGCACAAATCAGGCGCGGAGTTGTCCAAACCTTGCCTGAAGTGCCAACGGAGTCCGGAGTGATTTTTTATCTGGACAGGATTGAGCTTTTACTTGAAGACGGTGTTCCAAAAGGCGAGCTCTTGCGTGCATACGTTAGGCTTAAGCTACTTGTCGAAAAGGTAGAAAAAATTTTAAATGACGAGTAAGCGTAATTTTTAGCGCGTTTTGGGTTTGACCCGGGGCGCGCTCGACATCGTCGAGCGCGCCTCTTGTTTTTGGGTGCCAAATATCATTTTAGTAAAAAATCCCGGCCGGCTAGCGGACGGGATTTAGAGTTGGTCGCTGTGCAGATCCATTACAATTTGGTTTCTAATAACCATGCACAATTTATGTTCAATAACCCACCAGGGGAAGGTACGCATTGGCTTGTCGTCCATAAAGGCGGACGAAACTCCGTCGACGTAGTAATCGATGTCTATTTCATGGCCGTCGAGTTGACTTCTGTGGCGGGCGAGAAGTCGAATTATTATCTGGGCTACGGTGATTATAACAAACAACAACGCGTAAGTACTGAATCCTTCCACATTTTCCTCTTTTCAGTTAAAGTTCATTTTTTACTAAGATAAGCTAAATTTCAAAATGAGTCAATGTTTTAAAATCTTTTAGCCTTTGGGTTATGTCTAAGCTTTTAATTTCTAATAGCCTTTTAGTCCCTAATTTTTCCACACAAAAAGAAGCCATAACCGAGCCTGCGACGCATGCTTTTTTTAGGTTTGGCCAGGAAATATCATCGGTCTTGGCCAAATAGCCAAAAAACCCGCCGGCAAAGCTGTCGCCCGCACCGGTGGGGTCAACCACATCTTCAAGCGGATAGCCGGGAAGATGGAAAATGTTTCCTTTTTGGAACATGAGCAAACCGAATTCGCCGCGTTTGATGATCACAATTTTTTCACCCCTCCCTAACCCTCCCCCTCTAGGGGAGGGAATGTTTTTGGTTCCCCTCCCTTGATGGGAGGGGCTAGGGGAGGGTGATTGCATTAGCGACAGAATTTTTTTAGCGCCTTTCAGCAAATTATGTTCCCGCGATAACTCCCGCGCTTCTGAATCGTTTATTATTAAAATATCAACTTTTTTTAAAACGGTTTTCAAATCTTTTAAAGTTTTTTCTATCCACAAATTCATAGTATCCAGCCCAACAAATTTAGGCGCATTAACCTGCTTTAAAACATCCAGCTGAAGGGATGGGTGGATGTTGCCCAAAAAAACAAATTTTGATTTTTTGTGATCCGATGATAATTTTGGCTTAAAATTTTCAAACACATTCAAATGAGTAAACAAAGTCTTCCTGGAGTTTAAATCAAAACTATATTCCCCTCCCCAGGCAAAAGTTTTGCCTGGTTGTTTTTCCAACCCACTAATGTTTATCCCCAGGCGTTTAAATACTTCTTCATCTTTAAAATCCTGCCCAACTACAGCTACCAGAGAAGGTTTGGTAAAAAAGCTCGCGGCCAAAGAAAAATACGTGGCGCTGCCGCCTAGGGTTTTATTAGCCTTGCCAAAAGGCGTTTTTATGGAATCGTATGCGACTGAACCGACTATTAGGAGTTTCATTTTTTTAGTATATTTGATATTATAAGATAAATTAAACTTTATGCCAGAAGAATTAGACAGCAGTTACAAATTAGAGCCAGACTACAAGAAGTCAATATCGGAAGCCGAGGCTCAGGAAGCGCTAAACCCTACCCAGAAAGTCCCAAAAAAGTACAAGGAAATTCCGGATGAGTTTTTGGTAAATAAGGGGAACAGCATAGAAATCTTGCATCCGCCGGACTTAGAAGGGAATGATTCTGAAAAAAATTAGCCCAGACTTCTTCTAAGTTGCGCAGATTGTTCAATTAGCCTTGTAAGGTTTTTACCGGACGATAAATTTTTGTGGATCCTGGCAGAAATTAATTGATGCTCTTGCTCATTTAGGTATTTTGCAGAAAGCGGCTTGCCCAAATATTTTTCTATTTCTTCCACATCTTTAAGTACGCTTTTCCAGGCTTTAGAATGTTTACTAAGGTTAATCAAGCCCGGCTTGTATAGGAATTTTCCTGCAAAATATAAATCGTGCTTTAAATTTACATAATGTTTTTCCAGCAGGCCAACTTGGCCTGCTTTTTTTGCGGCTAAAATGCCGCGTCCGGCGCCAATTAGTTCGGGAGGCACGCCAAGCGAATAAAGGGAACCGGTAAAAGTAATAGCGCGCGGCAATTTTACTTTGCCTTCGCCGCGGGAGTATCCAAACAAACCGATATGCTGGACCCTTTCCCTGCGCTTTGGAAAAAAATGAGCTAAACGGTTTATGGTTGGAGCAATGCCTGAAATAGTATTTTTGTAAGCCGCTTCGAATGGTTTTATTAGGTGGATTAACTTTTCTTCTTCGCTGTCTGCAATTATTACTGCCTTGCCTTTTGGTAAATCTTTTTCTAAAGTGGCAATGGCTTTAATAACCGAAGCTTTGGGGAAATCATACCTAAACGCGCTTTGGATGGTTACGGTGCGCACGCCCGGATATTCCTTAATAAATCTTTTAACGTTAATTGGGAAAAGTCCGCCGCGGAAAGGCAGCGTGCCGCAGCCAATTACGGGGTAAAGGGGAATGTTGTGTTTTTTTTCAAATTTTTTATATCGCGAGAGTGCAATTTTTACTGCAATGACCGTTGGGATAAGCCCTGAGTTTAGCGCCGGGTCGCTTCTGGCAGTGTACGGTCTTAAATAGGGCGGATTGAATTTAAATTTTGCTTTGTGGAGTTTGAGGTAACGTTCCAGTATCTCATTTGAATTAATAATAGTGTCCACGCGCTCGAAAAGCGGGATTATTAAAACGTGGCTAAGCAAGCCTTTTTCAAAACGGTTTAATGGATGCTTGAGAGAAGCGATTTCGTGGAAAGCTTCCTGGATCTCGAGCATCTCGGTTTCGCTTTCGGTCATGGGTAAAATAACTTCAAACAGAGGGGGAGTATGGAGCCCGACTTGTTTGGCAAGGCCGGCTGCGCCCGCAATGCCCATAAGCGCCCGGCCCATCCTAAATTCGGTTTGGACTTTGGGGTTTGGCAGACGGAAAGTTAAAAATCTTTCTTTGCCCAGGGGTTGCTTTTTAAAATAGGCAAAATGTTCGGCAATTAAACGCTCTAAAACAGATTCGTCCACCAATTTTCCCTCCCAATCCCATTTGTATTCGGTAATGCCAAGTTCGCTGAAATTTAAAAAACATTCCTTGGCTTCTTCAATTGCCGGAATGTATGGATCTTTGTACCAAAACGGCCGCCCTGCATGGTCGGGATGCTGCGTGGCCATGGTGGTCGGGATTTTTCTAAATAGTTTTTTCATTGTCATTTCCCTCCCCAAGTTTGGGGAGGGCTAGGGAGGGGTTGAACATCAACACCTTTGTCATTCTGCCATAATCTTTTCGGTTGGTCAAAAGTTTGGTATTATACATCAGCAATAATCAATTCTTGCGGAATTAGTATAATGGTAGTACGAGACCTTCCCAAGGTTTAGGCACGGGTCCGATTCCCGTATTCCGCTCCAGCGGGTCATTTGTCCCTGCGGCTTACGTGTGCGAAAAACATTTCGCTTACTTCAGCCTTCGGAACAATTTCCCATATCCCAAAAAATCCTTCGGAATTTTTGGGAACCGTCAAATTTGGTATAATAAAACACCGGGGCCAGATCTCTCTGACCCCGTGTCATGATTTTTGTTAGGCCTATGCTGCAGCGACTGTTTCGAAGCGCCTGGGGAAAAATACCAAACCAGGCAGTTCACGAAGCATGATTTTACCCCCGTTTTCCATGAGGTAAGGCTGGTCGGGATAAAGGTCCCGGCATTCTTCAGAACCTTGGTAATCATCAACGGTGTAAATTGCCCCCTGTTTCAGAAGCGCCATTGACGGCATGTGCTTTCCATCTGCCGTTTCGTCATCCACTACCGTGCAACGCACTTTCGTGCCTTCCTTGAACATAAATCCTCCCAAACAAAAGTTTAACAAAATGTAGCACTATATAGTAAATAGGTCAACATGAAAATAACTATTTGCGGCAGTACGGCGTTCATTCTAGAAATGGAAGCTGTAAAAAAACAGTTGGAAAGTATGGGGCATGAGGCGCATATGCCTCCGGTTGAATTTGTCGACGGGCACGGTAAAAAATGGCATACACTGGAGTATTACAAATTTAAAAAAACCGATCCATTCAAAGACCCTTCATTTTTAGACAACCACAGTCAGAGAATTATTGACCATTTTGAAGAAGTAAAATGGTCAGATGTTATTTTAGTTACCAACTACGACAAAAACGGCATAGCCGGTTACATTGGTCCGAACACTTTAATGGAAATGGGCCTGGCTTTTCATTTAGAAAAGAAAATTTATTTACTTAACCCAATTCCTAATTTGTCATGGACAGAAGAAATTTTGGGGTTAAGGCCAATTCTTGTAAATAATAATTTAGGTCTAATAATTTAATAGCCATTGACTTCTTCTGCTTTTTGGGTGATAATTGTTTCGGAGGCTGTCCTCCAAACAGGAGGAATCTCTGGCACCAGAAATGGTGACCTTGTTCGAACATTTTTTTCAACCCGTACAGTCGTTATGATAACTGACTGTACGGGGTTTTTTATAATTTGTAAAAACCCTTAATTTTGGTTATAATTAGTGGGTTACTGGTCAATAAATATGGAAAAAAATACAAAAAAATTATCTTTGGAACCCTATAAAGGTACGCGGGATTTCTACCCGCAAGACCAGTTTGTGCAAAACTATATTTTTTCGGTTTGGCGCAAAGTTGTGGAAAGTTACGGCTACTTAGAATATGGAGCTTCAATTTTAGAAGAAACAGAATTGTACAAAGCTAAGTCGGGCGACGAAATTGTTAATGAACAAACTTATACTTTTACAGACAGGGGCGGGCGTGATGTCACTATTCGGCCGGAAATGACACCAACCGTTGCGAGGATGGTGGCGCAAAAGCGTAAAGAGTTAAGTTTTCCTCTTAGATGGTATTCCATCCCCAATCTTTTTCGCTACGAACGCCCACAGCGTGGGCGCCTTCGCGAACACTGGCAGTTAAATGTAGATATGTTCGGGGTGGACGGCATAGACGCAGATATTGAAATTATCTCTCTGGCGCACGATGCTATGAGGGCGTTTGGAGCCACGGCCGAGCAGTTTGTTATTCGCATTAACAACCGCAAGTTTTTAAATTTTTTACTCCGGGAGGTTTTGGGCCTAAACCCCGAACAATCCCAGGCTGTTTCAAAGATAATGGACAAAAAGGATAAAATTTCATCGGCAGATGTGGATGAAATGGTAAAAGAAAAAATGGGCGGCTCTGAAAAATCTGTAGATGTTGCCAATTTTATAAACCGCGGCCTGGATTTTTTTGAAGACAGCAAATATAAAAATAGTGAAGAGTACAAAGAGCTTATGTCGGTTCAACAAGCGCTCGTAAAAAAAGGTATAAAAAATGCAGTAATAGACGAAATGCTGGTGCGCGGTTTTGACTATTACACAGGCACGGTTTTTGAAATGTACGACACTAACCCAAAAAATCCGCGCGCGCTTTTTGGCGGCGGCCGTTATGACGATTTGGTCGGAATTTTTGGGGTAGAGAAAGTTACGGGCATAGGTTTTGGCTGGGGCGACGTGACAACCAGGGATTTTTTGGAGACATACAATCTGTTGCCACCATACCAGCCACCGGTTAAGCTGTACATTTGCCATTTGGAAAATTATCTTGAGGCTGCAAATAAATTAGCATCAAATTTACGTGAGCAGGGCCTGGCTGTAGCGGTTGACCTTACAGACCGCAAAGTTTCCGCGCAGGTAAAAACCGCGGACAAAGAAAAAATTCCTTTTGTGTTGGTGGTAGGGGAAGAGGAAGTTAAAAGCGGGAAGTATAAAGTGAAAAGTTTGAAGGAATCTGCGGAAAAAGAACTTTCACAACAGGAAATTTTGAACTTCATAAATGCAGGAATCTGAAAAACAAACTTTAAATACTTACGACACAATTTCAACAAGTTGGGCAAAGGCCCGCAGGCTTGGCAAGGACAGTGTGTGGGCTGAAGAATTTGAAAAATTTCGGGAATTGCAATCGCAAGGCTCTATTTTAGACATAGGTTGTGGAACAGGCGCGGATTCTTTTTGGTTCATTGAAAATGGTTACGAGTATTTAGGGATTGATGGCTCGCAAAATATGGTTGCCATAGCTAAAGAAAATAATCCAAATGCGCAGTTCCAAGTTATGCTATATGAGGAGATTCCTCAACTTAGAAGAAAATTTAACGGTTTCTGGGCAGCATCATCACTTTTACATATTCCAAAAAGCAGCATTAAAGAAATTTTAGGAATTATAAAACAAGTTATTTTACCCGGAGGCGTTGGTTTTATTTCTTTAAAAGAAGGTACGGGTGAGAAAAATGAGGTTTGGCAGGATTCCGGAGCTTCTCGATTTTTTGCTTACTATGAACAACAAGAATTTTCAAAAATTTTGGAATTGGCAGAATTTTCTATTTTATCCAGCGGCAGGAAAGCTTCAAAATTAAACAGCGCTACAAGCTGGATTACTTATTTTGTAAGAGCTTAATACCGTTGCAGACGCATTATGTATTATGTTTACGTTTTAAAAAGTACGAAAACCGGACTACTATATACAGGATTTACCAGTGATTTACGGAAACGCTTTAATCAACATCAAAAAAATTTATTTGGTTATACAAAAGGTCGTGGGCCATTCATTTTAGTTTATTATGAGGCCTGTCTGAATAAGCTGGATGCAATGGTTAGAGAAAAATATTTAAAATCAGGATTCGGGAAGCGTTATCTTAAACAAAGATTAAAGCGTTTCCTGTCTGCAACGGTATGAAAAAAATAATTTCCGTAATGTTTTTGTTTTTGGCCGCAGTAATAGTATTGTTTATGCTGCTTTATCCTTCACTTAAAAAAAGCAAAGAGGCTAAGGTGTCGACTTTTGAAGAATGCGTAGCCGCAGGTTATCCGGTTAAAGCAGATTACTACCCCAGGTCATGCGAGCTTCCCAACGGCAAATCTATAGTAGACCCACACCTTCCGGAGCCGATAATTAGGTAACATATGAAGAAAGTTTTAGCATTTATTTTCATTTTAGTTTTGGTGGTTTTTGGCTGGCGGTACAGGTTCCAAATCCAAAAGTACGCCCACAAACTGCCGGAGCTTGTCCAAAGCCCCATATTTGAGGAAATAAAAGAAGATATTTCCACCCCGCCGCCCTTAATTGGCAGTTTATTTGAGCAGGAAACTTTTTTAACCGTAAACGGAGTATTGTTTTGGACCAACCAAAACCGCAGTCAGAACGGCAATTTGCCCGCCCTACAAACTAACAGCAAGCTGAATGTGGCTGCCCAAAACAAACTGAAAGATATGTTTGTCCAGCAGTATTTTGAGCACGACAGCCCGCAGGGCAAGGCGGCGGCGGATTTGGCTAAAGAAGCGGGCTATGATTACATCTCCATTGGTGAAAACCTTGCGCTGGGGAATTTTGAAGACGATGAGGCCTTAGTAAAGGCGTGGATGGACAGCCCGGGACACAGGGCAAACATCTTAAATCCAAAATATACCGAAATAGGCGTGGCCGTGGGCAAGGGCACGTACAAAGGCAAAAAGGTTTGGATGGCGGTGCAGGAGTTTGGCAGGCCGGCGAGCAGCTGCCCAACTGTTAACTCAAATATAAAAACCCAGATCAATTTTTTACAGGCTGAAGTTGATTCCCTGGCGGCAGAGTTAAGCGTTAAAAAGCAGGAGCTGGATTCAAGTGACCCAAAAACCAAAGCCGAATACGAGGAATATAACAGAAAAGTTTCCGAATATAACAATTTGGTTAAAATTTACAATAATAAAGTAGATGTTTTAGGGTCGCTAAAACAGGAATATAACTCTCAAGTAAGGGCTTATAACGCGTGTTTGGCAAGTTAAATTGCGGCAGTAAGCACAATCGGTTATAATAAATTGTAATTAAAAATTTTTATGGGATTATTGGACAAACTTAAAGACATAAACGAGATGCGTAAGCAAGCTAAGGCAATGGAGTCTAAGCTTTCTACAGAGACTGTGAGCGGCAAATCTTCCGGAGGGAAGATTGTTTTAACTATTGACGGAAACCAAAATATCCAAAGCGTGGAAGTAAGCCCGGACATAGCGGGGGACAAAAGCGAAATTGCCAGGCACATCCGTTCGGCTTTGGAAGATTTATTTAAGCAGCATAAAAAAATGCTCCAGAAGAAGTTTGGGAATATGCTTCAGTAATAGTAGTAAGGGAATGGAGTTAAATAAATAAAAAATGGTAAAAAAATTTTTAGCTACAATTTTGTTTGGTGCATTTTTGCTTTCGCCAATTTCGGCTATGGCTTTGCAAATTCCGTTAAGCGGTAACGATTTGGCCAACTTTGCCGGCATAAGGGCTTCTGCTTACGCCGTGGTTGACGCGCAAAACGGGGAAGTTTTAATTTCAAAAAACCCGGATGCGCCTAAAATTCCTGCATCCCTAACCAAGTTGGTAACCGCGCTGGTGGTTTTGGATACCAAGCCAAAACTTTCCAAAGCCGTAGCTATGACTAAGGAAGACCAGGTCGTGGGATATTGTGGCAGGAGGGGCGTGTGCATAAAGTCTGCGGCCGGGGTAAAATTTAGCGTGGACGGTTTATTCCATGCGAGTTTAATTTTGTCAGCAAACAATGCTGCCAATGCTTTGGCCAGAAGCACCGGGCTTACACCCGAACAGTTTTCCAAAAAAATGAATGCAAAGGCAGCAAGCTTGGGCGCAACAAACAGTTATTTTAACGAACCTACGGGGCTGGATCCTGCCAACGTGGTTACAGCCGCCGATTATGGTAAAATTTTAGCTGCGGCTTTCCAGGACCCTTATTTGCGTAAAATTGCCGGCTTATCCCAATACACTTTGCGTTCAACCAACAATTCGCGCTATAATCAGCCAATAAAGAATACCAATAAGCTGCTTGGTGACGCCGATATTAAGGTTTTAATTGCAAAAACAGGCTATTTAGACGAATCCCGCTACAACTTTTCCGCAGTTTTAAAATACAAAAACGGGCGCGAGTTGGCGATTGTGGTTTTGGGTGAAGACCATTTGTATACTGCCTACGACGAAACCAAGCATCTGGCGCGCTTAGGCGAAGAAGCCCGGGCCTTAGCTTTTTTAAACGGGTTACCGGCTATTTTTGGAACCAGTACCCCGGCCTTAATAAATAATTAAATTTTTTATTTAGTATGAAGAGAACAATAACTATAGTTATAATTATTTTAGTAGCCTTGGGCTTTGGTTACTTTTTGTTTAAAATTTCACCCGAACAGCCCGCAGGAAGCGGTGGTTGGGCGCAAGATTTTAACCTTAGCGACTTTGAAACTATTTCCCAGCCCAAAGATATTAGTTTTGACGACCATATTTTAGGCAACCCGGAAGCAAAAAATGTATTAGTTGAGTACGGGGATTTACAGTGTCCGGCTTGCGCAGCTTTTGAGCCCACGCTTAAACAGTTGCCCGACCAGTTAAAAGATACCAAAGTCGTTTTTCGCCATCTTCCTTTAAATATTTTTAGTGCGGATTTGCACCCAAATTCCATCCCGGCTGCTTACGCTGCAGAAGCAGCAAGCGCCCAGGGTAAGTTTTGGGACTGGAAATTTTTGGCCTACGAAAAACAGGCTGAATGGTCAAATTTAATTGATCCAATAGATAAGTTTGTAGAATATGCCCAAATTGCGGGCGTTGCCGATTTGAATAAATTTAGGAGCGATATAACCAACAAGACTTACAAGGACAAGCTGCAAAAAGATATTTCGGAATCTTTGGGTTTAAAGGTTGAGTCAACGCCGACGCTGTACTTTAACGGCACTAAAATTTCGTCAGGGGATATTAACAGCATAAAAAGTCAGGTGGAGCAGCTCTATAAATAAGATGAAAAAATGCGGCCGCGCAGTTGCGCGGCCGCATTCTGTGTTTATGGCGCCCAGTAGTGCAGTGCTAGCAAAGAAAGGGTGCTGACTATCCACGGTGTAAGCAGGGTAGCCAGGATCCATTCGCTGTCTTGAAAGCTGCAAGGCACCAGATCGTAGGGTTCGCCGAACTGTTCTCTAAGGTCACTTTGGTCCACCTTTTTTCCTCCTAAAGATAAAGCTATATAGTTTATTACTTTATGTCAATCTACAAAAAGTTCGCAGTTAATATTGCAAAAAAAGCCGGAAAAATTATCCGCTCTAATTTTGCTTTGGGCATGACCAGAATTATAAAGAAAGACGGGTCTCCGGTGACAAAGACCGACCTGGCCATAAACAGCATGGTAATAAAAGAGGTCAAGAAAAATTTTCCAACTCATGCTGTAATTGGGGAAGAAGAAAATCATGCTATTGAAAATGCCGAATATTCCTGGCTATGCGATCCCGTCGACGGCACTATCCCTTTCTCGCATGGCACGCCAACCTGTGCTTTTTCGTTAGCGTTGGTTCATAACGGCAGTCCAGTATTAGGAGTCGCCTACGATCCTTTTATGGAACGGATGGTTGTGGCAGAAAAAGGCAAAGGGGCTTTTTTGAACGGAAAAAAGTTGAGAGTTTCTAAATACAAAAAAATGCAGGGGGCTTACATTAGTCATTGCGTATGGTCACGGATGCAATACCCGCTTAAAGGTTTTATTGAAGATTTAATTTTCAAAAATAAGGCCCAATGCTTTCCTATGGGATCGATTGTTTATAATGCGATGCTGCTGGCAGCCGGCGAAATTGACGGCATAACTTTTCCCCATTACACCGCGCATGATGTAGCAGCAATAAAAATTATTGTGGAAGAAGCGGGCGGGAGGGTAACTGATTTTTGGGGCAGGGAGCAAAGATACGACAGGCCGGTTAAGGGGGCAATAATTTCCAACGGTTACCTGCATAGCCAGCTTTTAAAGCTTGTGCAAAAGTATTTATAAAAATATGAGGCGGCTGCGAGATGGTTCTCGCAGCCCCGTTTTCTCGGCATGAGTCATTTCAGCCGTCTTTTAAAAGCGTCTAATTCCGACTGGAACTGTCGGTCTAAATCGGAATTTCTAGCAACGTAGCGGTCGTCCCCACAGAGCTCTTGTCCAGGATCGTCGACTATTGGTACGCACACGTCTTGCGTGCCGTTGAGGGTGGAATTGTATCTTACAACTTTATTTCCCATCCTCTCGCCGACAATGGCCTTTCGTTCTGCCAGCAGTCGCAGGCGTTCTGCAGTTTTTTTGATTACCTCCTCTTGGGATGCAGCGGCTTCAAATTCCCGCGCCCCCCCGTCTACCAAATATTTGTCCCATTTACCGTCATAATCGCAATCGGCAAAGGTGAGATAGTACCCTTTGTTGGTAGGGGAGCCGTAGACATTGGCGGTATTTTCCCAGTCCTTGCAGTCAACGCTAGGATCACCACTTGGCTCAAGCCGAGTTTTGGGCTCGACTACTAGATAGGGCGGAGAAAAAGCGAGCGGGGGTTCGCCTGTCGGGAGTTTAACCGAAGGTTTTGAATCGCGCTGCCTTAACAGCATAACAATCAAAGCCAGTCCTGCCAGGGCTGTCAACAACCAAAAGATTTTTCCGAGCTTCATTGGGCCCTCCTGTCGGGGTACTTTACAGCAAAGCATTATTTATGTCAAAATGTTTGGTATGTCAAAACTCAGGAAAAAAGTATTAATTGCGCTTTCAGGCGGCATTGATAGCGCGGTTTCCGCTTATTTACTGCTTAAGCAAGGCTACGAGGTAGAGGCCGCGTTTATGAAGAACTGGTCTTCAACTGCCGGGCTTAAGTACAACGAATGCCCGTGGCTGGTAGACAGGCAGGACGCTTTGCGCGTGGCCGCGTTTTTGCGAATTCCACTCCATACTTTGGATTTTGAAAAGCAATACGAAAAAAATGTGTTAAATTATTTTTTTAAGGAATACGCCGCCGGCCGCACGCCGAACCCGGATGTAATGTGCAACAAAGAAATAAAATTTAAGCTGCTTTATAATTGGGCAAGAAAAAACGGCTTTGATTATTTGGCAACCGGGCATTATGCGAGAATAGTGGGCAGTGAGCAGTGGGCAGTGAGCAGAAAAAATAAAGACCACCCACTACCCACTAAACACTACTCACTAATACGGAGCGCGGACGAGTTCAAAGACCAAAGTTACTTTATTTATAATGTTAAGACTGCGCAATTGCCCCATTTGCTTTTTCCGATTGGCGGAATGAAAAAAACCGCAGTTCGCGCGTTGGCCAAAAAAATTGGCCTGCCGAACGCGGAAAAAAGGGAGAGCATGGGTTTATGCTTTGTCGGCAGAATTAGGCTTAAAGATTTTTTGGAACAAAAAATTAAGCCAAAGCCCGGTAATATTGTTTTAATACCCCCCCTTAATCCCCCCCTTTATAAGGGGGGGAGAGGGGGGGTTATCGGGCGCCATCAGGGTCTGCATTTTTACACTATTGGCCAGAGGCAGGGGATTAAAGTTGGCGGCGGCGGGCCGTATTATGTGGCGCGTAAGGATTTGAGAAAAAATATTTTATTTGTAACAAGCAATGCCAACGACCCGATGCTGTTGGTAAAGGAAGCGGAGATCCATTCTGTTAATTGGATAAATAAGTTAATAAGCGGATCAGTAAATAAGTCTGTAAGTTTATATGGCAGGTACAGGCATCAGGGAGATTTAACACCTTTAACAATTTCCCAGATTGAGAAAGATCATTACAAAATTAAATTTAGATATCCCCAAAAAGCTGTTGCTTCCGGCCAAAGTTTGGTATTGTATAAAGGCAAGGTTTGTGTGGGTGGAGGGGTTATAATTTAGCTTATTTAAGCCATATTTTTATAAAGAGTATTGACAAAACTTATAATTTGGCCTATAGTAAAACAAGAGCACTAATAAAGTCTTAAACATTTATGAAGAAATTTTTAGTTTCCCTTGTAGTTTTTGCAGGCTTAGCGCAAATTGCTTTTGCCGCTCCTACTTTGGGTTCAATTCAGCAATCTATCCCGGTTGGAAAAAACCTTTCTGTCGGTTTAGGAACAAGCTCAAGCGGTAAATGGTTTGTTATGAAAAATACCAACCCTGAAGTCGCCGGTTCTGTAATTTTTACCAATAGCCTGGTAGTTAACGGTTTGGCTGTCGGTATTACCAACATTTCGGTCTGTTCCGAGCTGGAAGCAACTAACTGCTTGGAGGTTTCTGTAACCGTTGTCGGTAGTGTGTTAGGGCTTCACACTCAAACACACCCCGAGGGCTCTTGGGTAAATTTGGGCAAAACTGTTTTCTATGTTCATTCTACCGGTTTAATTCCAATTCCCACCTGGAGCATTTTCCTCTCCAATGGCGGAAAAGCAAGCTTAATAGTTCCTGCAAATGAGGCAGATTTAAACTTACCGCTTTTGCCGTTAATGGTTGCTAACGATTCCAGAGTTTAATAAATACTTTAATCCCCTCCGCTTGGAGGGGATTTTTCTTTATATAAGTGATATAAAAAATGAGCCTTAAAGATATTGAATTTGGAAATATAGACGCTTTTAATGTTATTGTTGAAATCCCTAAAGGGAGCAATGAAAAATTTGAGTATGATGAAGAATCGGACAGTATGAAGCTGAATTTTGTTTTTTCCGCCATAGGCGGATCGGGAGAAAATTTAGTTTTTCCTTTTAACTACGGGTTCATTCCCGGTACATTGGGGGGCGACCGAGATCCGCTCGACGCGATTGTTTTATCATCTGCGCCAATTAAATCATCCACTGTAGTAAAATGCAAAACAATTGGCGTTTTTAAAACCATAGACCGCGGCGAGACGGACGACAAAATTATTTGCGTGCCTGTTGAAGATCCTCTCACCGAAAAGTATTACGATATTTCCGATCTACCGCCTGACACTTTGCAGAAATGGACAGAATTTTACCTGGAAGTGGCCAGGCAAAAAAAGAAAGTTATAGAAAATATGAGCCTGGAAAATAAACAAAAGGCTCTGGAAGAAATAAAAAACTCCCTAATTTAAGGGAGTTTTTTATAGTATATTGACAAAAAGACAAAAAAAGTTTATAATATTGGGCTACGTTAGCGCAGTTTTAGCTCACAATTTGACCAGAAAGTTAGCTTTTTGTTCAACAGTGCGCTGAAGTGGCGTATTGTAACGTTTAGATCGGCTAATAAAGGAGGAACAACTTGAAACGATTATTGATTGTTTTTGGATTTTTTGCAGTTTTGGGGATTGTCGTGAATGCCGAAGCACAGAGCAAAATCAGCGCTCGTGGTAGGCAACAGGTTAAACCAGCGGCAAAAAAAGGAAACCAGAGCAGGCCAACGCCCAGCTTAAAGGGCACTGCCGGTGGGTCACAAAGACGGCAAAATCGGCAAGCAGATGCCGAAGACTTAAGCCGCATAAAGGACGCGGAGTTTAAAAATTTTGTCGCAGCCGGCCTGCTCGTGCCAATATCAGAAAATAGTTCCATTGATATTGACAGGAGGCTTAAAGCGAGCCGTCGGTATGCCCGCCCTTGGACACGCACGTTTTTGCTGAATTTTGCGGCAAGTTTTAAAGCAAAGTTTGGCAAAAAGCTGAAGGTGACTTCGGCGGTCAGGACGGTGGAGGACCAGGTTAGGCTGCATAAGCGTAACGGCAACGCATCCCTGACTTCGACCCATCCTACCGGCTCAACTTTGGACATTTCCTGGAAGGGTATGTCTAAGGAGCAGGTGGCATGGGTAACCTCCAATCTGATTGCCTTGAGGAACCAAGGTAAATTAGAAGCCGTGCGGGAGATGCGGCAGGCGTGTTTCCATATCATGGTTTTTAAGAAATACGCGCAGGTTCCCCAGGTAAAAAAGCCGGCGCCCCAAAAGCAGACCGTCAAGAAAGGCGGCAGGAAATGAACAATTGTCGTTTTACTATTACAAGCAGTCCAATGGAATGGACTGCTTGTTTTATTGTCTACACCGAGAGTAAAACTCTGGGCTTTAGCCCAAGACTTTAGTA
>DAIMCS010000004.1:86703-89748 GCA_036726225.1 Patescibacteria group bacterium | reverse complement strand
CTTCCCCAATCCACCTATATACAAATTAGGGTGCTGGAGTAGACAATACAAAAAACAAACCGGCCTTACTGGCCGGTTTGTTTTAATCTAACACGACATTACCAAAAATACTAGACAAAATGCTTTTTATGTGCTATAATTACTTTGTAAGTGAAAGAAATTATATATAAAATCCCTCAAAATTAAGGGTTTTTATAAAAGAAACAAAAATAAAAATCAATATTAAATAAGTGCATTTACCCCTACGTTTTTATAAACGTTTTTATAAAATTGTTCAATCAGCGTTCGTGTATTTGTCGCTGGTTGTTTTGTTGTTTTCGTCTACTGCTCCGGTGGCCTTTGCCTCGGATATTTTTTTACTGCAGCAATTTGCCCGGCGCCCGGCTGTCGACGACTCCCGCCAGGATTTAAAGTGGGGAGTCCTTGCCATGAATTTTAACAAGTCGGTCTACAGCGTGGGGGAAACCGCGCGGTTTGAATTTGGCGTCCTGGACGAATTTGGGGAAATGGTCTGCGACGCCGATCTGGAACTTAAAATCTACAATTTAGAAACAAGCAACCTGACCGTTTTAAGGACAAAGGCGGGAGACATTACAGTTAACCCGGAATGTAAAATTAAAGCCAGGGTCAACCGTCCGGATTACGAGTCTGATTTTAAAATTATAAACGCCGGCCTCCACCGGTTAACTTTAACCGTCCGCACCAAAAACGGCACAAGGACTGTTGCCGATTCTTTTTACGCGACACAGGAAAATATTTTGCTCGACATTAGCAGGGAGAGCAATACCCGCCTGTACCCCGTGGAAGTTTATGATATGAAAATTAAGGTTACGGCCAATGTCGATTTTGACGGATCCATTTTAGAAGCCGTGCCCGAATCTTTTACCCTGCTTGGCAAGCCAAAAAATTCCCGGCAGGACGCGTTTGAAAATTTAAAACTGTCAGTCGGGATCCAGACACAAACAGAACTTCTTCCCATTACCGTACTTGAAAGAGAAAAAAATAAGTACCTTAATTTTCCGCTAAAACTTTTGGCAGGGGAGTCTACAGTTTTGTCGTACTCTTTTGACGCTCCCGACATTAGCCCCGAGTATTATTTACTCGGTCCTTTTAGTTTAAGCCAGGCGGGCGTCCCAAACCCAATTTACCAGGAGCCCAGAGCCTGGCAGCTGGCCAACGACGCTTCAGTTACAATGAGCCCGACCACCGCGACTACTACCAACGCACTTACCTGTCCGGGCAGAACCGCGGACGATATGGCCTGGTCCAACCCGGGCAACGCAACTTCTTCGGATGATAGATATATAATCGTTACATCCGAAGCGGCTTATGACAGCGGCAACATTAGCGATGAGCTGGCCTTTTCGGGGTTTGTGTTTGCATTGCCTACAGGTGCAGTAATAGTTGGGATAGTCGCCGAGGTTGAAAATTACAGTTCTGACGGCAGCAACATATCAATGAGCGATATTAATTTAACCAAAGCCCACGGGAATCAGATTGGCAATAACTACGGTTACGGGACTGCGGGCACGCCGGTGTGGCCAAAAACTACCGACACCAATACTTACGAAAGTTTTGGCACGAGTACCACAGATATGTGGGGGACAACATGGAGTGAAGCCGAGGTGGAAGCCAGCGGCTTTGGTGTGGCTCTTTGTGCCAGAAGCGGCAGCGCCAATGCCGCGGCTCAAATCGACCATGTAAGAATTACGGTTTATTACAATTCGCCGCAAACTCTTTCCGGCAATGTCTATTCCGACGAAGGCGTGACCGGACTTGCTAACAGCCGCACTATTAAGCTTAAGGTTGATGGGGGGAGTCTTTATTCTACAACCACAGTTGCTTCAACCGGGCAGTTTGATTTTTTAAGTGTCACAGGCACTGACAGTTCCATTTTAACCGTATTTTTAGACGGGGCAACGGAGGACGCGGTGACTGTCAGTGTGGCAACCAGCTCACAATCTTCCATAACGGGATTTAATTTGTATCAAAATTATTTAATTATTAGAAACGAAGCCACTAACGGCTCGGCCACAACAACAAACGCAAACTTAGGAGCTTATGATTGGGATGACGACCCGGACATACCTTTTGAATCTGATTCGAATAATTTAACTGCAACCAGTAGTACTCATGTGTTGGTATGGACCGGAAAAATTTATGACCCCGGCGGCACGCTTACCACCCAGTCTTCATCTAATTTTATTGTCGCTACCTCTTCTACTGCTTATTTGGACACCGCCAGTAACAGCATTGGCGGAGATATTTATATATATGGCAGCGCAACCACAACCATTCAGGCAAGCACGACGGTGTCGGGGGGAGATATTCAAACCAGAAACGGTTCAGTATTAACTTATTCAGGTACTCCTACCATAACGCTTGCAGGCAGCGGACAGCTTGGCGGAGGCACTAGTGCTTTAAGTTTTTTTAACCTTACGGGCTCGGGCAGCGGGACAATAAACGCGAGTTCAAGTTTAATTATTTCCAACACTTTTGAAGCCGGGCTTAAAACCTGGAATCTTTTTGCCACAGCCGCTCCTTTAACGGTTTTAGGCGCTTTTACCGCGTCCAGCTCTACTATTAGTTATCAGAGCGTTGCCACCACAACAATTGTTGCCGGCAACTACTATAACCTGGAATTTAATCCTGCAACCGGAACGCCGACTTTTATAATTCCTGACAGCCAAAATTTTGTAATTGCAACCGATACCGTAGAGTCCAGCATTTACTCGATGGTTTTTGACTCTACCAACGGCGCCATTTACGCCGGTTCAAATAGCCAGGGGATTATTTATAAATGTATTGCTTCCACGGGCTGTGTTTCGGCAGGCAACTGGGCAGCAGCAACCGATACCGTAGAGTCCAATATTTATTCCATGGTCTTCGATTCCACCAACGGCGCCATTTACTCGGGCAGCGGCGCCAATGGGCGCATCCACAAATGTGTAGTCTCTACGGGTTGTACTTCTGCAGGTAACTGGGCGCTTGCAACTGACACGGTGGAAACAAATATTTACTCAATGGTCTTCGATTCCACTAACG
>DAIMCS010000004.1:0-86603 GCA_036726225.1 Patescibacteria group bacterium | reverse complement strand
GTGCAATCTATGCCGGCAGCGGCGCAAACGGCCGCATCCACAAATGTGTAGTCTCCACGGGCTGTGTATCTGCGGGCAACTGGGCGCTTGCTACCGATACTGTAGAGTCCAACATTTACTCAATGGTCTTCGATTCCACCAACGGTGCAATCTATGCCGGCAGCGGCGCAAACGGCCGCATCCACAAATGTGTAGTCTCTACGGGCTGTGTATCTGCGGGCAACTGGGCGCTTGCAACTGACACGGTGGAAACAAATATTTACTCAATGGTTTTTGACTCTACCAATGGCGCCATTTACGCGGGTTCAAATGGCCAGGGGATTATTTATAAATGCGTTGCTTCCACGGGCTGTACGAGCGCAGGCAACTGGACGACAGCTACCGATACCCCGGAACTAGCCATAGCCTCAATGGTTTTTGACTCTACCAACGGCGCTATTTATGCAGGTGCCAGCACCACCGGCCAAATTTATAAATGCGCTACTTATACGGGCTGTACGGCTCCGGGCACTTGGCAGGTTTCCACCGACACCCCGGAAACCAGCATCTCCGCTATGGTTTTCGACTCGGGTAACGGCACGCTGTATGCCGGAAGTGCAACGGCCGGTTTAATATATAAAAAAGCGACTAATACGCCGCTTAACATTGCAAACAATTTAACCTTAAACGGCCAGGGGACAACCACTTTGGACGCGCTTTTTAGTAAGGCAGCCGTGGCCGTGACCGGCACTTTTTTAATTAACAGCGGAGATGCATTCTTAGCGCCGCCCACCACAACAATTTCCGGCAATTTTGTCATTGCAGGTACTTTTGTCCACAATACGAGCACTGTGTTTTTTGCACCTGTAGCCACTACTACAATTACCGCCAGCAGCTCCGTAATTTTTTACAATGTAACCGCCACTTCCACGGGCAAGGAATTGCGTTTTGGCGCCTCGGTAGACGGCAGCACGCCTTTGTTTACCATTGCTTCTAATTTTTCCATTACCGGCGGAGCGAGCCGGATAATTATAAGGTCAGATATGTTGGGCACCCGCTGGCTGGTGCATTTTAATTCCACCCAAAGTAATGTGACCAATGTTTTTGTAATGGATTCCGGTTGTACGGCCACTTCAGCTTTAGTAAGTAACACGGGTAATGTTAACCTGGGTAATAATGCTTTTTGTTGGGGCTTTGCTACAAGTAGCGGAACCACCGGCGCAGGAGATGGCAGCGGGGGCGGCCCGACTCAAGTTGGCGGAGGCAGCGGGGGCACCGGCAGCGGTGAGGGCAGCGGCAGTGGGGGCGGTGGTTCACAGAGTGGCGGTGGCAGCGGCGGCGGAGGCGGAGAAACGCCTTAAAAATATTTTTAATAGAAGGATTCCCCTAAAAAAGGCATCCTTTTATTTTAGGCTCGAAATTTTTGCCAGGTTTGGTATAATCAAAGAATGGCCAGAGTTTATAATCCAATTACAATTTCCATCTTAAATTTTCTTTTTGAAAAAGAGAAGCCTGTAGAATTTAGCCAAATCCATTCCGCTTGTGCCGAAAAACTTTCAGGCAAAGATTTTTATAATTACCTTTTCAGGCTAACCGAGCAGGGGTACATAAACAAAACGCAGAGCACAGCCGGAATTACCGCGGAAGGTAAAAAATTACTTAAACGCCTTTTGCCGCAAAAAGACGGGGTTTGGAAACTGGTAATTTTTGACATTCCGGAAAAGCATAAATATGTACGCACCGTTCTTCGCGCAAAACTAAAACAGCTTCATTTTAAAAAATGGCAGAACAGTATTTGGGTTTCGCCGTATTTTTTAGACGAAGAAATTGAAAAAGAGCTTTCCGATTTAGGCAAAAAGTTTTTTGTCCGGTTAATAAAAACTACGGATATAAATAATTTGGAAGATTTGCAAAAAATGTTCCCGAATTAAAGGGCTGCTGTGTATAACTTCTTTGGGCATTAACACTAATGTTGCTATAATTTTTATATAAATTAGTAGCAATTTTTTGTTGAAAAAAATACTAGCCTTTAGTTTAATATTCTCCTTTTCTTTAAGCCTAATTTTGCAGAATCAGGGCGTTTTTGGCAGCAACCTGGAGCAGCAAAAAACTGAAGCACCAAGCCTTGCAAATGCCCCGACGGTTTTTGTCCATTTTGCGCAGCCAAAACCTTCGGTCAGAGCAGTGGTAGAGAGCGGAAAACAAGTAACTGCGGGAGCAGAATGTCTGCTTTCTTTGGGCAATACCCAAGACCTGGTCCAACCCACCGCGGGCTTAAATTTAAACCAACCCGCCAATTGTTTTAATTTGCAAATAGCTTTCCAGAGGGCTGTTAATCCAAAACTTTCTGTTTCGGCAAATGAGCAAACTTTTCCTAAAGTTGTAGTCGTCATTCCGCCGGCCAAAATTCAAAGCCCTTCTTTAGCCCCAGCTCCCGTTACCGGCCGACTTCCGGTTTTGCCTTTAGCCGCGTTTGTCTTTTTGGTAAGCTTATTTGAACTAAAAAAACTTCCGGTTTCCAAAAGCTTTAAAGCTACTAGCAGCTTTAAGTCCATTTTTTCCCTGCACAGGCTTATGGTGCTTAGGTGCTAAAGATTAGTACAGAGTATAAGGTATTATGTATTAAGCAACGTGTGTTTTGCTTTTAATACTTTATACGTGATACGAGATACTTAATACTAATTTTTGAAAGGATTAAAATATATGTCAGATGAAATTAGAATAAATCGCCCACAACAAACCCCTGGTATGCAGGGCGGTATGCAACAACAGCCACAAATGCAAATGTCAGAAGAACCGAGAAAATCTTCCAAAATGCCCTGGATAATTCTGGCCATAGTCGTAATTGTTATTGTAGTTTTGGGTGTACTTTTTAGAGGCAAACTCTTTAAAGGTTCAGGCGGCGATGTTTTAGGCACTGCTACGGACCAGGCTTCAACCTACCAGGCTGTATTTTTGACCAACGGACAAGTGTACTTTGGCCAAATTTCCAATACGCAAGATAACTATGTTACCTTAAAGGATATTTACTACTTGCAGGTTGGACCACAGCAGGGAAGCGGAACCGATGCCCTAAATGCCCAACAGTCCATTTCTTTGGTCAAGTTGGGTAATGAACTCCACGGTCCTGAAGATGAAATGCACATTTCCCGCTCGCAAATTTTGTTCTACGAAGATTTGAAAACAGAAGGCAGTGTAGTTAAGGCTATAGAAGCTTACAAAGCCAACCCAACCGGGGCTCCGGCTCAATAAAACAGCAAAAAAAATTCCCCCGCCAATTGACGGGGGAATTTTGTTTTAGGCAGGGTTTTTGTGTTAAAATACATAGGTTATGCTTAAGAAAATTGTAAAATCATTTTTAGGGATTTTTTGGGGAAGGAAAATTTTTCAGCCGTTTTTTGAAAGGCTTTTTTTCTTTAGCTTAAGGGGTATGAATGTGGGCGGCGGTTCTTTTTTGCAGGACAGCGGCGAGACTCAAGTCATAAAGCAAATTGCAAAAAATTTATGGCAAGACGCATCTAAGGTAACCATATTCGACGTCGGCGCAAACAAAGGTGAATATTCACTAAGCCTTAGGGATATTTTAAAAACGCATAATTTCCCGTTTAAAATTTTTGCTTTTGAGCCTTCTGCCGCAGCTTACCAAACCTTTAAAAAAAACGCCGCTAATTACGGGGAAGTTACTGCTTACAATTTTGGTTTGGGCTCGGCCGAGGCCAAATCCGTGCTTTATTTCGATGAGCAATCTTCGGGTATGGCTTCGCTTTATAAGCGGGATATGTCGTACTTTAAAATAGATTTTAATTTGCAGGAAGAAGTGGCAATTACCACACTGGACAAATTTTGCAAAGAAAGCCGGATTGAAAAAATTAATTATTTAAAACTCGACGTTGAAGGCAATGAAATGGAAGTTTTAAAAGGCGCCCAAGACTTGCTTAAAGCTGACGCTGTGGACTTCATTCAATTTGAATTTGGCGGCGCAGACATAGACGCGCGGGTTTTTTTGAGAGATTTTGTAAATTTATTAAAAGGCCGGTTTAATATTTTTAGAATTGTAAAAGACGGTTTAAGGCCGCTTAATTACAGCGAATTTTTTGAAATTTTTGTGACTACCAATTTTTTGGCTGCAAGCAAGAGGCTTAAGGATTTTAAATAGGATGCCTGTATTTTTATACAATCAGGACTTTTTTTTGTCGGGCAGGTTGAAGTTGGCAATAAAAAAATTACTGGGTAAAAAAAACAGCGGCCCTGCCGCCGTATTTGGAAGCTTAACCCGCGGACTTACGAATTTACAGGCAGACTTTAAAGTAAACCAAAACATAGTTAATCCCGTAGAAGTGGTATGTGTGCTTAGCGGCGCTAACGTTTTAGCCTGGGCAGTTGAGCAAAAAAGAGCGGGCAAAATAAAATTTTTGCTTGCCGGACCAAATGTTGTTTACACGTCCAACGACAATAACGGACTTATTGCCAGGGCGGAAGTTGATGTTTGTTTAGTGCCGTCACAACAGGTAAAAACCGCTTACGAAAGGTACAATCCAAAGCTTTTGGGACGAATTTACGTATGGTATACTGGAGTAAATGAGCAATTTTGGACCCAAGATAACCGGGCAGAAAATCGTAAAAGCATTTTATTGTATTCAAAAAATGCACCGGAAGAATTAATTTTACAGGCCAAAAGTTTGGTTGAAAATTTGGGTTTTAAAGCCTTGCGGGTTAATTACGGTAAATATTCGGCCGCAAGTTTTAAAGCAGCTTTAAGCCAAAGCAAGGCAAGCATTTTTTTTAGCCAGTCTGAAAGCCAGGGAATTGCTTTGGCAGAAAGCTGGTCAATGGATGTGCCGACTTTTGTCTGGAACCCAAAAAAACCGCATCCGCATTTTGCGGACATGACAGATGACCCGGCGCCTTTTCTGTCAAAAGCCACCGGAGAATATTGGGAAAATGTTGAGCAGTTAAAAAGTTTAGTTACATCTTTAACTTCAAATAAATTTTCGCCCAGGCAGTGGGTTTTGCAAAATATGACTGACTCAGTTTGCGCAAAATTATTTTTAAATCTTGTAAACCAGTTAAAAAATAAATGAGCTTTCTTTTTGAAATTAAACAGCGTTTAAAGCAGCCCTGGTTGTTGCCGCCCTATTTTTTGTACAAACTTAAAAAACTGTTTAAAGCAGATTTTAAACACAGCCGGAGTGACTTTGACCAGGTGGCCATTGACGTAGTTTTGGTCACCATCCAAAAAGATTATAAAGCGGTGGTTAAATCAATTTCTTCTTTAAGTAACGTTTGCCATACCATCAATAAAATTTTTATTGTTTCCACCGACAACCCTGAAATTAGAAACATTTGTAGTACTTATAACTGTGTTTTTATAGACGAAAATTCTTACCTTCCCGTAAAGAAGGAGGATATTAATTTAAAAGTCCAGGGTTGGGACAGGAGCGGCTGGATACTGCAGCAGCTATTAAAATTTGGCGCGGACAGTTTTGTGGAAATGCCGAATTTTTTAATTTTGGAATCTGACACCATTTTTTTAAATCCCGTAGGTTTTTTGCAGGGCGGCAAATTTGTTTTTGGCAACAGCGAGGAATGGAACCCGCCGTACTTTGACGCTTTTAAAAGGCTGTTCGGTTTTGGCATTAAATGCCCGCTGTCTTTTATTGTGCATATGATGATTTTTAACAAACAGCTTCTCAAAGAGTGCAAGGATGAAATGGAAAAGAAGCATAATATGCCATGGTATAAAGCTTACCTTGCGGCAGTGGACAGAAGTGAGCTGTCCAGCATTGCGGATTATGAAAATTACGCCCATTGGGTGTATTGCAAATATCCACAAAAAGTTATCCGCAAAATATTTTATAATACAGGCTTAGGCCCGTCCAAGCTTACTGACTGGCAGATGTTAAGGGCAAAGTATGGGGACAAGTATAACTCGGTTTCTTTTCATAGTTATTTAAAAGACTAAACTTCTAACAGAATGCAGCAAAAAGTATTAATTACAGGCGCAAGCGGTTTTTTAGGCCAAAGCATTTTAAAAGTTTTAAAGGCCGAAAAAAAGTTTAAAGTCAGGGGCATAAGCCACAAGGCTTTTGATTTAACCGACCTAAACAGGGCCAAAGCCGCCTTAAGGAATGTGGACATTGTTATCCATACGGCCGGTTTGGTTTTGAGCCGAATTGAACAAATGCAAAGGCCGGGCGAGGTTTTTTACCAAAATGTGGCAGCGGCTTTAAATATTGCCGAAGCAGCTAGACTAAACGGCGTAAAAAAGCTAATATTTATTAGTTCTATTACCGCTTACCCTTCGGGCAAACTGCCGCTAAAAGAAGAAGATTTATGGAAAGGCCCGCCCCAGGGCAATATGCCTTATGGCTACGCCAAAAGAATTACGGATGTAATTGCAGCATCATACGCGCAGCAATACGGCATTAAAACCGCCTGCGTAATTTTTCCAAATTTGTACGGACCAAAAGACAAATTTAATTTCAACCCGCCGCCGTTGGTGCCAAGCGCAATTAAGCAGGTACATAAGGCAAAAAAACATAATGCAAAAAGTTTGGTTGCCGGCAACAACGGACACCACCCGGTGGATTTGTTATATGTGGACGACGCTGCAAAATCGCTTCAGCTTATGCTGAAAAAGCCAAATATGCCCGCACTTATAAATATTGGCACAGGCAAAAGCGTAAAAATTTCCAAAGTCTTTGAGTTGGTTGCAAAAATTTTAAATTTTAAGGGAAAAATTATCTGGCAAAAAGGAATGAAAGTTTCAAAACGTGCTTTAAATGTAAGTTTAATGAAAAAAGAATTGCATTGGGCGCCTAAAGTTTCCCTTCAAGCAGGGGTAGAGGAAAGTGTGAAAAATTATTTAAAAAAATGAAAAAACGCAAAATTACAATTGGCACCCTGGAAATCGGCAAGTACGCTAAACAGCTAATTAACAAGACCTTAGACGACAGCCGGCTTTCTTATGGTCCTTTGAGCGCCAAATTTGAAAATGAATTTGCCAATTATCACGATTGCAAGTTTGGTATTTTTACGGCCAGCGGCACGTGCGCTTTGCAAATTGCATTGCATGCGCTAAAAAGTCTGCATAACTGGAAAGACGGTGACGAAGTTTTAGTCCCGGCCGTAACTTTTATTGCGGTTTCCAATATTGTCATCCAAAACAGCTTAAAACCTGTATTTGTTGACGTTAACAGCAAAACTTACAACATAGATCCAAGCCAAATTGAAAAACATATTACCAAACGGACGCGGGCAATTATTGCAGTCCACTCTTTTGGCTTGCCGGCGGAAATGGACGCAATTTTAAAAATTGCTAAAAAACATAAGCTTAAGGTAATAGAAGACGGCTGCGAGGCCGTGGGTGCAAGCTACAAAGGCAAAAAAGTCGGGAGTATGGGTGACATTGGCTGTTTTTCCACTTATGTTGCGCACATCATTACCACCGGTGTTGGGGGCTTGGCAACAACCAATAATGCCAAATACGCAGTCAAAATGAAAAGCCTTATGAACCACGGCAGGGACGCGGTATATTTAAGTATTGACGATGACGATAAAATTTCCAAAGAAACCGACAAATCCGCTTTTTATTTAATTGACAGAAGATTCTCTTTTGTAGATGTGGGCTATAGCTATCGTTTAACGGAAATGGAAGCGGCTTTGGGACTTGAGCAAATGAGAATTATTAAAAAAATTATTGACAAGCGACAACAAAACGCAGCGTACTTAACTGCGGGCTTAAAAAAAGTTGGCCGCGCTTTGCAGCTGCCCGGCATTCCTAATTATAGTAAACACACATATTTAGGCTATCCTATAGTTATTGTTGACCCGAAAGTCAACCGCACCAAATTAATTTTACATTTGGAACACCATGGTGTTGAAACCCGTTATCTTATGCCGCTTATTAACCAGCCGGTCTATAAAAAAATCTTTGGAAACTTAGAACCAAAATATCCGGTGGCTAAAAAACTCAATGCCAACGGGTTTTACATTGGCATTCACCAAAGCTTAACCAAAGCAGATTTAGATTATATTATTTGGGTGTTTTGGGAGTTTTTTAAGTAAGATGACCAAAGTCTCTGTAAATATTTTAACCAAAAACCGAAGCCAGCTTTTAAAGCTGGCTTTAGATTCAGTGAATGCACAAAGTTTTAAAGATTTTCAAGTATGGATAGTTGATGATGCTTCCGATGATCAGCATAAGAAAGCGTTAGAAGAATTTGTCTCACGGTCAGGGCCAAATTTAAGAATGATCAGTCATACTGAACAGATGGGTATAACATACAGTCGTCAACAAGCATTGATGATGAGTGAAGGGGATTATGTTGCTATCTTAGATGACGATGATGAATGGACAGATGTTGATAAGTTAAAAAAACAGGTTGAATTTTTAGATAACCATCCGGATGTTGTTTTAGTGGGGGGAGGAATAAATATAGTAACAGGTGACAAGTTACAAGTGACAAAGTTTAGGCCAACAGAAGACGAGCAGATTCGAAAAACAATGTTGTTTAGGAATAATTTTTTTACTTCCACAGTTATGTTTAGGAGGTTTGCGGCAATAAAGGTAGGAGGTTTTGTTAACGATGGCGTGGATTTGGCAGAAGATTACGATTTGTGGCTAAGAATGGGGAAGTTAGGCAAAATGGCCAATTTTAATGAAGTTTTTGCGAAATATAGGCAGCCAAACTATAATAAGGAGAAGAAAAGCGCGTTTTTGGGCAAACAGCTAGGTTTAATTAATAAACAAAAAAAAGACTATCCTTACGCTTTTTTTGCCAATATTTTAATGAAATTTAGGCTGTTTTTATAAATTTTATGACCTCCAGCAGAAAAAATTTAAACCTCTGGGCAATAATTTTACCCGATTTGCTTTTGCTGTATTTAAGTTTGAAAATTGCAATTGCCGTCCGTTATGAGCAGGTACTTTCTCCGGTACAGAGCAGCGCGCACTATTCCGCTTTTTCGGTAATTTTTCTTTTGTGGCTTTTGGTTTTCTTTATCCACGGGCTTTTTGACATTGCCTCTTTCAGGCGTTTTAGCGGACTGATTTTTAATTTGCTTTCCGCTATGGCGGTTAACCTTTTTGTCGCCATTGCCTATTTTTACTTTCAACCCAACTTAATTTTAACTCCCAGAAGGTTTTTGCTCATAGAAGTGGGCATTGCTTTTGGTTTGCTTTTAATTTGGCATTTGCTTCTAAAGTATTTTTTACAAAACCGGCTGGTTGAAAACATTTATATTTTTTCTTTTAACAACGAGCTTAAAGAACTGGAGGACGCCATTACCGCCCACAGCTATTTGGGTTACAAAGTTTTGGGGCATTTAAATGAGCAAACTTTAAGCACAGCAGACCTAAGCCAGGGTTCGGCAATTATTTTGCCGGAAAATTTGCAGACCAAGCCGGAAATTTTAAATAAATTTTACCGTTTGCGCACTTTGGGCGTGGGCTTTTATAACCATAAAGAATTTTACGAGCAGCTGCTTAGGCGCGTTTACCTTTCCCAGCTAAATGAAGTTTGGTTTTTGGAAAATGTGGATTACCAGGAAAAACGTTTTTACAACCTTGTCAAAAGAATATTGGACATTGTTTTTGGGCTGGTGGGTATGCTGGGATTTTTAATAAGCCTGCCTTTTTGCGCGCTGGCAATAAAATTTTCAAGCACAGGGCCGGTATTTTTTATCCAGGAGCGGGTGGGCAAGAAAGGCAAAGTTTTTAGGGTCTACAAATACCGCTCTATGTCCGGCGGGCCGACCAACACCTGGACCTCGGTTAACGACCCGCGCATTACGCCCTTTGGCAAATTTTTACGAAAAAGCCGCATTGACGAATGGCCGCAGTTTATTAATTTGCTTTTGGGCAACATTAGCTTGGTCGGGCCCAGGCCCGAGCAGCCGCATATAGTAGAAGAGCTCAAAAAACAGGTACCTTTTTACGACGAGCGGCATTTGGTAAAACCCGGCATTACCGGTTGGGCGCAAATTAACAACATTTACGCCGGCAACACGGAAGAAACAAGGCTAAAGCTACAATACGATTTATACTACATTAAAAATCGCAGCTTTATTTTTGATTTAGAAATAATTTTAAAAACTGTCTATTATATTTTTACCTGGCAAGGCCGGTAAAGCGCCCGAAGCCTTTGTTTATTAACAAAGACAGGGCATCCGATTTGCCTTAAATTGGACAGTTAGTTTATCCGCAGCATTGGTTTTGCGGATTTTTAATTTTATGTTATAATTTTGGATATCTAGCACTTTTTATACACAGTATTGCCTAAAAAAGTCTAAATTTTTTTGAAATAAAAACTAAATGGATAAACAGCAGTTAAATAAGGCCTTAAAACAAAGCAAAATTTTATCGGATGACAAGCTGTCTGCCCTGGAAAAGGAACTGGGCCAGCTAAAAATTCGCTTACCCTGGGAAGATTTTTTAATTGAAAAAAAAGTCCTGACAGAGGAAGCCCTGTTAGAGCTGAAATCCGCGCTGTTGGGGGTTCCGACCATAGATTTAACAGACAAGCAAATCCCCCAGGAAATTTTGAATTTGGTGCCTGAACCAATTGCCCACCGCCACAAAATCATCAGCTTTGCCAAAACCAAAGAAGAGGTTTCTATAGCGATGATAGACCCGGATGATTTGCAGACCAAGGAGTTTATGCAAAAGAAGACGGGGCTGAAAATTAAGCCGTTTTTGATTGCCAAGAGCTCCTTAGATTACGGGCTTTCCAAATACCACTCCTCACTGGAAAAAGAAATAAAGCATCTTTTTACTCCCGACGATAAGCCGTTTTCCACCAGTCCGGAAGGTTTAAGCCAGGACGATAGCTTAAAAAAAATGGCCGAGGAGGTGCCGGTTATTCGCGTGGTGGACACACTGCTGGAATATGCGGTCTTTGAAAAAGCTTCTGACATTCATATTGAACCGCAGGAAAATTCTTTAATGGTGCGTTACCGCATTGACGGTGTGCTGCACGACGTTATGACTTTGCCAAAAGTGATTCAGGCGGCAATTGCGGCCAGGGTAAAAGTTTTATCCAATTTGAAAATAGACGAAAGGAGGCTGCCGCAGGACGGACGCTTTAAAATAGAAAAAGACGGTTACAAGTTTTCTTTGCGTGTTTCCACCATTCCTATTTTTGACGGGGAAAAAATTGTTATCCGTCTTTTGGACGAATCTGCCAAGGCTTTAACTTTAGAACAACTGGGTTTTGAACAGGAAGCTTTAGACGCCATTACCCGCAATATTAAAAAACCCCACGGTATGTTGCTGGTTACCGGACCTACGGGTAGCGGTAAATCTACTACTTTGTATACAGTGCTTTCCATTTTAAATACCAAAGCCGTTAATATTTCCACCATTGAAGACCCGGTTGAATATAGGATTGTGGGCGCCAACCAAATGCAGGTGAGCCCAAAAATTGGCCTGACGTTCGACGTGGGTTTGCGCGCGTTGCTTAGGCAGGACCCGAACATAATTATGATTGGTGAAATTCGCGACAAGGAAACCGCTGAAGAAGCGGTGCACGCCGCTATGACCGGACACATTGTGTTTTCCACCCTTCACACCAACACCGCGGCCGGAGCGCTGCCCAGGCTTTTGGACATTGGCGTTGAACCCTATTTAATTGCCTCCACAGTCAACGCGGTAATTGCGCAAAGGCTGGTAAGGGTGGTTTGTAAAGATTGTCAGGTGGAAGCGCCTTTGGACGAGACGGCACTTGAAGCCCTTTCCAAAGAATTCCATTTGGAAAAAATCCTGCCAATACTTATTCGCGTGGGCGTGGCAGCAGCCAAAGCTAAAAGCCTGGAGGAAGTTAAATTTTTTAAGGGCCAGGGCTGCGACAAATGCAACCGCAGCGGGTACAGGGGCCGCGTGGGCATTCACGAAATTTTGGAAGTTACCCCGGCCGTGTCGGATATGATTATGGCACATAAGAGTTCCAACGAAATCCAGGATGAGGCCGAAAAGGGGGGGATGATTCTTATGTGGGAAGACGGATTTAT
The DNA here is from genome assembly GCA_036726225.1 of Patescibacteria group bacterium. Lineage (GTDB taxonomy): Bacteria > Patescibacteriota > Doudnabacteria > UBA920 > UBA920 > PALSA-1336. Next base: position 74,615 of record DAIMCS010000004.1, on the reverse strand, counting down.
AAAAGCAGCCAGGGGTATAACCACTTTGGAAGAAATTGTAAGAGTGAGTAAAGAATAATTAAAATTTTTTAATTAAATAAAATTAAGTAAAATTTGAAAACCAAAGTTTAATAATAAATTTTATTTAATTCTATATAATTTTGTTCAATTCTATTTAATCCAGCACCGTTTACTCTATGGATTTTAATTACACAGCAGTAACTAAGGACGGCAAAAGGCAAACTTCGGTAATCCAGGCGCCTAATTTGGCCGCAGCCGGACGTATGCTTAAAGAGCAGGGCCTTTTGCCAATGGAAATTGCTGAACAGGGCTCCAGCAAAGCGTCTTTGGATTTTTTAAGGAATATTTCCTCTGTTTCTTTGAATGAAAAAATTAATTTTGTGGAAAATTTAAGCATAATGCTGAAAGCCGGTATTTCTATTAGCCGCGGACTTCAAATACAGGTTAAACAGACAAAGAATATCAAATTTAAAAATATAATTACAGATATCCACAACATGGTGCAGCAGGGCAAAGGGCTTTCTGAAGCTTTGCAAAAATACCCCAGAGTTTTTTCTAATATTTTTCACAGTATGGTTAAAGTGGGGGAGCTTTCCGGGAATTTGGACAAAAGTTTGGAATATTTAAGCATCCAACTCCACCGCGAAGCAGACCTTAAAAGTAAAGTTCGGGGGGCAATGATCTACCCGACAGTCATTGTTTCTGCTATGGTTATTATAGGAACGCTTATGGCAATTTTCGTCCTGCCACAGCTGACTTCAGTATTTAAGCAGTTTAGCGGTACGCTGCCGCTTTCTACTCGGATTGTAATTTGGTTTTCCGACTTTATGAGCGCGCATTCTGTGCTGGTGGTTTTAGGGATGGTGGGGACGCTGGTAGGGGTATTCGGGATTTATAAAACTTATCCCGGCAAGCGTATGTTCGACTTATTTTTCCTGCATTTTTTTATAATTAATAATATTGTTAAAAAAATAAACCTGGCGAGGTTTTCCAGAATTTTGAGCTCCCTGCTTAAAAGCGGCATTCCCATAATCCAGGCATTGGAAGTCGCCGGCGAGTCTTTAGGCAGCATCCCGTACAGGGAGCTGGTAAGCAATTCTGCCCAGGACGTCAAAGTGGGCAAGTCACTCACAGATTCTTTAGGCAAAGACGAGACTTTATTTCCGGTGTTGGTTGTGCAAATGATAGAAGTGGGAGAGGAGAGCGGCACAGTCCAGGAAATTTTAGAACAACTGGCCGTGCATTATGAAGAAGAAGTGGACAGTATTTTAGGCAATCTTTCATCGGTCATTGAGCCTTTGCTTTTGCTGGTAATTGGAGGAGTGGTCGGGCTTTTGGCCGTAGCGTTAATTGCACCTATTTATAGCATTAGCCAAAGCATTCAATAATTTTATGAATTTCCTTTCTAAAACTTTACCTGCATTCGGTTTGAATTTAAGCGGCAGCGCCATAAAAATAATGCAGATGGAAAAAAAGGGCCAGGATTTGGCCATTAAAAGTTACCACAGCAGCGCGCTGCCTCCGGAAACGGTGGTCAACGAATCAATTGTCAATGAAAAGAATTTTAATGCCGTGCTAAAAAAAGCTTTGGAGCAGCCGCAATTCGGGAGGATTAGCACTAACTATGTAATTGCGAGCCTGCCGGAGTCTAAGTCGTTTGTCAGGGTTATCCAAATGCCGCAAATGAGCGCGGCGGAAGCAGAAAACGCCGTGCCTTTTGAGGCTGAAAGTTTTATCCCCCTGCCCATTGACCAGGTATATTTAGACTGGCAGCAAATTGGGGTGAGCGGGGATAAAATGAACATTTTAATTGTCGCTTCCCCAAAAGATTTTGCGGAAAAATATTTAGAAATTTTAGACCGGGCCGGGCTGGTGCCGGTAGCTTTGGAAGTTGAATCTCAAAGCATTCAAAGGGCGCTTTCCGGGGTAATAAAGACCGATAACACGCTTTTGGCCCGCGTTGGCACGGTTAAGACCACTATGATAATGATAGAAGAAGGGAATTTGCAGTTTACTTCTACCATTCCGGTTGCCGGCAATTCCTTTACCGAAAGTATTGCCAGAGCTTTGGGGGTTTCCAACGCCAAAGCCGAAGAAATAAAAAAGAAGGTTGGAATTGCAAATACGGTTGAATACCCCAACATTACCACTTCGCTTTTGCCGGTGCTGAATAATTTGGCCGAAGAAATAAAAAATGTTTTAAAATTCCACGGCGAGCACTCCGAAAAACAGGTTTCAAAAGTTATGCTTTTAGGCGGAGCTTCCAGGCTTAAAAATTTACCCGAATTTTTAACCCCGCAATTGCAGGCTTCGGGTATAATAAATGTGGAATTGGCAAATCCCTGGAAAAACCTGCCTAAGTTTAAAGCTTCCCCCTTAAGCGCGGAAGAAGCATTAAGTTATATAACGGCTATGGGATTGGCCATGCGGGGAATAGATTTTGAGTTATAATTATTTGTTTATTTTATGAAAACAATAAATTTATTGCCAAAAAAGAGGCAAACGGAACTGCGGTTCATTACTGTTTTGCACGCCCTTTTTGTAATTTTTTTCATGTCCATTGCAACCTTTGTGCTGGTGGTGGCTGCGCAAATGGCCACTAAGATGTATTTAAAAAACCAAATTGTTGTTTTGGAAAATGACATTGTCAAACTTCGGGAATTAATAAAAAAGAACGAAAACTCCCAGGTCAAAGCTCAGGTTAAAGCGGCGAATGACCTGGTTTCCGACTATAAAAATTTGGTAGATTTAACGCCCCGCTGGTCAAAGGTCATTAAAGCTTTTGTGCCATTGCCGCCATCGGGAGTCAAAATTAACAGCTTTGCCATAGACCCGCAGAGAAAAAGCATTAATATAAACGGTTTTAGCCCCACGCGTGAGCTGGTTATCCAGCTTTACAATAATATTTTAGACGACAAAGAAAATTTTTATGACATTGATTACCCGCTGGAAAATGTAGCCAAGCCAAAAGAAATTACTTTCCATTTTACTTTTTATATTAAAGACGAACTCCTAAAGTAATTGTATGAACCATTTTTCAGCAAAAAATAAAATTGTTGTCCTGCTCATAGTTTGGTTTGGCTTAAGCGCCATAAGTTTTGGTTATTTTTTCAAAATTTTGGACCGGGCGAACAAACTCACTTTATTGTCGGTTGATAAACAAAAAAAGGAGCTGGCTCAGCTCAAAGCCGAGCAGCAAAGCGAAAGTCAGGCCCAGTGGGATTTAGACACCCTGGCCAAAGAAAATATCCAGCCCGAAGATTTTTTCAGCCGGGACATTACTTTAGTCAATGAGCTTAAAGTTCTGGAAGCTTTGGGCCAGCGCTTGGGAGTTAAAATGCAAATTGGCGGCGTTAGCGGGACTATTCATACGGTCTCAAAAGCCAAAACCATAACGCCTTTGGGGGTAATCCCTTACAGCATTAATGTAAACGGGAGTTTACCCCGGGTCGTGGATTTTATAGAAACCCTGGAGAATTTGAGGTTCATTACCAACGTAAGTAACATTTCCATTAGTTCCGCTGACCAAAGCACGGTAAACGTAAATATGACCGCGAATTTTTATTTAAAGAAAGATAAATAATTTTATGGCTAAACTTAAATTTTCTATAAATCCCAAGCATTTTCTTGTACAGCTGACCAAAAATTTAAGCCTGTTGTTTTTTGTGGTGTTTATAATTTTGTTGATTTTTGAAGCCATCCAGATAAAAAAGTCAGTGGATATAATTTTAAATTTCAACGAAGAAGCCGCTCCCATGGTGGCGGTTAAGGGAGTAAGGATAAATTTTGACAACTATAACCAGGTTGTAAAACGCATACAGGACGCGGAAAATTTCAGGCCGACGGGCGGGATTCGCAGGAATCCGTTTAACCTTGGGGCGCCAGTTGAGGAGAGCGCGCCTTTAGGCGAAGGAACGTCAAACTACGACGAAAGCAGCGGATTGCTGCAAAGTCCTGAATAAAATTAGCTTATAAGGAAAAGCAAAAATTGACCCTATAAGAAAATTTTTTTATAGATTTTCTGTTTTTTGAATTATTTTTGGGTAAAAAACCTTTAAATTATCCAAAAGAATTGAAGAATTTTCTAACGGGGTTGAATTTTCAATTTTGCTTTTTTTAGCTATACTATATGGGAACGCCAAAAGAAAAATGCGGCATGCACCCGTAGCTCATGTTGGATACCCGCCCGACTCGCCTGACATGACTCCGTAGCTCATTTGGATAGAGCGCCTGGCTTCGAACCAGGAGGCAGTAGGTTCAAATCCTACCGGGGTCACCATATAATACTAAAGCGAGTCGGGCGGGGGAGCAGCGCCCGGCTTTAAACCACGAGGCAGTAGAGCCTGTCCTGAGCCAAGTCGAGGGATTCAAATCTTACCGGGGTCACCACATCGGGTCAATTGTCCTCGCTTCGTTCGTTGCCCCTCATCCCAAAAATGCATTGAATTTTTGGGAGCCCTAATATCTGGGGTTGAAAAAGCTGCTTATTTAGTGTAAGATATCAAGGTTATTTATATTTCCGGGTTGGTAGCTCAGTTGGTAGAGCAGCGGACTCTTAATCCGCTTGTCGTGGGTTCGATCCCCACCCAACCCACCACGGGTCAATCGCCCTCCACTTCGTTCGTTTTTGTCCTTCTTTGGCGGACAAAAAGCTCACTTCGTTTCGGGCGTTGCCCCTTGCCCCAAATTTTCCTTTGAAAATTCCGGAATGAAAATTTGGGGGCCCCGACAAAAGAATCAAATCTGAATTTTTTGGGAATACCGACAAAAGATTCTAAAGGCCTGGATAGCGGCCCGCCAAAAATGCCCTTATAGCAGGGTTTTTTTATTTGTGTTATTGTAAATACGCAAATAAATTTATGCTCTATTTATTACTCGGTCCGGACGATTTTTTTAAAAATGACTTTATAACCTCCCTGGTTAAAGAAAAAAGGGCGGATTTGGTTAAATTTGTGGAGATAGATAACTTACCCCAAGCTTCAGACCTATTTGGGACAGATTTGTTTTCCAAGCCTAAAGTTTTTGTGTTTGACTCTGTAATCCCAAAGCTTCCGGAAGATTTATCAGCCTTGGTAAAATCCCCAAACCAAATTGTCATTAGCATTAAATCTTTAGACAAGCGAAAAAAGGAAAATAAAGATTTATTGGCAAATAAAAATATCACGGTGCAAGAATTTAGTTTGCCGCATGGCCGGGAATTAAACCAATGGATTACAAATAGGATAAAGCTCTTAGGAGGCACAATAACTTCTGCTGCTACCGAAAGTTTGGCGGTTGCTTTAGGCAGGGACGACGCCAAAGAAACCAAATTCGGAGGCAGGGTAGTGGAAGTAGAGGAGGCTTACAGCCTTTGGCAGGCGGATGCGGAAATAAAAAAACTTTTGGCTTTTGCCAATGGCAGGGAAATAAATGAAAACGATGTTTTACAGTTGGTGAACCAAACTTTCGAAGTGGATGTGTTTGAGCTGACCAACTCCATTGCCGACGGCAAAAAACAGCAGGCAATGAAGCTTTTGCATAAATTTTTATTTAATCAGACCGGTAGCGACGAAAAGGGGACGGTTATTCAGTTAAACGCCCTCCTTTCCCAGCAGTTTAGGAATGTGGCCAGCACGCAAGATTTTTTGTCGCGCAAAATTGGGGACGGCCAAATTTTAGAAATTACGGGCTGGAAGAGCGGCAAACTTTTTGTTTTAAAGAAAATTGCCAAAACCTTTTCTCCCAAAAAAGTTTTGGAATTTTTAAACAAATTAGTGGCGCTGGATGAGGAGCTTAAATCCTCCAATGTTCCGCCTAAAGTTTTGTTAGATTTAATAGTAAGCCAGTTGTTTTAAAAAAGAACCCCCCATCCGGCAGAAGCTGGATGGGGGTTGCAGCACGACTGGAATCGCCTGCTAGGGGGGAGGGAACTACACGTTTAGTCGGTACACGGCCGTTGTCTTTGCAGGCGGTGGAGAAGAAGTTTCCAACCTCCTGCCCAGGTTCGTAGCCGTTATTGCAATCGTCGTCGTTACGGTTTGGTGCGTTCCGGCAATGCGAGCCGCCGTGCCAAAAGCGACCAGAGTCTGCGTGGCGTCGATATCAATGTTGACGGCCGGCGCAGGACCAAAAGACTCGTTCGTCGATTCAATGCTATTTGCAACGGGCTCGTCGATAGCGGATTTCGACGCCGCGTTGCCCAAAGTTCCGACCAAGAGCAACAAAACAATCACTACCACAACCGAAAGCAGAGGCCGATCTTTTCGCTTCATTTGTGTTTTCTCCTTGTTGTTTTCCCACCAAAACACCGGTGGGTTAAGTAGATTATATATTATTCGCTTATTTAAAGTCAAACTTAAATTTTAGAATTATCCACAGCCCAGTACCTTGCATTACAAACTACTATCGTGTATAATTCCATTATGACAAATACAAACGACTTTGACATAGAAAATACCAAAGGCCAAATGCGCAAAGGCATTTTAGAATTTTGTATTTTGCTTATTATCTCCAAAGAAGAGATCTATCCGTCGGACATCTTAAAAGAGCTAAAAGATTTTGACCTTATAGTTGTTGAAGGCACGCTTTATCCGCTTTTAAGCCGCCTTAAAGACGGCGGACTGCTTGAATACAAATGGGTGGAAAGTAAAGCCGGACCGCCCCGTAAGTATTACCGGCTAACGGAGAGCGGCAGGCAAACCTTAAAGGCTTTAGAAAAAAATTGGGACCAACTTTCAAAAAGCATTAAATCATTAATTAGTAAGTATGCCTCCTAATCTGCATGTCATCCCGACCGAAGTGGAGGGATCCCTTAATCCGGGATAAATATCAAATTAAAGGGATTCCTCGACTCGGCCCAAAAGGCCTCGCTCGGAATGACACTAAAATCATAAATCTTTAATCTTAAATCTATGAATAAAACAATAAGCATAAATTTAGGCGGCACAAACTTTTTTATAGAAGAAGACGCCTACAAAAAACTGGACGAGTACTTAAGCTCTATTAGGGCGCATTTTGCCAGGTACCCGGGAAGCGAGGAAATTGTTCAAGACATGGAAAACCGGATTGCGGAAAAGTTTTCCGAGCAACACCAAGGAAACACGCAGGCGGTAATTACTTTGAGCGACGCTGAAAAACTCATACAAGAGCTTGGCAGTGTGGAAGACATAACCGGCCAAGACAGCGGTAAAAGGTCCGAAGAAAAGACTTCTTTTGCGCCAAAAAAACTAATGCGCGACGGCTCCAACAAAGTTATTGCCGGTGTAGCTTCGGGCATTGCCGCATATTTTGACATTGACCCTTTTTGGGTGCGTTTGGGGTTTGTGGTTTTATTATTTGCCTGGGGTACAATGATCCCCATTTACTTAGTTTTGTGGCTTATAATGCCCGAAGCTAAAACGCCAACCGAAAAAATGCAAATGCGCGGCGAGCCGCTTAATTTAGATTCCATAGGACAAACCATAAAAGAGCGTGCGCATGAGTTTGAGGAGCACGTAAAAAAAAAGCGAGTAGGCGGTTCTCTGAATGAATTTTTCTCGCGGGTAGGGGAAATTTTAAAAAGGCTTCTTAGTATTTTAGTTAAAGTGCTTTCGTTTTTGTTGGTAGTTGGTTTTGCTTTTGCCACAGCACTCTTTACCACGGCGTTTGTTTCCCTGCTTTTTAATGTTAACTCGCCTTACATTGGTTTTCCTCTTTCAACCATTGCCCACGGGGCCGGTTTCCATTTTTTGTTGGTTATTGCCTATGCTTTGGTTATTGTTCCTTTAATTTTTTTGCTATTGCTTTTTGTGGCTTTGTTTAGCAAGCGCAAAATTGTCAGCTCCACTGTTGGTTTTAGCTTGTTTGGGGTTTGGCTAATTGCCTTGGTTTTTGCCGGGGTTTTGGGCAGCCGCTACATTCCGGGCTATGTGCAGCAGGTAAAAAACAGTCCCGAGCTTCAAACAGTATCTAAAACTTTTGATCATAGAGATTTCAAAAGAATAGATGTTTCTAATTCCATAGACTATAAATTAGTTGAAGGCAATGAATTTAAAATTCGAGGCCAGGGCTGGGCAATGGATGTAGACAGGCTTGAAGTTACCCAAGAAGGGGATTTGCTTAAAATTACAAAGAAATCAGAAGGCCATTGCTTCTTTTGCATAAGCGGCGACACATTGGTAGAAATAACCGCGCCCTTCTTTGAAGAAATTACCGCAAGAAATTCTTCTAACGTGCAAAGTGCATCTTTAACCGCAACTACTACAACTATAAATCTTTCAAACTCTGCCAGCGCCGGATTTACTTTTAAAGGCCAGACTTTAAATGCCAATCTTTTAAATTCCAGTTTTTTTAAAGTTGCCGGCGAAGCCCAAAACTTTAATGCTACACTTCAAAACGCTTCCAATTTGGATTCCCGCGCGCTCAAAGCCGCCAACGCAAATATTACCGCTGGCAATTCTTCCCACGCCAATGTTTGGGTGACAGATGTGTTAAAGTATAGAATTTTTAACGCCGGACGGATAAATTACATTGGCGACCCAGCCTTAGAAGGCGACGAAAGCCGCGTGCCCAGGAAGGATAATTCCTTAGAATACTTTGAAGATTACGAAATAGATCCTATAAAACCCGTAGCCCCAACAGCCCCCCAGCCTCAAATGTAAACTAAAAAACCTGGACTTTGTCCAGGTTTTTTAAAATTTTGTTGACATATATTTTTGATGGGTATACGCTAATATATCCATCTCGACGACACTTTTGCAACCTCCAATTGCTTAAGGGCTCGTCCGGTGGACGAGAACTTTACAGAATGGAGGAAACATTTTGACGCAAAGGCAGAAGCGAGATTTGGCCATATGTTCTCAGGTAGACTGTGGCTTGTGTAAGATATTAAGAGACCTCACCGAAATTGGGGAAGCAGGAAAGACCTCCGAAATGCTAAACAGGGAGAATTCCATATGGCATAACGTGGTATTTTTCTCTATTGTCATTTCTAACCCAATCCGGACTACTCATTTCGCCGTGAGTCGGAGCAAAATTTGTTTAGCACACGAATTCACAACCGAAACTCACGGGCTGACAAGACTACACAAAAAACATGGAATATCGACCTTGGAAGATGTGTGTCAGCGAACCCGACAAGAAATTACCGACCTTTACGGGGTTGGCGTCAAAACAATGGAAGAACTCGACCGTCTTATAGAGAGGTTCGGACAGAAATACAAAAAGCCACTACAGTTGGAGCTCTTTGGTACCGAAACTTTTCCGGTCTAACTAAGGAATACGCACCAGCATTCTCGGTGCGTTTCTTTTTTGGAAAGAAAGTCTTATAATTTATACATGGCTCAAATATACGGTTCGGAGAGTAAATATTTAATTACACAACAGAAAACCAATACTTGGTTTTCAAAAGGACATTATTTTATTGCTTTAATAATCGGGGGCGTAATAGTAGCTCTGATTTTAACAGTTATTAAAAGCGTCCCAATACAAGAGTTGAGTATTCTTCGACTCGCTATAATTTTATTTTTAATTTTTATTGCCTGCGCAGCGTTTTTATACTTTTATAGCCAAAGAGAAAGGAGATCCAAAAATTATGAATCCGGCAGGGCAGGCGAGCTTTTGGTTTTTAATACGCTCAAGCAATTACCAGACGATAATCATGTTTTGCAAGATATTAACTTAGGTAGTGTAGGTAATATAGATTTTGTTTTAACAAGGCCAAATGAGGTTTTTAGTCTTGAAGTAAAAAATCATGCTGGCCGCGTATCTTTTGATGGCCGCAAGCTTTTATGGAATGGGAGACCTTTCCCAAAAAATATTTTAAGCCAAGTAAGACTGCAGGAGCGAATCTTAAAAGATTTTTTATTTCATAAAATGGGCCACGAATTTCCAATTATTCCAGTTTTAGTTTTTGCAAATCCTAAATGTTATGTTGACATAAACGGACCGGTTTTAGGCATTCCTGTCATTCATCAACGAGTATTGTTTAATTTTTTGCAAAATTACGCTCACTCGCAAAAACCTTTAAATGTTATTGCCGTAGTTGAATTTTTAAAGCCTTATATTGGAAAATAGAGGTAAATAAGGTAATATATTAATATTAAAGAATTATTTATGCCAGAAAAAGGACCAGAACAACCAACTGACTACAAAAATCGTCTGCAGGCTTTTATGCAAGAAGGTAAGGAATTGCATGAAGCTACTAATATCTTAATGCAGGAATTGGATAAGTCAGACAAAATGGGCCCGCAAGCAAAAGAAAAGGAAAGGACAAATTTACTGCAAGCCGCTGCCGACTTAGCCAAATAACTTAATAAAAAATGGGGACATGGCCCATTAAAATGAGCATTTTCAAAACAGTTGACATCTCTCTTGACAATATCAACTAAATAGCCTAATATGTTGATATTGCTATGAATGATATCAACAAACCGAAAATTGGCAAGTATATACAACAAAAAGAAGGTTATAAGACCTTCACGCCTTTGGATTTCCCGCCAAAAGCTGGTTTCAATATTAGCCCAAAACTTTATAAAAAGCACGAAGAGGCTATTAGGTTGGTTGGTAAACTAGATGGTATTATGCGTCTATTGCCTGATAAGGATTTTTTTATTTCTATGTTCGTAGTAAAAGATGCTACTTACTCAAGTCAGATCGAAGGTACTAAGGCTACATTGCAAGATGCCGTTGCCGCGCCAGTGACAGAGGAGAAAGACAGGAAAAATCCTGACGTGGACGATATTGAACATTATATAAAGGCTGCGAATTACGGCGTTGACAGAACAAAGGAATTCCCGATCTCTTTGCGTTTTATTCGTGAATTACATGAAAAATTAATGACGGGTGCTCGTTCTACACAACATGCATATCCAGGTGAGTTTCGTAGTACTCAGAATTGGATTGGTGGAAAAACTCCCGCCGATGCTTCGTTCGTCCCCCCAGCGCCACATGACATGAATAAAGCCATGGGCGATTTAGAGAAATTTATTCACACTAAAGATGATTACCCTTCATTAGTAAAGGCAGGTTTAATTCATGCACAATTTGAGACTATTCACCCGTTTACCGATGGTAACGGACGTACTGGAAGGATGTTAATTGCCATGTATATTCATCACGCAAAGTTGTTAGAGTTACCAGTTTTGTATCTTTCAAGCTACTTCAAAAAATACCAAAAAGTATATTATCAGAAACTTCAGGCGTATCATGATGAAGATTCTGACGTCTATGGCTGGCTCGATTTTTTTCTTGAGGGAATTGCGGAAATAGCCGAATCTGGTATAGAAACATGTGCTCAGATTACTGCATTGCGCGATCGCGATTTTGCTAAAATGCAAAAGCTTGGCAAAAAATCGGCAGAATCAACTTTGGAAATTGTCCGCAAGCTTTTCAGTCAGCCCATAGTAGGTATTTCGGAAATTATGAAGTGGACTGGTTTTTCTCCTCAGGGTGCCTACAATATGATTGAGCGTTTGCAAAAGTTAAGAATTCTAGAACCTCTTGGCGAGACGGAATATGCTCAAAAATATATATATGCCGATTATTACGAAATCTTCGATGATGGTTTTCGTGCTCATCGAGCAAAGAAATAGTTAAGATAAAACCCCGCCGATAGCGGGGTTTTATACTTTGGATAGATTACTTCGCTTCGCTCGCAATGACAGTCTACCGTGCTGCGCGTTTGCGGGCGTTGGCGTCTAATAATTTTTTGCGGATGCGAATAGATTTTGGAGTTACTTCAACAAGTTCGTCCGGCCCAATGTATTCGAGCGCAAAGTCCAGTTCAACTAAACGGGGAGGGGTGAGGATAATGGCTTCGTCGGTTCCACTGGAGCGAATGTTGGTAAGTTTTTTAGTTTTACAAACGTTAAGCTCAAGGTCGGTATCCAAAGCATTTTGTCCCACAACCATACCTTCATAAACTTCCACGGCCGGGCCAATAAACATAATGCCGCGTTCTTGGGCATTGTTAAGTCCGTAGGCATTGGAGACTCCGGTTTCAGAAGCAATTAAACTGCCGTGCTCATTAGCATGGGCATCTATTTCGTGAACGGGTTTGTAGCTGTCGAACAAATTATTTAAAATAACTGTGCCGCGGGTCTGTGTTAAAAGCAGGTTTTTAAGACCAATTAAACCACGAGTGGGTATGAGATATTCGGCGTGGAGTTCAGTGTTGTTGGAAGAATCCATATGCAGCATTTCTGCGCCGCGTTTGCCCAAATTTTCTATCATAGCGCCTTGGTATTCGCTGGGTACATCAATAGTAACTACTTCGTAAGGCTCCATTTTTGTGTAGCCCTTTTCCCCCTCATCCGGCCTTTGGCCACCTTCTCCCGCGGGGGGAGAAGGTAATATTGTGCCATCCGGCGCTTTGTAGTGATAAATAACCTGTGGCTGGGAAACTTGCAGTTCAAAACCTTCGCGTCTCATAGTTTCAATTAAAACTCCAAGGTGAAGTTCACCGCGGCCGCTAACTAAAAAGCTTTCCGCACCTTCTTCACTCGGTTCAACTTTCAAAGCCACGTTAATTTCAAGTTCTTTGTATAATCTATCTCTCAAATTTCTGGAGGTGACAAATTTACCTTCTCGTCCGGCAAAGGGAGAAGTATTTACGCCAAAAGTCATTTTTATTGTGGGCGGTTCAATTTCTACGGGCTCTAAGTGAATGGGATTTGTAGGGTCAGTTAAAGTTTCTCCAATGGAGATGTCGTCAAAGCCGCCAATAGCCACAATGTCGCCGGCTACGGCTTCTTCTACATCGGCAGGCTTAAGGCCTTCGTACATTTGTAAGGAAGAAATTTTTCCTAATGTTTTTGATTCGTCCGGCTTAATGCGGACAATATTCTGGGCTTTTTTTATGGAGCCGGAAACAATTTTGCCAATGCCCATTTTACCTTTGTAGTTGTCGTAAACCAAAGCTAAGACCAACATAGCAAATGGGTCCTCGGGTTTAACATCGGGCGCAGGAATATATTTTATAATGGCTTCAAACAAAGGAGAAACATCGGGCGTGCTTTCCGAAGTAATTTTAGCTTTTAATTTTTCTAAGTCAGTGTCGGCCAAGCCCTTTTTGCCGGCCGCGTAAATAATAGGGAAATCGAGCTGTTGGTCATTCGCATTTAATTTTACAAACAAGTCAAAAGTTTTGTTGATGCTGGCTTCCACCTGGGCATCGGGCTTGTCTACTTTGTTTATTACCACAATGGCTTTAAGGCCAAGCTCCAAAGCTTTTTTAAGCACGAATTTGGTTTGCGGCATGGGGCCTTCTTTGGCATCTACAAGCAGCAAAACTCCGTCGGCCATTCTTAAAGTACGTTCCACTTCACCGCCAAAGTCAGCGTGTCCGGGGGTATCTACAATATTTATTTTCGTGCCATTATAAATAAGCGAAGCGTTTTTCGCCCGAATGGTAATGCCGCGCTCGCGCTCCAGGTCCATGCTGTCCATAATTAAATCCTTGGTGTCAGGATTGTCTTTTACGGTTTGGGTTTGCTTAAGCATGGCGTCGACAAGAGTCGTTTTCCCATGGTCGACGTGCGCGATTATTGCAATGTTTCTAATGTTGTCTCGTTTCATAATTTAGTGCCTATTTCCCCTCACCTGTTCTGACTTTGTCAGAACATCCTCTCCCGCAAGGGGAGAGGAAAGTATGGGGCTGCTCGCTTTTCATAAAAAAATCCCGCGTTTTCTTTTCGGGAAAGATACATAAAATATAGCATAAACAGGGGTTTTTGTCTACTGGGATAAATCTGTTATAATAATAGTGTATGTTTAATGAGCGGACTCAAAATATAGGTTTTTTTATTCTTTTAGGCGCTGCCGCTATTTTAGCCCTTTTTTTGTTTTGGCCATTTTTAGAATTACTCGCCTTGGCCGGAATTTTGGCAGTGCTTTTTAAGCCTTGGTATGAGCGTTTGGTAAGAAAGACAAAATCCGAAACTTCTGCCGGGCTGCTTACCGTGTTATTGGTTTTAATAATTGTCTTAGTGCCTTTGTTTTTAATTGGCTACGCTTTGTATGGTGAAATTGTCAACCTCTACAACAGCTTTGCCAATGGCGGATTGAATTTAGGCGAAAACGGGCTTGTGAAAGCTTTGCCGGAGGCTCTGCAGGATTTGGGAAGAAGTTTTTTAATAGGCTTGTCTGAAAGGGTTTCCACTTTAGCAGGAGCCACAGTTCGCAGCGTAACTACCATCCTGTCTAACGTTGCCAACTTTTTGCTCGGGTGTTTTTTGGTATTTTTTAGCCTGTATTATTTTTTGCGCGACGGCGACAAAATTAAAGAATTAGCAGGCGCAATTTTCCCGCTCTCCCGGGCCCACGGAATAAAATTAATAGATGAATTGGAAAAAGCAATTTCCGGAGTGGTAAAGGGTTCGTTCTTAATTGCGCTTACACAGGGTGTCGTTGCCACAGTCGGTTTTTTAATTTTTGGCGTACCCCATCCGTTTATTTGGGGAGCGGTCACCGTGCTGGCTGCCTTAGTGCCTACCTTTGGCACATCTTTGTCCATTGTTCCGGCGGTTTTGTATTTGCTGCTTACCGGCCACACGGGCGCAGCCGTGGGATTGGTTATTTGGGGGGCGGTAGCTGTTGGTTTAATAGACAACTTTATTAGCCCCAGAGTTATTGGCAGCAAAGCTAACTTACATCCTTTGGTGGTTTTGCTGGCAGTGCTGGGCGGCATCCAACTTTTTGGAGTTTTAGGGTTTTTGCTTGGGCCAATTATGATGGCTGTGTTTATTACACTGCTCAACATTTACCGTACAGGTTTTAAAGACTGAAACAAAACATACAATTGACAATTTACGATTAACAATTGACAGGCGGTCAGTTGTTAATTCTTAAGGTTTTTAGTTTTTATATGCGCTGGCACCAGTACATCAAAAGCCAAATTGAAGCCGAAGTTAAAACCAATTTAGAAAAAGGTTTGTCTTTTGCCGAGGCTGAAAAACGTTTAAAAGAAAACGGACCCAACTTACTTCCCGAAAAACCGCCGGAAAGCTGGTGGGTTATTTTTTTTCGGCAATTTAAAAGCCCGCTAATTTATATTTTACTGGTCTGCGCAATAATTATTTTTTATTTGGGCGAGACCGCCGACTCCATAATTATTGCCGTAGTTTTGCTTATAAACGCGCTAATTGGGGCGGTGCAGGAGGGCAGGGCCGGCAAAATTTTGCAAAGTTTAAAAAAACTTTCTTTTGCCGAGGCTACGGTTATTCGTGACGGCAAGGAAATAATAGTGCCGGAGGCAGAAATAGTAATGGGGGATGTGCTGGAACTTTCCGAAGGCCAGCGGGTAGTTGCCGATGCCCGGCTAATTTTTAGCAATAATTTAAAAGTAGATGAATCGGCGCTAACGGGAGAGTCGGGCCCGGTAAACAAACACGAAACCGTTTTGCACGAGGAAAATTTGCCGGCCAGTTCGCAGCACAACGTTATATTTAAAGGCACGGCTGTGCTTTCGGGTTTTGGCCGGGCAGTGGTTGTCTCCGTGGGCGCGGCTACTGAAATGGGAAAAATTAGCCGGGCTTTGCTTATGCCCGAGGAGCAAATGCCGCTCCAGAAAAACATTAAGGCACTTTCTAAGTTTATTATTTATTTTGTTGCGGCTGTTTCCGTGGCACTTTTTACTTTGGGCATCCAGGCCAACATCCCGCCCCGTGAAATGTTTTCTATTGTGGTTTCTTTGGCGCTGTCCGTAATTCCCGAAGGCCTGCCGGTTATTTTAACTTTAATTTTAGCGCACGGGGTTTGGCGCATGAGCAAAAAAAATGCGCTGGTAAAAAAACTTCAGGCCGTGGAAGCTTTGGGCCAGGCCACCATTTTAGCCGTGGACAAAACCGGTACCATTACAGAAAACCAAATGGTGGTAAAACAGCTGTTTGTGGCCGGTAAAATTTACAAAGTTACCGGTGACGGTTACGAGCCCAAAGGTTTTGTGCTTTTAGGCGATGCTGTGCAGACTAATAGCCCGGATGTAAAAATGGCAGCTACAATTGCAGGCCTTACCGGCAAGGCGGCAGTGCAGCTTATGGAAGCAACACAAACTTACAAAGTGTCAGGCGACCCGACCGAGGCAGCCATGCTGGTCTTTGCTGAAAAGCTCGGCCTTTCGCGCGACAATTTAAAGGAACACTACAAAGAAAGCGGGGAAATCCCTTTTGAACATAAAAATAAATACCATGCGGTTTTTTATGAGCACCAACAAAAAGTATTTTGCGCGGTTGCCGGCGCGCCGGAAGTTATTTTAAACAGCAGCACCGCTGTAATGGAAAACGGCCAAAGCAGAAGTAAAACCGGGGCCGATGAAAAGGTTTGTGCTGAAGTTTTAGAAGAATTTGCCCAAAAAGGTTTGAGGGTAGTGGCATTTGGTTATAAGCTTTTGGAAAAAACCCACGCTTTGGACAATATTGATAACCTAATTTTCGGGGGGTTTTATGGGATAGAAGACGCCGTCAGGCCGCAGGCTAAAACTTCCGTAATGGCGGCGCAGCAGGCCGGGCTTAAAGTGGTTATGATAACTGGAGATTTTAAAATTACTGCCAGAGCCATTGCGCAGGAGGCCGGGATTTTCAAAGCCGGGGACGAAATTCTTACCGGAGACCAGCTGGCCCAGCTTTCACCCAATGAGTTAGATGAAAAATTACAAAAGGTCTCTGTTTTTGCCCGCGTTACGCCCGAGGACAAAATGAAAATTATTAAAGCCTACAAAGGGGCGGGGCAAATTATTGCCATGACGGGCGACGGGGTTAACGACGCCCCGTCTTTGGTTGCCGCAGACCTTGGCGTTGCTATGGGAAAAATTGGCACCGAGGTAGCCAAAGAGGCAGCCGACATTGTGCTCTTGGACGACAATTTGCGCAGCATAGTGACTGCCATTAAAGAGGGCAGGGTAATGCGCGCGAATATAAAAAAAGCTTTGCAGTTTTTGTTCTCTACTTCCTTGGGTGAACTTCTAACCATCTCCATTAGTATTTTGCTGGGCTTGCCCTTGCCGGTAACGGCTGTACAAATTTTATGGTTAAATTTAATTACCGACCCGCTCTCCGGCGCTGCGCTTGCTTTGGAAGAGGAGGAGGAAGATGTGCTGAAAAAAAGGGAATCTCCTTTAGGCAGGTTTTTTGTTTCCCCCTCAACCTTAACGCATATGGTTATTATTGGGCTGATTATGGCCGTGGGGGCCATTTATATTTATAACCAGTATTATTTTGTAAATTCGCTTAAAGCGCAGACCATGGCTTTAACTTTACTGGCCGCATTCCAGTGGTATAACGCTTTTAATTGCCGCTTTATTAAGCAAAGCGTTTTTAACAAAAGAATTTTTGGCAACAAATATATTTGGCTCGCTTTTTTGGTAAATGCATTTGTCCAGGTTTTGGCCGTGCACAACGGGTGGTTTAATAAAATATTAAAAACCACGCCGCTTACTTTGGCAGAATGGGTAACCGTGCTGTGTTTGGCTTTGGCGGTAATTTTTGTGGACGAAGTGCGCAAATTTTTCTTGAGAAGGCGCCCAATATCTTGAAGGTGGTTTTATTTGCGGCAGGATGTTAGAATAAATATATGGCCAAAGACATTCATTTTAAATTTTTAAACAAGCACCTCCCGCCCACCATTCTCACAATTTTTGGGGCCACCGGGGATTTGTCCGCGGACTATTTACTGCCCGCGCTTTTGCATATGGACGAGCATAAGCTTTTGCCTAAAACCTTTAAGCTGGTTTGCGTGGGCAGAAGGCCGCTTACGGCCAAATCTTTTTTGGATTTTATTTTAAAGAAATCCAAAGTTTTAAAAAAAATTTCTCCGGCCAAAAAAAAGCAATTTTTAAAACATTTGGTTTATTTTGAAGGCAACTTTGAAGAGACCCAAAATTTTGAAGGCCTGGCCAAAATTTTGGCAGACCAGGAAAAACCCAAACACGTTTGCTACAACCGGCTGTTTTATTTTGCCACCAGCCCGCAGCAGTTTGCTTCTTTAACTAAAATTTTGCAGAAAACCGGCTTGCTTATGACCTGTGAGGCCCACGAGCGGAAAGTCAGGATTTTAGTGGAAAAGCCTTTTGGTTTTAATTTAAAATCGGCGCAAGCTCTAAATGCGTTGTTGCTTAAATATTTTAAAGAAGACCAAATTTACCGCATTGACCATTATGCCGGCAAAGAGACAGTACAAAACTTAATGGTGCTAAGGTTTGCCAACAGCTTGTTTGAACCGCTTTGGAACAACCGCTTCATTGACCATGTGGAAATTTCGGTGCTGGAGAAGGACGGGGCAGGCGGCAGAATAAATTTTTACGACCAAACCGGGGCGATTAAAGATTTTTTGCAAAACCACATGCTCCAAATGTTGGCGTTAATTGCCATGGATGAGCCTTACAATTTAACCGCGGAGTTTATTCGCGACGAAAAACTAAAAGTCTTAAGGGCTTTAGAATCTTTGACGGCGGAAAAATTACCGTTGCGCCTGGCGTTGGGCCAGTATGGGGACTACCAAAAAGAGGCTGCTCGCAGCAGCAATACCGAAACTTTTTTTGCTTTAAAAACCTATATTAACCTGCCGCGTTGGCAGGGTGTCCCTTTTTATTTGCGCACAGGAAAAAAACTTTCCAAAAAGCTTACGCAAATTTCCATTCATTTTAGAGAGCCTGTCCGTTGCCTGTTTGAGGGCTGCAGCGCCAACGTGCTTACCCTGCAAATCCAGCCTAACGAAAGCGTAAACCTGCTTATTAACAACAAAATTCCGGGTTTTGGGGTAAAGTTGCACCAGGGGAATTTGGATTTTAGCTACAAAATGGCATTTAAGGGAGAAATTCCCGGCGCTTACGAACGTTTGCTTTTAGATTTTTTAGAAGGCGACCAGAGGCTGTTTATCCGCAGTGACGAGATTGAGGCTGCCTGGCAGTTTGTAGATTCCATCACCGAAAGTCCTGCTTTTAAAAAACTGCCGGTTTTAAGTTACAAATCCGGCTCCAATGGGCCAGCCCAGGCAGAAGAATTAATAAAAAAAGATGGCAAAGAGTGGTGGACTAGGTAGTATGAAGTATGAAGTATGAAGGGAAAAATTATGCAAATTGCAATTTTTGGTTTGGGGAGAATGGGTATGCAAATTGCCAAGCGGCTGCATAAAAATGGCTTTGAGATTTTTGCCTGGAATCGCTCAAGTGAACCAGTAGAGGAATTAAAAAATTTTGGCGGCTGGGCAACATCGGATGTCTCTGAGGCAGTAGGCAAGCTTTTTGGGCAAAGAGTTTTTTGGCTTATGCTTCCGCATGAAATTGTGGAAGATTTTTTGCAAAACCAACTCGGGCCGCATTTAAAAGCCGGCGACATTGTTATAGACGGCGGCAATAGTTTTTATAAAGATTCCATTAAAAGATCGGAGAGTTTGAAATCTAAGGGCGTGATATTTTATGACTGCGGCACTTCAGGCGGGGTGTGGGGTTTAAAAAACGGTTTTGCTTTAATGGTCGGGGGACCTCATGAGCATTGGAATATTATTGAACCGGCAATAAAAGCTTTATCATCGGGTGAAAATTACGGTTTAGTTGGAGCAAATGGCGCCGGACATTTTGTAAAAATGGTGCACAACGGCATTGAATACGGAATGATGGAAGCTATTGCCGAAGGCTACGGTGTTTTAAATGCATCTAATTTTAATCTTGATCTAAATCAGGTCACCAAGATTTATCAGCAAGGAACTGTGGTGAGGTCGTGGCTAATTGATTTAACCAGGAATATTTTTGAAAAGGAAAATTTCGATTCTGTGAGCGGTGAAATTGCATCGAGCGGAGAAGGGGAGTGGACTGTTAGTACGGCAAAAGAGTTGGGAGTTGATGTAAGGGTGATTGAAGATGCTTTAAATGTTCGTAAAGAATCGTCGCAGGCTGAAAATCAGCAAAAATTTTCAAACAAAATTGTGGCACTCCTTCGCAAACAATTTGGCGGGCATGGGGTAAAGAGTGACAAGTAACAGGTTACAAGTGACAAGCAACAAATTTGCCTATTCCAAGAATGAACTTTTACTGTTTAAGAAACTGAATTCGCCCAAAAAAATTCAGGATTATTTGAATTCCATAAAAATCAACTTTGAAAAGGGCGGGGAGACGTGTATGTCGCCCCGTTTTGTTATAAAAACCCAAAAAGCGCACTGTATGGAAGGGGCAATGTTTGCGGCCGCGGTTTTGGAATTTAACGGGGCGCGGCCGTATGTTTTAGACCTTCGTTCGGCTAAGCCTTATGATGACGATCATGTGGTGGCCGTTTTTAAGCAATTTGGCTGCTACGGCGCAATTTCCAAGACTAACCACGGAGTTTTGCGCTATCGGGAGCCAATTTATAAAACTGTAAGGGAATTGGCGCTTTCTTTTTTCCACGAATATTTTTTAGACAACGGAAAAAAAACCTTGAGGGAATATTCCCATCTTTTTGACCTTGCATATTTTGACAAACTTAACTGGCGGACATCGGCCAAAAACCTTTTTGCTATCCCGCACAAGCTGGACAAGATTAAGCATTTTAAAATTTTAAATAAAAAACAAATCCGCCATCTTAGAAGGGCGGACAAAATAGAAATTGCAGCGGGCAAGCTCGTGGAGTGGAAGAAGGTTTAGGCTTTTTGGTTAGGTAAGTCCATGGCATTGCCTACAAATTCTATGGTTTATGAAGTGTGTTATAATGAAAAAAATCATTAAACTAACAAAAATGAAAAAAATATTGTTAATTTCGCTTTCTGTATTTTTGTTGGCGCTCCCTGTTTTTGTGCTGGCCGCTACCTATGTTCCCGGACAAGCCGGAACTATGGTGAATGCTTCTGTAGTGCCGGCCGCTGCGCAAAAAATGCAGGGGTTTATGACAAAAATGCAAAGCGGAACTTTGTCTAGCCAAGAGCAGAGGGAAATGTACGGCATAATGACCCAAGGCTTGGGCATGGCGGTAAGCGAAATGCCGGGACAGTTCCATTATAAAATAATGGGTGATAAAGCTTTTGGGGATCTGCACAAATGGTTTGGCCTAATGGTTATTTTTACCATTGGTTTGGTGTGGGTGGTTTTG
Source organism: Patescibacteria group bacterium (assembly GCA_036726225.1). Taxonomy (GTDB): domain Bacteria; phylum Patescibacteriota; class Doudnabacteria; order UBA920; family UBA920; genus PALSA-1336. The sequence continues at coordinate 53,607 of DAIMCS010000004.1, read as the reverse complement.
TTGCTTCTTATTTGGGTACTGTGGCATCAGGTCAAAAAGCATAAACACCATTAATGGACATAAAGCAACGATACAAGAATTTTTCAGAAAAATACCCAAGAGGTAAAAAAATTATTGGGATAGTTTTAATAGTAATTGGGTTATTGGCCCTTATAACTCCGCTGACTCCGGGAGCCTGGCTAATTTTTGTAGGCTTGGAGTTTATTGGCATTCGGTTGGCATGGTGGACCAAAATTAAACAATGGCTGCAAAGACAGAACAAAAATCAATAGCTTATTCTGTAAGGGTAAGCTCGAGGGCAAAAAGGATGCGAATTGCGGTATATTGCGATTTGTCGGTAGTAGTTACCCTGCCTTTTAGCTTTAATTTGAATTTAGTTGATAAATTTATTCAATCCAAGCTTGCCTGGATAGAAAAAAGTTTGGCATACTTCCAAACCTTTAAAAGTCGGCCAATTGTAAAGTTTGGTAAGCGGGAATATAAAGTTTACCGCGATGAGGCAAAACAATTAGCATTGGCAAAAGTTCAACAATGGAATAAATTTTATGGGTTTAATTATAATCGGGTGAATATAAAAAACCATAAATCCAGATGGGGGAGCTGTAGCAGAAAAGGTAATTTAAATTTTAATTACAAAATTCTCCATTTGCCAGGTGAGCTGCAAGATTATTTAGTTGTCCACGAGCTTTGCCATTTGGCCGAATTTAACCACAGTAAAAATTTTTGGCAGTTGGTTGGAAAAGCCATCCCTAATTATCAAACTCTACGCAAGCAGCTTTTCCATGTTTAAAGACAGAGTCTTAAAATTTGTTAAAAAAATTCCAAAAGGCAAAGTGGTGAGCTATGGTCAGGTGGCAGCCGCTGCGGGATCTCCAAGGGCAGCTAGGCAGGTAGGCGGGATTTTAAGGAGTATTGATATTTTAGGGGGCCCCCAAATTTCCATTGGAAATTTGGGGAAAGGGGCAAAGCCCCGTAGGCCGAAGCGGGCAAAACCAATTTTGCACGCTAAGGCGGGAGGGGCTATTGTCCCGTGGTGGAGAGTTGTAAATAATCACGGGATAATTAGCATAAAAGGCAATTGGACGGCAACAAAAGAATTGCAAAGAGAGTTATTGATTAAGGACGGAATAAAAGTGACAAAAGATTTTAAATTAGATATTAGCAAGTATAGGTTAAAATAATTTTATGGAAACAGCAGTATTCGGCGGAGGTTCCCCGAACCAATGCCTTCGGCATGGTACGGGGCAAGGCTTTTTCCAAAAACAACCAGTAAAATCCCGTTAAAAATTTTTATGGATCAAAATCAACAAAATTCAGCGGAAGTGGCCGTCCTTGGGGGTGGTTGTTTTTGGTGCACAGAAGCCATTTTCCAAAATTTAAAGGGCGTGTCATCTGTCTTGCCGGGTTACACGGGCGGGTTAGCTGAAAATCCCACCTATGAAATGGTATGCGCCGGCGGAACAGGCCATATTGAAGCGGCAAAAATTGAATTTGACCCAAAAACAATATCATTCGAAAATTTGCTGGAAGTTTTTTTTGCCACTCATGATCCGACAACAAAAGACCGCCAGGGCAACGATGTCGGGCAGCAGTACCGTTCGGCAATTTTTTTTACATCGGACGAGCAAAAAACGGCATCGGAAAAATATATACAGTCAGTTCAAAAAGAATACAGCGCTCCCATAGTCACCGAAGTCCGGCAGCTTGATAAGTTTTATGTGGCTGAAAACTACCATCAAGACTACTTTAAAAACAATCCTAATAACCCTTATTGCCAGGCAGTTATTAACCCCAAGCTGGAAAAATTTAAAAAAAAGTTTCCACAGTTGCTCAAAATTGCTTAAATTATGGCCGGAATTTTTGCCTCTTTACTTTCATTTGTTTTAGTTTACAAATATATTGCCCTGTTTCTTATTACGTTTTTAGGCGCTTTTGCGTTGCCCTTGCCTTCGGGCAGCATACTTATGGCCGCTTCCGCTTTTTCCTTAGGTGGGCATTTTAATATTGTTTCGGTTTTTATTGTCGGCTTAACCGGCAACATTTTAGGCGACAATGCGGGGTACTGGCTAGTAAGGCATTATGGTATGTCTGCTATGAACAAAATAAAATTAGGCAGGTTTTTTAAGCCCGAGAGGCTGGAGGCTGCCAGGGACAAGTTAGACACGCATCCTATTTTAACTATTTACTCCACCCGTTTTTTTACTTCCATTGCGCCGGCTATAAACGTTGCCGCCGGACTTTCCAAACTTTCTTATAAAAGGTATTTGCTCTACGAATCTTTGGGGGAACTTACGGAAGTTACCCTGTTTTGCTTGCTTGGGTATTTGCTCGGAACTAACTGGGAATATTTTAATAAAATTTCCTGGTGGTTTTGGGTAATTGGCGGAATATTAATTACCGTTATTCTTTGGAAAGTAATTTTAAAAAAGAAACCAAGTTAAAATTATGCATAAGAGTAGTAAGCATTTGGAGGAGGTTGACCCGGTGCTTAAAAAGATTGTTAGGCAAATTAAACTGCAGCCTTACAAACCCCACAACCGTTACTTTGAAGCTTTATGCGTGGCCATTATTAACCAGCAGCTTTCCACCAAGGCGGCAGATACAATTGAAAAAAGGTTTCGGATGATTTTCGGCGGGCGACGATTCCCGTCAGCGATTGAAATTTTAAGTAAATCATCAGCCAGTATTAGGAAAGCCGGGCTTTCGGGCCAAAAAGTAAATTATATAAAAGGTATTGCCAGGGCTATTGTTAAAAAAGAAATAGACTTTAAACAGTTTAAAAAAATGGCTGATGAAGAAATTATCGTCAGCCTTACTAAGTTAAAAGGCATTGGCCGCTGGAGCGCGGAAATGTTTTTAATGTTTTCGCTGGCCCGGCCTGACGTATTTTCGCACGGCGACTTGGGTCTTAAAAACGCAATTAAGCGCTGGTATAAACTGGAAATAAAAGTTCATCCTAAAAAATATCATAAGCTGGTAGAGTCTTGGAGCCCGCATCGAACGACTGCGGCAAGGTACTTATGGGCGAGCTTGAATTTAAAATGACACGCTCTTATGAGCGTGTCATCCCGGAATTTTGCTAAAGCAAAATATCCGGGATCCATATATAGATTTCTAATAGCTCCGGCAGGGCACAGTTACTGCTTAGGCTGGTGCCCTTCGACGGGCTCAGGATTATGCATTAGGCACGCGCCATTAATACAAAATCTTTTACCGGTTGTCTTTGTTGGGCCGTCATCAAATACGTGGCCTAAATGGCTGCCGCAGTTCGAGCAGGTTACCTCGGTCCGGCTCATGCCTAAATCTTTGTCTTCATTAAACTCCACAGCTCCGGGCAGGGCTTGGTCAAAGGAAGGCCAGCCGGTGCCGCTGTCGAATTTATTGTCCGATGCAAACAATTGCTGGCCGCAAACGGCGCAATTGAACATCCCTTTACCTTTTTCATGTAAAAGCTCACTCGTACCCGGCGCTTCCGTCCCTTTTTCGCGCAGTATATGGTACTGCTCGGGCGTGAGTTTCTTTTTTAATTCTTCTTCATTAACCTGAACCTTCGGCATGATTTTAGATTTAGTGTCATTGCGAGTGCATCCGAAGCAATCTATTTTAAGATTGCCGCGTCGTCACACCTTTTTTATGCAAAAAGGTGTGACGACGCGGCAATGACAGGGATAATTAGACTTCCTTAGTTGAATCTATAGTTATTTCCGTGTGTTGATGGTGCTGTGGGAGGCAGTTTTTACATAATTTTTTAAATATAAAAATTAACAGCAAGCTAATAATTAAGGCAGCGGCAGAGGCCATAGCGACCAGGGCAGCTATTTTAGCAACCCGGGCTTCTATTTCTGTAAGCGAGCGGCCGGCTACCACATAGCCAGACTGGTCTTTGTCACTATAATGCACCACTACTGCAGCAATTCTCACTCCGGGTTCGGGCTGCCAAGTTGCACGGTGCTCACCGGTCTTTTTGGCTTCTTCAAGCATACCAATTGGATATTCGGGATTTTGGCCATTTAATATTGCAGAAGAGCCAAGCGGTTTGCCCGAAGCGTCAAAAATTATGAGAAAAGGGGAAAGGCTTTTTTTAAGGTCTGTGTTGCCCACTTGGGGGACTATAGCGTCAGCCGGCGTTCCCTGTAAAATGGCGTCTGCCACATCACGGGCGAGTTGGATTTGGGGGTCGTTAGCATTTTGGCGGTAGTTTTGCTGCGCCGTGGCGTAAATTAGCCCTGCGAAAATTACAATTACAACGGCCAGGGGCGCCCAGGCTTTTAACGTACTTGTTAGCACTGTTTTATTGTCAGACATTTTGTTAGTTTAATTATTTGTTTTTTCAGTTTAGCATCTTTTATTGGTTTAGGCTAACGTGTATAATACAAGTAATATAAATAATCAATAAGGGATGTGTAAAATGAAAAAATATTTCTGCAGTTTTTTGGTTTTTTTGTTTAGTTTGTTAATGCTTGCTCCGGCTAATGTCTTAGCACACGGCCACACGGTGTTTGAGATTAATGGAAAAGTGTATTCATTCACAATAGGCTCACTCAATGAGCCGGTTGCCGTAGACGACAAAACCGGTCTTGATTTACGTGTGGCTAACATGGCCGGGCATTTAGAGGATGATCATACTACAACGCCTGTGGTAGGCTTAGATAAAACATTAAAAGTTGAGCTAATAGCGTCAGGAAAGAAAAAAATATTAGACATCAGCCCGGTCTACAATACCCCGGGCGCGTATAAGGCTAATTTTATTCCAACAGTTCAAACTACTTTTAGTTACCGATTGTTTGGGGCTATTGATAGCATTCCTTTTGACTATACCTGGACTTGTAACCCCGCAGGCCACCCGCAGGCAGCTGAGGATAAAAGTGAGGTTAGGGTGTCTGAAGGGGTTTTGCGCATTGAGGCAGCCGGGGCTTTTGGCTGTCCAACAGCCAAGGCGGACTTGGGATTTCCGGAAAGCGCAGTGACCAATAATGAATTAAATTCAAAGGTCAATGCCGCAGCCGCAGAATCCGGTTCCGGTTCCAAGGGTTTGGCGATTGCTGCTTTAGCTTTGGCAGCAGTAAGCTTGGCTGCTTCAGGTCGCGGGTTTTTTAGAGGCCAAAAAAATCCTTAAATTTTTGAGTTTGAGGCGGTTATGAAATTAAATAATATTAAAAAAATATTTGTTATTTTTGGATTTTGTTTGCTTTTTGCAACTTCGGTTTTAGCCCACGCTATTGGGCAGTCGCTAAATCAGAAGGTAGACGGTTATTTGGTAGATGTGGGCTACGACTCCTTAATGCCAACACCGGTTGCAGGCGAGCCAACTTTGTTTGATTTTCAATTGTATCAAAGCTCAAACAATAATCCGGTGAGCTTTAGTGAAGTAGTGGTCGATATTGGCCAGGAACCGGAGCCTATTACTTTTTACGGCAGCATAAAAACCAAGCCCGAGGGCCCCAATACCTGGATATATACTTTCCCTAAAGGGGGGACTTACAAGTTTAGAGTGCGTTACAAGACGGGGGATGAATCAATCGCCGAAGCGGCCTTTAAACTTGATGTTTTACAGGCTTACTACGAACAACCGCCTAAAAACTCCAAAAAAGATTGGGCTAATTTTGCCGGCGGAGCAATAGTCGGCATTTTAGGTTTTGGTTTAATTTTGGGTTCCTACAGTTTTGTAAAAAGCAAAAAAAGATATTAAATTATGAGCGCTAAATTTTTTAAAGCTGCTTTTTTTGTTTTGCTTTGTTTGTTTCCGTTTGGCCGGGCTTTTGCCCATGCTACGCCTTTTTCCTACCAACCCGAAGCTTCTTCGGTGGTTTTAAAAGCGCCCGTTGAAGTTAGAATCCGTTTTAGCGAAAGGCTGGAAGCAAAAGCCGGTAGTATTTTTGTTTTTGCCCCGGACGGCAGCAGGGCAGACAATAACGACGCACACGTTGACTCAAAAGACAACAGGTTGTTTGTTGTCGGTTTAAAAAACGCCGGTGAAGGCAGCTACGCTGTTTCCTGGCAGGTAGTTTCCGCAGATGATGGCCATTTTACCAAAGGCGCTTTTGTTTTTTCCGTTGGGCAGACATCGGTAAATGCAGCTAGTGTTTCTCAAAGCGTAGAAGTTAGGCATATTTCTTCTGTTCCGGAAGGCTTAACAGTTGGCATTGAGCTTTTAGGTGAAGCTTTGGCTTTGGGAGTTTTGTTAGTAATTGTCTTTATTTGGCGTCCGGCCAGAAGGAAATATTTTAGCGCAGAGCTTGAGCTTACAGAAGGATTATTACAAAAAAGATTAAGCTTTGCTTTGGTTGCAGCAACGCTTTTAGTCCTGGGCGGGGGAATAGTTTACTTTATTTTAAAAACTAATCAGCTTGCAGAGCTGCAGCAATCAACTATTAGCCATACTTTTTGGTTATTTTTTTCCACGGTTTCGGCCAAGTATACTTTTTACCGGATGCTTGCCATTATAACTTTCTTTTTAGTTTTTTGGTCAGCCCGAAAGAAAATTTTGCTTAATGAAAAAATTAGCAAAACGGAAGTATTTTTATTTTTACTTTTAGCTTTTGTTGCGCTCGCCAGGGCCAGAGTAAGCCACGCGGCGGCGTCTGCTTTTTATCCCGAGCTTTCAATTTTTATTAATTTTGTCCATTTGTACTTTAAAGATTTATGGATTGGCGGAGTTTTGGCTTTGTTAATTTTGCTGTCGCCGGTTGTTGGCAAATTAAAAAATGCCAAAATTTCGCTTTTTATCCTTACGAGTTTTTCCAAAATTGTTGCCATTTCCCTGGCAGTTTCAGGGGTGACCGGGGTTTATGTTATTTGGCTGCATTTAAAAAGTTTTGGTAACGTTTTGAGCACTTCGTGGGGAGAAAAATTTATTATTTTAAGTATTTTCGCGGCCGCTTTGTTTGCCGCCCGTATATTAAGCCAGCTTTGGCTAAAGAAAAAAGTTATTGCTTCCTGGCTGCCAATAATCTTGAGTTTCGAGGCGGGCATGGGTATTTTTATACTTTTAGTTACCGGTAATTTAATTATCACAACGCCGCCCATTGCACCCCATTATAGTTTTTTAAAACAGCAACAAAGCCAGGGGATTAATATTAGTTTAACTCAGCATCCTTATGAGCTAAGCAAATTTTTAGTTACTTTGACGTCTGCTAATAGTAAGACAAGTCCCGATATTCACAAATTAACCATAACTTTAACTAACTCTGAAAAAAACATTGGGCCGGTAATAGTTCCTATTGAGCAGCGTTTTTTAGGTGGTTTTGTTTTTGACCAAGAGCTGCTAAGCCCGCAGGGGGTATGGAAAATTGATATTACCGCACAAAGACCGAGCGCTTACGATGCAGTGGCTTCTTTTGCGGTAAATTATCCTGGGGAAATAGATTTTGCCAAAGCGCATTCTCAAGACAGGAGCTTTGACCGTTTTGAGATGATAAATATTTTTATAGCGCTTTTAATTTTACTGACAGCTGTTTTTTTGTATCGCCATGGTGATCGGTTAAACGAATTATCTGGGCAACCACAAACTATTACCAGTAACCCAACACCTATAAGCTTATTGTACGACAGGGGAGCGTGGAGCGTGCCTTTGGTTTTTGGTCTGTTTGTTCTGTCTTTCTTGGGGGGCAGACACAATGTTACTTTGTTTAAAAGCGATTTTCAAATTTTATGCGAAAAAAATGCCAACCAAACTTTTTTTGTTTGGCACGAAAATGTGCCCCAAAGGGCCGGACAGGCAACCTCAGATATTGCCGTGCCGGGCTGTATGGTTGGCAATGGGCTCGGTCAATACCATTTTGCTGACATACGGGAATTTTTATATTTTATCCGCCCGGTTCAGGCTCAAGCAGGTTTAAGCATAGAGCCTAAAGAGTTTGAAGCCGGCAAACCTGCTATTTTAGTTTTCAACATTAGGGACTTTACCGGTCAGCCGGTAGGGGAGCTGAATTTGGATCATGACCGAATATTGCACGCTGTTGTTGTTTCTGAGGATTTTAGCGTATTTAGCCACCTGCATGTGGAAGACCTTAATCCTGTTAGCGAAGAAATGATTAAGCAGGGAAAATTTCCCATTAGTTATGTTTTTCCAAAAGCCGGCAAATATTTAGTTGCCGTAGATTTTACCGTGAGGTCTAAACTTTTTGTCGAAAGCTTTTTTGTTAATGTTGGCGGATTAAGCCTGCAAGCAAATTTACAAAAAGATTTTTCGTTATCAAAAAATTTCAATAGTTACCAGGTAGCTTTAAAAACATCACCGGCCAAAATAAAATCCGGAGAAGAAATTATTTTACAATACAATATAAAAAAAGCCGACAATCCGGTTACAGATTTGCAGGCCTATTTAAATTCGCCAATGCATATAAGTATTATAAAAGAAGATTTGTCAAAGTTTATGCACACTCACGGCTGGTTGCCGAAATCCGGCCTTAATAAAATATTAGGCACCGGCATTCATACCCAACATTTATTTTTGCCGGAAAAATTCGGCCCCAATATTGAGTCCCGATTAACTTTCCCCGGCCCGGGTGCGTACCATATTTTTGGAGAATTTAAACATAACGGCAAAGTTGTGCCAACGCACTTTATGCTAAAAGCGGAATAAGCAAAAAAAGATCCCCTTAAGGGGATCTTTTTTTATTAACGGCCTCTTTCTTTTTGCCAAGCGCCGAAACAGTTTTTGAAATTTTATTCCAGTGGCCCTTAAGTTCTCTGCCTAAAGCGGCGAGTTCTTCGGGCTTAACGTTTTTGGCTTGCTTATATTTTGCCATTACCTCTTTGGCTGCTTTTTCGTAAGCTGACTTGCTGACAACTTTCATTTTTTTAATTTCACCCACCATTTCCGCTTTGGCCTTTTTTGCCCACGCGCTTATTTGCCTGCGGTGTTTTTTACCCGAAGATCCGGAGAAATAGTAAGCTGCGGCAGCTGTGGCTGCTAAAGCCGCAATGCCTAAACCTGCTGCTACCCTGCCTACTGAAGATGATTTTGTCATAAATTTAAAGCTATCTTTTTTTCTTTAAGCGGCTCAAAAACCTGAACAAGTATTTAAGCTTAAAACCTTCGGCTTTAATATTATCGCGAAGGTCGGACATATCGTCTGCTATTATATCTGCGCCAGTCCTTGCCTTGGTCAGCAGATATTTTACGTCCCTGGAAATTTTAATAAAATAAATTATTAAAATTGACACAAGCAGGGTGAGGATTATTACCGCAATAGTTGTAACGAAAAAGAAAATATCTTGTTTCAAAAAATCATTCGTCATATTGTTTAGGTTAGTTATTATATTTTTTAAATATTTCTTCCAAAATATTTTGGTATTTTTGCCTCACGGCTTCATCATAACCTATTTCCAGCACTTCGTCATTCAAATTGGTTGCCGCCGCTGTCCAGTTAAACGAACCCGAAGCATAAGCCTTTTCAGTCACTAAAACCTTGATTGAGATGATGCAATCTCACAAGACAATTCATTCGCAGATTGAATCGCCATCAGATTTTCGCGTGTTCCTGCCATTTGGTTAACGACCGTACTACCGCTCAGAGACTCAGCGGTAATCTTGCCGCGGATTCTCACCTCATCGACAAAGACCGTAGCTTCGTCGATTAAGTCCCGGAATATTTGTTGGCGCGATGCTGGCGCGGGATCTTCCAGTCGTTTTGCCAAGCGACGACACATCTTTGTAATCCCGGGCCATGGGTGATTTCGACTCTGCTTATTGGAATGATCGGCTCGATGCTCCTGACGACGAGCTTTTATAGCCTCGAGACCATTTGTTAATTCTTGCGCTGTGATGACACCGGAGCGATAGCGCTGGATCAGACGAGTGTCTTCGTCGAGCTTTTCAACGGAAGTTTGGGTCTTAGTGGCCGCAGCGCCTTCCTTTGCAATCCGGTTTCGCGCCCTGAGAATTCGCTGCTTCAAGTGTTTCGGGTTCAAAAGAGCCTCCCGTAGGGACGTCCACATAATCGATTCCAGCGCATCCGCCGACGACTCGAGCGCGAAATGCGTCTATATGTAGTGCGGATTTTTGGACGGATCGGTTCGCATGCCTCCAGTTTGCAGTAGGACCAGACACCAGCATACGTTTCGTTATGGAGGATCCGATGAACGATGCTGGCAGCCCAGGCGGGCCTGCCAGTTCGTGTTGGCACACCCAATTCGTCGAGGTTGCGTGCAATTCTTTTCATTGAAATGCCCGCCGATGCCCAAGTGTAAATCTTCTTTACGGCTTCGGCTTCCTTGGAGATGATCTCGATCTGAGCTTCGCGGCCGACCGTTGCACTACCGACTTGGTATCGATAGCCGTAAGGAGCGATGCAGCCGACATATTGTTTTCGGACCTCCACCTTGTGGCGTTTGCCTCGGCGCATTCGATCAAGAATTTGTTCCCGCTCGAACTCAGCGAAACTGCCGAGGATATTGACCATCAGGTTGTACGTGGGACTGTTGTCTGAAGGCAATTTGCGAAAGACCAACTGAACGTGTTTGCTCTCGAAACCCCGCTTGATTATTCCCAAATGCGCAACATCGCGGGCTAGGCGGTCTACATCATTGAGCAGTACGGCATCAAAACTTCCTTTTGTCGCATCGTCGCGGAGACGATCCAAACTGGGACGGGCCAGCATACTGCCGCTCCATCCTTCAATGTCGTTGTTACCGCACGCTCGTCGGCCGGAGCACATCGCTGTGTTGGGCAAGACGGGCACGGGCAAGTCGACTCTGCTCAAACATTTTGTTTTGCAGGACATCGAGGCCAATCGCGGTTTTGTCTTCTTCGATCTCCATGGCGACGCTCAAAGCTTCCTGCTCGCGGCCATCGCGCAAAGGGAACGATCGCGTAATGAGGACCTAACTCAAAAGCTGATCGTCATCGAACCGGGTGATCCCCGCTACTCCGTCGGTCTCAATGTCCTCGAACAGCCCAAAGCAGCCGATTCCAATTTCGTCCAGATTTCGGAGTTCGCACAGATACTGAAACAACGCTGGCATCTGGACGCGTTGGGGGCCAGGACAGAAGAGCTGCTCAGGAACGCACTGTATGTCTTGTCGGAAAGCCGTCTCACGTTCCTTGAGATCGCACCGCTGCTGACTCATTCCGCCTTTCGGACAGCATGCCTGGAGCATGTTCGCAATCCTGAAGTCCGCCGATATTTCGAGACGCGATATGACCGAATCAGCGAGGGGATGCAGGCTGCATTTAGGGAGGCGGTGTTGAATAAGACGACGGCGTTTACCGCGGACCCGCACTTTCGCCACATCTTGGGTCAGGAGCACTCGAGTTTTTCTCTACTCGATGCGATGGATAACGGCTACTGGATCATTCTCAACCTGGACAAAGGCCGTTTGGGCGAACAGGCGTCGACCTTGGGCAGCCTATTTCTTGCCAAGCTCAAGCATGCGATTTTTCGAAGAAAATCGAGGAGGGTTTTTACGCTCTATTGCGACGAAATCCAGAATCTCGTGACCTTCGACGCCGGCATCGACACACTGTTGTCCGAAGCCAGGAAGTTCGGCATTTCAGTCGTCTCGGCCAACCAATTCTTGGAGCAATATCCACCGCAGATGAAGGCCGCAATCCTTGCTGTCGGCACGCACGTTCTGTTTCAGCTTTCCAGCGATGATGCCAGCAAGATGGCATCAGCCCTGGGTGGCGGAAAGCAGCTATCTGAACTGCTCCGCCACCTGCCTCACCGTCAAATGATTGTCAAAAGCGGCTCCTATCGCTGGTCGCAAATTCAAGTGCCGGAGATCAAGGCATTGCCCTCCTCTGGAGATTTGCTTTCGCGATGCCGTGGACGATGGGCCATGCCCCGCTCAGAGATCGAGCACGATATCAACGTCAGGGCCGCCTTGGCGCTGTCCACCGAGGAGGCGCTGGATGACTGGCAATGATGGATTAGTCTTGCAGGAACGGGACCGGCTACTGCTGACAGAGCTCGACGCTATATGGATATCGCCGGACCACCCAAATGTATAGATCCGCAAGTTCAACCTCAGTCGACGGCAACGAATTAGCCTGTCTTCCGAAAAAGTTGCCATGAGCGACATCTTCGATAAGGGATTTACCGAACGCTTCGTTCTGCTGAATGGCAGCCCAAACCGGTGGCCAACAGCCATCCACTGCTTCCGCAAGTACTACACGACCCTGTTCACGTATGTTTATACCGGAGCGGCACGGTCATTCTTCGACCGCTGGTATAGCTGGGCTTCACGCTGCCGCTTGAAGCCAATGATCGAAGCCGGTCGCATGCTGAAACGTCGTCTCGAAAATATTCTGACGTTTATCAAACATCGGATCACCAATGCGGCCAGCGAATCCTTGAACGCCAAGATCCAGTGGGTGAAGTACACGGCACGCGGATTCCGCAATCAGAGGAACTTCATCAATGCGATTTACTTCCACTGTGGCGGGCTGGATCTGGCTCCGTAACCCACTAAAAACCCGGAAGAGCCTTTTTTCGGGGCGACGATTGAACACGCTTCGATGAATCAAGAAGGGTTTTCTCGATTAGGGAATTGTCTCTCTCACTTAGATGGATAAATTTGCCTGAGAGCTTGTCTATCGTCATCCGTGAGTCTGCGTGGTTGCCCAGGTTCTATGGTTTCCTGCATAACGGGCCCAGGACATGACACATTTGCCAAACCGGCGATATGTCCAAACTCATGCGCAACCACGCCTTGAAGGTCGAACCCGTTTGTGGGTATAGCGCCGGTTAGTATCCAGTTTGCCCGTCCGTTCACAACTATCTCTCTGCTGAAAACAGCACGAGTAAGTTCGTTGAATTCGGTTGAAGTTGTTGCAACGCTCGCACCAATTTGGGTAGAACGTAATTCTTCATCTGTGAGCGCGACGGAAATCGTAATAGTTGTACCGGCGATAGTGGCTTGTATTGCATTTCCCCTTTGGATCAAAACGTTGCCGCCGGGTACGCGAATCACAGTATCGTCCGTCGCGAGAATAATCGTATTCCCCCCTGTTAGCGTAAACGCCGTCCCAACCATATTCCATTCGGTCGCTGCATTTGATACTGCAGTAGTCCAGGCATTAGGCATAGCAACCTTGGAAGACAATATTAGTTGGTACGTAACCATTGGAATCGGTCTTCTACCGAAAATTGAATAGCAATAGGGCCGCGTAGAAGCTGGGCTGTTCTGAGCTTGCGGTGTTTGCGTTTCTGCCGTGCGGTGAGAAAAACTCGCAAGCAGTATGCTAAGTAAAACAATTACATTTAGAATCAGCAGACGCAATTTCCGCTCCATGCTCCATATTTTCTTAAACCTGTACTTGCTTGTTGCTGCTGAAGGAGGGTGGTCTCTTGGGAAACTGAGAACCAAAAAAAGAACGTTCTACCAAAGAACGTTCTTTAACCGACCTATGGGACGAGTTCCAGCCGAAACTCCATCGTTTCTATGACCTCGCGGCGATCGAAAGCCGATATGCGAACTACATAAGTTCGAGTTCGAGTTTCAGCTGCGCTCGGTGGCGGAACACTTGAGAAGATATCCCTGATCCGATACTGATAGAAAGCCTGACTTTGAACAGTTCCCTCGACGGTAGTAGCGCTCCACTCTTTCGTCGCCACCACGGAGTTGCCTACATCCCGAATTTCCACCTTGCGGAGGGCAGGCGTGGAAACAGACGAGTCGAGTAAGATCTCTATAGCTGCGTCCTGAAACTTAACGGGTGTACGATATTTAACCATCGCCCACCGATGTCCAGGATGTCTCGGTTGTGCATACGAATAACCTGGCAGTAATGGTGGCGGCCATGCGGGTCGCTGCTGGCCAACAGCAACCGCTGTGGCTAATAAGCCGGCAGTGGTTGTCAAACCGCCTAACAGCAACAAACCCGCGGCCGTAAAGATCACAGTTCGCCCTAACATTGCAAGATTCCTCCTTCTGCTTCTGGGTACGTCAAACGGAAATGGTACGGGCTAAAGGAAGGGTTGGGGAACGGTGGCCTGTTTGAGCATGGCCGGCGAAGCAAGACCTGAGAGCGCCGAAGATCCCGAACTGCGACAAGAACCAAATCTCTTACCTCAGAGACAAGAACACTATAGGCAGTATCTTGCAAATGAATTAATCCCAATACCTTGCGCTCAATGTACAGCATTAAGTCCACGTCTGTCAAGTTTCAGACACACTACAAGGCGCGACGCTGCCAGCAACAGAAGGACCAATTCAGCAAATAGCAAATCACGAGCTAGTCAAGTCTTTGTCTCGAATCCATTACAAACAGAATTCCTTACCAGCGAAGGACAAAGCCTGTTCTTAAGAATTGCGAAATACGTTAAGCTTTCCGACACCGCATCCGCTTCAGGCTGCCAGAAAGCTCATAACATGTTGCCCTGGCCAGAACACGAGCCAAAGCACCATAAACGTCGGGGGACTTTACAAAGACAGAGGAAGTTCAAGGAACGCTGGACTCGAAGCCTCTGGTCAACCAATCCCGAAACACTTAACACTATCGCAAATGCCATCTCAAAAGCTTCAAGGGATTTGTCGACAAAAATGACAAACTCTAGGTTTTCTTGACATCGTGAAATCAAGGGTTTTCAATAGTGATTGATTAAACTGATGTGAAATGTCGGTGGCTCCTACAACGGATTCCATGTGAAAGAAGAAAATCGATTCGTCAAATGGCCTGAAGAAACCACTGACCGGCTGGAGGATCACAAGTCGTCCTACGAGAAGTTGGCGAATGCCTGGCATCACGGTCGGTTGGCTGTAAAAGAAACGACGCACCTTGCCAATTCGCTTTTTGGGTGGGTTATACCTCGTTCTGTCGCTGACGGCCATTGGGACGGGGCTCTAATACCGCAAGTAGAATTGCGCTGTCTCCTGTCGCAGGTATATGACTATCTCGGGCAAACTGAAAGGGCACGATTGTGCGTGCGAGATGGTGAGGCTGTTTTTTGCAACCTTCATCGCGAGTCAAGTACATCACAGCGGAGTGAAAGCAGGGTCCTTCACCGCAAGATTCGTTTATGCCTCGAATGCCGGATGCAAAATTGAGGGCCGTACTCTCCTTATACTTGGCGCGAACCTACGTGGAGACTCAGGACATCCTCAGCGCTAAGAATCAGCTTCAGATTTGGGAGCAACTCAAGGGGGTCGTCGAGCATGATGGGCTCCATAGACACGCGATGAAGATTCGTGAACAAGTCGAGAGCTGCAGTCGTGACTTTTTAATACAGGCTCCTACAGGTGAGGACATTCGGTTGGGCAAGTTAGAATTTAGAGAGCATGACAAACTCTTAAAACAATGGCTAATTACCCGTGTTTTTGAAGTAACCAAAGAGGTTGGAGAGGCGTCGCAGTTGCTTGGAATTAGTCGAGATGCGTTGTATCAGTGGCTCAAGACATATGGTTGGTATGAGAAATATGGGATAAAGCGACGAAATTCGTAGTGTTTTCCTCCACACTGGTGAGCCCTCAATCTTTCCTGAAACCAATCTACGAAACTTCCGGCAAAACAGAGCCTTCCACTCCCTCCCCACAGAAAACTGATCCTCAGCTCGCTGAAGTTTGCCGGTCGAGCACGGGGTTAAAGTGGTGAAGCTCTCCTGGGCGGAGCCGGGTAGCCGATTCACCGCACTGTTTGAACGGTTGGCGATCGATTGGTTGAAGGTGGCCAGTCAGAAGGCGGTTGCTGAACAGCTTCATCTGAGTTGGGATGAAATTCACGGCATCATGGATCGCGCGGTCAAACGTGGGCTGAAGCGACGGAAAGCGGAACCGGTGACGCACATTGGAGTCGATGAAAAGGCGTTTCGCAAAGGCCACCGATATCTCACGCTGGTGAATGATCTGGGTCGAAGCCGAGTCTTATACGTAATCTCATACCATTGAAGTCGATTCGCGCCAAAGCCGCTTCACCGATTCACTCGCATTTACAGGAGGAGCAGGCAACGCTGCTACTAGGCTAAAGGCAAGCATTCTGGAATTACGAATACGCTCTCGTAAAAGTGTAAACCCCGAAATATACAAATTCATCCGCGTCACGAATTAGACTTATGAGTTCCGTATTTAGCGCCCGCTCCTGGTTATAGTAAACTTGTATTCTATTATTTGGCTCGTAACTATAAGTGTAATAGAACTGGGCACTAATGCCAATTAGAAAAATTATTACTAAAATATATAGTTTTTCTTTGGTGCTCGGTTTCATTTTATCATCGTATCATTTTAACATTTTATCATTCAGACAAAGGCTCCAAGGCACGCCAAAGCATTGCTCCGATTTCTTCCGCCATTCCGGCCGCCTTTTTATAGTCATCTTGTTGAATATATTTTTCAACAAAGCAAAAATTCAACAAATATTTGGATTCTTGTAAAGAGCCATAGGAAGTTTCCCAGAAGTTTCTTTTTACTGCAATTTTTCTTCTTGCAAAGCCTTCAATGAAGTTTAAAACAACTGAAAGGGTTGAGCGACGGAGCTGAGAAGTACATCCGTATAGCTCTTCTTTAGGAAATTTTTTAGTTAATTGGTATACAAAATGGACATATAAATCCATTTTGTTTTTTATTTGCTCGAAGTAATTATTTTGCTTTTGTTCCATGTTAAGATGATAAAATGATAGTATGTTAGTATGAGCTGCGAATTTCTTTTTGGGCTTCTCGTTTTTTTATGTATTCCCTTTTGTCGGTTTTTTTCCGCGCTTTGCCCAAGCCGATTCTAATTTTTAAAAGCCCTCGCTTGCCTAAATAAATTTCTAACGGAATAACGGTTAAGCCTTTTTCTTTGCCTAACATTTGGTTTATCTCGTGTTTGTTTAAAAGCAGGGCTCGTGGCTGTGTGGGGTTATACTTTTCATTGGGGGCGTATTTGTAAGGGCCAATATGGCAGTTAATTAAATTGGCTCCGTTAGCCGAAACACTTACGTATGAACCCTCTAAAGACACATTCCCACCTTTTATGCTTTTAACTTCTGCGCCGGACAAAACTAAACCGGCATCAAAGCTTTCTTTAATGTCGTAGTCAAATTTTGCCCTTCTATTTTCCGCGAAACTGCGCATGCCATAATAATATCACAATTTTGATGAAACATCAGCAATTTTATGCTATAATAATTGAACATTATGAGGAGTGAAACAACCAAAAATTATCTTTCCCATTTGCTTTCAGTAGCGCTTGCCGAGTTAAAAGCTGCTCCTTTTGTGGACAAAATTGAGGTTAGCACGCCTGACAGCGCGTTTGGCGATTACGCAACCAACATAGCTTTGGTATTGGCCAAAAAGGGCAAAATTGACACCAAAGACGTAAGTGGCAAATTAATTGCAGAGGTTAAAAAAGCGGACACCGAAAATATCTTTGAGGCTGTGGAAGAAAAGAACGGGTTTGTAAATTTTAAGCTTTCCAAAAGCTTTTTGTTAAAAAACCTTAGCGCTATTTTGGAGCAAAGGGATTTGTACGGGTGCTCGTTAAACGGACAAGGCAAAAACATAATTGTTGAATATTTCCAAAACAATGTAGCCAAGCCGCCGCATATTGGCCATTTACGCAGCGCGGTTATTGGCGACTGTCTTTTGCGGATTTTTAAATCCCAAGGGTATAAGACCATTTCCGACACGCACATTGGCGATTGGGGAGTGCAGTTTGGAATTCTTATCCTCGCTTACAAAACACTAAAGCCGGACGGCGTGGCTTTAGAAAAAGACCCTATAACCGAGCTGAATCGCTTATACGTAGAAATGTCGGCGAAAATAGAGGCAGACCCAAGCTTACGCGAGGCGGCAAAGCAGGAATTTAAAAAATTAGAAGACGGCGACGAGCAAAACCGAAAGCTTTGGAAATGGTTTGTGGACGAATCTCTAAAAGATTTTGAAAATTACCGGGCCGAACTTCAAGTTTTTCCGTTCGACTATAACTTAGGTGAAAGTTTTTACGAAAAGCATATGCCGGAAGTTTTGGCAGAGCTGGAGGAGAAAAAATTAATTACCAAAGGCGAGCAGGGCGAATTGTATGTAGATTTAGAACAATATGGACTGGGCCGCGCTATTTTAGTTAAAAGCGACGGAGCAACCACCTATCTTTTACGGGATTTGCCAACTTACACTTACAGAAAACAGCAGTTCAATTTCCAAAAAAATATTTATGTAGTAGACAACCGGCAAACACATCACTTCAAACAAATTTTTAAAGTTTTGGAACTGGCCGGTTATCCCGCGAATTCAGACAGCGTCCATGTAGATGTTGGCTTTATGTCCTTGCCGGAAGGCGCAATTTCTACGCGTAAAGGTACAACCGTCAGTCTTAGGAGTGTGCTGGACGAAGCTGACAAAAGAGCTTTAAAAATTATAGAAGAAAAAAATGCAGGCTTGGAAAATAAGGAAGAGGTGGCGAAAAAAGTTGCGCTTGCAGCCATAAAATATTTTGACCTTTCGCACAACCGAAAAACAGAAGTTACTTTTACCTGGGACAAAGCGCTGTCTTTCGAAGGTAACACGGGCCCGTATTTGCAGTACACACACGCCAGAATTCATGGGATTTTAAGAAAAGGCTCAAGGTTGGAGGTTTCAGGTTTTAGTTTTGAACCCAGCACCTTGCAGCTAGAACCTTCTGAGTTGGCGGTATTAAGAAAATTAATTAAATTTCCGGAAATAGTTGAGCAGGTAACGCAAGATTATTTTCCCAATAACCTTTGTAATTTTTTATTTGAGCTCTCACAAAGTTTTAACAATTTTTACCAGCAAGTTCCCGTGCTTGCCGAAACTAATGAGCAATTGAAAGAATTTCGCTTTAATTTAATAACGGCAACCGCCCAAGTAATAAAAAATGGGTTATATTTGCTCGGAGTTGAAGCGCCGGAGGAAATGTAAGCTACAGAACTACAAATAAGAAACACTACAGAAGCCTACAGAAATTAATTTCACTAATATGTCAGAAGAGAAACAACAACCATCAGGTCCTCCAAATTTTAATGACCTTGAAAAAGAGGTTTTAAAATTTTGGGACGAGAATAAAATATTTGAAAAATCTTTAGAGCAAACCAAAACCGGCGAGCCTTTTATTTTTTATGACGGGCCGCCTTTTGCTACCGGTTTGCCGCATTATGGCAGCATTTTACCCTCGGTAATTAAAGATGCCGTGCCGCGCTACCAAACCATGAAAGGCAGGTTTGTTCGCAGGCGTTGGGGTTGGGACTGCCACGGCTTGCCGATTGAAAATATTGTGGAGCAAAAACTAAAAATTTCCGGAAAAAAACAAATTGAAGAAATTGGTGTAGAAAAGTTTAACCAGGAGTGCCGGGAAAATGTTTTAAGGTACGCAGAAGAGTGGGGTAAAACCATTAAGCGGGTTGCCCGCTGGGTGGATTTTGATAATTCCTACAAAACTATGGACACTTCCTATATGGAAAGTGTCTGGTGGGCGCTTAAGCAAATTTGGAATAAAGGTTTAATTTACGAAGACCGTAAGGTGCTTTTGTATTGCTCACGCTGTGAAACGCCAATTTCCAATTTTGAAGTCGCTATGGACAATTCCTACCGCGAAGTTACGGAAGAATCGGTGTACGCAAAATTCAAGCTGCCTAAAGGACAAAGAATAATTAACGACTTAACCAACGACAACACCTATGCGCTGGCCTGGACAACTACACCCTGGACTTTGCCGGGAAATACATCGCTCAACATTGGACCGGAAATAACTTATGTGATGATAGAGCAAGAGGCGCGGAATCACGCGGAAGCTGCTGCTCCGACGTTAGTATCGGAGTCCCGTACCGCAAGCGTCGGGACAGGCGCGGAATCATCCGCCTTCGCTGAAGCTTCGGCGGACAGACGCGGAAAAACAAAAGAGAGGTACATTCTTGCTAAAGACCGTTTATCCGTCATAGAAGGGGAATACGAAATGGTTACAGAGTTTCCGGCTGCTGCGCTGGAAGGGCTTTTATACGAACCTTTGTACCCGGGTGTTGTAGCATCGCGGAATCACGCGGAAAACACTGCAGCCGCGCAGTCACGCGGAAGTGGAGATTCATCGAAGGCTCACAAAATTTATGTGGCCGATTTTGTAACCACCACTGACGGTACCGGCATAGTCCACAACGCAGCTTTATATGGTGAAGAAGACTACCAGTTAGCCAAAGAGAAAAATTTGCCTAAAGAAGATATGCTGGACCACCAAGGCAGGTATTTAAATCAGCCTAACATTTCAGAACATTTGCGGGGCGTATTTTTTAAAGACGCTGACAAAATTGTTCTCAAAGAGCTAAAGGCAAATAACCTGGTTTATAAAACTGAAAGTTATTTGCACAGCTACCCGCACTGCTACCGTTGCGGCACGCCGCTTTTTTATAACGCGCTGCCTGCCTGGTTTATTAATATTCAGGAAATAAAGGGCGATTTGCTTAAAAATAATGAGGCTATAAATTGGTACCCGGAGCATTTAAAGGACGGCAGGTTTAAACAGGGCATAGAAAATGCGCCGGACTGGAATATTTCCCGCAACCGCTACTGGGCCACGCCTTTGCCGTTTTGGAAATGTGAAAATAAAGAATGCAGAAATGTTGTTTGTGTGGGTTCTATTAACGAGCTTAAGGAAAAATCTTTAAATTATTCCGAGGTTTATCCCGATACCCAAACCCAAATTGACCTCCATAAGCCTTACATTGATAAAATAAGGTTTAAATGCGAAAAATGCGGCGGGCCAATGAATCGTGTGCCTGAAGTTGTTGATTGCTGGGTGGAAAGCGGCAGTATGCCTTTTGCCGAATTACACGCGCCTTTTGAAAACCAGGACCTGTTTGAAAAAAGGTTTCCTTCAGACTTTGTTGTGGAATACATCCCCCAAACCCGGGCTTGGTTTTACGTTATGCATGTTATTAGCACAATTTTATTTGGCCACGCGCCGTTTAAAAATGTGGTTACCACCGGAACAATTCTGGCCGAAGACGGAAGTAAAATGTCCAAGTCCAAAAATAATTATCCTGACCCGAATTTGGTGATAGAAAAATACGGCGCGGATGCTTTGCGTTTTTATTTGCTTTCTAGCCCGGTAGTTACCGGGGAAGATTTAAATTTCAGCGAAAAAGGCGTACTTGAAATAAGCCGCAAAGTTAACGCGCTAATTTACAATTGCTGGAGTTTTTTAAGGCTGTATGAGCGCAGGAAGCTGGAATACCATAAAGTCGGGCAGTCAGAAAACGTTTTAGACAAATGGGTTATGGCCAGGTTATCTGAATTGCATAAATCTGTAACCGGGAATTTGGATAACTACAACACCGTAAGGGCGGGTAAAGAAATTATAGATTTTATAAACGACCTATCCACCTGGTATGTCAGAAGAAGCCGTGACAGAATTAAGCTGGGCGGGGAGGACGGCCATAATTCCCTGGTTACTTTAAGTTTTGTGCTCTCCGAGCTAGCAAAGCTGCTTGCTCCGTTTATGCCGTTTTTGTCTGAATTCATTTACCGCGACCTTACCGGAAAAGATTCGGTGCATTTAGAAAGCTGGACGCCCGCCCTAGACGCTGCTGACGGGCAGTTGCTTACTAATATGGAAATTGTAAGGGAGATTGTGTCTTTGGGGTTGGCCGTGCGCAAACAAAAATCCCTACCCGTGCGCCAACCGCTTGCGAATTTTGCTTTTGAATTGCAGGACGAAAAAACATTGCTCAGTTCAGAATTAGTTGAACTAATTTTGGCCGAACTCAATGTTAAAAAGCTTGACAATGCTTTGCTGGATAAAGATTTGCGGCCCGAAGGCGTGGAGGTTTTGCCGGGCACTAAGTTTGTTAAGAATTTTTATTTGGATTTGAATTTGACTCCTGAATTAAAACAAGAAGGTGTGGCCAGGGAACTGGAACGCCAGGTTCAGGATTTGCGCAAAAAGAGCGGCCTTAAAGTAGGGGAGCTGGTGGACTTGTATTACAACACCCAGGATGAATCTTTGGAAAGTTCACTGCTTTCCGGGCTTGACCGCAAGAAAACTTTTGTAAACCAAATTAACAAAAGCCTGGAAGTAGAGGTGGATTTTGAAATCCAGGCAGAGATTTCAGGTAAGCCAATATGGCTGGGTATGATAAAAATATAGAATACTTCGAATCAACGAATTGAACGAATCTGCGAAGGGCTACGAATTATAAAATTCGTAAATTCGTTGTTATTCGTTGATTCGCCTTATTCGTAGATTCGATGTATTTATGAGAGAACAAACTTATCACGCAATCATCCTCAAAAAACAGGCTTACAAAGAAGCGGATGAAATTATTACTTTTTTCACAAAAGAACAGGGTAAAATCCGCGCCCTGGCAAAATCCGTTAAATCGCCAAAGTCAAAGCTGCAGCAAAAGCTGCAGGCTTTGTTTTTAGTGGAGGTTAGGCTGACTTTGGGAAAAATGCCGAAAATAATATCCGCCGAAACAGTAAAGGTGTATCATCACTTACGCGAAAATTTGCAGGCAATGAAGACGGCTTTTTACGCCACAGAACTGACTTTAAAAATAACTGCCGATGAGCAGAAAAACGAAGTTTTGTTTAATCTGCTACAGGATTTTTTACAATTTTTAAATGACGAATGTCAAAATAGTCTTCGAGCGAAGTCGAGAA
The DNA here is from genome assembly GCA_036726225.1 of Patescibacteria group bacterium. Taxonomy (GTDB): domain Bacteria; phylum Patescibacteriota; class Doudnabacteria; order UBA920; family UBA920; genus PALSA-1336. Next base: position 31,080 of record DAIMCS010000004.1, on the reverse strand, counting down.
GTGCTAATGGAGCCAAAGATCAAACAATAGGTTCTCCACAAGGTCGAACACTATTGTTTAACCCCGAATCTTATCCGGACAGAATTATAGATTTAGGCCTGGCGAAATTTAAAATTGGAATTCTGGAGGCTTCGGGATTAGGTGTTCCGGACCGCAACGATGAATTATTTAAAAAACTGAAAAGCAGCAATTTTCCGGAAATTCCATCGCTTTTTGGGCTGCCGGGCATTGGCCCACTGCAGACTTTTCTGTCCCAGTTTATAGAAAATCAATTGGAACGTAAGGTTAATTCGGAAAAATATTTAAAACAGGAAAATATGCTATAATTAATGAAAGACCATGCCTGAAGAAATAAATAATTCTGAACCAAATAAAGCAGTTTCTAACCAAGGGTTTGTAACCAAGTCTGTGGAAAACACGTCCACGGGCTCGTTTGTAAGGGAGCAGCTCCAAGGAGGGGGATTTTTTGGTTTTTATAAAGCCAATAAGATTTATTTTTGGGCTATTTTTGTTGGGGTAGTGTTAATTTCGGTTTTGGCCTATTTTGCGTTCAAACCCAGCGCACCTGCTCCGGTTTTAGAGGCTAACGTAAATATTTCAGTGGAAGTGCCGCAAAATGTGCCCAGCGGAGGCGAGGCCGTGTACAAAATTACAGTCCAAAACAATGACCCGCAAAAATTGGTAGATTTAGAGTTAGAGCTTGCTTATCCAAGCGGGGTAGTGTACCAAAGCAGCAGTCCCAATGCTTCCAACCTGTCCCACAGCCTTTTTGAAATGCCCGATTTAATTTCCGGCCAGAACGCAGTGGTGTTTGTAAAAACCAAGGCATCGGGTAATTTAAATGAGAAAAAAACTTTAGAAATTAAGCTTCATTACAAATACGCCAATTTTAATTCTGAATTTGTTAAACAGGCTCAGTCCGAAATAACCCTCGTAGCTTCCAATGTAATAATTGAATTAGAAGGGCCGGCAAGCACTAACAATGCCCAATTAGTCCAATATTTAATTAAATACCAAAACAACTCTGATACCGCAATAAAAAGCGCAAGAGTTAAAATGATATATCCTGAAGGGTTTGTTTTTGCTTCAGCTAATCCTTCACCCTCCCTGGGTTCTGACACCTGGGATATTGGCGCCTTGGCTGAGGCGGCTTCAGGCAGCATCCAAATCCAGGGTACTTTTAGCTCGTCAATTCCTGGCCAGAACAAAACCGCGACAGCAGAGTTTTTAATTTTAGGTGACGGCGGGCAATTTTTTGTCCAAAACAGCTCGTCTTTTATAACAGAAATATCCAATTTGCCTTTGCTGGTGGAACAAAGACTGAATCCGGAAAATTTAAGTGGCGTTGCAAGCCCCGGAGACACTTTAAATTTCAGCGTCCGCTACCAGAACAATTCCAGTGTTTTAGCCCATGGAGTCAATATTTCCGTTACTTTAGACTCTAAAGCCGTTGACTTAAGCTCAATCCGTTCCGAGGGCGGGCAAATAAACAACAACACAATTAGTTGGAACGCGTCCACTGTTTCGCAGCTGGAAACTTTAGCGCCCAATGAGTCCGGCCAGCTGTCTTTTAATTTTAAAATTAGCGACCCGGCCACCAAAGATTCCTCTAAAAATTTAACTTTGGTTTCAAATATTAAAATTAAATCCAGCGAATACGAGTCGTTTTTCCCGGGCAACAGCCTAAGCTTTAAAATTTCCAGCCCCTCCAGCATTAACGCAACGTTAAGCTTTTTTTCCGGGCAGCTCCCGCCAAAGCTGGGTTTGTCCACCACTTACAAAGTTAGACTGGCTTTAAATAATTCCAGTAACGACTTAGGCAACGGCCAGCTTACTGCTTATATTCCCCTTGGCTTTGGCAGTTTTGTGAGTTCCAGCGTAAGTTCGGGCGAGAAAATAGACTTCGATGCCAGCACCGGTAAGCTTACCTGGAATTTTGGCAACTTGCCCGCTTTTTCAGGCAAATTTACTACCGCTAAAGCCGTGGAATTCCAGTTGGTGTTTAACCCGAATCAAACCCAGGTGGGCACGAGCCCGGTTTTGCTAAAAGATATTAAATTTACGGCCAGAGATTCATTCACTTTGCAAGAGGTTAGCGCAAGCGCCAAAGATTTAAATACCGGCAGCCTGCCGGGCAATGATGGTTTTAATAAGGGAACGGTGCAGGAATAACAAAATTTATTTAGATTAAGCCTTCGTATCTAATAGAAAAGCGGCCATCGAATTAAATTCGACGGCCGCTTTGCGTTTGGTGATTTATAAATGCTTTATGGGTAAATGTAACCCCGAATGGTTTTGCTGTTTCTCGGAATCCAGCGTTGGCTAATTTTGTTAAAGCCTACAAAATTCATTTCCGTGACAAAGATGGCAGTGTCAGTAACCTCTTCTACAAGGGCTACGTGGCCGAAGCGTTTGTCGTCGGTTGTAACTACAGCTGTCCTGGCCGAGGGTTCAGAAGGCCCTTTAACCACATAACCGGAGCTTTTGGCGTTGGCTAACCAGTTTTTGGCGTTGCCGCCAAAAGTAATTTTCATGCGGGAAGCTACATACCAAGTGCAGTAACCTTTGGGGAAAATGTGACCAATGCCGTCATAGCCTGAGCCTATGCTGGTTACGACGTCGGAAGCTCCGCTGCCCGTGGGCTTTGGTTGTGTCACCGGTCTTGGGGCCGCCGGAGCCTGGGTAATGGCCCCGCCGGGCACTATAATAACCTGTCCGCCGTCAATATCTTCGGCGTTTTCCAGCGCGTTATAAGAAATAATTTTATCAAGCAGTTTTTCGGCCGCTTCATCCCTAATTTTTTTGTCCGTGTTGTACCTTTGAGGGTTGTACTTGGCCGCAATATCGGGCAGGGTGTCGTTGCTGTCTGCTTTTACCGCAACACCGTCTACCGGCAGAACTAACAAATACCAGCCCGGCTTAATTAGGTTGGAAGGCAGGTTGTTGGCCCAAATAATGGTTTGCTGGCTAATGCCGAACTTTTGAGCCACCGAGCCCAATGTGTCTCCGCTTTGGGTTTGGTAAACCTGGATTTGTTTTTCAATCAAGCTCTGGACACTGTCCGGGTTTGGGGCCAAAATAGTGCTTTCGTTGCCGAGCAATAAGTTTTCATCTTCATATTCAGCGCTGTAAGCAGCAAGGTTTAAATTATCCAGGCCCGCAAAGTCGTCGGCCAAGGCAGTGGGGAACAGGCCGCCGCTGGAAACCACGGTGACCACCTGGCTGTTTTTGGCATAGAGCTTTGGGTTTAGCTGGGTGTGGCGGTTTAGGAAAACCGAAGCCAAACTAAAGTCTTTAAAAACAGAATCTTTGGCTCCTCCAAAATAAAAAAGGTTTAAGCCCACTACCATTAGGGCCAAAACCAATACTAATAATTCGCCTGCGAACTTGAGTGTAAAATCCATCCAATCCATTTTATTCAAATGGATGGCGGGAAAACTTTCTAAATGGAGCTTCTTAAGAAGCGGTGCGCGCCGCTTAATTTGGAAAAACAGTCTTTTAGTGAAATATTGAGCGAAGAAAAAGAGTTTGAAAAGTAATTTTCTCGCTTTAGTAAGCCGATATTTTATATTTTGCAAGTCCATGTTTTTTATCTTTGACTAGTTTAGCAAGGATGCTTTTATGGGACAAGGTTTTTCATCCACAAGTTGTCAGTTGAGGCTTTATTTATAAGAAAATTAATGATTTATGGCTTAAATAAAGCATATTTTGACATTTTATCATCTTGCCAAAATTCAAGTAAAAAAATTATCGGATGTTAGAATGATAAAATGATTGTATGATAAGATGACCTAATGGATCCCGTTAGAAGTTTAATATTTTTAACGGGTATTAGTTTTCTTCAATCTGTTCGATTTTTGTCTATAAATACAATTTTTAATTTTCTTCTAACGGGATGGATTTATCTTCCTTAAACAATATGCAAAGGCAGGCGGTAGAAGCCCCCGGGGGTCCGGTTTTGGTATTGGCCGGGCCCGGCAGCGGGAAAACCAAAACTTTAACCCACCGCATTGCTTATATAATAGAAAAGAAAGTGGCGCATCCGGCGAATATTTTGGCCCTAACCTTTACCAACAAGGCGGCTAAAGAAATGCGGCAAAGGATTTCTGCTTTGTTGGCCAGGTACACATCTGCAACAGATAATTTAACCATGGGAACGTTCCATTCCGTGTGCGCCAAAATTTTGCGCCACGAAATAGGCGTTTTAGGATACGGCAACGATTTTGTAATTTTTGACAGCCAGGACCAGCAGAAAGTCATAAAGGAGATTTTGGAAAATTTAAGAATAGACACCAAACGTATGCCGCCTTCACTGTTTGGTGCGCTTATTTCCAGGGCAAAAAATATTTTGCAGCTCCCTTCGGAGTTAAATTTAGGTTTGGAATCGCCTTTGCGGGAAAGGCTTTTGGAAGTCTATAGCCAATACCAGGATTCACTATACAGGCAAAATGCACTGGATTTTGACGATTTGCTTATGCTGACAGTTAAAATTTTCCAAAATTTCCCAAAAGTTTTGGAAAAATACCGCAAAAAGTTTAGTTATATACTGGTAGACGAGTACCAGGACACGAACGCCGCCCAATACCTGTTTTTAACGCTTTTGGCCACTCACCGCAATATTTTTGTGGTGGGCGATGACGCGCAAAGCATATACAAATTCCGCGGCTCGGACATAACTAACATTTTAAATTTTGAAAAAGATTACCCCGAAGGGCTGCTTATTAAGCTTGAGCAAAATTATCGCTCCACTAAAAATATATTGGACGCGGCGCAAAAAGTCATTGAGCTAAACCCGCAGCAAAAGCAAAAGACTTTGTGGACGAACAATGAGCAGGGGGAGAAAATTATTTTAACTTGCGAGGACGACGAAAGGGGGGAAGCAGAATTTGTGGCGCGGACTATAATTAGCCTTTCTACAAACCAGCCCGGCGACCTGGAATATGCGTTGGACAATACTCACAATCTTGGCGACGACAAGCCGGCATTTTCTATTTTGGACAGGTTTATTAAAGCTAAAAAAATGCAGGCGAATTATTCCGCCGGCTTTGGCAGGGGCCTGCTTCCGCAAATGCCAAAAAAACACGAATCGCTTAAAGAGTACTGTGTCCTGTACCGCACCCATGCGCAATCCAGAAATTTGGAAGAAGCGCTTATTGAAGCTTCTATCCCTTACCAAATTGTCGGCGGTCTGAAATTTTACGAACGTATGGAAATAAAAGACGTGCTGGCTTACCTGCGCCTGGCTTTAAATTTTAAAGATTTAGTTTCGCTAAAACGGGTAATTAACGAGCCGCCCAGGGGCATTGGTGACAAGTCGTACGAAGGAATTCGCGATTTTATTTTAAATTTTACTAATAATGGAAAAGACAGAAGCATAGCAGAATTCAGAATTGCTTTTTCTGAAATTAAACTCCAGCCAAAAGCGTGGCAAGCCGCACAAAATTTTTTTGCTCTCCTGGAAGAATTTTTCCTGTTTAATGAATCTTTTACCCTTCCGGAATTAATGAAAGTAATAGTTAAAAAAAGCGGGTATGAAAAATATTTGCGGGACGGTAGCGAGTCGGGAGAATCCCGTTACGAAAACGTTTTGGAATTAATTAACGTTGCGCATAAATTTAAAAATCTGCCCTGGAGGCAAGCGGCCACGGAATTTTTGGAGGAAGTCGCGCTAATTTCCGAAATTGACCAAAAGGATGAAAGCAAAGACGCGGTAACCTTAATGACGCTTCATTCGGCTAAAGGCCTTGAGTTTGACAACGTATTTTTTGTCGGGTTAGAAGAGGGGATATTGCCGCATTCCAGAAGCCTTATTGACCCGGAGGAGCTTTCCGAAGAAATCCGCCTGGCTTATGTGGGCCTAACCCGCGCCCGTAAACGTTTGTTTTTAGTGTATACCCATGCCCGCAGGGTGTTTGGTAATTTGCAAAGCAGCCTGCCTTCCCGGATTTTAAAGGCTTTGCCAAAGGACAAAATAGATTACAGAGGCATGGCTAAGGAGCATTTTAAAGAAGCAGACGGCGAACTTGAATATGAAATAACTAACGAATAGTTTATGAACCTTGAGCAACTTAAACAACTGTTAAAACGCAATAACTTGCGGCCAAATTTCACCTACGGACAGAATTTTTTGGTGGATGATTTAGTGTTGCTGGATATTGTGGATGCGGCTGAGCTAACTTCTGAGGATGCGGTTTTAGAAATTGGCCCGGGAATAGGCAACCTGACAGAGCTGCTTTGCCAAAAAGCGGGGTTTGTTTTGAGCATAGAAAAAGATGCAAAATTTTTCCCCATACTCCACTCAATAAAAAAAGACCACAAGAAAAATTTTCGTTTTGAAATTGCGGACGCTTTAGAATTTAATTTCCAGGAATTTTTTAAAGAGCAGGGTTTTAGCAGTTACAAGGTTGTTGCCAACATTCCCTATTTTATTACGGGAAAAATTTTGCAAATGTTTATGACCGCAAAATTTAAACCGACATCTGTTATTGTCTTAACACAAAAAGAAGTTGCGCAGAATATTACGGCCGAAGCAGGGGACTTATCTATCCTCGCAATTTCCGTCCAACTTTTTGGCAAGCCGGAATTAGTCCAAATTGTACCGGCAAAAAATTTTTATCCTGCCCCAAAAGTTGACAGCGCAATTTTGAAAATAGATTTATTTAAAAAGCCCAAATATAAAATTGCAGGCGAAAAAAAGTTTTTTAAAATAATAAAAGCCTGTTTTGCCGGCAAAAGAAAACAAATTCATAACACGCTGGTAAACAATTTGGGACAAGACAAAAATTTCGTCCTCAAAATTTTATCTGAACTAAACATAAAATCCACCGTAAGGCCCCAGGAACTTTCAATTGAGGATTGGGTAAAGTTGAGTGACAAGATTGACATGATTTAAAAGAATGACAAGAATAAAAAAATCATGTTCAATCATTCCTGCCTGCCGGCAGGCAGGTAAATCTTATTTAATCTTGTTCAATTAGCCTTACTTCATCTCCGACTTTTATCCCATTTTTTTCAGCAAAGCCCGCGTTAACCTCCAAGACTGCATCGACAAGGGAAGGGGCAGAGTAGCGAGGCAAATCTTTATCTGGCGTCCCAGGCTTTTGCGCCGGGACGTTTTGAGTTATGCTAACAATTTTATTTCTTTTTATCCAAATTAAATCCAAATTAAATTTTGTGTCTTTCATCCAAAAAACCGGTTCGGGATTTTTTGCTTCGAAGTAAAATAGCATCCCTTCATCTTCAGCCATAAAATTCCTGTCAGACAGTCCCCGCCGCCTTTTTTCCTCCGTGTCCGCAATTTCCACCCACAAAATTTGGTTTGACACCAGCAGCTTGCGGTTATAAGGGTCTGTTCCTTCAAATGACGCGGTGGGTTTGGAACAACCTACAGAAGTTAGGCAAATAATTGAAAGCAGCAGGGATAATTTTTTAAGTTTCCTTAGGTCCATAGGTTAAGAATACAAATTTCCATTAAAAATTTAAAGCCATTTTGCGCGAAATTGGCTTATATTTTTTAAAAAGTTCATAACTGTGGATGAATTTTGTGTTTTTAGAATTTATGTGGTATAATTTTTCTAATTGAGCTTGGAAAAAGTCTTATTTTATTAAGGATTTACAGCCTTGCCCAGCACAAATTTGAGACAAAAATACAAAGAAAACATATTTTTTAGTTTGAAATTTATATTACCCGCTTTGGTAGTTTTGGCGGGCGTATTTTATTTCCAGCAAACAGCTTTGGCTGCTTGCACAACTAACAGCGGTGTTGGCGGGTCAGATACAGTATGCGACGGCTTAAATATGAGCATTAGTCCTGCTACAGCCAAGGTTGGGGATTCAGTAACCATTACTTACAGTGTAACAGACCCCGAGCTGTTAGAAAGGTATGCGCAGGAACAGAAAACTTTGTATGTTGGGGTTTGCCCTACACAGGCCGGGCTTCCCGGTTGCGCAAAGGTAACGGCCTCCAATTTAGTTTCCCGAAATATAGGCACTGCTTTTTCAGGCAGTTTTGCTTACACAGTTGGAGGCCACTTGTTGGTATCGAAAAAGACTACTTTTAGCATAGGCGGGTATATAGGTATGACTCAAGTTGTTGGCGAGACTGTAAACTCCCAGTCCATACTTTCGCCTTTAGTTGAGCTGGAAGTAACACCCGCAAGCAATTCGTCGCCGGAGATACAAATTACTCCAAAAGATTCTTTTGTTAACAAAGGCGTGAATAAGGTATATACCGTTACTTACCTCAACGCCGGAACTTCTATTTCCGTAAATTCTTACACTTTTATTTGTGATGCAAAAGGCAGTGGCGAATTGAGCAAGCCACAAAATTTGTCCGGGACAGCCACCCAGCTTACCTGCATTTACCCTTTAAACAAACAGAGCTATGAATTGACCGTTATCGCAGCGCTTAGCGACGGTACTACCATTTCTGCCAAACCCATATTGGTGGAAATTACGGGTAATGAACAAAAAGAAGGTGAAGGCAAAAGTAGCCCTACTTCATTGGTGGGGTTTTTAGGCCAGGTTGTTAATTTTGCAGTTGGTTTGCTCCAGGAATTTGTGTACGTGGTGTTCTTCTATTTGGTGGCACCAATTATCCAGGCCATGCTCTCAATTCATCCGTATACAGATACTTTTGTGGCGGTAATCTATCCGGGTTGGGAAATTGTCAGGAATATTTGTAACATACTTTTCATTTTAGCTTTAATAATTATTGGCCTGGCTACGCTGTTTAGGGTTGAGAGCTACCAGTACAAGCACTTATTGGTCCAGCTTATTATTGCGGCTTTGACCATAAATTTTAGTTTGGTTATAGGGCAAATAATTTTAGGTTTTGCAGACACTATCCAAGCGCAATTTTTGCCGGCTAATGTTGAGGTAATACGCAGTCTGGCAGGGGAATTAATGGTCAAAAATTGGCGTTCGTCATTTTTGGATGCCACATCTTTTGGCAGCTACAGTTCATCTTTTTCATCAATTGTAACGCCGCTTTTTTATTTGGCGCTTTCTTGGGGAGCGTTTATTGTTTTTTGCGCCATTGCCGCATTTTTAATGATCCGAATTATTGCGCTGTGGATTTTGTTGTTAATTTCCCCTGTCGCGTTTGCTTGCGGGGTTTTGCCTTCCATGGCCAGCTATAGGGCCAAGTGGTGGCAGGAGTTTTTAAAGTACGCCTTCTTTACTCCCATAATGGCTTTCTTTTTAAACTTGACTGCGGTAATCTCCAACACCACGCGGGACAACCCAATTTTAAAATCTATTTCTGACGGTAATTTAGACAGAGATTTGGGCGGGTCAGGCTTTGGCTATTTTGTAATTAAAGTTACCAGCAACCTTTTGCTTTTAATTTTTTTGATTGCGGCACTTAAAGTTGCTGAACAGGCGAGCGTTTACGGGGCAGGCGGAATTACCGCTTTGGCTCAAAAGGGCTTTGGCGCTCCGTTTGCCGGAGCGGGTTGGCTTGCCAAAGCCGGCGGGTCAAAACTCAAACAAAAGTACGACGAGAAAACTTTGGGCCTTGCAAGTGGAGGAGCTTTCAAACGAGCTGCATATGCGGCGTTGCATTTGCCTTCGACGTTCAAAGCCGCCCAACAAGATTCTGAAAAAGAAAGAGAGAAGCTTGGGCATTTGCGCGAAGCCGCTGCCTTAAAAGTTAAGAGGGGCATTCCTGGATTTAGAAGAGAAGGCAGGGATCCTATGTATCATGCTATGTTGGAACAAGGTGAAGAAAGGTTAAACGAAGTTTACGGACATTATACCGGAAACGAAACAGAAGAAGTCAGACGTCTTGATGAATTAGAAAAAAGAGCTTTAGGTGGAGATAAAAAAGCCGGTATGATGCTTTTGGCGCAAGCTCTTAGAGCTGCTCCCAATAAGCATTTAAATCAATTTATGGATAATAAGGGCTTGGACTATAACCAGCCGAACATTATTGGTATGTTAGATGATTGGCAGGAAAAAGGGGTAATTTCTTCTTCTATTAATGAGGAGTTTCAAACAGCCTTATCTGAGCAGGGTTATAAAATTGCAGATTTTACTTTGACAGAATTATCTGACGGTAAAAACCCTATTCATGTTCAAAAGAATACCGCAACTGGACAATTTGAAGTTGTGGGCGAGCAAGACTGGAAAAATTATAATGAATGGGTCAGGAATTATGCTGAAGCCAATACTTTAAGTCAACAACAATATTCAGATTTGCAAAAAGGTATGCTGTCAGATCCTGCTTTTGCAACTCAAAAAGCGGCTTTTGTTGGGGCAAATCCAGGTTTTGACGAAGGCAATTACATAAATGCAGACAGAAGGCAAAACCAAATTTTGAAACGCGATGTCAATGCTAGCAAGCTCGAAAGAAAATCCGCAACATTCCATAATTCTTTGGGCACAACCAATGCAGCTTTGGGTTTAAATGCGAAGGGTAATAGAAAACAAGTATTGGGAGAATCGGGGAATTATACTTTAACTCATTTAAATAACACGGACATTTGGGCTGCGGGCCGTGGCCAGTGGACAGATAAACAAAAAGAGCGCATGGTGGCTATTTTAGACGACCACGGAATAACTGCAGCAGATAAATTGGCGGCAGTTACGGATATGTTTAAAGACGAATATAAACAAGAGTTAGCCAGAAATGGCGAATTCAAAACGGATGCAGTAATTACTGCAGACGTCAGAAAAAAAGTCGCAAATTTCGTATCTGTTGTCTACGCATCAAAAGCTGCTGCAGGACCGGATAAAATTGCAGATAAGTACTTGGCTAATAAAGTTTATCGAACTGGCCCAAATGTAGGGCAGATAGTCATTCCAAAGAATCATGTTGATGAATTGGATACTATGTTGGAGGATACTGATTTGGAGGATATGATTGATAAAGCTACAAAGTAGTTAATTTTTATGACAGTAGAAAATTGCCGCCAAGTAATAAATGAGTCTAAATTTCCTGCAGCTTTAAAGCAGAGGTTAATTTTAATTTTACCTGCCCTGGAAAAAAATATCCTCTCGGGTATTTATAAAGAAGCCAGCCGGGGTGATACTTTATTAATTGCAGAATCTTTTACAGCAGAATTGGAGAAGTTTGCAAAAATTTTCACCGGCCTAAAAAATAATGACGCTTCTGAAAAAGAATCTTTCTGGTCTTTATTTGAAGAAAAAAGACAGTTGCTAAACGAGGAAGACAAGCTAATGTTTTTGTATTTAGTTTTAGACGTTAAAAGTTTGGCTATGGCGAGGAGGAATTATTGGAATCTTGATGAACTTTTAAGGCTAGAAGATTTTGAAATAGATTTATTTGAGTACTTGCCTCAAGACGAAGTAAGGTTTTTACTTCAGAATTCTTTGTTACAGCTTGCTGAAAAGTTGGATTTTTTTAGGGGTATTCAATATTTGGCCGTGGAAAACCAATGGATTGGGGAAGAAAAATTTGTTAAAGATTTTATGGATAGTCTTTCAAGCAACCAAGAAAATTTTACAGTCTCTAAAACAGTGGGCAGTTGGATTAGCGACTTTTCCCAGTCCAGCTCTGTGCCTATTACACAACGCGGAAGTCTACAAATATCCGATTTTATGGTGAAAAATACAAGCGCGGCCCAGCTTTCTGCAAAGGAAAAAAGTTTTCTAACTAGTCTGTTAAAGTTATTTTTGTGGTTTTCTAAACCTGAAATAAACGAGGCTGACCTGGCAAGCTATAAAAACGAAAGAGAAGCTCAAAAAACCGCAAACTATAATAAAATAATTGGTGAGTTGAGGGGAATTAAAAAAGACCGGCCATTGAAGTCCCCCCAAGCGCCGTCACCAAAGAGTGCTCCTGTACTCAAGCCAATATCCGAAATTAGGCCGTTGGGATCTCAAGTAAATAAGCTGGTAATAAACAACCAGCCTAAAACAGCACAGAAGCAGCCAGAAAAACCGGCGCAACCAATTAAGCTGCCCCCGGTAAATTTGCCAAAAGCCGCTCCGTTTCCCGGTAGGCCTTTAAGTATCCATGAACTTTTGAGCAAAAATGTTCAAAATTTCCCTAAAGCTGCAGGGGAAAATAAGCAACAGGAAATAGACCAAAAATTAGAAGAACTAAAGAAAAAAACGAACGTTATATAGCCTATGTTACCCGGACAAAAAGAAAAATTAGAAAAGCTAATTAACTCCTCTCCTATTTTAAACTCCAAAGAGAGAATTGAATGGTGGTCGCTTTTAGATTTAATGAATGACAAGCAGTCAAATGAGTTTGAAAGAATATTGCTCAGCGCCACAGCTGCGCCAAAGACTGCCCCTCCTCCCGTGCAGCCGCAAAAAGTTGCTCCGCCAATCCAGCAACCCAAACCGGAAGCTTCGCCTTCGGCAATTCCTAAGTTGAGCCATATTTTAAATTTGCCAAGAGTTGAAGCCGAGGGGTCTGAAATTAAAAAAGACCAGCCCGTCCCTAAAATACCAAATATACAAAAACCGGAAGAGCCTAAAAAATCTGTTTTTGAGCAAAAACTGAAATCCATTCTGGAGGAAAAAGAACTGGGCGCCCCTAAGCCAAAAGAAGAAAAGCCGGCTCCTCAACCAAGCCCAATAAAAATTGAATTGGAAATTAAAAACGCAGCTCCCCAACCGGCGACAGTAAATCCGCCAAAACCCATGCCGGTCGAGGCTCAGCCGGCCACCAGTAAAGTGGAAATAGAAAAGCCGGCCTTGCCGGAGACGCCGGAGGAAAATTCGGCTGCTCCAGCATACAAAGCCAGGCTGGAAACGCCTGCTGAAATATTAAAAAATAACGCTTTAGCCCAAAAACAGGATGCAAAGTCCGAACCAATTATTAATCCGGCAGCCCTAAAGCTGCCAGTGCAACCGCTTTCTACGCTTTCTACAGAAAAACCCAAAGACGCGCCGGCAATTAGCTCACTAAAACCAGATGCGCTCAAGTTTTTAGATAAGCAACCCTCTGCTCCGGATTCAAGTTTTTCCGCGGGCATTAGTTTTGGCAACCCTTCCCAAAAAGCCAGCCAGGAAATTTTAAGCTCCATTAAAAAATATGTTGAGCAACACAAGCCGCTTTCAGAACAAAGCCCTTCTGCTTTGGGTGCTAAATCCGGCCCTAAAAGGGACATTAATTTAGCCAGCTTGGCCGATTTGAATAAAATAACCGCTGATATGCTGCAAAACGCCGATATGAATGCAGTGGTCAGCAAAATTAAAAATTTAATTATTCAAAATGGCTACTACGAGGTGCTTTTCAATATTGAGAAAAGTCCGGGATATAAGAGTTATATACAAACAGGGGCCCGGGTTTTAAACAATCAGGGACAGTTTGGAGTCCCCAGCGGCCTGGAAAAAAATTTAAGCCAGGCAGAGTTTGAGACCATGGCAGATTTGCTAGCCAAGATCCAGTCCGATTAAATAAGCTTTAATTATGTATGATATAATTTAATTAAAAGTATGCAATTTCCCGTACCACAATTTACGGACGTAGAAGATAAAATTATTGGCCCTTTAACTGTAAAACAGTTTGGGATTATTTTTGGAATCGGCACAATAGTTTTTTTGGGTTTTTCCCTAACCAAGAGCCTGGTAGTCAGCGCGGTGCTTTTTGTAATTGTGGGTTTGCCGGGTTTGGGGCTGGCAATGGTCCCTTTTAACGGCAGGCCAATGTACGCTTCCATAGGTAAGTTAATTCAATTTTTTACTTCCCCGAAAGTTTTTGTTTTTCACAAAGAAATAAACAGTTCTTTTAAGTCTAATTTTAAAGACGCGCAGGTAAAATCGGAGAGAAATGAGCAGTCGGTTGCGCCGGAAGACGCCCAGGCCCGCTTAAAACAGCTGGAGAGTTTGTTGAGCAAAACTGCCTCCGCCGAGCGTGAGACAGCAGGAAAAATTCGTTAATTCCAAAAAATGAAGTTTGAAATGCAAAAAAGTAAACAGCCGGCAGGCAAACCCACACAAAGTTTTTTGCGTATGTCAGAAATTAAAGACGGAATTGTGGTTTTAGACGACGGTACGCTTCGGGCTATTGTAAATGTTTCCAGCACTAATTTTGACCTAAAGAGCCAGGAAGAGCAGGATTCCATAATTTTTAATTTCCAGCGGTTTTTAAATTCCCTGGATTTTTCCGTACAAATTTTAATGCAAAGCCGGAAAATGGAGGTTGGCCATTATATAGACAAGCTTAAAAAAATGTCCGCTCAACAAAGCAATGAGCTGCTTAGGGTGCAGACAGAAGAGTACACGGAATTTATTTCCCGTCTTATAGAAAATGCCAGCATAATGAATAAAAATTTTTATATTATTGTGCCTTTGGGGGAAAGCATTTTCCCGCCTGCCGGAGGAATTTTTTCTAAATTTTTCGGAGGCGGCAAGGTGAAAGAAATTTCCAAAAAAATTGAAAATTTTGAAAGGGTGAAGGAAAGACTTAACACTCGCGTGCTCTCGCTTATGTCCAACTTGTCCAGTTTGGGTGTTCAGTCCCAACAGCTAGACAGCCAGGGGATAATTCAGCTTTATTACAACTCTTACAATTTTGAAGCCGGCCCGCTTATAGACCCGGCTCAGCTAGGTGATATTAAGATAGCGGAGTAAATATGAGTATTTTTACAAAACCAACCGAAGCAGATTTGGTTGCCCGAAAACAAAAACTGGCCGAAGCCGAAATGCAGCAAAAAGTCAGCGCTTCTTTAACTGACCTTGAAAAAACCTACAAAGAAGGCCTTACCACCTTAAAGGATTTAATTGCGCCTTCGTCTTTAAAGTTTAACAGCTCTTATTTTGAGCTTAACGGCAAATTTGGCAGAAGCTTTTTTGTGCTGGCCTATCCGCGTTTCCTTTCTTCTAATTGGCTGTCCTTTGTAATCCAATCTGAAGGCACGCTCGACTTGTCTATGTTTATTTACCCCATAGATTCCGCAGAGATTTTAAAAAAATTAAAATCTAAAGTCGGGGAAATTGGCTCCCAAATAGCAATGGCGCAGCAAAAGGGTATGGTACGCGACCCAATGCTCGAAACCGCATATAAAGATGTTGAAAGCCTGCGTGACAATTTAATGCAGGGCACGGAAAAGTATTTTAGATTTGCTTTGTATTTTACAATCTACGCCGACGACTTAAAAGAACTGGACAAGCACTCGGCTACTTTAGAAAGCGCGTTGGGAGCCAAGCTGGTAGTAACCAAACGGGCTATGATGCAAACCCAAAACGGGTTTAATTCAACTTTGCCGCTTGGTTTGGACGAACTGGACGTTGCCAACAATATGAACACCAGCCCGCTCTCTTCTTGTTTTCCGTTTGTCTCCTCTGACCTAACGTCAAATGACGGAATTTTGTACGGCATTAACCGCCACAATAATAGTTTAATCCTCTTTGACCGGTTTGCAATGGAAAATGCCAATGCCGTTGTGTTCGCCAAAAGCGGCGCGGGCAAATCTTATACAGTGAAACTGGAAGTTTTGCGTTCATTAATGGTGGGAGTGGATGTAATTATTATTGACCCTGAAAATGAGTACCAGCATTTAGCGCAGGCCGTTGGTGGCACTTATTTAAGCGTGTCATTAAATTCCGATTCCCGCATTAATCCGTTCGATCTGCCTTCGGGCCTTGAAGGTGAAGACAACGCAGACGTTTTACGAAGCGCGGTCATAAATCTTTTAGGACTTTTTGGTTTAATGTTAGGCAAACTAACCCCGACCGAAGAAGCTTTTATGGATAAAGCCATTTGGCAGGCTTATGCCAAGAAAGACATTACCGCCCAATTGCCGACTTTTAAAAATATTGAAGCGCCCACTATGAACGATTTGGTAGAAATTTTAAACGGCATGGTTGGGGCGGAAAGCCTGGCGCAGCGACTTGAAAAATACACCCAAGGAACCTTTGGCGGCCTTTTAAACCAACAGACGAACGTGGTCTTAAACAACCAGCTGGTGGTGTTTTCCATTCGGGACCTGGAAGAGTCTTTAAGGCCTATAGCTATGTATATAATTTTAAACCATATTTGGAACGTGGTCAGAAGTGAGCTGAAGAAAAGGATTCTAGCGGTGGACGAAGCCTGGATTTTAATGCAGCACGAAGATTCAGCAAGATTTTTGTTTGGCATAGCAAAACGCGCCCGAAAATATTATTTGGGGCTTTCAACCATTACCCAGGACGTGGCTGACTTTTTAGCCAGCCCATACGGAAAGCCTATTGTCACCAACTCTTCCATCCAAATTTTACTAAAGCAAAGTCCGGCGGCAATAAATGTGGTTGCGGAAACTTTCTTTTTAACCGAAGGCGAAAAGTATTTGCTGCTGGAAAGCGAGGTAGGTGAAGGTATTTTTTTTGCAGGCCTCAAGCACGCGGCTATTAAAATTTACGCTTCCTATGTTGAAGACCAAATTATTACCACAGATCCAAAACAACTTTTGGATATAAAGGACGAACAAGACAAATTAGCTGCATAGATATTTTTATAAGTAGTTAGCAGTTAGTAGTTAGAAAGTAGGATTCGATCCTAAGTGCTACCTACTAGTTTCTAACTATTTTATTTTTTATGGCCGAACCGGCAAGAAAACTAAATTTACCAAAAGCGGACGATAACAAGTCTGACGTAGTTTTATTGCTCCCCAACACAGCTTCTCTAGACGGACGGAGTGTGACAATTGACAAGGTTTTTATCGGGCAGGGTTTATTTATTCCCAAGCCCGACGAGTACCTTCCTTTAAAAAAAGGAAGTTCTTTGGCATTTGAAGGAAATGGCCTGGATATTTTTAAGAGTGCAAACTTTTCCGGTAAACCGGTATTAAAAAAATCGGATAGTAATGATTCTAGGATTGCGTTTACTGTGCCGGATCTGGCTACTTTAATTAGAGGAGACGGTGTCTTTTCCGTAAAACTGACTACATGGAGCAACCACAATTTGACACTTCAGCCGTCTGCGATCTACTCAGACAAAAAAGAAGACGAAGAGGAGGAAGAAAATAGAAATACATCGTATGCAGACAGCTCGCAAGCAAATAAAGCAGGGGAAGATGCTCCTGCCAAAAATGTAGTCCTGCCTTTTCGATCCAAACCTGTTTCGGTCAATGATGCCAAACCTGGCCAAAAGAAAGTTGGTGCTTCCTCAAAGGTTGAAAGTAAGAAAATTGCTTCTGATGAGCAAGCTGAAGATCTATACGACCAAGAAGAAATCCAGTCCAATGTTGAGCAACAACCTTTACCGGAAACCGTGAAGCAATCTTTTGAGCTGGTTGGCGAATATATAGACAAGAATCCAACGGTTATTGTTAACAGCGCAGTAAGAGGAGAAGTTTTGGCCGGGCTTAAATCGGGGAATTTATCCAATTTGAGCCAGGAGGCGCACGTGGCTTTACAAGCTTCGTTAAGCTCACAGGCTATTTCCCAAACAGGCTCATTGAGTAATCAGTTGCAGGCAGCTTCAAGAATAGTAAGGCAACAGTCTGAAATAGTAAGGGCCGGAGGGGCAATTAGTAGCAGCGGGACAATTTCGGGCAACTTACAAACATCCACAGGTGGATCCGGTTCAATTAGCACGGCCATTTCAGGAGGCGGAGGCTCGTTAAATGTAACTGCATCAGCTCAAACTCAAGTTTTGGGGCAAAACCAAAATACCGGGAGCCCGGGCACCCAAGGATCTGTGGAAGAATCGGTTTTAGCAAGTTCGCCCACAAGAGGCTCTGGCGGTCAGCAAATAAATGCTAATTTGTCTAAAACATCACAAGCAGTAGGATCACAAGCTCCATCTTCTCCGGCCAGAGTAGCAAAAGCGCCTCCGAGTGTTCAGCAAAATATGGATATAGTAGGTGAGGAGATTTACAAAAATCCCGGCTTAATCCCTAATAACGAAACCAGACAAGAAATTTTAGAAGGTTTAGGCAGAGGCAATGTTGAAAATTTAAGTCCGGCAGGCAAAGAAAATTTGCAGATGGCGCTTAAGGATTTGGGTAAGCAATCGGCCAACGGACAGCCAACCAAACAAGCCCAGGCAGCACAAGATCTGCAAGCCTATTTAGGGGACGAGGGGGAGTTAGGACAGGGGCAACAACCTAAAACAGAAGAAGACGGGCAATTCCCGGGCAAAGGTGATGTGGACGGAGTTGGGCCTAAACCTCCGGCGGGAATGGAAAATTTGGCAAAGAATGATGCAAATTTAGGCCAAAAACTCGGTGACATTTCGGCCAATAAAGATAAAGCTAATACAGGGCCCGGGTCTGAAAAAAGTTTGAGCCGTGCAGGCTTAGGCGGTGGGCTTGGAGCGGCTGCTCCTTTGGCATCCGGTGGGGCAGCGCCCGCGCCTTTAGCAGCAGAGGGTAATGAGCCAGCATCAGCACTTGCTGCGCCTCCGCAAAATCCAAACGATCCAGCAAAGAGCGGTCAGACAGACCCGGACGCCAAACCTGCTGAAGATGAGGACGAAGACGAAGATGACCAGCCGGCCGTGCCAAATTTTCAAAACCCTGCGGCGCAGGCTGACAACTCCCCGGTTTTGGACGCGGAGATTAAAGAGGCCGCCACTTTGGTTAATCATTTTATAAATGAACAGCTTTTGTACTGGGCAATTATGGCGTGGTCATTTTCCATTGTCTCATTTGGGCTGACAATTCTTGTGGGCGCTATATTGGGAGATTTTTTGTGGGCTTTAAAAAAGCCTTTGATAAAATTTGCGGTCGGCAGAATAAGGCTTCCTTTGCTCAAAGGTGATTTGTTTAAGAGGGCGGGCGACAAGCTGGCCGATGAAATTAAATTTAGTTACGCGGTTAAAGCGAATATTATTGCCATGAACAGTTTAGCAGTTTTACTGATTATTTTAATTTTCCTAATTTTTACAGGATTGCTTTGGGCTTCGTGCAACAGCTATGGCGCGCAATTCGGAGCGTTTATTTCCGGCTTTAGTGAGGCATATGGTTCGGTTTGCCAGGCTTTTAAAGGAGGAGGCGGGGGTGGCGGCGGGGGCGGAGTAACGGGTAGTTTTTAATTAGCCGGTAGCGTTTTATTTTTTGGCAATTTTATGCTATAATATATTTAATTAAGTTTATAACCGGTTGTAAGAAACAAAAATCAATCCCATAAGACTAACGGGACTTATCTCTAAAAACCAAATTTCGCATAGTTAACAGGCAGGTTTGCCTGCAAGAAACACAAACACAATTAATTTTCTAAAGGGATGAACAAAAAAGCGATAGCAATTCTAGGGGCAATCTTTTTGCTTATTGTGGGCACTTTGGGGTTTTTAATTTATTCCAAATATTTTAATAAGCCTGTAGAAAGCCCCATTGTAACCACCCCGAGCCCTTCGCCTATACCCACTCCTTCGCCCACACCCACTAACCCTGCACCAAGCCCGTCCGCGGGTTCTACTTTAGTCAAACTCACCGACGAGGCAGACGGTCAAATAGTTTCACCGGTTTTGTGGTTTAACGGCGAGGCAATAAATTATTTTGATAACAAAGGCAATTTATATGTTGCCAATTTTTACGAAAGCCAGGGTAGGCTTTCGCTTACGGGCAAAAAACTTATTGCCATTCCGTCTAAGGCAAATATTGTTAAAGTGCTCTGGCCCTCCCAGACCCGGGATTTTATAGTTCAGTTAAAGGACGGCGCCGGCATAGTTTCCTACAGTTATTTTAATTACGATTCAGCCACGTTTACCGACTTGCCCAAGCAGGTTAAAGCCTTAGACTGGATGCCCAACGGTACCCAAATTATGTATGTTTGGGTGGAGGGTGGGAAAGCGACTTTGAGTTTAGCTAACCCGGATACCAAAAATTATAAGGACTTGGCAGAAATGTGGGAAACGGACAACGCCATTCATATTTCTCCCAATGCAGACCAGCTTTTGTATTTCCAAACCCAGAATACGGGTGATACCAACCCAATTAATTCTGTTACCGCAGACGGTAAGGTATGGAAAGCTCTTGTAAAAACCGGACAAAATTTTGGGGTTTTATGGAGCCCGGACGGCCAAAGATTTTTATTCGGCAAAAGAGATATTGCAACCCAAAAGTACCAGCTATGGGTTTACAACCTGACCTTAGGTGAAGTTAGAAATTTAGGTCTAAATACTACGGTGGAAAAGGCAGTTTGGGGCAAGGACAGCAATACCATATACGCTTCGGTGCCTAATTCGGGGGGAGTGGAAGAAAATACTTTAACCGTAGACTCCTTCTTCCAAATGGATATAAACAGCTTAGAAAAGAAGCAATATGCGGCCGCTGCCACGGCGGTTGACGGCAGGGATTTGTTCCTAAACAGCTTAGGCGATAAACTGTTTTTCAAGAACGCCCAGGACGGCGCGTTATACTATTTGGATTTAAATCAGTAGAGGTTCTCAAAATTTAAAGCCCCCAAAAGTGCTATAATAGTATAGCTGTCTTTATTATGTTTATTTTTTATGCCAAAATCTAACATAGTTTTTATTTGTTCCAATTGTGAGTACAAAACGCCCCGCTGGCAGGGTAAATGCCAAAATTGCGGGCAATGGAATACTTTGGAAGAACATCAAACCATAAATTCGGGCAAACAGCCCGCCAGGGCTTTAAATTCAGTTGATCTTGCAAGCATCGATGAAGGCCACAAGCCAAGGTTAAAAAGTGGCATAAACGAATTTGACGCGGTCTTAGGCGGCGGAATTGTCCCCGGCAGCTTAATTCTTTTAGGCGGCGACCCGGGGATAGGCAAATCCACCCTGGCCTTGCAGTTGAGCATGAATATATCGGGAAAAGTTTTGTATGTTTCCGGGGAGGAATCGGTAAGCCAAATTAAGCTGCGCGCATCCAGGGTAAATACAAACCATAAGTTAGAAGTGCTCTCCGAAACTGAACTGGAAAGCGTTTTGTCGTTTATTGAAGGGAAGCACCCCGATTTGGTAATTATAGATTCCATCCAGACCATGTATTCAGAATCCGCCTCCGGAGTGGCTGGGGGCGTGGCCCAGGTTACAGCCGCCGTGCAGCAAGTTATGCGTTTGGCTAAACAAAACCATATTTCCTTTATTGTAATTGGCCACGTCACCAAGGAAGGTTATTTGGCCGGACCCAAAACCCTGGAGCATATGGTAGACACGGTTTTGTATTTGGAAGGGGAGAGGTTTGCAAATTTTAGGATACTTCGATGCGTAAAAAACCGGTTTGGCACCACCAATGAAGTGGGCGTATTTGAAATGGCCGGCGCCGGTTTAATAGAAGTTTTAAATCCCTCCCAGTTATTTTTGGGTGAAGATTCCATTAAAGCTTCGGGTAACACAATAACTTCCATAATTGAAGGCAGCCGTGCCCTGCTTTTGGAAATTCAGGCCTTAACTTCGCTTACCAACTTTGGTTACCCAAAACGCACCACAGCCGGTTTTGATAACAATCGGTTGCAATTATTGACCGCAATAATTTCCAAACGCGCTAATATAAATTTGTCCAACCAGGATATTTATATCAATGTAGTGGGCGGTATTAAAATTGAAGAGCCGGCCGCGGATTTGGCCGTAGCGCTTGCCATTGTGTCGTCTTTAAAGGATATTGTCATCCAGGAAACGGTAGTGGTCGGAGAGCTCGGGCTTTCCGGCGAAGTCCGCTATGCTGCCAATTTGGAAAAGCGAATTAAAGAAGCGGAAAAGTTGGGTTTTAAAAGAATAATCTGCCCGAAAAATAAACTTTCCGGCGAATTTAAAATAGAAGTTTTCCAGGTAAAAACTTTGGGTGAAGCAATTAGTAAGATTTAGTTATTCAAAGTGAATGACTTTGTCTTTTATCCGCCCGGCTAAAAGCGGGTATTTTTTTAAATCTATATCGTGTTCTAGCAAACTTTGGGCTTCCTTTCGGGCAAGAGGGATTAAGGCTATGTAACTTGGGTCAAAATATTTAAAGTCAAAGCCCGATTGCGCCTGCCCGTAGAGTTCCCCAAAACCCCGTTGTTTTAAATCCAACTCGGCCAGCTCGAAACCGTCTTGGGTTTTGCAAAATGCCCGTAGTCTTTTTAAGTTTTCCTCACTCTCGTCGTCCGTAAAGATAAAGCAGAAGCTTTGGTGCTGGGCCCTGCCCACACGTCCGCGGAATTGGTGGAGCTGGGCCAGCCCGAACCTTTGCCCGCCTTCAATTACCATAACACTGGCATTGGGCACATCTACCCCGACTTCCACGACCGATGTGGCAACTAAAATTTGTAATTTTTGTTCTAAAAATTCCTTCATTACTTCTTCCTTTTCTTTTCCTTTCAGCTTGCCGTGAAGCAGCCCAATATTAAATTGTGGAAAAATTTTTTTCAAATTTTCAAATTCTTTTTTTGCGGACTTAACGCCCAACGTGTCACTTTCTTCAATTAGGGGGGTAATGACGAATGCCTGTCTGCCTTCTTTAATTTGCTGCTGGATGAAGTTATAGGCTTTAGGCCGACTGCCCGCCTCCACCAGTTCGGTTAAAATAGGTTTTCTGTCGCTGGGTTTGTGTTTAATTTCACTAATGTCAAGCTCCCCAAAAAAAGCCAATTTTAAGGTGCGGGGGATTGGGGTAGCCGAAAGTGAAAGTAAATGCGGAATTTTCCCTGGGGTTTTTACCAAGGCAGCGCGCTGCTCTACACCAAAACGGTGCTGCTCATCTATAATCACCAAAGCCAGTTTTTTAAATTTAACTCCTTTTTGAATCAACGCGTGGGTGCCAATAAACAAGCCAGGCATACCGTCTTTTATGAGCGCTTGCAATTTTGCCTTGGGTTCTTCCCGCTCGTTTAGGCTTGCATAATTGTTAGTAAGTAAACCTATGGAAATTTTCCCTTTGGATAAATATTTTTTTGCAGTTTCAAAATGCTGTTTGGCCAGAATTTCCGTGGGCGACAAAAGGGCCACCTGATATTCATCGCTTACGGCCTGCAAGGCAGCAATGAGCGCCACTAAGGTTTTGCCGCTGCCGACGTCGCCTTCCAAAAGACGGTTCATTGGGCTTTCTTTTTCCAAGTCTTGCAGTACTTCCCAGGCGCTCTTTTTTTGTTCTGCTGTGAGTTTAAAAGGTAAGCCTTCTACAAAGGTTTTTATCAAGCCTTGGTTAAATTTTATAGCGTAGGCTTTTTTTTGCGCCAACTCCATTTTGTGTTTTTGCGCCAGGAGTTGGTTAATAAAAATTTCCTCAAAGGCAAGCCGTTTTTGGGCTTCTGCCAATTTTTCATGATTTTCCGGGAAGTGGGAGGTTTTTATGGCATCTTCAATTTTCATTAGCAATTGGCTCTCCAATAAATTTGGCGGCAAAATATCTTTTACAGCTTTAGCCAGGGGCAAAACTTCTGCGACAAAATTTCTGAAAGTTTTGGGATAAATATTTTGTTTTAAATGGTAGAGCGGTACCAGCCTGGAAGTATGGATGGGAAAATCAGATGCCTTTTCGTAAATAGGATTGGTTAACTGCAAACCAAAATTATAAATTTGCGGCTGTCCCGCTAAAAAAATTTCATCGCCCGCCTTTAAACTTTTTGCCAAATAAGGCTGGTTAAACCAGACAATTTTTATTGATCCCGTACTGTCACTTACTACCGCTTCAGCCAGGCTCATCCTTCCCCGAAACGAAAACCGGCTGCCAATGCTTTTAACGGTTGCTTTAATACTGACATTTTCGCCCGGTTTGAGGTCTTTAATATTTTTTGTAAGAGAAAAATCTAAATACCTGTAAGGGAAATATAAAAGCAGGTCCTGCACGGTAAAAATTTCCAATTTTAATAAAGCCGCAATTTGCGGCTTTTGGATTTTGGGTAAATTTTCAATAGACGAGGCTAGGTCCATGTGTTAAAAGCGGGGACTAGTCTTTGTATTTCAAAATTTAAACCTATGCATTATTTTTTGCACAACTGTCGGTTCGGTTTCTTTGTGTTCCGGCAAAAATTGCAGCAAATAAATTCTCGTAATTTCCGGGTCCTGTTCTTCCAGTTCCAAAATTAAGATGTTGTTGACCAAAGCTGAAGTGTGGAAGTTTATGGTCTGGTGGTGTTCGTTATGCACCACCCAGAAGTATTTTAATTGCTTGTAGGGGTAAAAAAGCTGTCCGAATTTTACGCCTTTGCTGTTTAATTCTATGTTAATTTTGTTTGGGGTGTGCTTGGAAAAAAGCGCAATAAGTATGGCTATAAGCCCTAAGGACACGGCAGCAAAAATATCCCTTTGGAAAATAATAAAAAAAGCAATAATTAATACGGCAACAGAAATTAAAGTGGCATACCAGCCAACACTTTTTGGATAGTATTTAAATTCGCTTGCCTGCCAGGAAATAGTTTTATTAGGATCTGCCATTGTTTTATTTTTTTACCTTGGCGGAGAGGGTGGGATTCGAACCCACGTGGCCTGTTAAGGCCTGCCGGTTTTCAAGACCGGTGCACTAAACCACTATGCGACCTCTCCTCGTCGCACCTTGCTCCGAGCTTTCGTCCCGATTACATCGGGACTCTCGCTCTCCGCAGGTGCTCCTCTTTCCTAAAAACGCGTGCTCATCCGCTTCGCGGATTGCGCTCCTCGTTTTTAGGAGTCGGGTATCTTTAAATTGTTCTGTCTTCCCGTGCTTGCCTGACGGCAGTCAGGCTCGTCACCTGCCGGTGACTGCCCGCTTGATTTTGGGAGCCTTTTATGGATTTATGCTTAAATATTATACCATTAAATATTCAAAAAACAAAAACGGCCCAATCTCTAGAAAGGGGCCGTTTTTTCTTATTTGTTTCAAAGCTTCGGTTACTGCTGTCCTGAAGTGGATACAAAAGTAGATTTAAGATCTATTATTTGTATCCTATCAAGAAACAGAAAAAGTGATGTTTCGTCTTTAGGTGTCCCGGCGTTATTTTACAAACTGCGGAGCCGGGTCTTCTAATATAAAGGAACCAATGGCCGCGTTAGGGTTTATTTGGACAGCGGGCGTGGTAGACGGGCTTTCAGTAAGTTTTTTTAGGCTAACCGGGGTTGAGGTTACAGAAGTTATGGAGCTGGTTGTGGTGCTGGCTTGTTTGCTGTCTGCATCCAAATCTTTGGGCTTAATGGCAACTATTTGTTTGGCCAACAGTGTGGTTTCGTTTTTTTGGCCTACAATATTTACCTTGGTTTGAAGGGCTAAATCTTTTAAGTTTAAAACAGCGCCGTTAGTGTCTTTAATTAACGTGTCCTCGTTTATTAAAAAGTCGGTTTTTTCAACTGTAATTTTGTCTTTAGAAATTTTAGTCACATTGCCTAAAATTGCAACAGAATTCTCATCGGCTTTTAGGATAGCTAAAGCTTTTTCATTGTCCGCGGCTGCGACTACTAATTTAATAGCCGAAATTTTTTCCGTATTTTCATTCAGAGTCTGCAAAGCAGTTTCGGCAGCTGGCTTAATTTGGCTGTCTTCTTCAATTTCTTCAAGCAAACTT
Source organism: Patescibacteria group bacterium (assembly GCA_036726225.1). Taxonomy (GTDB): domain Bacteria; phylum Patescibacteriota; class Doudnabacteria; order UBA920; family UBA920; genus PALSA-1336. The sequence goes on along the minus strand of DAIMCS010000004.1, from coordinate 5,760 downwards.
TGCTGTTTGTCGGCTATCCCGTCTAAGGAGGCGAGCAAGGGCTGGGTATTTTCCGGTTCAGGGTTGGTTTGGGTGGCAGTGTCTACTTCGGCGACGGCGCTGCTGGTTTGGTCAGCCAGTTCTTCCAGCACGGCAGTTTTTTCCTCTTGGTCGCTGTCGGGGTCTTTTAAAACGGCCTCTGCTTCATTTAAACGTTTTTCTGCAAATTTAATTTGCAGGTTGGCTTTAGCCTTTTGGTCTTGCGCCAAAATGAGCTGGAGTTTTTCCGTAGATTTTTTTACTGAAAATAAAGTCTGGCCGGGGGAGCTCTTGGAGGCCTGGTAGCCAACTACCGTAACAGTGCTGACCAGCAACATTACGCTTACGCTCACGGCTGCAAATTTGGACAAATGTAACCAGGTAAGCCACAGGCTTTTTACAGGCGCTAAGGCATACTTTCTTTTCATTAAAGGCGTGGGTACAATGTTTTTCGGCATAGCCATTAAGGCCGCACTAAGCTTGAGCAGGGGAGTTAGCTCATTTTTATATTCGGCAAATTCCAAAAGCACCTCTTCTTCAGAGTGTCCGGCTTTAAGCATTTGCACTGCTTTATTGTAGATGTCTTCGAAATTATTCATTTTTTAGCTTGTCCTGCATCAATTCTTTAAGCTTGGTTATGGCTCTGTGTTGAATGACTCTGATTGCGCCTTCGCTTTTGTTTAGTAATTCTGCAATTACAGAATTTTCCATATCCTCAAAAAATTTAAGTTTAATGACCACTTGTTGGTCGGGAGGGAGCTGTTTAATGAGTGTTAATAAAACTTTTTGCTCTTGACCCAAATCTATTACATCAATTACATTGCTTTCGTATTCTAAAGTGTTTTCGACTTCGTCTAAAGGAACGGTGGAGCGTTTTTGCCGGTAGTAATCTATAATTAAATTTCTCGCAATTTGGTACAGCCAGCCTTCGAACGCTTCGGTTTTTTGGATGGAAGCGATTTTGGCAAAGGCTCTCAAAAAGACATCTTCTGCCAGGTCTTCGGCAATTTCCTTGTGGCTTACGCGGTAGAAGATGAAACGGTAGATTTTTTTAAAGTAAAGCTCGTAAATCTCGGCAAAAGCAGCTGTGTCGCCGGTTTTTGCCTGGTGCAAAATGCCCGCTAAAGCGTCATTTTGGCCAATATTATTAGAGTTTAAACTAAAGACGGAATTGAGGTTCATTTGTTACAAATAAGGAGTATTAAACAATATAACGGGGTTTTTACCAAATTCTAACTTTCGTTATTTTAGCATATTAGGGCGTTTTTATTAATTGACCATACGGCCTTTTTTCAGTAAAATACTAAGGTTAAAGCTCTTTAGGGCTCCCAAAAATGCAGTGCATTTTTGGGAAGACAGAACAATTTAAAGATGTCCGACTCCTAAAAACGAGGAGCGCAATCCGCGAAGCGGATGAGCACGCGTTTTTAGGAAAGAGGAGCACCTGCGGAGAGCGAGAGTCCCGATGTAATCGGGACGTAAGCTCGGAGCAAGGTGCGACGAGGAGAGGTCGCATAGAGGCCTAGTGCGCTGGTTTGCTAAACCGGTAAAGGAGTCAAATCCTTTCGGGGGTTCGAATCCCCCCCTCTCCGCCAGTAGCATATAAATATATAGGATTGACTAAACCGGTAAAGGAGTCAAATCCTTTCGGGGGTTCGAATCCCCCTCCGCCAATTATGATTTATATACAACTTTCACTTATATTAGTCTGTGCTTTAATCGGTACTCTGTCTGACGTAAAAAATAATAATACTTTGAAAGTGATTTTTATTTCCTTTATGTTTATCAGTTTTATTATTTCCTCAATTTCTGCATACCATGATCATCAGGAGAAAATAATAGAAAGCAACGTTGGTATATTTAATTTTCCATGGAATCTGGATAGTAAACCATTATTATATTTTGGCCCAGACCGCAGAAATACGTCAACTGTTATTTTAGGGGATAGCGAAGACAAGTTTGAAACTACACTAGAAAATGGAAAGATTGGATTGAATGCCACTATTCGAGACAGTGAAGGAAATAGAATTTTTGTTATTGAGGGGGATACCTGGACTAGTTACTTAACGAATGAATTCAACTACGACGAAAGTGCTTTTGAGGTTAAGGATTCAAAAGGCAGAATTGTCTTTCAACTACAATTTAATCAAGCAGATGGAAGCATGAAAATTGTAGGAGTGGTACCCTTAATTAAGGACGAAAAAGTCAAAGGGGTAATATTAATAAGTGAAGACGGTATAAAAACAACAGAATCCATAGAAGAGGTTTATTCATTTTCAAGAAGTATAAAACCAATATTCTTATATCCACGAAAATTACATTTTCAAGAGAGAGTCCGGGCAACACCTTAATGTCAAAACCAAAATTAATTATTTTTTCATAAGGATTTTTGAAGAGAAACTATGCGGGTTTCTTTTTTCGTTACTATTGATTTTATTCATAAAAATAGTATAATGTCGAAGGCTTGGTCATCACGACTAAGTACTTTCACAACCCGATAGGGTCCTGGATACAGGAGGTAGTACAATGGAAAGCACAGCCGTAAGTATGGAGCAAATCCAGCAAATACTGGCAGGCTCCCAGAGACTCAATCAAATGAAGTGGGAGATCGACGCCACAATCAGAATGGCACTCGGTTTCCTGACAGAAGCGGATGTTTTGCGCTTCAGTTACAGTCAGGTCATCTGTGAGTTCACTACGCCCGGATTGAAATGGAAGATCACAAAGTGGAAACGAGAGGCTGTTGGTGTGGACGCCCGTATTGATGGTTTTGACGAGCGAGCGATCTACGGCTTTATTTCAGGTAACAAATGGCCGACTCCCGAAGTAGGAATAAACTTCGTCCAGATAGTTCATCAGGCGCTACCAGAGGTTTTGACGAATCTGGTTAGGGTCTTCCCGTCTCTCACCGGACGTTTCGCTCCTCTACTGCGAGTAGCTCCCAAGTAGCTAAGAGAGCATTCGTTCAACCTACTCTAGCATCCTCGTGGTGCTAGAGTATTTTTTTACAAATTCAAAGAGCGAGAAGTTGCCGCCAAAGCGAGCTAATTTTTTATGTTGACTAATCTCTCGCAATTGTTAAGCAAATAACTTTTGCCGCGCCGTTTCGTTTTAAGACTTTGGCGGCCTCCATTAGGGTTGCTCCGGTAGTTGTAACGTCATCAACCAGAATAATATTTTTACCTCGGATCAAATCTTTAACATTTAACCTCTCCCCCGACCCCTCTCCATGAATTGGAGAGGGGAGTTTTGTATTGACAGCAAAGGCATCGCTTACATTTTTTATGCGCTGCTCTTTTCTTAAATCTTTTTGGGTTTTGGTCACCTTGGAGCGTACTAGTACGCTAGTACAGGGTAAGTTTAAATTTTCGGACAAACTTTGACATAAAATTTCTGCCTGGTTAAAGCCTCTCCAGCGTTGGCGGCTTGCATGCAAGGGGATAGGAGTTAGGAAATAGGAATTAGGAGATAGTAAATGGGTGTGGTTATTTTTAAGCTTTTGGGAAATAATTTCGGCCAAGATTTTGTACACTTCTGGTAAAAAGTAATATTTGCCGGCAATAACTATATTGGCGACTTTGTCGTCGTGGTAGTCGTAAAAACTAATTAGCCCGTCTGCCCCGTGCGGGGTAAGGCAGCCGGAATGGGTTAAGCCAAAAATTGCCGCTTTTTGGCAGACAATACATTTTTGGTTTTGAAGTTCTGTAAGCGTTGCTCTGCAATCTGCACAAATAAAACTGCCTTCCTTTTCGCACGAAAGACAGTAAATAGGGAAGAGGACATCTAACACAAAATTTTTTGTATCAACTACAAAAGGATGTATTAAATTTTTGTATATCATTTTGGGATTTTACTGAGAAATTTTCTTATACTGGCTATATTATAGAGGATTTTTTTTAAATTTAAAATAAAATTGTCGGTCGAATTCCGTTAAATTTTAGGGAAAAATTAAGAAGTGTAAGTCGGGTGCCTTTATGGTTTTTAATTCGGAAAATTTGGACGGGGGAAAAAATTATGGTAAAATAAATTAAATTTATGTTTAGAAACAGAAAACTTTTAAATAAAATAATGGCGGTAGTGATGGTAATTGTCGTAATTAGCATGATTTTGGCTTTACTGGGACCTTCTCTTATTTTGTAATGTAATTCATGATTAAAAAATTACAAAGCCCTCTAAGTTTTTTGCTTGTTTTTGTGCTTTTGGGGAGTTTGTTCCCATACACTAAAGTTAGCGCAGCCGGGCAAGTTGACAGGTTAAACAGCGCCGGCTCTCTTTTGGAAACCTATACTTCAGGCACGGCTGTAAATGATTGCGGAGACGAGGCAACCGGCGGGGAGACCTGCTTAATATATACCGGTGTTTATGACGAAAGGGTCCTCCCCAATAATTCGGGCAGCGGGGGAGCCCCAATAACTTTTAAGTCCGCAAGCGGTGTTTGCGTCCCTGGGGGCAGCTGCCCCAAGGTCAGGGCTTTTGATTTAACCAATAAAAACTATATTAAAATTCAGGGGTTGGAAATAACGCACCAAAATATGACCCCCGAAGCAACCGCTTCAATAATTGCCAACAATACCATTGGCGTACAAATTTTGAATAACTATATTCACGACACGGGCGGAGTCGGCATCCGTTCTTTGTTCGGAGGGGCTAGTGTGCCTGCCAGCGGCTTGAAAATTAGCGGGAATTTTATTGCCAGACCCGGCCAATCCATTTCTTCCGGAGGGGCCGGGTATACAGTGGCCATACAGGCCTGGGTTAACGACAGCTTGATTGAAAATAATGATATTTCGGAAGTGGGGGATTATATGAATACATTCGGAGAAAGAAATGTGGTGCGTAATAATATTCTGCATGATTCTGCATATGCAGAAGCCGGAGGGAATAAACACATAGACGGATGGCAATCTTATTGCACTGCTTCCATACCCGCGGCGGCCAACTACCTGCTTTTGGAAAATAATATCTACATAAATAATCCGGACGCGCATTCTCACTTTGCTTTAGTCAACGGTACATCGCCCTGTGGCGGAACGCGTACAAATATTGTTCGGGGAAATACCATCCATAATGTCGGTTCGGCAGTTTATTATGCCGACACCTCTTCCGGCAATCCCAGCTACGGCGATCACCATAAATTTTACAATAATACTATTGTCGGGGCCAATCTTTCAAATCCGGGTTTTTATCTTGCTGTCGTTATGAATGCCGTTGCTTACAGCCATGTACTAAATAATATTTTTGTGGATGCCGTTTCCGGATTAAAGCAGATGTATCTTCTAGATTCTTCCGGAACTACGGTGGCTGATTACAACATGGCTTTTATGACGACGGGCCCTGTTACATGGGGCAATCCGATTGCATCTGAAGTCCACGGGCTAAGAAATATTGATCCTCTTTTTAACAATTTGTCCGCAGACAATTTTACCCTTCAGTCCTCCTCGCCGGCCAAGGATGCGGGAAGCGCTTTAACTACAACTGTTTCCTCGGGCTCCGGCACTACAGTTGTAGTCAATGATGCCCACTTTTTCCAACCTGGTTGGGCAGGTGTTAACCCTGACAAAATATCCATAGGCTATACCGGTAACGTTGCCCAAATATCCGCAATCAACTACTCTTCCAACACTATCACTTTAGCTTCTCCCTTATCTTGGTCCTCCGGCGACCCGGTATACCTTCACTCCAACTCCCAAGGTACCCAAGTCCTTTACGGCGGCGCCCCGGACATTGGCGCTTTTGAATACA
>DAIMCS010000003.1:0-138111 GCA_036726225.1 Patescibacteria group bacterium | reverse complement strand
CCCTGAAGGCGGTTTTGCATAATGCTCTGCACTTTCAGTGCAGAGTGGTTTACTTATTCTTCAGAAAGAGGTTCGTCTGGAATTTTATCACGAGCGTCTTGGGATTCTTCCGGAACTTGATAATCAACTTCCGTGTTTAGCCCTTCAAAATCCGCTATAGCTTTCCTAATTTTGTTTTTGCCGTCGGGATCCTTATAGACTATTCCAATTGGCTCAGGTCCTTTGCCACCTTCTTTGCTCATAGTAAAATAATTTTGTATGTAAAGTCTTATTATGTTAAAATAAAGTTATGCAGATGTCAATTTTATACGTAATTATTGGGGTTTTACTGCTTGGTTTTGGCGCGCTTTTTTATTTTTTGATTGACCTTAAAAAGAAATCTGAAAAACCGGAATCCGACGAACAGGCTATGAAACTTCTGCTCCACCAAATGAACGAGCTTTCAAATGTTGTAGACAGAAAAATGAGCGAAACCACAAAGCATATGAGCGACTCTATGAAAACCCAGTTTACAGAGTCGTCAAAGCTTATAAAAGACGTTACAGAAGGTTTGGTTAAATTAGACCAAACCAACCAGCAAGTTGTATCATTTGCCGATCAGTTAAGGCAACTTCAGGATATTTTAAAGAATCCCAAGCAACGTGGGGTTTTGGGAGAGTATTATTTGGAAACTCTTTTAAAGAACGTTTTGCCGCCCGACAGTTACGAGATGCAAAAAAGTTTTAGTGACGGCACTATTGTAGACGCCGCGGTTTTTGTTAAAGATAAAATTATTCCCATTGACTCTAAATTTTCTTTGGAAAATTACAACCGTATGGCGGAAACTCGGGATGAAGCTGAACGGGAAAAGCTAAAAAAAGTTTTTGAAAATGACTTAAAACTTAGGATAATGGAAACCTCCAAGTACATTCGCCCGAGTGAAGGTACTATGGATTTTGCTTTTATGTTCATTCCGCACGAAGCAATTTATTACGACCTCTTAACCAACAAAGTCGGAGGAGTTGGAGGGGAAGATGAAAATTTAATTCAGCGCGCCGCAAGTAAATACAAAGTTATTATTGTTTCGCCAACGTCGTTTTTAGCTTATTTACAAACAGTGCTTCAGGGGCTTAAGGCAATGAAAATTGAGGAAACCGCAAAAGATATTATTAAAAACGTTGAGCAGTTAAGCAAACATTTGGGAGCTTACGAAGAATATTATGGCAAACTTGGCAGCGCTATATCTACTACTGTGAACCAATATAACCTGGCCGGTAAGGAATTTAAAAAGATTGATAAGGATATTTTAAAAATAACAGGGGAAGCCCTGCAAATAGAAGCAGTGGCCTTGGAAAAGCCTGATTTAGAAAATTAAAAAATAATTTATGTCAATAAGAAACCCAGACCAAAGAGTAGGTGTGTTTGTGGACGTGCAGAATCTTTACTATTCTGCGCGAAACCTTTACAACGCCCGAGTAAAATTTAACGAAGTTTTAGATTCGGCAGTTGGGAACAGAAAATTAATTCGCGCCATCGCTTACGTAGTTAAGGCAGATATGCCCGAAGAGCAGTCTTTTTTTGATGCTTTGGGCAAAGCAGGTTTTGAAGTAAAAATGAAAGATTTACAAACCTTTGCCGGCGGGCATCAAAAAGGGGATTGGGATGTAGGCATTGCAATGGACATTGTAAAAATGATGAACAAAGTAGATGTTGTTGTTTTAGCATCCGGTGACGGTGACTTTGTCCCGCTTTTAGAATTTTTACAAATGTCAGGGCAATTAACAGAAACTGTTGCCTTTGGACGTTCTTGCTCAAGTAAAATAAAAGAATTGACCGACAATTTTATAGACTTAGACGAAGATAAAAAGAAATATTTAATGCCAATAAAAGGCGGGAGGAAATAGATGAACACTGAGGAAGGCAAACAGATTAACACGGAGGAAACCAGACGGATGAACACTGACTTATTGTACCCAGAGCTAAGTTATCAGGTTAGAGGAGCGATAATGGAAGTTGCTAATAAATACGGAAAAGGACTGAAAGAAATTATTTACCAAAAAGCTTTGGCTGAGGAATTTACAAAGCTCGGAATAAAATTTTTGCAGCAACCCAGAATTGCCATACATTCTTTTGATACAGGCCAACTGTTAGGAACCTATATACCCGACTTTGTGGTTGAAGACAAAATCGTTCTGGAAATTAAAGCGACTGATTTTACCATACAAAGGTTTGTAGAACAACAACTTTCGTATTTAAGAGCGAGTAAATATGAATTGGGGTTTTTGGCTAACTTCAGTAGTGAAAAGCTATTTATCAAGCGCTCAATCTACACTAACGATCGTAAACCCGCCTTCCGTGTTAATCCGTAATTGTCAGTGTTAATCTAAATATGAAAATAGTACTTGATACCAATGTCTTAATTAATGGCTTTAAAGACGACTACTCTTACGAAAAAAAGATAATTGACGCGGTCATAGCCGGCGAGATTGAAGCTTACGCTAACCGCCAGACTTTGAGGGAAAATAAGCTCATCTCTTCTCAATTAATTGACAGCGATGACTATCAAAACCAGCTAAACGACCTTTTTGCGCAAATTAACTGGGTTGTAAACAGAAGGCAAATAAATGTAGTGGAAGATTCCGAAGATAATAAAATCCTGGAAAGCGCAGTTGAGGCGGAAGCTGATTATTTAGTTACAAACGATAACCATCTTTTACGCTTGGAAGAATTCCAAAATGTGAAAATTATTAACCCTTCGGCGTTTTGGGTAAGATACAAAGACGAGGGTATGGATTTATGGAAGCAACTTACCAATTTTGTCAGGAGTAAGTAATGTCTAATCTCTTAGAAAATTTAAATAAAGAACAATTAGCGGCCGTAAAGCATCAAGGGGGGCCGCTTTTAATTGTGGCCGGCGCCGGCACAGGCAAAACTACAGTAATAACCCGCAGAATTGCTTACCTAATTGAGCAGGGTTTGGCCAAGCCCGATGAAATTTTAGCACTGACTTTTACAGAAAAAGCGGCCGGCGAAATGCAGGACAGGCTGGCACAATTGTTGCCTTTGGGCTATTACGATATGTGGATTTCCACTTTCCACAGCTTTTGCCAACGAATTTTAGAACAACACGGGCTGGACATTGGCCTTTCGGGCGACTTTAAATTACTAAACGAAACCGGCGCGTGGGTTTTGGTGCATAACAATTTGGAAAAGTTTGACTTAGAGTACTACCGGCCTTTAGGCAACCCAAAAAAGTTTATTTCTTCTTTGCTCAAACATTTTTCACGCTGTAAGGATGAACTTATTACCCCGGAGCAGTACTTAAAATATGCAGAAGAATTGAGACTTTCCTTGGACAACCCCGATAATGTAGCGCGCCCATTTATGGGCAAATCCGCCGATGAATCGGCACGCTACATGGAAGATATTAACCCGAGCGAAATCGACCGCATTGAAGAAATTGCCAACGCTTTTCACGTTTATGAAAAGTTGCTGCTTGACGGTAACTTTTTAGACTTTGCCAACTTAATAAACTACACTTTAAGATTGTTTGAAACCAGACCGCAAATTTTAAAGCGTTACCAAAAGCAGTTTAAATTTGTGTTGGTGGACGAATTTCAGGACACAAATTATGCGCAATATCAGCTGGTTAAAATGATGGCTGGCTCGGACCAAAATCTTGTAGTGGTGGGCGACGACGACCAGTCTATTTACAAATTCCGCGGCGCATCTGTTTCCAACATTTTAAAGTTTAAGGAAGATTACCCAAAATTCAGCCAGGTTACGCTGGTCGAAAACTATAGAAGCGGCCAGCCGATTTTAGATTTGGCCTATAATTTCATTCAAGCCAATAATCCTGACCGTTTGGAAGTTAAATTAAAAATTGATAAAAAGTTAAAAAGCCAAACCAACCTAAAAACTGAAATTGAAGTTCTGGAGGGAAAAGACATTAGCGAAGAATTGAATTTAGTTGCAAAAAAAATCTTAAGCTTCAAAGTGGGCTCGCCTAAGTCCACTTGGAATGACTTTGCCATTTTGCTGCGCAGCAATTCAGCTGCAAAAGATCTGCTTCCGGTGCTCGCCCAAAACAACATCCCCCATACTTTTGTGGCAAATACGGGCTTGTATAACAAACCATTTATTTCAGGCCTTATTGCGTATTTAAGGTCCCTAAATAATTTTCACGACTCTTTTGCCCTATATAGGGTTTTAGGTTTTAATGAATTTAAGTTGCCTCCCAAAGACCTGGCTACACTGCTTTCCGGTTCGGAGCGAAAGACGCTTTCACTTTATGAAATGCTTCAGGCTGCCAAAACTTTGCCTAACATTGGGCAGGAGAGCCAAAAAATAATTGAGAAGCTCGCTAAACGGTTAAATGAGCACGCAGAAGTTGTGCAGAGCAAGTCAGCTAATGAAGCCTTTGTCCAAATTATTCAGGATTTAAAATTGCAGGACATTTTGGACCAAGAAACTTTGGAAGCGGCTGAAAACAGGGAATTGCTGGAACAATTTTATAAAAAAATCGAAAGTTTTGTGGCAGACAGCCCGGACAAAAGCCTGCATAATTTTTTGCATTTGCTGGATTTAGAAATGGAAGCAGGGGACGAAGGGCAAATTAAATTTGATCCCAATTTAGGTCCGGAAAGCCTAAAAGTTTTAACCGTGCATTCGGCAAAAGGATTGGAATTTGAATATGTTTTCATTCCCAATATGGTTGACCAGCGTTTTCCCACCCGCGGACGAGGTGAAGCCATTGAAATTCCGGAAAAATTAATTAAGGACATTTTACCCGAGGGCGATTTCCATTTGCAGGAAGAAAGAAGGCTGTTTTATGTTGCGGTTACGCGGGCCAAAAGCCATATATTTTTTTCCTGGGCAAAAGATTATGGAGGCGCAAAAACCAAAAAGCCGTCCCTGTTTTTACAGGAAACCAAACTCGTGCCTGCCCCCGCAGCCTCCGAGGCCACAGGAAAAGTTTTTTTCAGCCCTTCGGCCAAATCTGAAGTTGTTTACCAAACCTTGCCGGCAACTTTTTCATTTTCCGCGCTTAAAGCTTTTGAAAGCTGCCCGCTGCAGTACAAATACCAGTATTACTTAAAGTTACCTTCCCCGGGCAGCGCGTTCTTTAGTTTTGGCCAGACGATCCATAAAGTTTTTGAGTTGTATTTAAAAGATTACCAAGCCAGGCAAAATCAAACCCAAGGCGACTTGTTTGCCCCGCCAAAAGGCAAACCCGAGTTCGGGACTTTTGCTCAGTTAGAAAACCTGTACGAAAAAAACTGGGTTGACGAATGGTACAAAAACAAAAAACAAAAAGAAGATTACAGAAAAAAAGGCCGCGAGATGCTAAAAGTTTTTTATGACTTCGTGCAAAAAAACGGCGCCACGCCAAAGTATTTGGAAAAATCTTTTTTCTTGCCTTTAGGCGAGTTTAAATTTACCGGCAAAATTGACCGCGCTGACTTGACTGCCTCAAAAGGCCTGGAAATAGTAGATTACAAAACCAGTGAAAAAATCCCAAAAAAAACCGACAAGGACAATTTGGACCAATTATATGTGTACCAATGGGCAGCGCAGGAGTTTTTTGGGGAAAAAGTCACGGCGCTTAAATATTGGTATTTAAATGAAAATAAATTTTTGGAGGAGGAACCTGCCGGCGACGCGGAATTGGAGCAATTAAAAGTAAGGTTGCTGGAAAACATACACAGGATAGTTGAAACTATAAAGTATGATAAATTTAAAGAAGCTCACGATCACGCAAAAGAGCATAATTGCGAGTATGAAGGCCTTGAATAGCCGCTAAATTTTGAGAAAAATAAAAAAAGTGGTATAATTTATTTAGCACCTTTTCATTAGGCCGCACTTTTCTTATATTTTTTCAACCAAACCTTCGGTAACTGACGATTATTTTAAGTTTGTAAGAAAAGGTGCCGGATTTATATGCCCTCCAACCCGAAAAGACATGTTTTGTTAATCAGCTTTAGCACTCTGCTGGCTGCCTTTTCTTTGGGCTCTATTGTTAGCTTTACCGACCCGCAAAGCACATCACTGCTGGCATTTATTTTTTTCTACTTAAGCTTATTCCTGCTATGTTTGGGAGCGTTTACTCTTTTTGGAATCGGTATGAGACAAGTTTTTTGGCCCGGACTGTATGTGGTTAATCTTTCCAATAGTTTCCGCCAAGCCATACTCATTGCCATACTCATTGTCGCCTCATTTATTTTGCTTTCCCAAGGTTTGCTTTTTTGGTGGGTGGAAGCAAGCTTAATCCTTTTTTTAGCCGCAGTCGAAGGGTTTTTAAATTTAAAAGTCTGACGCAAAAAATAAAAATTTTATGGAAAACCCAATTGGGCAAAACCCAAATCCGCAGGACATAAATCAAACAGACCAAGTCAGGTTTTTTAATGTTATGCCCAAGGGAAGAGCTTCTAATGACGGTTTTATTGAGCCTAAAATTGAAACTCAAATTTCAAGACAAACCCCAGAGGCCCAAAGCAGCGATTCAGCGGGAAGCAAAAAAAAGTACAAGTTTTACATAATTATGGGGTTAATTTTACTAATTGGCGGCCCCTTAGGCTATTTTTTAATTTACAAATACGGCTCAAAAGTTGACGAAACGGATATTGTAGTAGTTGGCCCCGGGGACCGGGTGAGTCCAACGCCTCCGCCTCCGGCTTCAGAGCCCGGCTTTACCACGCCCAAAGAATGGCGGGAAAAGTATTTTCCCGGCTGTACGGATCCTACAAGTTGCGGAGACGAGGCCAATCCTGACCGTGACGGGCTAAGTAATTTAGAAGAGCATTCCGGCCGCACTGACCCAAACAATCCTGATTCCGACCAAGACGGGCTGGCAGACGGGGACGAGGTGAACGTTTTTGGAACTGACCCGCTAGATAGCCATACGGCAAAAGACGAGCTATATTCGGACTTGGATTATTTTAGGGGCGGTTATTCCATTAGCACCCGTTTGCTTATGACTCCGGAGCAAATTAAGGCGCTTACCGAAAAAATGAAGACTTTTGGTTTACACCAGACAACTTTCAAGTCTTTGGGTGAAATTCTAAAAACCTTGTATAATTTTTCAGCAGTAGATTCCTCAGTCCCACCGGCTCCGACTCCGCCGGCCGGTTTGCCCAATGAGGTTGACAGCTCGCCCGCAGCCCAACAAGACCGCGACACGCAACGCTCCAACGCCATAAAAAACGTGGAGATAGCCCTGGTAAAGTATTATGACGACAATAAGGCCTACCCGCTGGCTGAAGATTTTGCCTCTATGTTTGTTATGATAAAGCCTTACTGGAAGGTGGCCATTAACCCGGTCGACCCAATAAACCAAGAGCCGTACGTTTATATTTATGAAGTAAACGAAACCGGCTCCGACTTTGTTTTAAGTTTTTACAGTGAGTTGGCAAAGCAGGCAATTAAAAAAACTGCGGCAGACGCGCAGAAAGATGCGGCTTTTCAGGAGGCTGAAATTTATGACAACCAGAGACAGACAGATGTAGAAAGGTTGCGCACCGCGTTGTTGCTTTATTCGCAGGACCATATTGCCGGCAACCAACAATTTGTTTTCCCTGCAGAAGACAAGTACAAAGCGGTTTTGCCACCTGAATACATTTCCGAAATCCCCAAAGACCCAAAGACCGGAGAGGATTATGAATATAAAACTTCAGGGACTTTTGACACCTTCACAATAAAGGCTGTTTTAGGTAACCCGGCCGAAGGCACCACCGGCTGGATGTGTAACCAAGACGAATGCCGGGACTATTAAATTTACTTTTTTGTGTTAGATTTTCTTAAAAATATTTTTAAGTCCGGTCAGAAAACTTTTGGCGGCATTGTTGCGGCAAAGGTTTTGGCAATTTACAAACATCCTAACGCCGACAGGTTGAGGCTCATAAAGCTGGACGTTGGCGACAAAATTGTAGACCCGGTAGTTTGCGGCGCGTTTAATTTTAGTGAAGGCGATGTGGTGGCCTTGGCCTTGCCCGGTGCCAAAATTGCCCAAAACATCCATGACGAGAATCATAAACCTTTTACTTTGGAGAAAGCAAAAATCCGGGGAGTTGAAAGCCAGGGAATGATTTGCGCAGAATTTGAATTGGGGATTGGCCCACTTTCTGAAAAACCTGAAATTATGCTGTTGAAACGTGATGTTTTACCGGGTAGTCAGTTTTCCCCCGAAATGATACAATAGGTCACATATTATGCCTGAAAATATAGTAATAAACTCCGAGGACGAAGCAAGGCTAAAAAAAGAATTAGAAACCAGGACAGACGCAGAGTCACAAAGGATGCTGCGCTATTTAAATATGGCCGATTTGTCCAGAACAGAAGGCAGTCCAATTGCGGAAATTGTTAAAAGAATTTTGGCCAGCCCGTATTTTAAAACTTTAGATGTCATTAAGACGCCTGAAATTGTTCCGGCTGACATTAGTTTTGACCTGTTCGATTTCCCCAAAGATCATCCGGCAAGGAGCAAGTCTGACACTTACTACGCGGACGACAAAAATATTTTGCGCACCCACACCACAATAATGTGGTACTACTATTTGCGCGAAGAGAGCGTAAAAAAAAGAATCGAGGAAGGCAAACCGGTTGGCGCTTTTAGCTTTGGCAAAGTTTACCGCAAAGACGAAATTGACAGAAAACACATGAATGTTTTCCACCAAATTGACGGTTGGTATCTGTCGCCAAAATCTATTAAAACTATTACACAAACTGACCTTGAAGAAGCTTTGGGCAACATCGCAACCGCGGTATTCGGCCCCACTGTTAAATATCGGCTTAATAAAGACACTTTCCCATATACGGACCCTTCTTTGGAAATGGAAGTTGAAATAAACGGCGCCTGGGTGGAAGTGGTTGGCTGCGGCGTGGTTAAAGGCAGCGTGTTAGACAAACTCGGGGTGGATTCGAAAAATTATACCGGTTGGGCTTTTGGTTTTGGTTTGGAGAGGTTGGCAATAATTAGTATGGCTTTGCCCGACATCCGCCTGCTCTGGTCACAAGATCCGCGGGTAAAAAAACAATTAAAATTAGGTCAGTCGTTTGTGGAAGTTTCCAAGTACCCTCCCATTACCCGGGACATTTCTTTTATTGTCGATAAAAGTTTTGTGCCGAATAATTATTTTGACCTTGTACGCGACATAGCAGGGGATTTAGTGGAACAGGTTGAGCTTAAAGATAAGTTTGAAAACGAACAAAAATTCGGAAAAGATAAAGTCAGTTATACTTATAGGGTGGTATATAGGTCTCCCGACCGCACTCTTAAAACCGAAGAAGTTGAGCCTTTGCAAAACCAACTTTATCAACAGACAAAGGAGCAGTTTAACGCGGAACTAAGATGACCCCCCTCTCATCATGTCATCCCGACCGACCCGCCTCTGGCGGGGAGTGGAGGGATCTCTTAATTTCGATAGAAACGTAATTTTAAGGGATTCCTCTCCGCCTTCGGCGGATCGGAATGGCATAGAATTTCTTTTATTTAAGCCAAAAATTACCCACAAACAAGATAGAGTTTTTGAACAAAATCTGCTATAATATTTATATAAATAAAAGGCATATTTTTATGCCTTTTTAGTAAGATTTTAAAACATGGCCAAAGAAGAAAAAGTAAAAAAAAGCGGGTATACATCTGAAAACATTACTGTTTTAGAAGGTCTTGAACCGGTTCGAAAACGTCCGGGTATGTACATTGGTTCCACGTCTGTTACGGGCCTTCACCATCTTGTTTGGGAAATTGTAGACAACGCTGTGGACGAAGCTATGGCCGGCCATGCCGACAAAGTGTGGGTGCTTATGCAGGAAGACGGCGGCATAAGTGTTTTAGACAACGGGCGCGGTATTCCGGTTGACGTTCACAAGACAACAAAAAAATCGGGTTTAGAAACTGTTTTAACAGTTTTGCATGCCGGCGGTAAGTTTGGCGGCGAAGCGTCCGGCTATAAAGTTTCCGGCGGGCTTCATGGTGTAGGCGCCAGCGTAGTTAATGCCCTTTCAACAAAATTGGTTGCCCAGGTTTTTAAAGACGGAAAAATTTATGAGCAGTCTTACAAAATTGGCAAGCCACAAGGACAAATAAAAGTTATTGGCAAGCTGGACAAAGACGAACCTATCCAGCACGGTACCAGAATAACTTTTTATCCCGATGCCAGCATTTTTGAAACTACCAAGTTTAATTTTAAAACTATCCTTGAGCATTTACGAAGCCAGGCTTATTTAACCAAAGGCCTGCATTTTGTAATTACAGACGAAGCGGAGAATTTAACCTACCAATATTTTTTTGAAGGCGGTATTTTAAGCTATCTTAAACAATTCAACCGTAACAAAAAATCAAAATCTTCTCCCGTATACATGACAAAGCAGGTGGAAGATGTGGCAATTGAAGTTGCCATACAATATACAGACGATTTCGAAGAGCGAATACTTTCGTATGCTAACAACGTTTATACGCCCGAAGGCGGAATGCACGTAACAGGTTTTAGAACTGCCTTAACCCGCGTTATAAATAGCTATGCAACGAAAAATGGCTATGTTAAGGAAAGTGAAAAACTCACCGGTGAAGACATGCGCGAGGGTCTTTCGGCAATTATTTCTGTAAAGCTTCCCAGCCCCCAATTTGAAGGCCAGACCAAGGCTAAATTGGGCAATCCGGAAGTTAGGACAGCCACGGAAACTGTTGTCGGAGAAGCTTTGGAAATTTATTTAGAAGAACACCCTCAAGAAGCCGGAAAAATTGTGGAAAAAGTTATACTAGCTGCAAAAGCCAGGTTGGCGGCCCGTGCTGCCCGTGACAGCGTTATCCGCAAAGGTGTATTGGATGGTTTGGCGCTGCCGGGAAAGTTGGCAGACTGCAGCGAATCAGACCCCGCCAAATGCGAACTGTATATTGTAGAGGGTGACAGCGCCGGTGGCAGCGCCAAACAGGGGCGTGACCGCCGCTTCCAGGCAATTTTGCCGCTTCGGGGCAAAATTTTAAACGTAGAGCGCGCACGTTTGGACAAAATGTTAGGCAACCAGGAAATTAAAAATTTGGTAATTGCTTTTGGTGCGGGAGTGGGTGATATGTTTGATATATCAAAATTGCGTTATCACCGTGTCATAATTATGACCGATGCCGACGTAGACGGCGCTCATATTCGCACGCTGCTTTTAACATTGTTCTACCGCTATTTCCCGGACATTATAAAAAATGGTCATTTGTACATTGCGCAGCCGCCGCTTTACCAGGTAAAAGTTGGGAAAACTGCTCAATACGCTTTTTCAGACGACGAGCGTGACGAAGTTTTAAAAGATTTAATTAAAGAGTCAAAAGAAAGCAGGGCTAAGGGTGTAGCGCTAAGGGCTAAGAAAAAAAGTGAAACCCAGGAACTTAGCCCTAACCCCTTAGCGCTTAGCCCTGATGATGAAATTGAAACGTCTTCCAACATTGACGGCGTAAAGTACGCAATCCAGCGCTATAAAGGTTTGGGGGAAATGAACCCAAGCCAGCTTTGGGAAACGACAATGGATCCCGAAAACCGGGTTATGCTCCAGGTTAACATTAAAGATGCTGAAAAGGTGAGTGAAATTTTTGAAGTTTTGATGGGCGACGAAGTAGCCCCAAGAAAGCGCTTTATCACCACCCACGCTAAAGCGGTGAAGAACTTGGACATATAAAGAATTGACACAAAAGTAAATCTCCTTTAAACTATACGCAGTCTTCCGCCGTTTATGGTGGAATCTTTAAATAATAATCCCATTTCGAGTCCGACGAAGTCGGAGGAGAAATCTGTTGTGCATCGATAGTAAACAGATCTCTCGCTCCGCCTGCCTGCCTGCCGGCAGGCAGGCTCGAGATGGAGAAATTCTCAAATGTCAAAAAAATACCTGCTGACCAAAGACGGTTTGGAAAAACTTAACGAAGAACTAAAGCATTTAGTTGACGACAAGCGCAAGGAAGTCATTGAGCGCATCCGCGAAGCGGCTGCACACGGTGATCTTTCGGAGAACGCAGATTACGCACAGGCCAGGGAAGAGCAAAGCTTTATTGAAGGCAGGATTCAGGAAATAGAAGATGTAATTAAAAACGCGGAAATAATTACCACCAGCGGACACGGTAACACCGTAACCATTGGCTCGACAGCCCACATAAAAGTTTCCGGCCAGGAACGCAAATACACCATTGTCGGCTCTAACGAAGCTAATCCCAAAGAAAACAAAATTTCCAACGAATCTTTAGTTGGCAAAGCCCTCCTTGGCCGGAAAGCACACGAAAAGTTTAAAGTTGCAACTCCCGCCGGGGACATGGAGTACGAAATAGTGTCTATAGAATAGACACTCGCAGAACAGACGCTGAAAGTCTGCAACGCGGATTACACGCTGAAATCAAAGCACCGCCTTTTTTGCCTAAAGGAGAGGTTTTTGTTATAATCAAAATGACTTTTTAAGTCATTTTGTCCCGAGCGAAGCGAGGGAACCCTTTAATATAAGGGATTCTTCAGTCGCTGCGCTCTTCAGAATGACGCCAGGGAAAACACATGTCAGAACGCTTAGAAGACATCATTTTAAACCGTAAAAAAAAGCTTGAAGAAATAAAAAATGCGGGTATAGATCCGTACCCTTCTTCTACAGAAAGATCTCATACTAATTTAGAAGCGATCGAACAATTCGACACGCTCACTGACCAATCGCTGACTTTAGTGGGACGAATCCGCAGCTTTAGGGATATGGGCAAAATAATTTTTGTCCATATTGAGGACGGTACTGCTAAAATCCAGGTGCTGTTTAAGTCCGACGACCTTGGCGCCGACAATTTTAAATTTGCTCTCAAGCATTTGGACATTGGCGATTTTATACAAGTTAGCGGCAAACTTTTTAAAACTAAAACTGAAGAAAAGACGCTGCAAGCTGCAGGCTATAAAGTACTGGCTAAGTCTTTACGCCCCCTGCCAAGCGAACATTTTGGGCTGGCAGATGAGGAAACACGCCTGCGCAAAAGGTATTTGGATATTTTATCAGACCCGGGCGTAAGGGAAATTTTTGTAAAAAAGAACCGTTTTTGGTCTTCTATGAGGCAGTTTTTGGTACAAAAAGGCTTTTTAGAGCTGGAAATGCCGGTGCTAGAAGCTGTCCCGGGCGGCGCTGAAGCCGAGCCTTTTATTACGCATCATAATGCACTGGACAGGGATTTTTATCTTAGAATTTCACTTGAGCTACCGCTTAAAAAAATGCTGGTTGCGGGTTATGAAAAAGTTTTTGAAATTGGCAGAATTTTTCGCAATGAAGGCATATCAACCGAACACCTGCAAGACTACACCCAAATGGAATTTTACTGGGCATATGGCGATTTTGAAAAGTTGATGGAATTTTGCCAGCAAATGTACCAGCACGTGATTTTGGAAACTTTTGACAAGCTGCAAATTACCAACAGCGGCCAGGAGGTGGACTGGAGCGGGCACTGGGAACGGGTGGACTATGTCAAAATTTTTGAAGAACACACAAAAATTAACCCGCTGGAAGCAACAGAAGCAGAATTAAAAAAATACGCGGATAAAAATAAAATTACTTATGAACCTTTTGCAAAAAAGGGCAGGCTTATAGATTTAATTTTTAAAAAATCGGTCCGTACCAATTTAGCCAAAGATAAGCCCATCTTTTTAATTAACCAGCCCATAGAATTAGAGCCTCTGGCAAAGCGTGACCCGCAAAACCCAAAAGTAGTCCAAAGAATGCAAATTTTAGCTTTCGGGACGGAGCTGGGCAAAGGCTTTGGGGAGTTAAACGATCCCTTAGACCAACGTGCGCGTTTTGAGGAGCAAATGAAACTTAGGGAAGCCGGGGACAGTGAAGCGCAAATGATAGACGAAGACTATGTGGAAGCTATGGAATATGGTATGCCGCCTGCGGCCGGTTTTGGCTTAAGCGAGCGCTTATTTGCCGTGCTGGCAGACAAATCTATTCGTGAGACAACTATTTTCCCGCTTATGAAAGAGACCGGAATTGAGCAAAAAAAGGCAGCTTCCGCAAAACCTGCAAAGCACAAATCGAAAAAATAAATTATGGGAAGACAAATTACGATTGTAGTTGGGCTAATAGTTAATGAACAGGGAGAAATTTTACTTGCTAAAAGAAACCAACCTGAAAATCCGGCAATACACGACAAATGGGAATTTCCGGGGGGCGGAATTGAACTGGGTGAACAGCCGGAGGCAGCGCTGCTGCGCGAAGTGAAGGAAGAAACCGGACTGGACGTAAAAATTGTCCGGCTCCTGCCTAGAGTTTACGACAATGTGTGGGATTGGCCGGAAGGCAAGGTGCAAATAGTAATTTTGTCTTATGAATGCCATGCAATTGGCGGCAGACTTGAGAATAACGACCCGGAAGTCGGGGATCTAAAATATTTCAAATTAAAAGAAGTTGACTATGGCAATTGTTTGCCAAAAACTAAAGAAATTATGGAGCTCTTAGAATTATAAATTTTAAATTTATGCTGGACATAAAGTTCGTGCGCGACAACGCGGAAAAAATAAAAAAAGCAATTTTAGACAAGCGCGTTGAGCTAAATTTAGAAGAGCTTTTGGATTTAGACGCCAAAAGGCGGGTTTTAATGACGGAAATGGAAAGCCTGCAGGCCACAAAAAACCAGGCCTCCAAAGAAATACCCAAGCTGGCTGAAGAGGAAAAAAAGGCAAAGCTTTTGCAAATGAAGGAAGTAGATGAAAAGACAGGCGTTATTAAAACCCAGCTAAAAATTGTCCTTGAAAGGTTCGACCTTTTAATGTCGCTTGTTCCCAATATCCCGAGCCAAGAAACCCCAATAGGGCCGGATGCGAGTGCAAACGTGCCGTGGAGGTACTGGAACGCGGAAATAGGCGTGGTTGACCCGACTAAAGACCCGGACAAAGTAAAAGAAATTAGCAAAAAGTTTGACTTCCCAATTAAAGACCATCTTACAATAGGCAAAGCGCTGGATTTAATTGACGTAGATGCGGGCGTAAAGACTTCGGGTTTTCGCGGCTATTATTTAAAAAACGAGGCTGTATTAATTCAGTACGCGCTTGTTTCGCATGCGCTTAAAAAAATGCAGGCCGCCGGGTTTACGCTAATGGTGCCCCCAACACTAGTCAGGGAGTTTGCCCTCTTTGGCAGCGGCCATTTTCCTGCCGGCCGGCCGGAAATTTACCAGGCAATTGAGTCTAAAGATTATCCAATCCCCACACCCGGCGGCAGCACCATAAACCCGGAAGCCGGTAAAGAAGAATTGTTCCTGGCGGGAACTTCAGAACCGTCGCTTTTGGCTTATTACGCAGATAAAACTTTAACCGAAGCCAACTTGCCTATTAAATTATGCGGTGTGTCAACTTGCTACCGCAGTGAAATTGGCAGCTATGGCAAAGATGCCAAAGGGCTGTATAGAGTCCATGAATTTACCAAGGTGGAGCAAGTGGTAATGTGCCGGGCCGATATTTTAGAAAGCGACAAATGGCACGAAGATATGCGTGAACTTGCCGAGGGCATTTTGCAGGATTTAAAACTGCCATATAGGGTTTTAAATATCTGCACCGGGGATATGGGCGCGGGTAAATATAAAATGTACGACATTGAAACCTGGATGCCCGCACGCGGGGACTACGGCGAAACCCACAGTGACTCAAATTTAACAGACTGGCAGGCCAGAAGGCTGAACATCAAGTACAAAGCGCAGGACGGCAAAATGAAATATGTGTATACCCTAAACAATACTGTAATTGCCAGTCCGCGCATTTTAATTGCCATTTTGGAAAACTATCAGCAAAAAGACGGTTCGGTAATAGTGCCGGAAATTTTAAGGCCTTACGTAGGAAAGGACGTAATAAAAAGGTAGTAATCCAAAAAGTTTTGCCTAATTTGAGCCGCGTATGTTTAAAGACTCTCGTTTTCATAATTCCAGGTTCCAAAGGCAGCTAAGGCAGGCAAGGGGGTATAAAAGAACAAAAAGAAATATTCCCCAGGGGCAATGGGGAAGCTTTTTTTCTCAAATCGGTTTGGGCACATGGACAGCCAGGTTTTTTACTCTCCTGTGCTTTTTGCTACTAGTCTACTTGGTGTATGTGCCTAATATTTTTTTTGTTAAAAATATAAACGTAGTGGGGGTTGAAGCCGAGGCTAAGGCTAATTTGCTTAACTCCGTTAGTAGTTTTTTGAAACAAAAACTTCCCTGGCCGCAGCAAAATTTAATTTTACTTTCAAAAGAAAACCTTAAAAACCACATCCTTAAAAATAACAGCCAAATAATGGAAGTGGTCAGTATAAAAAGAGATTTTCCAAATTCCTTGGAAGTCGGGGTTTTGCCCAGGGTTGACCAGTTAGTTTTACAAACCAAAAATGCAACCTATGTAGTTTCCAATGACGGACAGGTTACAAAACAGTTGGATGTTTATGCTTCCAGTAGCGCCCCCAATTTAGCTTTGCTCAAGGTTGATGAAGAAAAAAACCTGGCTCAAGGACAGCAGGTAATGTCTATGGAAAAAGTGAATTTTATAAGCATTGCCAACCGTTCTTTTGCTAAAATAGTCAACTCTAAGTCCGCGTATTTTGAGGCAACAAACTTGCAAACCCCGGAGATTACCGTTTATTTTGAAAATAATGTAAAATTATTCTTAGATTTGAATTCCGACGTGCACGATGCTTTAAGTCGGTTGAAATTACTGGCTTCCAATTTAAGTGACGCTGACTTTAGCCGGTTATTTTATATTGATTTAAGATATAAAAACAAGGGTTACCTGTGTTACAAAGGCACTCCCTGTGTGGCTGACATAAACTTATTAAATAATGCAAGCTCAACGCCTGCTTCCGAATAACCATATGAACCAACTATTTGTAGTATCCTTAGGCGGCTCCTTAATAAACCCGGGTGAAATTGACTCGAACTTTTTAAAAAACTTTAGGCAGCTGGTTTTGGGGCAGGTAAAAAAAGGCAACCGGTTTATTTTAATTACAGGCGGTGGGAAGCCGGCGAGAGAGTATTTAAGCGCACTAAAAGCAGTTGCTAAATCAAAAAGGGATGATTTGGACTGGATGGGCATATTTGCAACGCGCTTGAACGCGCAGCTGGTGCGTTTAATTTTTGGCAGGTTGGCTCACCCGGCAGTTGTCAAAGATCCGAACAACAGGGTAAATTTTAAGGAAAAAATTTTGGTGGCCGGCGGTTGGATGCCGGGAAGAAGCACGGATGATGACGCTATTAGGCTTGCGAAAATTTATGGCGCAGATACTGTAATAAACTTAAGTAACATAGATTACGTTTACACCAAAGATCCCCGCAAGTTTAAGGCGGCCGAAAAGATTAAACATATTAGTTGGAAAAATTTTAGAAAAATTGTTGGCAACAAATGGGACCCCGGTAAAAATTTACCCTTTGACCCAACCGCTGCAAGGCTCGCCGAAAAATTAAAGCTTAAGGTAATAATTGCCAACGGTAAAAATTTAAAAAACATCCGACATATTTTGGAAGGCAAAAAATTCAAGGGTACTTTAATTAAATAGAAGTGCCGGATAAAGGATCCGACACTTCTACCCTTAAAACGATTGGACGACTGACACAGCACGTCTAAGCGTCTCTTGAATTATCACGACGGGCAAAACTAAGAACCCGACGATTGCTAATGCAATTACGCAGGCCTGTACTGCAATCTGCGCATCAACAAACAACCCTTCTTCCGTTTTTTCTCTCATTACAATATTGTATTCCAAAAATACCCCTTGATCAAGGGGTATTTTTAACATGTATAGTTTAAGAGCCTACTAAAATTTTTTGCTCTAAATTTTAGATCCCTCACTTCGTTCGGGATGAATTAAAAAATTTAAGTCAAAAATTTTTTAATTCACCTTATACTCGCTTACATAAATGCTTGTGCCCGGATAAGGCCGAACCTCCGGATATTCCTTTTCGTCAATTTGAGTCCAATTTAGGGGCAAATCCGGCTTGTTAGAACCAAAGGCATTGGTCCAAACCATCCAAACCGTGTCCCCGGTATTTACAAAATCTCTGAAATTGGGCAACAAATCCCGGTCTGTGAGCATAGCAACGCCTTCTATGTGGGACATTTGGGAGGCCTTGTAGCGTCCGCCGGTGTAAAGCAAAGGACTTACCGGTGTGCCAAAGCCGGTTTGGTTGTAGTATTTGTAGTTAAAGAATTCAAAAGATGTTCCTAAAAATATATGTTGCTTTGGTTCAACGTTGGCATGTAAAAATTTTGCAGCTGCCGCCATGCCCGGCTTGCTTGAGACATCCAACTTGTCCCAATAATTTAGAAACGCTACAAAATTTAAACACACATATACAATAAACAGCCCAATTGACAAATTTTTAATTTTTATTTCCTTGAGCCACACGGCAAGTGCAATGGAATAGTAAACCGAAGCAAACAAAAAGTATCTGTCCAAATAAACTGAAGAAGAGCTGCCCTTAAGCCTGGCTAAAACCGCAAACCCAATTGCGCCTAAAAAAGGGAAAAGCACGGTAAAAACTACCAGCCATTTATTAAAACTCTCCGTTCTTCTTAGGAACATAAAAAGCATAAAAAGGCTAAAAAGAAAAGTAACTGTAAGCCACATTTGGGTTTGCGGATTTCCAATGTCCCTTGAAAAACCCAACAACATATCCCAAAAGGTGGCCGGGATGCTCCACAAATTCATTTTGGGAATCCAATATCCCGCGCCTACTTGGCCTAACTGGAACAGGAAAGTCTTAAGCCAAGGTAGGAAAGAAATAAAAATTAAGAAGTAAGAAATAAGTAAGGGGTAGTACTTTTTTAATCCGCCTTGATGGTGAAAGAAAAGATAAATTAAGCCATAAATACCTAAAGCTGCTGCTGTAAAAAATAGATAATAGTGTGTATAAATAATTATCGCTGTAGAAACGGTAAAGCCTAAGTAGTGCCAAACCATCAGCCGCCTGCTTTTAATTGCGTCGGGCAGGTTGGGCATATTCTGGAAGTGGTACTCGTAAAAAAGTTTTTGGAAGTTTAATGCTCTAATTAAAAAATAACCGGCTAAAAGCGCAAAAAAGGCGCCAAAGGTGTACATTCGCGCTTCAGTAGCAAACCTTAACGCAAAAGGATTTATGGCCAGCAAAAGAGCAGCCCACAGAGCAGCCTTCTCGTTTTTAAAAGCTTCCTTTACAAACATCCAGCCGGCCCAAATTGTCCCCACCCCAAAGAATATTGAAAAACCCCGAAGCGCCAGCAGCGAATCGCCAAAAGCGTAATGCCAAAGCCTTAGTGCGACGTAATAAGCTGGTGGATGCACATCTAAGCCCAAACGGTAGAACATTTCCTGCCAGGGGTACCTAAGCATTAAAGCCGAAAAAGCTTCGTCATGCCAGAGTGAAATGTCTAAGTTGTGGTAAAACCTTAAAATTATCCCTAAAACTAATATGCAAATAATCGGTAAATATTTTTTCATTAATCGAGGGTGTTAATTTTTAATTTCGTAAACCGCCATTATTGTTTGTTTAAATTTATTTTGATTTTGTTCCGTTAAGCGCGCATTTTTGTGATAAAGTTTGAATTTTTTTATGTCAAAAAGGGAAGATTGAGCAAATACAATTTCATCGCCGACTTTTAAGTTAGAAAGCTGCCAGGCGTTTTCCGGATCAACCTGTTGGTAGGGGACATTACAGCTGTCTTTAAAATCCCCGTGCCAGTTGCTGGTTAAATAGTCTGTGGTTTGGACTGAAAATTTATCTAAAACTAAATAGGTGTGCGCCTTGTCGCATCTTGAGACCAGGTATTTACTTATAAAAGTTAAGTCACTCCTAAAGGAGTAAAAATTTTCAGGGGAATTTGCCGCATAGGTGAAATATAGAAAGTAGGTTTGGGAAATTAGGGCAATAACAAAACAGGCAACCAGAAGCTTTAAAACAAAATTTACAAATTTTAGCTTCAAGGGCACAAAATGGTTTTCTTGGGCCCATTTAGGGTCATTTGGCCTGTATAAAAGGTGCTGCCACAGCTTTTTGTGCAGCTTTATTATAATTTGCGCGAACTCATATAAAGCCCAGGCACAAACAATAAACACTACCGGTATAGTGCCAATAGCCCTAAGACCGTGCGGTATGCCCTCGGCCGTAGTTATTACCGGCAAAAGCATGCCCCAAAACCAGCCGGCAAGTAAAAAATATTTCCACCAGCCCGATCTTTTGTTTGGCGAAAAAAAATAAACAACGGCAAACGCGGTAATTAATATTAACCCGACTGCGAAAAATGGACTGATCAGCTGGGAAAGAAATGGAAAACCGCTAATGTTGTGGCGCCAGTTTAAATCACCCGCTGTAAAATACCCTAAGATGCTTTCTTTAAATACCTGCCAGACGGCGGCGGGCAAATTGCCCTGGTTTAATTCAGGATTAAAAACGCTTACTTGCCCGCTCCTGCCCACAAAAGAACCAGGGTGAGTGTAAAAGTATTTGGCAAGAGGGAAGATAAAAATAACAAAAGCTAATAGAAAACCGATAATTGATAATTTATAACTAATAACTGTTTGCCAAAATTGTCGCTCTTTAAGCTTTGCCAGAAGCGGCCATAAAATTAGCATAAAAAGAATGGGCACTAAAACCCGGTAAGCAATGTAACAATAAAAGCCCAATGCGAATGCTGCGCCGGTCAAAAAAGAGTAAAAGAATTGTTTCTTTTTTCCAATTGCCTGGTAAGTGCAGAGCAAAAAATATAAAGTAAGCGAGGTGAAAAGCGGAATAAGGTTGGCTCTAAATGCGGTTCTGGATAAAACCACGTGCCAGGTAGAAATTGCCATTAAAAAACTTGCCAGCAGGGCGAGGTTGGTTGCTTTTAGCCAAACAGAAGCATTTGCGGTCCCGTAAGCAGGGGCGTGGACTTCGACTGCGGAGGACAAAAGATTTTTTGGAAACATACTGGTTAATACAGCAGGCGCGTCGGTAATTTCAGTTTCCTCCGTTACCAAAGAAAACAGGCGTCTGGTAACTAAAAAACAAAGTAAGACCGCCAGGACCCCGACTGCAGCCGAGACAATGTGGTGCTGCCATGGGCCTTTGCCAAAAATTTCAACACTACCCCACAGCATATAAAAAAACAGCGCTTCCCTTCCATTGCCCCTTTCGTAAAAAGGTTCCAATTGGCCTTGCTGCATTAAATTTATGTCTAATCCATTTGCAGCTTCGTCCGGGAAAAGCCCGCCGGGCATTTCTGAAATTTGGTAAAATCGGAAAAATAACGCTAAAGCAAGTATCCCTGCCAAAAATAGTTTTTGTTTTAAAGTCATTTAGGGTGGCAAAAATCCCAAATTTGTAGTATAATTTAACGACAAACCTTATAAATAAGCAAAGTTTTTACATTGAAAAATCTTTGGATCCAAAAAGCCGGCCGTGTTTTTAAGAATGTTTGGTTTCTGTGGGTCTTATGCCTTATTTTGAATATTATAACATTTTCTATCCTTTATTTCAAAATTCGGCCCGAAGGGCAGAGTCTTGCGCTTAAGTATAATGTCTTGGCAGGCGTGCTCTGGTACGGCAAAGGTCAAAATTTATATTTAATCCCCGGCATTGCAGCAGCAATATCAATAATCAATTTCGTTTTGTTTAAAAAGCTCAGGGGCAGTCCGGAATTTTATTCTATGTTGTGCCTTTTTGCCAGTCTCACTGCTCAACTCGCAGCCCTGGTTTCAATAATTTTTTTAATTAAAGTGAACTAGTTTTTGGTATGTTCAGAAAACGCACCTATCAAGAGCGTTTATGGGAAATGCTGCCCGGCCTCCAACTTTGGACGGTCTTTTTTGGTGCTGTTTTGCTTTCTTACTTCCGGCCAATATGGGCTGCAATTTTTATAGTGTGCTTCGATTTCTACTGGGTGCTAAAAGCCCTCAACGTGGCAATGCACTTAGTTGCTGCCTATAAAAAATTTCGGGTTGCGGTGACAATGGACTGGTTGGACTTTAGCCGCCGCTTGAATAACTTTTCGGAATTTTTGCCATTTTTGGAAAATAAGCAAAAATTGGCTGTCGGTTCTACGCGCAGGAAATTTTACGGCGAAGAGATTAAAAAAATCAGGCGCTTAGTTAGCCTTGGACGTGAGGGCGGGGACTTTGAAAATTTTTATCACCTTATACTCATTCCTTTTATTGACGAAAGTTTTGAAATTTTAGATTCTACGCTTGGGGCGCTGGCCGCGGTTAATTACCCGAAGGAAAAAATGATTTTAGTTTTGGGAAGTGAGGCAAGAGCGGGAGAAGAAGCCCAAAAAGTTGCAGCCCAAATTAGGCAAAAGTACGAAAATAAATTTTTTAAGTTTTTTGTTACTGTGCATCCCGACGGCTTGGAAGGCGAAATTAAGGGCAAAAGCGCCAACGCCTCTTATGCCGTGCAGCAAATTTTGCCGGAATTGGAAAAGCTTAACATTGAGGTAAACCGGATTTTGGTTTCTAACTTTGATTCCGATACCATTGTGCATCCCCAATATTTTGCGCGGGTAATTTTTGAATTTTTAACCGCAGAAAAACCCTACCAGACGAGCTACCAGCCAATTGCTATTTACAACAACAATATTTGGGACACGCCCGCTTTTATCCGCATAGTTTCGGTATCCAACTCTTTTTGGCAATTTACGGAAAGCAGCCGGCCTGACAGGCTCCGTACTTTTTCGTCGCATACCATGACGCTTAAGGCCTTAATTGAAGTTGGTTTTTGGAGAAAAGATATTGTAAACGAAGACGGCTTTATTTATTGGCAGTGTTATTTGCATTACAACGGGGATTACCAGGTTGCCCCGCTGTTCATTCCCATTTCTTTGGATACCTGTTTGGCTAAAACTACCTGGCAAACTTTAATTAACCAGTACAAACAAAAGCGCCGTTGGGCATATAACGTTGAGTATTACCCGCATTTAATTCCTAAGCTGTTAAAAAACAAGGCAAGGTTTTGGGACAAAGCCAGGAAGCTTTACCAATATGTCGAAGGGAACTTTAACTGGGCCGCGGCCAGCATTTTAATTTCTTCTTTAGGCTGGTTGCCGCTTTTTTTAGGCGGCGACGCTTTTAGGGGCAGCGTTATTGGTTATAATTTGCCCTTTGCGACCAAAGCGTTAATGACCATTGCCACGGGCTTTTTAATTTTTAGCGTTTATATAAACTTGGTGCTCTTGCCCCCGCGGCCAAAAAAGTACGGTCCCATTAAGAGTGTAATGATGTATTTGCAGTGGTTTTTGGTGCCGCTTACTTCCGTAATTTTCGGCAGTCTCCCGGCTGTAGAAGCCCAAACACGGCTAATGTTCGGCCGTTATTTGGAGTTTTGGGTCACGCCAAAAACCCGCAAGGGTGAGAGTACGGGGCTAATGATGAAAGAAATGCAAAGCATAAAACATTTATGATATATTTGCTCTTTTTCCTGCTTGCTTTCGCAATTGCTTTAGGCGTAACTCCGATAGTCAGGGCAGCTGCAGTAAAATGGAATGTTTTAGACCTTCCAAACCAGGCCCGTAAAATCCACGGCAAGCCTATTCCTTTTTTAGGCGGGGTGGCTGTATTTTTTAGTTTTTTAACAGCGCTTTTGGTTTATATTTTTTTAGCCAGGCCGGATTTTAATATTGTACCGGTAAAATTTTTTTGTGGAATTATTTTTGGGGGCTTAGTTTTAATAATTGGCGGGGCTTTGGATGATAAATTTAACCTGCCTCCTAAAATTTTGTGGCTATTTCCCGCCATAGCTTCTGCAATAGTAGTTTGGTCCGGCATTGGCGTTGGAATTAAAGAAATTACCAACCCTTTTGGCGGCCCTCAAATAAGTATAGATTACAGTTTTTCTTTGTTATCAGTTATAAATTTTAAGTTATCCGTTATTCTGGTCTGGCTATGGATGATGGGTATGATTTTTACCACCAAATTTTTAGACGGCCTGGACGGCCTTTGTGGCGGCATTGCGTTTGTGGGCGGGCTTACCATTTTCGCCATTTCCCTTGGCCCGAACGTTAACCAACCAATTACCGCAAACCTGGCCATTATTTTTAGCGGGGCCCTCCTTGGTTATTTAATTTATGCGTTTAACCCCGCCACCATCTTTTTAGGTGAAAGCGGCAGTACTTTTGCAGGCTTTACTTTAGGAGTGCTTTCCGTAATTTTGGGGGCAAAAATTGCCACGGCGTTGCTCGTAATGGGCATCCCGATTTTAGATGTTGTTTGGGTTATTTTTAGGAGGCTTTGGTATGGCAAAAGCCCGTTTAAAGGCGACCGCCAGCATTTACATTTCAGGCTTTTGGATATTGGTTTTACACAAAAACAGGCCGTACTGTTTTTGTGCAGCATCTCGGCAATTTTTGGCACAGTGGCAGTGTTTTTGCAAAGTATGGGCAAGCTTATTGCCCTACTTTTACTGGGTTTAGTAATGTTAGTTTTGGCTATTACGACCGTAATTTTATACAAGCGCAAGCATCCGCACATACCGGATTTGTTTGATTATGCCGAAAACAAGCCAATTGACGAAAAGCCCGAACTTTGATAAACTTATCAGAGTTGTTTTATTCCTTAATACGTTATACATAATACTTTATACCATGATAGCTATATTCGAATCCGGCTCAAAACAGTATTTGGTTTCCAAAGGCGACAAAGTCCAGGTAGAAAAATTGGATGCCGAAGAAGGCAAGAGCGTTACCTTTGATAAAGTCCTCTTTACCTCAACGGGCAGCGACGCTGCTTTTGGCAAACCTTTTATTTCCGGAGCAACTGTACAGGGCAAGGTTTTAAAACAGGGAAGAAGCAAAAAAATCCATGTTTTAAAATACAAGAACAAAAGCAAATATCGCCGCAAAATTGGCGCCAGACAGCATTTTACAGAAGTAGAAATTATCAAAGTATAAAAAATCAACGACCACGTCCGAAAACATGGTCGTTTTTTTTCGCTAAGGATATGAGGTTATTCTAACCTAAATGCCATCGCACTTCAGAGCCGTGATCGACGGGGTAAAGAAGATGGTCGCTTAGAGCTTCCTCAAAAAAAGCAAGTTTCTGATGGGGTTTGAGCTTAAGTCTCTCTGCCAGGAAAGCTTCTGTTCGACCGTTTCGGTCAAAATAGAAATAGTACTGCAGGTCATTCGGGTCTTTTATGCCAAACTTTCGGTATTTGCGTTTCAGATACTTAAACTTCTTCCAGTTCCAGAACAGACCGCCCCTGTCCCAATAATCGGACCTGTACATACAGTACATGCAGCGTAGTTTGAACCATCCGGAAATCCGACGTTTACCGGCGATACCTGTAATCCAACCGAGAAGCAACCAGAAAAGGGCCGCGATTTGGGCCGTTACAGAAAAGAAATTAATCATGAGCTCCTCCTCAATCAGAACATCATAACATGGCTCAATTTACCATACAAGCAATTCTGGAAAAAATAGGTTCAATGCAACGCTTTTCAAAAGTTTGAAATTACAAAAATATAAAAAAGTCCCACACTTGCGGGATTTTTTATTTGTTTCTTAATTTTTCGAAAACCCATGCAGCATCAAAAGGTTTTTTACTTCGTTTTAAAGCTAATAAATCTTCGTCATCTCGAATTACTTTAAGCAAAGGGGCTTCCTTGTTTAAACGTTCAATAATTCCCCAGAATACATCTTCGCGGACCAAGCTATACAATTCAAAAATTTTAAGCCTTCCTCCGGATTTTAAAACCCTAAAACCTTCCATTACAATTTCCCACTTCCTACTGGCAAATTCTTTTTTTTCTGGTTCTTTGTGTCGCATGTACCAATCCTCATCAGGTCCGCCTAAAACTGAATTTAGTACAACAGAATCAAAGGTTTCGTCAGCGAATGGCAACAACCTGGCATTTGTTTCTACCAAAGGCAAATTAGGATTATCCTGTTTTAATCTTTTAAGCCAATCTGTCTGAATATCAATACCAATTAGGCTTATACTATCCCCACGATTGCTTTTTATCGATTTATAAAATGGCCCGTAACCAATTCCTATTTCCAAAAATCTTGGTTTTTCTGAAAATTCTTTAAATTCTCTGTCCATCTTTTCTCCCATTAATATTCCCTCCTTCCCTCCAGCGCCCGAATTAAAGTTATATCGTCCGCGTATTCTAAATCTCCGCCCATAGGCAACCCGCGCGCAATGCGGGTTATTTTTATTTGCGGATGTTGTGATTTAATAACCTTTTGCAAATGCATAGACGTGGTTTCTCCTTCCAGGGACGGATTGGTAGCAATAATTACTTCTGCCACGGATTGTTTGCCCAAACGGTCAACCAGGGATTCTATATTTAAATTTTCCGGCCCCACGCCTTCCAGCGGATTTAAAACCCCGCCAAGAATATGGAAAACTCCGGAATATTGGCCGGATTTGTCTATGGCTTGCGCATCCAGCGGTTCTTCTACCACGCAAATAATAGACTGGTCCCGCTTAACATCGCTGCAAGTGTGGCAAGGATCCTGCTCGCCCATATTGTGGCAGGTGGAGCAAAAAACTATGCCGTCTTTTACTTTGACAATCGACTGTGACAAATTGCCAACATCAATATTATCCTGTTTAAGCAAATAAAAAGCCAACCGCTGAGCGGTTTTAGGTCCAATTCCCGGGAGGCGGGAAAGTTCGTTTATGAGTTTTTGCAGCGATGACGGTAATTTAGTCATATTTCTAGGGTTAAGGGTGTAGCGCTAAGGGCTAAGTGGAAAAACCTAAAATTTTAGAATCATAGTATGTAGCATCTTTTGGATCTCAATAACTAGGCCTTCTGCTGTAGTAAAATCGATATTTTTATATTCTTCTTTGGCGATTAAAATTTGAGTTTCTAGCTCTCCTGCCGACGCATTAGCCATTCCTAGAAACTGTTTGTATTCTGGTCGGTGATTTCTTTTGTAGCCTTCCGCAATATTCGAG
Source organism: Patescibacteria group bacterium (assembly GCA_036726225.1). GTDB lineage: Bacteria > Patescibacteriota > Doudnabacteria > UBA920 > UBA920 > PALSA-1336. The sequence continues at coordinate 111,269 of DAIMCS010000003.1, read as the reverse complement.
GGAACGGAAATTGCAGCTCTCAACATTTGTGAAATTAAAATGTAAGTCTCCGTTTTAGGCATTAGCTTTGTAACCCGGTAAATCTCTTTTACCAGAGCCATCGATTTTTGCCAAACAATTAGATCTTTATAAGAATTTATAGCCATTTTTGAATTTTCTATACCCTAAACCCTTAGCGCTTAGCCCTAAATTGTATCCTCTCCCGCTGCTCCCACACTTTCCATTACTGTTTGGGGAGAGACGTCAAAAGTTTTATCAAGATTCTTAAAGGATGTTTTGTCTTGGTCAAAGAACAGGTCTATTTGTCCGGTTGGACCGTTGCGATGTTTTTTAATGTGGATTTCGGCAACGTGTGGCCTTTTTGCGTCTTTACCTTTGTACATTTCTTCACGGTAAATAAACATAACTACATCTGCGTCCTGTTCAATAGAGCCCGATTCCCTTAAGTCTGCCAATTGCGGCACTTTGTCGGGGCGGTTTTCCACCCCACGAGACAGCTGGGAGAGTGCGAGCACAGGTACGTTTAATTCACGCGCCAAAAGTTTTAATGCACGGGAAATTTCCGAAACTTCCTGCACGCGGTTTTCCTGGTTGCGGCCTTCCATTAATTGCAAATAATCAACCACAATTAGGCCCACGCCGTGCTCTGCCTGAAGCCTGCGAGCTTTAGTTCGAATTTCCATAATATTGCTGCCGGCCGCGTCATCTATAAAAATAGGGGATTCGGAAAGCTCTCCCATAGCCTGGCCAATTTTTTCAAAGTCATCGTCGTTTAAATGCCCGGTGCGGATTTTCCATAAGTTTACGTCGCTTTGGGAGGAAAGCAACCTGTCTACTAATTGGTCTTTGCTCATTTCCAGCGAAAAAATTCCAACCGGCACTTTATGGTTTACCGCAACATGGCGCATCATATCCAAAGCCAGTGAAGTTTTACCCATTGAGGGCCTGGCTGCTAAAACTACCAAGTCAGACTTTTGTAAGCCGCCAAGTAGGTTGTCTAAATCTACATAACCCGTTGGCAGGCCGCGAAGTTTTCCTTTTTCGCGGTGAAGTTCATCTATTCTTTCAAAAGTTGAATGTAAAATATTGGAAATAGAGACAAAATTTTGTTTTAAATGTTTTTGCGAAATATTGTAAAGCTTTTGTTCCGCAGCGTCTAAAATATCTTCCATTTCGCCTTCTTCGCCAAAACCCAAATTTGTAATTTCACCAGCCGCGTTAATTAATTTTCTAAGCGTGCCTTTTTTGCGGACAATAAAAGCGTAATGGGAAATATGGGCAGAAGAGGGGACTGCGTTAACCAATTGGGTTAAATACGAAGAGCCGCCAACTCTGTCTAATAGTTTATGCTCTTCAAGCCAGTTGGTGACGGTTAAAATGTCAATTGAAACATTTTTTGCGTAAAGTTCCAAAATTGCTTCGTAAATTTGCTGGTGACGTTCGTCGTAAAAGTCGTCAGGCACAATTACGTCGCCAATTTTAACCAGTGCGTCTTTGTCGAGCATTATGCAGCCTAAAACTGACATTTCGGCTTCGGGGTTTTGTGGTGGTATTCGTTGGATGTTTGAATTTTCCATAATGGATGTAGTGCAGGCCCTCGGCCTGCTAATTGTAGCGTGCCGATTTATCGGCGTTATTTGTGTGTCATCCCGACCGAACCCGAATGTCATGTCTACGGCAGATCTACCGAAGGTATAGCATCTGAGGGTGTGGAAATATCCCTTACGTTTGATAATTATCCAAAATTAAGGGATTCCTCGACTCGGATGCACTCGCTCGGAATGACAGCAAAGTAAATTCATTATACTCATTTTACTAATCTCTTCCAAGCGCAAAAAAAGCCCTTTTAAGGGCATTTGTGGAATGTTAGGGGAAAGACAGGGGATAGACCTACTTCCATAAAACAAAAAAGGCGTTGCGTTTGGTTTGGCTCCTACGCAACGCCTTTTCTAGCTTTCAGTAGACCCTCTTCAGGGTTTTACTACGAACAGCTGGGCAATCGAGCCTAGAAGATCAAGGCAACCCGTCGCTTCATGAGACATATAGCTTCGTGATTGCCGCTGGATGAAGTTGGCGACATATTTCCATCCTTCCGGGTCCTTCTGAAGAACCTGAACGAGTAAATTCATCTCTATAAATAATGCGCTGACAGCGATGGGGCGCACCTCTTCGTTATCGTGCTCTACTCTGTCCAGCCATTTAACGAGTTTTTTGAGCAATAATTCGGTCACTTCGTCATTCATTTAGCCCTCCAGCTACATTGTTTAGTGAATTTAAAAGAACAGCTAATATTAACAAAAAGCCCGGTATTTGTCCAGGCTTTTAAGATAACTTTGTTGATCAAACACTGTCCGGGGACAGCCTAAAGGTCAATTTTTTTCTTTGCCACCTGTCCGTCCTGTGTGTCCATAACTTCAAAACCCAAATCCTCAATTTGCTTGCGAAGTTCGTCAGACTTAGCAAAGTCTTTCTGCTGCTTTGCGCTGTCCCGCTGACTAAGCAGATCTTTAACTTCAGCCGGGGCTTCGGCCTCACTAACTTTTTTAAGGCCAAATAAATCTTCCAAAATTTTTCCGCCAATTTTTTCTTTCCAAATAAGGCCAATGGCTTCCGGAACGTTTAAGTCATTTTGCAGGGTGGACATAAGGTAGTCATTTGCCTGCTTTGCCTCCTGCCCAACCACAAAAAGGCTGGTAAGCGCGTTTCGGGCAGCCAGCAGGCTTTCCCAGGTAAAATTTTGTTGCGCCCTGTAGGAGGACGCCATCATTGCGTAGCGGAAATCCATTCCGGAAAAACCTTTTTTTAAAACATCCCGCAAAGTATAAAAATTGTTCGCGCTTTTTGCCATTTTCTTTCCCTCAACGAGCAAATGCTCTGCATGTGACCAGTGCCTGACAAAATTGCCTTTGCCAAAAAGCGCCTGGGACTGGGCAATTTCGTTGGTGTGATGGGGAAACATTAAATCCACGGCGCCGGTGTGGATGTCAACAGGCTCGCCCTCAAAACCCACGTTATTAATTGCCGAGCATTCAATGTGCCACCCGGGCCTGCCTTTGCCTAAAGTTTTATGGTCCCAAAAAATTTGTGCGTCTGTTTTTGTATCAAAAGCCTTCCAAAGGGCAAAATCACTCAAATTTTCCTTTTCATATTCATCTACCGCAACCCGCGCGCCGACTTTTTTGCCTTCTAAAAACTTTTCACCTACCAAAACGCCGTAATCTCCAAAATCGTTTTGGTATTTTTCAATCGAAAAATAAGTGCTGCCGTCTTCGGCTTTATAGGCGTAGCCTTTTTCCATTAAGTTGACTATAAACTCCTGAATTTGCGGAATAACATCTGTAACCCTAATAAATTCAATTTCATCCCTAAGCACATTTACTTCGCTTAGGTCTTTTAAAAATTCGTCGAAGTAGAACTTGGTAAAATCCCTCAAGTTTTCAACTGTGGCCGTCTGTCCGTGTTTTTCAATTGCGCCTTTAATAGTTTTGTCGTCTATGTCTGTAATGTTCATTACCCATTTTGGGTTGTAACCTTCAAGTTTTAAGGCGCGGTAGAGCAAGTCTGACGAAATATAAGTACGCAAATTGCCAATATGGGCATGGTTATAAACAGTCGGGCCGCAAGTGTAGAGGTTTAGTTTTTGCTGCTTGGGCACTTCCTGTACTAATTTCGTAAGGGTGTTGTAAAGTTTTAACATGGAGATATTATAGCAAACCGCTTGTTTTTGGTATAATTCTTTTGTAAGGAGGGTTTTGGCTCATGAGCAGGCTAGTACTGTTTCCCTCGACCACTGCGGGTTTGTATTTTTGCTTGCTAGTCTTTAAGGTTGGGGCTTGTACGCTTACTACCAGCTTTTGGGTCTGGTTGGACGAGCCAACCTATGAGGACTCCTAATCGTAAAGCGGCAAAAAAGCCCGGGTAACCGCCCGGGCTTTTCTTTTTTTAATTTTTTGAATTACCTAACAAAATTTCTAAATGGCCTTCGCGCAACTTTTGCAAACCAAAACTTTTATCTTTTCCGCCTAAAATTTTTGCCAAGTGCATTCCTCCCATAAAGTGGGGAGAAATTACATAGTCCACCCCATTTTCGTATAAAATTTTAGTTTGGGTTTCGTCCTGCGCGGAAAAAATAAGTTTTGGTTTTATGCGCCTGCGTGCGGTATGCCTGTGTATGGAGTGCAATAAACTTATATTGTCATTAAAATCCGGTAGGGTTGAAATTACCATTTTTGCCGCCGGCATATTTGCCTGTTCCTGCACAAAGTCGTCAGTAATGTCCCCGCAAATTACAAACAAGCCTTCCTGCGAATATTTTTCAACAACATTCGGGTCAAAGTCCACAATTACAAAAGGAGTGCTTTGTCTGGTAAGCTCGGGCACCAAATAGTGTCCCAGCCTGTGCACGCCTACCAGAATAATATGGTTTTTTAACACTACTGTATGCTGGTGCCTTTCCGCTGCCCCGCCCTTAAAATCAAAAAACCTTAAGGGTCCTTTTAGCCACTCGTAAACTTGCGCCGAGTACATAATAAGGTATGAAGATATTGCAATAGTTATCATTGCAACCAGCGTTGCCAGTTCAACGTCGCGGTTTTGCAGTCTGCCCAAAGCCAGTCCCGAAGCAACCAAAATTAAACTAAACTCCGAAACCTGGCCCACGGTCATAGCTGTAAAAAACCCGGTTCTGGGTTTATAGCCAAAAAAACCTAAAGCTATCAAAATAATTAATGGGTTTATTATAAGCACTGCGGCCGAAATGATAAGTGCCGGCTTTATTAGCCCGCCCAGGTTATAAAACAGCAGGTGCGTACCGAGCAAAATAAAGAAAATCATTATAAATAAATCTTGTATGGGTTTAACTTTACCCGAAATTTCGTAATGCACACCGCTTCTGCCTAAAGCCAGGCCTGCCAAAAATCCTCCAATTTCCAAACTAAACCCAACAAACGGCAGGGCAAAAAAAGTAGCCAAGCCCAAAGCCCAGGCAATGGAAAAAACCAGCATCAGCTCGTCGTTATGGCCAATTGACCTCACAATTTTGGGTAAAACTTTCAGGCTAACCCACCAAAGAACCAAAAGCAAAATAAGGCTCCTGACAATAACCATAACCAAGCTTTGCCAAAGAGGCAGGCCCGTGTAAATGGTCGGCTCGCCGCCAGTACCCAAAGTTGTCAGGAAAATTAAAAGTAAAATAGCAATTAAGTCCTGGGTAAGATGAATGCCGATAACCATTTTTCCGTACAGGCTTTGCAAATCCTTTTTTTCGCCTAATAGCTTAACTACTATTATTGTAGAAGCAAAGGTAAAAGCCGGAGCAAGGTAAAGGCAGGCGGAAGTGGAAAAACCTAAAGACTTCAAAAGGGCGTACATAACCACTGCGGCAAAACCTACCTGCAAGACAGCTGTTAAAACCGCAACCCGGCCAATTTTTTTAAGCTGTGAAATGTCCAGCTGCATACCCACCATAAACAACAAAAGCGTAACGCCAACTTGCGCCAGCGCTGAAAAAACGTCTGACTGGCGCATTTGGTAATATCCAAAAGGCCCGACAATAAGCCCGGTAATAATGTAGCCAATTATGCTGGGCTGCCTAAGCAGCGAGACAAAAAACGCTACTATGCCGCCCAAAATTAAAATTATTGCAAATTCTACAAAAAGTTGGTTCACAAACCTCCCAGGGTTTTATTTTAGTTTCCGTAGGTTTAAAAATTTTATTTATTATAGCATTAAATTTATTTAAGTGCTACAATCTTTCACAGAAGGAGGAGCAAGATGGAAAAAACCAGACTTGAGATCCCCATAGACAAAGTGGAAGTGGTACATGACGCCTTTGGCACTGGGCTTAAGGTCAACGATGGCCTTTATACCTTTTACCACTTACCCGATGATAACAACCCTCCCAAAGAGGAAGTCGGTGGGGTCAACGATTGAGCACCCAAATTAATTGAGTCGGCCGTGACGAACGTCACGGCCTTTTCTTTTTGTTCTAAAATGCTATGCTTTTTATAAGGAGGATCCCTTAAATGAAAGAAAAACAACCGCGTGACTTGCCTATAGATTACGCCTCATTACCGCTTCAAGAGCGACTGGTGTTGCTTAAGCAATCCCTTGATCACACACCACACTGGTCACACTCGAAGAACTGAGGCGCATGGATCGCCAGCTTTGCGCTTTATATGGCATCGCCGGAATGCTTTACGATCAGCCGGAAACTAAAGCGTGAGCTTGATGGCCGCGGCGTAACACATCGCCGCGGCCTTCCCTTTTTTGGAGCAGTTGCTACAATTTTATTAAGGAGGATGATATGAAAAAGTCCTTAAAACAGCCCGAAATGACAGACAAAGTGAGAGATGCACTCCTGCGTGGTTGGGGTAGAGTTGCCGGAAGTATGTCCGGTTCACCTGCGGGCCAAAAGAAGGAGCTCATACGCGTTCTCAAAAAACATAAAAAAAGATCCCGCTCACAGTAGTTGTTTGCGGATATAGCGACCGGCAAGTTTTCCGGCCGCTTTCCTTTTTGCCAGAAATATTGTAAAATAAAAACATAATTTTATTAAACTATATCCTTTGGCTCAAAGAAACTTCTGCGCCTCAGGGTAAAATCTAAACAATGCAATTGAACGTCATTTTTTTTATTGGCCCCCAAGGAAGCGGCAAGGGGACCCAGGCTAAGCTTTTAGCAAAAAAGCTGGACTTTTTTTATTGGGAAATGGGCGGGATTTTACGAGAAGTTGCGGCGGGGGATTCAATTTTGGGCATTCGAATAAAGAATTTAATAGATTCAGGGGTGCTTTTGCAGGATGAAGACTTATATCAGGTGGTAAAAATGAGACTGGGCGAAATTTCAAAGACCCAGGGCGTAATTTTTGACGGCATTCCCAGAAGAATTGGCCAGGCCGAAGCTTTGCTCAACTTTTTAAAGGAACAGGGACGGGAAAATTTTACAACCCTGTACATTAGCTTGCCTAAAGCTGAATCTGTCCAGCGCTTGCTTAAAAGGGGACAGCTGGAAAAGCGGGCCGACGACACTTTGGAAAAAATTGAATTTCGTTTGCAGCAATACGAAGAAGAAACCCTGCCTGTGCTGGATTTTTTAAAACAGCACACGCAATTTTTTGAAATAGACGGCTCCCCGCAAATCCATGAGGTTACAAAAAAAATTGAACAAACACTCGGGGTTGACCAGTCATCGCCTCTCATCAAAAAACTTTAATTATGAAAGGCCAACCTTTTAACATAATACTTTTAGGCGACCCTGCTGCCGGGAAAGCCACTCACGGGAGGTTTTTAGCGTCTAAGTACCATTTGTACAATTTGGATATGGGCAAAGAACTAAGGGCCCTGGAGGGTAACCAAAAACTTAGGGCAAAGTATAAATTGGACCAAACCCTTGACCGCGGCAAGCTTACACCCACTGAACTGGTAAGAAAAATCTTGCGCTACAAAATACACTCCACACCCAAAAAGCAGGGCATACTTTTTAACGGTAGTCCCAAAATGCTCGGAGAGGCCAAGCTGGTTGTAAAATGGCTCCGCCAGGAAAAGCGCCAACAGGTGCTTTTTGTTTATTTAACAATTCCGTTAAAAGAAACAATGCGTAGAATGACCAGCCGCAAAACTTATTTTCGCGGAAAGTTTTCCAAACGCCCGGACGACAACAACAACGCTTTAAAAAACAGAGTAGCCTATTACCAAAAAAATATAAAGCAGGTTGTTTCTTATTTTAAAAAACTTTATCCGTTTGTTAAAATTTCTACTTCAGGCACAATTCCCGGCGCCAAAAAAAGACTTTTAGCTTCGATAACTAAATATGAGCAAAAAAGGGTTAATTAAAACTCAAGAAGAAATTGAAATAATTGCCGAGGGAGGGAAAATTCTTCACGATATTTTGCAAAAGACTGCCGGGCTTGTAAAACCCGGCGTTTCTACCTTTGAGTTAAATGCTTTTGCGGAAAAAGAAATTGTTTCTTCAGGCGGCAGGCCAAGCTTTAACGGGTACGGAGACAAAAAAAATCCTTTTCCCGCAGGTTTATGCACTTCGCTGAACGATGTTGTGGTGCATGGTATTCCTTCGCAAACGGCTATTTTAAAATCCGGAGACATTTTAGGGCTAGACATTGGAATGGAATACAAAGGCCTGTATACTGACCACGCGCTTACAGTGGCTGTGGGACGGGTGTCAGATGTAGGTTTAAAACTCATCCAAACCGCAAAAAAATGCCTGGACGCGGCGATTGCCCAGGCAAAAGCCGGAAACAGGATTGGTGATATAAGTTTTGCTATTGAATCAACTGCTAAAGCGGCCGGTTTTTCCGTGGTGCGCGACTTAGTCGGGCACGGGGTGGGCTACGAAGTCCACGAGGACCCGGCTGTTCCCTGCTACGGTAAAAAAGGCACCGGGTTGGTTTTAAAAGAAGGTATGGTTTTAGCCATTGAGCCTATGGTTTGCGAGCACGAATATTTTGTAAATGTAGATGCTGACGGCTGGACAATTAGGACGGCCGACGGCGGGCTTTCTTCACATTTTGAACACACGGTAACAGTTGGAAAAAATGGGGGAAGAGTTTTAACCTAGTCTTTACACAAAACTATTTTTATCCTATACTTTCTCCTGCGAGTTTGTAACTCGTAAATGAAATGGGCCTGAGGCCCATAGGAGGAAAAATGAAGTTTACTTTTGACAACGAAATACACTTCCGCGGACACGGTGTCGGGCCTAGGAGGCTTGTTACTTCCGAGGAAAGGACCTTTGTATTACAGGTTTACACAGCCATACAAGAAGGGCTGGGCGAGCTGAGCAAACACGCGCAGGTGCTGAAGATTCGCGCAACAAAGCTGAACGACCCGGCCGGATCGTATGACCCAACTTACCTGGAAATCTCCATGATTTTCACCGCTTTCGGTCAAGAGACCATGTGCATTCCTGAGCCGGAAAATGAGTACAAGCTCTCTGATTTTGAAATCGGCAGAATCGCTCCGGAGCGTGTCGCGGAAAACTTTCTCGCCTTGGTTAAAGTGGGCCTGCCGGCTTTAGTGCGAATAAGAGCGGAGCAATTGATCGCAACCGCTAGACTGGCGGAATTTGTGTAGATTTGCACCTGGCAAGCGGCGTCTGCCAAGACGCCGCTTGCCTTTTTTCACATTTTGAACACGCACTGTACCTAAAAAAAAGGGGGGGCTTATGCAATCTAATTCGGGATTCTCTTCTCTGAATGAGGAAATCCATGACCACATACGACGCTGTATGGAAGGCCAATGTTCATTTCAGGACGATAAACTACACAAATTCTGCGAGAAAATTGCCTGGGCAATTATGAATCATGACCACGCTGATTGGCGTATGATACCGGCATTTGTTGTATCAGGTTGCGTCCAATGGGTGGGCAGGTTGTTCTTGCGCCGATGAACATCAGCTCCAAAATTCCAAAAAAAACGGCTTCTGACTTTCCTGCAGAAGCCGTTTAATTTTTTACTCTTCGTACTTGACGAATTAAAGTGATTTTGGTACACTATTGACAATTAAATATCCAAAGACAGTTGGTGATCGAAAGATCGTAAATTATGAAAGATTCCCGCCTTCGCGAGGATGACATCATAAGCCCACCGAGGAAATGAAAATCAGACTGCTGATTTAATTTTGTACTCGGTTAAAAGCCGAGTTTTTGTTTTTTTAAAAGGATATTTAACAGTAAAGGTCGAAAGTAGTAAGAATCAAGATCCAAAAGCTAAGAACCAAACAAATTTCAATATTTAAATATTAAATATTTGTGCTTGTTTGGTACTTGTGAATTGGTACTTAAATCAATTATGGCTAAATTAAAAAGTCAAAAAGAAAAAGATTTAACCGAATTAACGGACAGAATTAAGTCCGCTAAATCGGCTGTCTTAACAGAATACAGAGGTACTACAGTAAAAGACTTAGACAAATTCCGCAGGGAGCTAAAAAAAGAAGGTGTGGTTTCCAAAGTCTATAAAATAACTTTGATAAAGAAAGCTTTGGCAGCCGCCGGCATCCCTTCCGAGCAAATAGACTACAAAACTCCGGTAATCCTTTCTACTGCGACAGAAGACGAAACATCTGCTGCAAGGATTATAAAAAGTCTTTCTAAAGAGATAAAAACTTTGGTAATTTTGGAAGGTCTTTTAGACGGCAAGCTCGTAGACAAGCAAATGGTTTTAGCTTTGGCAGATTTGCCGACCAAAGACCAGTTGCGAGCGCAGTTTATGTCAGTACTTAACGGCCCCATTTCCGCTTTTGCCCGCGTGCTAAACGCCCGCGCAAAGAAAATGGAAGAACCGGCTCCTGCTGTAGAAGCAGCTGTGGTTGCAGCCTAATATTTATAAATTAATTAGTTGCGAGTTGGCGAGTTGCGAGTTTCTAAACCCGTAACGCGTAACCCGTAACAGAACTAACCCATACAATATGTCAGATGAAGTAAAGAATGTTGAAGTCCCCGCAAAGTTTAAAACTGTTGTGGACCACGTAGAAAAGTTAACAGCCATTGAGTTGTCTGAACTTGTAAAAATTTTAGAAGAGAAGTTTGGTGTAAGCGCCGCTGCTCCCATGATGATGGCCGCTGGCGGAGCCGGTGCTGGAGCTCCTGCCGCCGAGGAAAAAACCGAATTTACGGTTGAATTAACCGAAGCCGGACCGAACAAAATTAACGTAATTAAAGTTGTGCGCGAAGTTACCGGCCTTGGACTTAAAGAAGCCAAGGACATTGTAGACGCAGCTCCTAAGACCGTTAAAGAAAACGTTGCTAAAGCCGATGCCGAAGCCTTAAAGAAGAAAATGGAAGAAGCCGGCGCTAAAGTGACTTTGAAATAATATAGTTTTATTATTTCAAAGTCATCCTGAGGGAGCGAAGCGAGGGATCTTTTTACCAAAAACCGCTACTGTTCAAGTAGCGGTTTTTAAATTAAGATATCTTTATGCCAAATTTTTGGACACAATTAAATAAGCCCATTTTTTGCCTTGCGCCTATGGTGGATGTTACGGACGTGGCGTTTCGGGAAATGTTTGCTAAGTACGGTAAACCGGACGTTTTTTATACTGAATTTGTAAATGTTGACGGCTTAACTCATCCCGAGGGCTACAAAAGGTTATCGCAAGATTTAAAATTTACAGAAATTCAACGGCCAATTGTGGCGCAACTCTGGGGCAGGGAGCCGCAAAAATTCCACGATGCTGCTAAGATAATTGCGAAACTCGGGTTTGACGGGGTGGACATTAATTTCGGCTGCCCGCAGGACAAAGAGATTGGCCAAAAAACCTGCGCGGCTTTAATTTTAGAACCGGAGCGGGCAAAAGAAATTATAGCCGCAACAAAAAAAGGCGCAGGCGGCTTGCCTGTTTCGGTCAAAACAAGATTAGGCTACAGCAAAATTGAGGAAATGAATGCCTGGCTTAGGCATCTGTTATTGGCCGAGCCCGCAGCTATTGCTCTGCACGCCAGAACCAAGCAAGAAAAAAGTAAAGTTCCGGCTCATTGGGGTGCAATTGCGCAGGCGGTCAAAATTCGCAACCAAATTCAATCAAATGTCATTGCGAGAAGCGTAAGCGACGAAGCAATCTCAAACAAGGAAAAGATTGCTTCGCCTTCGGCTCGCAATGGCAGGACTCTGATCATCGGCAACGGTGATATCAAATCGCGCGAGGAAGGGTTAAGTAGAGTTAAAGAAACAGGCTGTGACGGAATTATGGTTGGTAGGGGAGCTTTTGGTAGCCCATGGTTTTTTCGGAAAGATAATTTTGAGCCCACTATAAAAGAACGCCTGTCTGTTATGCTGGAACACGCGCGATTGTATACACAGGAATTTGAAGGGAAAAAATCTTTCGCAATAATACGCAAGCATTTTAAAGCTTACGCAAACGGGTTTGACGGAGCTTCTGAATTACGAGCTGAATTAATGACAACAATCGGTGTGGGAGAAGTTGAAAATATAGTAAACAAATTTTTGAAAACAATTCAATAATCAGTCTGTTAATAATTTAGACGGCCGTCTAAATTATTAACAGACTTCAACCACGTCATTTTAAAGAAAATTGTTTTTTTAAATCTCTATCATCATCCATTTCTTCAATTTTCATAATCCTTATATAGCTAATCAGTCCGGTAGTTTTTAAATATTTTATTGCATCCCGATTCAAAGGGTAGGGGCTAATAAAGACGCTTGCCTGTAATTTACGGAAATTGTTTGATTTTAGCAGAAAACGAAGTTTTTGGCGTTCATCCCTCGCTTCCTCCGGAATATCAAAAATAAATAACCGCCATTTGCCGTCCCACTTACCAATGTTGGGAATTTTTGCTTTCGCGATTAACGCCTCCAACTTGCCTGCTTTGGTAAGTTTCAAAAATTTTTGGGCGTTTTTATCTACAATTTTAATAAACCCTTTACGCGCCAGATAATAAACCATTTGACGATAGTGCTCATACTCCACATCTCTTCCGAACAAAACCTTATTGCGCAATTTGTAAGGATTAACAAAGGGCATGGCCACACTTCCCGCTGCCACAATATGTAATAGAATTTTGCTCGTTAATGTAAAATCTTTTTTTGACATAATCGTATCGTTAATAATTTAGACGGTCGTCATTTTTATTAACAAGGTGGATAAAAAAATTTAAGGTAAACTTACCTTTAGCAAGCTTCCGTCGTTAAGCAAATACATAACTCTCTTTTTTTCATCAACTTCCAAATCTTTAAGGCCTGTGAAGCTGGAAGACTTTAAAGTGCTAATTAGGCTGCCGTTTTTCCCAAACACCAGCACCCGGTTGTTGCCCGAGTCAAGAACATATAAGTTAACAAAATCTTTTTGCGTATAAATTTTGCCGCTGCCGGAAAATGGCACAGCTAAAGTCGCAATGGAAAAATCCGCAAGCACACCTTTGGTAAATTTACTTACCCCATCTTTGCCTAAAACATAAATATTGCCGTCTATGGCTAAATCCACCGAAGAGCTAAGTACCGGGTTTTTTGCGCTTACAGTTGGTTTGGAAAGCGAGCCCGAAGCAACAACAAAACTGGTTATAGACTGGTTTTTCTTGTCCACTGTGTAAACACGGCTGGTAGATGAGTACCAGGCCAAACCCGCAAAGTCTTCTTTTTGGGGAACATTTGTCGTAAAATTCTGCCCAAGCTCGCCTGAACCTGTATTCCAAACGCGCAGAGCCGAACCGTCATAAACCACAACAGAGTTTTCCGATGCGGCAGCAGTCGCTAAAGCATTTACAGAAAGGCCTTTTAAGGCGCTGTCTTCTATTTTCTCACTCTCTCTGTTATAACTTATTACCGTCTGGTTGGCCTGAATGGCTAAATGCGCCGGGAGTTTAATTAAATTTTCAGCCTGACCTAAGCTGCCTAAATTAGTGGTTTCTACTTCCACTACTTTTTCCATTTGGCTTTTGGTTTTGTTAAACTCTTCTAAAACCTGTTTGTAAAAATCTTTATTGTCGTCGTTTATGCTTTCTTCGGGGGGAAGTTTGGCTTGGGCCTGGCGGAAAAAATCTGCGGCCTTTTGGTCATCCTGGTATAAAAGCGACGACTGGCTGTTGGAAAGAAGGCTTTGGGTTTCTTTAAGCTCATTGGTAATTTGTTCGTTGCGCGAGCTTTTGCCTTTTAAGTGAACGGCCACATAAACGCTAAAAATTGATGCGATAAGCAAAATTGCTATGGAAACCAAAAGGAGCCTTTTTGCCGGAGCCATTTGGCGGAAATTTTGCAGGTCTACCGCGGCCCTTGCGCTTTGCGCGCCGCTCTTTGCTTTTTTCCAAACAGCCCTGCCGTGGCCCAGGGTACTTCCGCCAAAAGCTTTTAATTTTTGCGAAAAGGGGATGTTCGGCAGCGCAGTTTGGGCTTTACGCCTGGAAGTCAGTGCGAAAGCCTGTTTTAAATAGCCCAAAATTTTACCCGGCAAACTAAAAACCGGGTTTGGCGTTCTGCTGCTATAATTTTCCAAGTCTATGTCTTCCTCTAAATTAACTCCCGGCAAAGTTTGTAAATTTAAAATTATACCGAACGAAACTGTGGTCTCGGCTGTCTGTTTAAGCAGTTCAATTATTGTGCGCGAGGCCGTTAAAAAGTCAGCAGTGTTTACAACACTCAGCAGCCTGTCCATGGAAACATAATTAAACAACTGCACTGTAGAAAGTATTAAAACGTCGTTTAAACGGATTTTGCCGCTGGCAAAATTTTCAAAAGTCTTTAGCGGATGGCTTTTGTCCTGGGAACAGGTAATGTCGGTATATTCGCGGCTGCGTAAAAGATACGCCGCAGTTTTACCGCAAGTGGCAATATGAAAATTTTGGCCGCTTTTGGTAGCCAAAATGCAGTTTAGCTTATTTACCCATTCTGTTTGCCCCAATGCGGCCAGTTTGCCAAGCTCTTCATTAACCGAGCTGAGCGCATTTTCGAAATTATTTTCATTGGCCTGGGTTTTGTAGGCACGTTTAAGTGTAGAAGCAATGGCTAAACAAATTCTTTCGCAGGCATCTTTGGCTGCAGGATTTAAGATGGGCAACTCTGCCACCATATAAATTTCATCTTCAGTCTGCCCGGCTTTTTCCGCCATTACATAAACGTAAGATGAAGAAGATTTGTTGTTGCCTAAGACTATTTTGGCTATTTGGGATTCTGTTTCTTCCATGAACAATGGCTAAATTTAACTTAAGCCCACATTAAAAACCGGCTTAAGTCCAATAACTTTTGATCCTTGTTATTATACAACATTTTCCTTAAAAACCAAAGCTTGTGCTATAATATTTTTATGCTAAAAGACATTATAAATTCCAAAACAGATTCCTCTATTCTAAGCTTCTTTTTAACCGCACCGCAAAGAAGTTTTTCTGTAAACGAGCTTTCCAGGAGACTCCATATTCCGCATTTAAAAACCGCCCGCAGCTTAAACAAAATTGCAACCGCCGGAGCCTTAAGAAGTTTCAGCAAAAAAGGCAAAAAATATTATCTCATAAACCCCAAATACAAACTTTTGCCGGAAATGAAAACTTTTTGGCTAAAAGCCGGCCCGGCTTACAGGGACGAGCTGTTTTCAGCAATAAGAGCCCTGGGCGAAATTAAGGCTGCATTTTTAAGCGGCATATTTTGCGGCTTTCCAAATTTGCCGGTAGACATTTTACTGGTCGGCAGGGTCAACCTGAACAAACTCGCAGATTTTTTAAAGTCAGCGGAAAAAATGATGGGCCAGGAAATAAACTACAGTGTTATGAGCGTGGAAGAGTTTGTCCAGCGCCGTGATACTTTTGACAAGTTTATAAAAGATATTTTTGACTACCGGCATTTAACCGTGGTTGATGAACTAAAAAAGCGGAAGTAGGTTAAAAATTTAAAGCAAGTCCAAAAATTTGGGCTTGTTTTTTATATATGTTTTAAAGGTCAAAACCGACCCTAATCTCGATGCGATGATGTTAATTCCGCCCTATTTTACAAAAATGCCCGCTTTTGGTAGAGTTGCCTAATAGCAGGTAGCATCTAAGGGGGAAAATATGCAAACCCGTGAAAGGACGCCAGAAAAACAAGGACAACCCGTAACAGTAGCAACTGAGGAGGATGCAAAAACCCAAAGTAAATTTAAGTGTTTAGACATCCCTACAGCCGCGGAGGACGTAGGGTATTCAGTAAGACACTTTCGACGAATTTTAGTTGACGATGGGATCCCCATTTTGCAAATTGGGAGGAAATTTTTCGTTTTGGATTCAGATCTTCAGCAATGGAAGGACGCTAGAAAAGCAAAAGGACCTCTGTTTGGTGACCGAATCCGAAGATCGTCGGGTGGGGGCGGCGAAACAGCTGTCGTAAGCAGGCAGAACTCACAAGCCGCTTACAACAGGCTTTTTGAGTCGATTTTTGGTTCTCCCAAAGCCCCACAACTGCCGATCAAGAAACTCACAAATTTCAAGGATCCCGAAGTTGAAGAGCGGAATCTAAGAGTGCTCGCAGCTTTGGACGCCCGCAATCGCCGTTCCCGAAAAGGTAAATACTCTGTCCAGCAAGAACTCGACCGTGGCGACGGGGAGCCGGAAGACTAGTAATGTCCTCGCATTCGAACCGGGAATTAAGCTTACGCAAGCTTAATTCCCGGTCAAAATTCAAATTTCTACAAACCCCCATCTTTTAAGTATAAAAGATGGTTTTTATTTTGGCTTATTTTGTCACTGTGGTATAATTAAATAAATGCCAGTTTCACAAATCCAAAACCTGTATTTAGAGTTTTTAAAAAATTTTCCGGCTCAAGTCCAGCCCATAATTTCAATTGGCCTGGCAGTGCTAATTATCTACTCAATTTTTAAGGTCATAAAAAAAGACTGGATTTTTTTAATTGCTCTTGTCATCCTTTTGCCGGGCAGCAAAACAATTTTAGAAAGTGTGTGGCAGGGGATTGTGACTTTTATTAATTTTTTATTAGACACCAAGTAATACAGTTCTTTATCCGGTTATTGTGGATAACTTAAAGGTAAACGTAAGTTTACCTTGTTTTTATTATGGTTTGACATAGAGTGAACGAACGTATAATATACCAATAGTTACAAATATACAGATGTACAAATGAAACTGATAAATACAAATTCAATTAGGGAATACGGTTTCTTTTATCCTGAGCTTTCATATAATATTAATGGTATTTTATTTCAGACTCACAATACTCTAGGTGCTTACAGCAAAGAGAAACAATATTCAGATTTAATTGAATCGATTTTAAAAGAAAAAAACATCAACTATAAAAGGGAGTGTAGAATTGGGGATAGTGGAAATATTGTCGATTTTATTATAGAAAACAAAATAATTTTAGAGCTTAAAGCGAAGCGGATTCTGACTAGAGAAGATTATGATCAACTTCAGCGCTATCTGCAGGAAACTCAGCTAAAACTTGGGATGCTGGTAAACTTTAGGAACCAATATATTAAACCTATCCGTGTTGTAAAGAGAGATGCCGTTGCCATTATCCATCAGTAGTTATTTGTTTCATTTGTTCATTCGTTAATTTGTATAATCATTAATCTTAAATCTATATGTCAAAAGAAATTACAGACAGGCAAAAACAACTCCTGGAATTTATTGTAAAGCAAATACGCGAACATAACCTGCCTCCCTCTATATCTGAAATGGCAACTTACCTTAAAGTAAAATCTAAAAATGCCGTTGCCAAACTTTTATCTGCTTTAGAAGAAGAAGGCTTTATAGAAACCAGCGGCAAAGCCCGAGGCATAACAGTTTTAGACGCTTTAGGTGAAGCTTTAGACAAAGGACTGGTGCGTGTGCCGGTTTTGGGGAATATTCAGGCCGGCAGCCCACACTTAGCCGAAGAACACGTGGAGGAATGGATTAATTTGCCTCAAACTTTAATAAAAAGCAGGCGAGACGTATTTTTGTTGAGAGTTCGGGGAGACAGTATGATAAACGCAGGAATTTACGAAGGCGACTTAGTAATTGTCAGGCCGACTAAAGATGTCCGCAATAACGACATTGTAGTAGCCCTGCTTCACGACGAAGCCACGGTAAAACGCTTTATTCAAATAAAAAACCGAGCCTACCTAAAAGCCGAAAATCCGGACTACAAAGATATTTACCCCAAGGAGGAGTGGATGGTGCAAGGGAAAGTGGTGGGAGTAATTAGAAATTTGGAGTAAGCATTACCCATTCCCGCGAAAGCGGGAATCCACAAACATGTATTTTGTTTATATTTTGGCAAATAAAAAGAACGGGACATTATATATAGGCTTCACCACAAACCTAATTAAAAGAGTGTGGGAACACAAAAATGAGTTGGCCGATGGCTTTACTAAAAAATATGGGATTAACAAACTAGTTTATTTTGAGTCATCAGATGTCAAAGAAGGTGTTTTACAAAGAGAGAAACGGCTAAAGAAATGGAATAGAGCCTGGAAAATAAAATTGATTAAAGAGGTAAACCCCAATTGGGACGACCTGTATTACCAAATTACGAGATAGATAATGGATCCCCGCGTTCGCGGGGATGGAGAAAATTTATGAACGAATTAATTAAACAAAAACTTAATATTATCAAACAGCTTTCCGGGCTTTGCGCTCATTGCAATACCAACAACCAGCGCCCTCATGCTTGCCCGGTTCAGGAAATTGCTGTAAGAATAGAATGCCTAAGGGGCGTGCCTTTAATAGTTAATAACGAATTTAAAGGGGTACTTTTTTCAAGGATATAAAAGCGGATGTTATAAATTGGAGGGAGTTCAAAAACTCAGCCTAAGTTTAAGGCTGAGTTTTTGAACTTTAAATATATTAAAAATTATGGTATAATATAAACATCATATGCCCAGTAATACAACTTTCAATTACCTTCTTAACTATTGTGAAAATTCAAAAAAATCCAATTTCGAAAGATTTGTGGTAAATATTTTAACAACCGATTAAGCACCACAAACTGCTTGAAGCAGTTTGTGGTTGAAAGTTGATATACTGGGTATGGCTTTACTAAAACGTAATAAAGGTTTAAAAATCCTATTTGTCGGCTCTGAAGCTGCGCCCTTTGTTAAAATTGGTGGTTTAGGAGAATTTTTGCATGCTTTGCCAAAAGCACTTTGTGAGCTTGGCCATGACGTCAGAGTTTTTATTCCCAAGTACGCAAGCATCAATTCCGAGGAGTTCCCTACGGAAATGGTGATCGAAGGCTTAAAGGTCCCAAGCAATGGTCAGGAAGACATAATTTGCAACGTCAAAAAGTACAAAAATGACAACAAGCCCGGGGAACCGGTTAATTACTTTTTGGAAAACCAGGAATACTACGAAAAACGCGGTAGCGTTTATGGGTACGACGACGACGCAGCCCGCTGGGCCCTGCTTTCAAAAGGCGCTTTGGAGTTTGTTAAACAAAACAAAGATTTCCGCCCGGACATTATTGTTGCCAACGACTGGCAGGGAGGGCTTTTGCCAAATTACATAAAAGTGGTTTACCAAGACGATCCCGTGGTATCTAAAATTCCGGTGGCTTTTATTATTCACAACCTTCACTTCCAGGGGATGTTTGACCATCACCACATAAGCGAAATGGATTATGACGACGGAAAGTCGGAAATACCCGCGCTTACCGACCCAAAGCTACTTAAAACTAACTTTATGCGCCGCGGGATCCGTTATGCAGACGCTATAAGCACAGTTTCGCCGCATTACGCCCGTGAAATTACTACGCCGGAGTACGGGGAACTGTTGGACAAACTGCTTGCGGAACGCCGCTCACATTTGTCCGGAATTTTAAACGGCATTTCTTACGAAAAGTACGACCCGGAAAATAATGTATATGTTGAACATAAATATACCCATAAAAATTTAGCGGCGCGCAGGAAAAATAAAAAAATCCTTCAGCAAAAGTTTAATCTTGAAGAGAGAGACGACGTTTTTGTCGCCGCCATAGTTTCGCGCTTTACCGAACAAAAAGGTATGGACTTAATTATTGAAACTATTGAACCTCTTTTGAAGAATTTTGATTTCCAGTTTGTCATTGTCGGCTCCGGCGAGTCTAAGTTTATGACCTATTTTGAGGAGCTGGATAAAAAGTACCCCCAGGTAACCGCCCATCTCTCCTTTGACGAAATTTTACCTCACGTAATTTTTAGCGGAGCCGATATGATAGTTATTCCGTCCAAGTTTGAACCTTCCGGGCTTACCCAAATGGAGGCAATGCGTTACGGGCTTGTGCCTTTGGTCCGTAAAACCGGCGGGCTTGCAGACAGCGTGGAGGACTACAATGCCAAAGAGCAGACCGGCACGGGTTTTGTTTTTGAAAATTATTCCCGCTACGCTTTTTATGGAGCTTTTGTCAGGGCGCTGGAAACTTTTAAATACGACGCGGTTTGGCAAAACATCCAAAAGCGGGCAATGACTGCCAATTTCTCCTGGGAAAAATCTGCAAAAGAATATGTTGAGCTGTTTAAAAAAGCACTAAGCAGGCTCAAAAACTAAACCTACAAAATTTTAAGTTTACAATTTCAATAGTGCCCATATGCCCGTCTCGGGCAAAAAAACAAAATTAATAGGAAGGGAAAAAACAATGCTAAAACATAAAAAAGGAAGACTTCACTACCACATAACACCGTGGGTAGCTATGGTAATTATTGCGGCTTTGGCCGCGCTGGTCGCCATTTGGCTTTGGACAAAAGCGAACGATTCTTGGGTTTATACGAACGATCCTACCCGATACCCAAAACTACGTCAAAGCTTTTCTAAAGTTATTACAGCTGTTGGGACAGTGGGCTGGAAAAGCTACAGGGATGACGGTTACGGCTTTATGCTTAGGTACCCTGCTAAGTACCAAAAAACAGTCGGTAGCATAGTGGGCTCGGTGCTGGGTACAACCAAGGCTCCGGTTTTTGGGACCTCGGTAGGCCCGTTGGTTTTTGTAAAAGTTGAACAGACTGCTTTAAAAAATAAAGCCCGCGCTAAATTTAATTTCTACTGGGAAAGCAACGACTGCATAAAAAAATCGGTAAATACCGGATTGGACATAAAACTTGTCTTTTGTGAAATAGAAGGTGAGGCCATAAATTACGGGCTGGTAAGAGGGGAGGAGTTTGATATTTTTGTGGACGGTTACACCGCCGGATATGACAAGGAGTTATTAAACACCTACGGCCTGCCGGGAAAATCGGTAACCCCTGAAGAAATGTTGACCATTCTTTCTACGTTCACTTTTCTTCCGCAAGCCACAACCGGAACCTTGTACGGAAAGGCTACTATAGTGTGTCCGGGTACGCTATGTTCTTCCTCACCCGAAGATTACCTGTCACGCGAAATTATTGTTTTTAAAAGTGACGGCACAACTGAAGTGGCGCGCAGTTATTTAAAAAGTGACGGGACATACACCCAAAAACTGCCGGCGGGGGAATACATACTTGATATGTCTTCTTCGTTTGTGGGAAGCAGCCAGGAGTTACCAAAAAAAATAACTATAACGGCCGGCCAGACTACAACGTTCAACTTTAATATTGACACCTCACGTTAGTTGAAATGGAAAACCAAATCCCTCAATCCCAAAATTCGCTTCCTCCCAAACCCCCAACAAATCCGACACACTGGGTAGTTATTGGCTTGGCAGCGGTTTTAGCTGCGGGAGGGATTATTTACTATGCCAACAAACCTCAAGTTGATGATACTAATACTTTAGTTAAACATCAGGATGAATTTAAAGATTGGAAAACTTATATAAATGAAGATTTTGGTTTTGAATTAAGGATCCCCTCCGATTGGTCTGTTGAAAAACAAGAATCTAAAGAAGAGCTTTTCTTCTATTCGCAAGTCTCAAAAGATGGTAATCAAGCGTTGCGTGAACGCTGTAAAGACCCGGTCATTCAGGAAAAAGAACCAATGGAATGTTCCAGAATAAATATCGACCTCTATTTCTATCTTACTGAATTGGAACAAAACGGTACTTCCAATTTTGAAGTAGAAAAAATAAATGACATTGAATGGATAGTCACTCAGGGAGAAAACATAGGGTTGCGTTACACAACAAATAAGAAAGGTAAATCTTATGTTTTTAAGGTTTTTCCGGAAGATAAAGTGAAATTAACTCAAATCCTCTCCACCTTCAAATTCACCACCGCAGTTAATACTACAGACTGGAAGACTTATACGAACAACGAGTATGGGTTTGAGATTAAGATTCCTGCAGATTGGACAACTATGAAGAAAAATGGAAGTTTGGCATTTTTATCGGATCAGACGAAACAATTTTATGATAAATACCAAAAAGAGTGCGTTCTTACAAACTATAAAGGTGAGAATTGTGGTGGTGAATTTAATTTTGTTGATATGCTCTTTAGAAACTTGGATTATTACACGGCTGTCAACGGGCAATATGCTCAGCCATTAGCTACCGATAAGGTGACAATCACTAATAAAGAGTGGCTAAAATTCGAAGCTGGGGAGCTTTTCGGTGAAACCAATTATCAATTGGAGCACGGGGGGATGTTTTATAATTTTGTAATTTATCATACAGGAAATGTTAGCGAAGAAACCTTTGAAAAAATCCTCTCCACCTTCAAATTCATAGAAAGTACTCCGGTAACCGGGCTCAAATACAATGAAGACTTTACTCTACTGCTGCCCGAAGACTGGACAATTGCCGCTACCACCAAAAATTCCGGCAGCTCTTTGGTGAAAGGAGATTTACTGGACAAATATATTATGTCATTGCCCAGAGAGTATAACGGCTCCGTCACATCCATTGCCGCAGAAGTGCATATTTTTTCTGACGACAAACTTGCAGGTTACCATTATGACTACAACTGGGTTTTTTATGACCGAGCAGATGGCAAATGGTATTCTATGGGAGACCTTTACTCTATTAGTAGTACTCTTACATACAAAAAAGATAGCCCTATAATATTAAAGGCAACAATGAACACTTCCTCCGGCCTTCCGGTATATTCTGAATTCGGCTATGGCGATGCCGGCTGTGGCAGTACTCACAGCTTAATTCATTTAAAACAGTTGGGCATTATTGTTGACTTCAAATATAACAGTTGTTATGAAGGTTCAATGGTTGAGGATCTAGACGGTGAAGAAGCAGAGAAAATCTTTTCAGATTTTGAAAAAAAGTGGGAAGAAGTAATAAAATCTTTTGAATTAAAGCCTCTTTAAAATTTGTTATGGAACCACAACAAATCCCAGAGCCCCAAAACTCGCTTCCTCCCAAACCTCCTACAAATCCAATATACTGGATAGTTATTGGCTTGGCGGCGGTTTTAGCTGCGGGAGGAATTGTTTACTATGCTAACAAACCACAAGTTGATGATTCTAATACTTTAGTCAAACATCAAGACGAATTTAAAGATTGGAAAACATACACAAACCCAGAATATGGATTTGAATTTAAATATCCGGCAGATTTAGGACCGCTAGATGACAAAAATATCGACTCCTATGGTTTAGGGATGGATATGAAAGGAATAAAAGTTCAAATAAAAGCTGCCCGAGATTGTGTGAAGTTGGAAAATTTTTATAAAAACTCTAGCGGCGGTTCCGAAAAAATCGAATACATTGGCCCTTTGGTTAACTTGTCTGACGGTGCGCATGGAATAGAGATTGAATCGAATTATTCCAGTCCTACATCAACATCCCGTAGTTTTATTATCTCGAAAATGATTTGCCAGCCAAGCGATAGGTCCTATTCTCTTTGGTTTACCACTAGCGACGGGACCTTTGACATTTATAGGAAGTTTTCGGAAAATAAGGAATTTAGGAATCACAGAGAGCTAATACCAAAAATTATTTCTACTTTTAAGTTTACCCTTCCTCTAGTTAACGATCCCGCTTGGGAAACTTTTAAAAATGAAAAATTTGGCTTTGTAGTCTCTTATCCTTCAGGTTTTGGCAACTTTGAAGATAAATTTTCTTTTGGCTATTCGACGTCTGAAATCTTTTTTTGCGTTTTTGACGATGGCACCATTAACTACTGGCCATTTGACCTCACAGATTATGAATCTGGGGGTGGCTATGTGGTTGGACGGGGTTCTCAGAGGTGTCAAAGATTACCGTTTGAGATAACAGCCAAATACAGTGGCGGGAACGATGAAAATCCGTTCAAGCTTTCTAAGGTGGAAAATAAATATACGGATATTTATATACAAGAATATACTGCTATGCAACCAAAGGTAGATGGCCAATTTGAGCCTAGAGTTGTACGTAGTGTGAAAATAGAAGTGCCAAGCTTTTTAAATTTAACAGATTATGGCAAAAAGGTTGCGAGCATTAGCTTTAGTCCGAGGAATAAAGAAGCCGATGATATGCTTGAAGAAGTTTTTTCCACCTTTAAATTCACTTCCCCGATTTTCGAAAAATTTAAATACTTGGGAGTAGACGAGTTATTGGAATATTCGGAAGATACAAAATGGAATTTTGATGTAGCGAATACTTTTTTTACCTATATTGATAACGATAAAGGCTTCTATTTTTTAATTCCCTACAACGACAAGTGGGGCAATACAGAAATCAAACTTAAGCCTTCTGAACAAACGGCTGACGGTAAAATTTATTTTGGAAACGCATATGGTGGCTGCGAGGGCGGCTGTGCAATAGGTCGAGATATGTATATGTACGTTGATAAATATAAAAGCGCTCAAGATATAATTGCGGAGTTAAAAGGAAGCGAGTACTACGAGTATATGTTCCCGACTAAACCAACAATCCTGAAATTTAATTCACTCGAAGCCGTAAAATACGAAATGGGAGAGCTGAAAGCCGATAAATACATAATAGTTGTCGGTAAAAAATTTAACTATGTTTTTTCCGGCGTTGAAGCACCTTTTGAAGACCTGGAACAAGCTGCAAAGACTTTAAAACTCATTGACTAATCACTAACCGCTACTAAATGCGCTGGGCAAATTTTTTACATATGTACCAACCGGCAGAGCAGCAGCCGGACATATTACAGGCCGTTATAGCCCAAAGCTACCGGCCTATTATTGAGGGCCTAAAAGAGCACAAGCACGTCCGTTTGACTTTAAACATTAACGGCGCGCTTTTGGAATTGTTTGAAAAAAACGGTCACAAAGATATTTTGCAAATGTTGCGTGACTTAGCCGAAGACGGGAGAATTGAATTTACCTCGTCAGCTAAATTTCATGCATTATTGCCTTTTTTAAACCACGGCGAAATTGTCCGCCAAATTGAACTAAATAACGAAACGCTCAAATTTTTTTTGGGTAAAAATATCAAAATTAAAGGTTTTTTCGCCCCGGAAATGGCTTTTGATGCAAAACTCGCACCCATAGTGGACTCTTTGGGCTTTGAGTGGATGATACTAGATGAAATTTCCTGCGGTGGGGAAGTGGGACAAATAGACCGAAACGTAATTTACAAAATTAAAGACACAAACTTAAGCGTATTTTTTAGGGACAGGCGCTTGAGCAACTTAATTATGAGCGCGGTTGTAAGATCCAGCGACACGCTTGCAGAAGCTATGAAAAGCGACCTACAACAGCCTTCCTACATTGTTACGGCTATGGATGCAGAAACTTTTGGACATCACCGTCCTGGCCTGGAGAAAATGCTGTTTGAAATCTTTAAAACCAAGGAATTTGACCTTGTCCAAATTTCCGACCTTGCCAAGCACTACAAAAAAACTAAAACTATAAAACCTACCAATGCGACCTGGGCTTCCAGCAAGCAGGATATAGAAAACGGCAGTCAGTTTCTTTCCTGGTCTGACCCGGAAAACCAAATCCACAAATGGCAGTGGGCGTTTACGGAAATGGTTTTAAAAGAAGTGTATAGCTTGGACAAAAAGCACGAACGTTACGAACTTATACGAGCAAAAATGGATGTTGCTTTGGCCTCAGACCATTTTTGGTGGGCATCGGCCAAGCCGTGGTGGAGTTTGGAAATGATAGAAGACGGAGCCTTTAGGCTCCTGGACGCGTTAAGGCACATTCCAAATATAGAAAAAACAAAACTGGATTTGGGAAGTTACTATTACGAAAAAATTATTGCTACGGCATTTAATTGGCAGAGGACAGGCAAAATTCGGCAAATGATGGCCGAACAAAATGCAATTTTGCGTATTCCGTTTAAAGACAGAACCGTTAGCAAAGGCGGCGCAGAAGAAGGTGTGTATTGGGCGTTTGTAGATATGATGAAAGATTTAGAAAAGCAGGCCACTTTGAAAGGGGAATATGAAAAAGCAATTTTGTGGAGGGACGCTTTGTATAAACTTGAAAATAAACTGGATATCTACGATACTATAAATGCCATAGACCTGTTGCGCGTAGAAGTGCCTAACAAAGAGGTTGAAGAAACTATAGAAAAATATAAAGCTAAATATTACAAAATCCGTGGGGGGCAGCCGGAACAACGAGGTTCTTAACATATGCCAACGCCGCAGGAATTTGACCAGTGGTTTGAAAATTTTAAAAAATCGCCCCAGTATGCCGACTTAAAGAAAAAGCCTGTGGCGTTTTTTTCTGCGGAATACGGACTTCTAACGGACATACCCACTTACGCGGGCGGTCTTGGAATTCTCGCCGGGGATTTTGTGCAGGAAGCAGGGGACAGGGAGATCCCTTTACTTGCAGTCGGGCTGTATTATCGTGAAGCCCAAAATAGTTTAAGGCCTGTTAATTATCCTCCGCAGGACTATGTTGCTAAAGGGGATCTTAAATTAGTAACAAACGAGCATGGGGAAAAACTTTTAATTTCTGTGCCCATTCACCATTCTGTAGTTTGTGCCCAGGCCTGGCAATGGAGAAAAGGCAATGCTGTGGTATATTTGCTTGACACCAATGTTCCGGAAAACCAGCAGCAGGACAGGGAAATAACTGCGCGGCTTTACACTGAAGACAGGGAAATGCGCCTCAAGCAGGAAATGGTTTTAGGTATTGGGGGGTTTAGATTCCTGCAGGCCTTAGGCTTCCATCCGTCTGTTTATCATTTAAACGAAGGCCATTCCGCGTTTTTAGCCCTGGAACTGGTGAGCCATGAAATGAAGCACCAGCGAACAGATTTTTCCAACGCCTGCGAGTTTGCAAAAAAACATATAGTTTTTACAAACCATACATTAGTGGCCGCGGGGCAGGAGCAATTTGCCACCGAGTTAGTTTCCGCAATGCTGGACAAATACGCGGAAGAACTGGCCTTGCCCGTAGGCGACATAGTTGCGCTGGGAACTATTGAGGGATCCAACATTTTTGCAATGACTTCTCTCTCATTCCGGCTTTCCAGCCAGACGAACGGCGTTAGCAAGCTCCATGCCAGCAAAGCCCTGGAAGTTTGGCCTAAAAATCCTATGCAGTCTGTAACCAACGGCATTTATGTGCCGAGGTGGGATAAAATTGGAGCTGCTAATGAAGGCAACTTTTGGCAACAGCACCAAAATAACAAAAATGAGCTTTTAAAATATATAAAAAAAATTACAGGCGAGGACTGGGACCAAAATACCTTACTTTTTGGCTGGGCGCGCAGGATTGTCCCTTACAAACGTCCGCTAATTTTTGTGGAGAATTTGGAAAAATTTTTTTCTCTGGCTAAAAATAGTGAAAAACCTATTCGTTTGGTTTTTTCCGGACCGACTGACAATCAAAATTTGGGCAATAACTCGCTTTTGCTGGAAGTCCAAAAATTTTTGCAGGAAAAATTAAAAGGCTACGCGACGCTTTTACCCAACTACAATATGGAACTTGCGCAAATGATGGTAAGCGGATGTGACGTTTGGCTAAATACTCCCGTCGTTGGCTCTGAGGCCTCGGGCACCAGCGGTATGAAAGCGGCCTTAAACGGGGCGCTGCCGCTAACCACGCGGGACGGCTGGATAGCAGAGGTGGATTTGACCGGCTCGGGGTGGGCTGTGGATGAACCCAATGTGGGGGAAAAAATGCTTGAGATAGCGGAGAGGGAAATTGCACCTTTGTATTACGAACATATTACTAACCCCTGGAACTCCAAATGGAACGCCCGGATGCAGGCCGGCCGAAAAATAATTAGTGAACAATTTTCAACGACCCGTATGCTCAAAGAATATATTGAGCAACTTTACCTGCCAACACTCGCACAAAAGCACGAGCATAAGTACGAATAGCAAACACATTCATACAGTCGTGTATGAATGTGTCAAATTTTAGAACTATATTCTCTAGCCATCCAAGACGTCCGGGTAAACTTCGGAGTAATTTTTAGCATTTTACAAAAGTTAGTCTATTAGTGTATATTAAATTTAAGTGCAAAATATTTTTGTAACAATAAAAAATATAATCAACCACTAGTGTGGGCGCTTTCCAACTTATTATAACTAAATATTGAAATTATAAAATTAAACATACGCGTATGAAAAAAATACAAATCTTTTTGGTGATCACTTTATTGGTT
Source organism: Patescibacteria group bacterium (assembly GCA_036726225.1). Classification (GTDB taxonomy): domain Bacteria; phylum Patescibacteriota; class Doudnabacteria; order UBA920; family UBA920; genus PALSA-1336. The sequence continues at coordinate 83,424 of DAIMCS010000003.1, read as the reverse complement.
TTTTCGTCACTTTCTTTCCCTTTTAAATCTTCGGCTGACATCGGTTCCTGCGCTGGCGCAGGTTATGGAATTGATGTCACTCAGCATCCCTACACCGACTGGCCTGACTTGGGTCAACCGGCTGATGGCCACTTCCATTATTTGGAAGGGTTGAGTTTAGATTATAATTGCCCAGTTGGTACATTTGACGGGTCTTACACCGCTTTTGTTGTTGCTACCTCTAAAACTTGTAGTGTGCTAGCGGGATGTACAGATATACAATATTCACTTTTTGGTGGTGGGTTAAGACAAAGCTTTCGTACTAATGCAAGTGGTTTATTCTTAAGCTTGCCTACTCCCGTATATGTTTTACAAATTTTTGTGGATACCGGAGGTGATCAGAACTGGGATGGAAACACGGGGAGATTTGTAAACGAAGTAAGTTTTAGGGACTTCAGTAGTTCAAACCAGGCTCCTTTTTTGTTAGATCTGTATGTGCCTATAAATACACCCGCAATTGTAACAAATTCGTTACCAACTACTTCCATTGGTCACAATTATAGCGCAACTTTGCTAGCCAGTGGTGGAGTTTCGCCCTACTCGTGGACCATTGATTCAGGCACATTACCTAATGGTCTGGAACTAAATTCCACTACTGGGGGAATAAGCGGCATACCAACAGTAATGGGAAACTTTAATTTTGGTGTTAGGGTAACGGGTTCAAACAATCAATCATCTACTGAAAATTTATCAATTTCAGTTGGTGATGGAAATCAGATCGGTGCATGCACGCCTAATCCCGCGTTAAGCCACTATATGGGTATGGCTAAACATCCATATACTGATTGGCCGGATTATGGGCAACCTAACAATGCTTTCCAATTTCATTATCTGGAAGGACTAAGGTTAAATTACGAATGTCCTTCGGGCACTTTTGACGGGAGCTATATGGCGTTTGTGGTAGCCACTTCAAAAACCTGCGCTGTATTGGCTGGTTGTTCCGATATCCAGTATTACATTTTAGGAGGGGGCGTGCGGCAAAGTATAAATCATGGTGGGGAATTATTCGTCAGCTTACCAACTCCGCTGCATGTATTGCAGCTTTTTGCGGATACTGGCGGAGATGGTGCCTGGGATTCGACTACCGGCAGATTCCTCCACGAAGTGAGTTATCGAGATTTTAGCAGTTATTTGACAGGTGACAGCCAACTTCCATTTTTCTTAGATCTGTATAAGCCCGCCATTACCACGGCTTCGCTACCAGACGCGTCAATCGACGTAAATTACAATGCCACCTTAGAGGCAACACACGGTACGTCGCCTTATTCTTGGAGTATTTCTGGCGGAACTTTGCCAAGTGGACTAACTTTAAACAACTCCACGGGGCAGATTTCCGGTTTGCCCACTACTATTGAGACTTCTGGTTTTACCATCCAAGTGACTGACGCGAACAACCAAACAGCAACGGCCAATTTGTCGATTCAAGTTCATGGCAATACACCTGTTGGAAATAATGTCCAGGTAACATCAGGTGGCACCACCCTGACTTACAGCAATATTACCCAAGAAGGGCAGACAAGTATTACGCAAAGCTCTTCTGGGGCGCAGCCTCCAACAGGATTTAAGCTTGGTTCACCGCCCACATATTATAATATCACCACCACAGCCCAGTTTAGCGGCCAAATAGAAGTCTGTTTAAGCTGGCAACAGGGACAGTTCAACAATGAAACAAACTTGAAATTATTCCACTATGACGGAACCAACTGGACAAATATTACTGAGTCAGGCTACCCGGATACGGTCAATAATATTATTTGCGGTTTAACCAATTCCTTCTCAGATTTTGCAATTTTTGAAAAAAAGCAGGTGCAGGCAATTATTGATATTAAGCCGGGCAGTTATCCAAATACTATCAACCTTGGCTCAAATGGAGTTGTCCCTATTGCTATATTTAGCTCATCAGAATTTGATGCGACCACAATAGACCCTTTGTCTGTCAGTCTTGCCAGTGCTCCGGTAAATCTTAAGGGCAACGGAACGGCGATGTATTCCTTCCAAGATATAAATAATGACGGTTTATTAGATATGGTTGTACAGGTGAGTACCCAAGCCCTGCAGCTTACGACAACTAACGAAATGGCTGGTTTCTCTGGAAATACATCCTATCAAACTGAAGTCATAGGTAGCGATTCGGTCAGAGTTATTCAGAACTAATTTCTTGGCACTACTCTCAGTTTAAGATTTAGACGATGTATCCTCACGGGTTCAGGAAATGGTGGCTCTGCACCCGGGGTGTTCTTCTAAGACAAAAAAACGACCCTACTGGGTCGTTTTTTTGCGAGTTAACACTTTCCGAACTACATTTTGACGCAACAGCGTCTAGAACTTTTCTAGGCGGTTTGATAACTCAACATACCTCGATAACAAAAATTCATGGTAGCGGTACGGGGGATCGAACCCCGGTTTGGTGGATGAGAACCACCTGTCCTAGCCACTAGACGATACCGCCTCGTCGTCGCAATCCACATCACCTTCGGTTTTTGCTTCGCAAAAGACCTGCGGTATGCGTCTTGCTCCTCTACCTAAAAACGCGTGCTCGCTCCGACTAGACGTCGGAGCTGCGCTACTCGTTTTTAGGTTTGTCATTTTTCCAAGAATCCTTAGCTACTGCGCTCCTGATTTTTGGGAACCCCAATACTACTGAACTAGATGATTTTATCATCTTTTTTTGTTTTTTTCAAGAGTTTGTGGCATAATTAGATTAAAGATTTTAGATTAGAGATTAAGAAATAAAAACTGAAAATCAACCATTAAACGAAAATGCAGAAGCTAAAATTTCCAAAAGGCTTTTTATGGGGTGCGGCAACAAGTGCGCATCAAATAGAGGGCAATAATACCAATTCTGACTGGTGGGCATGGGAGCACAGCCAAAAACGTGCAATGCAGCTTGAGTCACAGGGAAAAAATCCTGCCGATTACTACAGCAGGGAGGCTTGCGACAGCTACCACCGCTTTGACGAAGATTTTGCCCTAGCCGAGCATTTAAACCACAACGCGACGCGCCTGGGGATTGAATGGGCAAGAATAGAACCAAAAGAAGGGCATTTTAGCGAGGAGGCCTTGGACCACTACGAAAAGGTTTTACAGTCCGCTAAATTCCACGGACTAAAAACTTTTGTAACCCTGCACCATTACACAAACCCCTTATGGTTTGCAAAAAGGGGGGGATTTGAAAAAAAAGCCAACGCACGCTATTTTCACAGGTACGTTGAAAAAGCTGTTAAACGCCTCGACCAATATACGGATTTTTGGGTGGTGCTTAATGAACCGGAAGAAATGGTTTCGCTTTCATATTGGCTGGGCATTTGGCCTCCGCAGAAAAAAAGCCTGATTACGAGTTTTCTTATGGCGAAAAACCTCAAATTGGTTTTTGAAGGCTCGGTTAAGGTTATGCGGCAAATAACTAACAAGCCCATTGGGATGGCATGTAATCTTCACGACCTTCGATCGAGCGACCTGCTGAGTTCCCTAACCGTTTATTTCCGCCAAAAATTTAACCGGTTTATTTTTGAGCACAGCGTGGGCTGGTGCGATTTTATAGGTTTAAATTATTATTTCCATCACCACGTTGGCTTATTTGGCAACAGAGCCCACAGCCATAGCCACCACAGTGAGAGCGATTTGGGCTGGGGCATACATCCTGAGGGACTTGAGTGGGTTTTGTTAAGTTTAAAAAAATACGGCAAACCTGTTTACATAACAGAAAACGGCCTTGCGGACGCAAAGGACCACAAACGCGAAAAATTTATTAAAGACCACCTATATTACATGCACAGGGCCATTCAAAAAGGCGTAGATGTGCGCGGCTATTTACATTGGTCTTTAATCGACAATTTCGAGTGGGATAAAGGCTTTGCTCCGCGCTTTGGACTTATAGAAATTGACAGGGAGGATTTACTGAGGCGGAAAGTGCGATACAGCGCCATTAAGTACGCAGAAATTTGCAAAAACAATTATATGCAAATTGACCACTACTGATAAAAATTTAAAAGATTGCACAAGAAATAATTATGTCAATCATGATCAATCCTGTTCAATCTTGTCAATTATTTTATGTCCCTTTGGGTTAGCCTCGCAATTGCCGGGTACTTCCTGCTGGCGGTAAACGGCGTAATAGACAAATTTTTGCTTACTAAAGCGGTTAAGCACCCGGTGGCTTATGCGTTTTATGTCGGCATTGGCGCTCCTCTTACTTTGCTGCTCATCCCTATTGGCTACTTAGGCGCGGCTTTTAATTTGGACTTTTTTAAGACAAATTTGGTTTTTCAATTTCTAACTCCCATGCACACCTTCGTAGCTATAATTGGCGGAGCGTGTTTCCCGTTAGCTTTATATTTTTCTTATAAAGCCATCCAGCAAACCAGTATTTCCAGAATATTGCCTGTGCAGGGCGGCCTGGTACCTTGCTTTACCCTGGTTATGGCGTACGCAATTTTGGGGGAAAGGCTTTCTTTAAACCAAACCGTAGCTTTTGGTTTTTTAGTACTTGGAGCAATTCTAATTTCGCTTAAAAAAAAGGGCGGGCATTGGCACGCCATTGCCTTTGGCAATGCCATGGTTTCCTCGTTTTTGTTCGCGTTGTCTTTTACTTTGGAAAAATTCATTTTTGACCAGTCTAACTTTGGGTCGGGCCTGGTCTGGACCCGCATTGGGTTTTTTCTGGTTTCGGCAAGCTTTTTAATTGTTCCCAAATCCAGAAAATATATTTTCAATGCGCCAAAAGAAGCTTCAACCGGCAACAAATTTTTATTTTTGGGCGCAAGGGTAACAGGCTCAATGGCCGGTTTATTCCAAAACTACGCCATAGCTATTGGCAGCGTTACCATGGTCAATGCCCTGCAGGGCACGCAATACGCTTTTTTGTTAATTTTAACAATTCTGCTTTCCGTTCGTTTTCCCAAAATTTTAAAGGAGGACGTATCTGAAAGCAAAATTGTGCTTAAAATTGCATCTTTAATTTTAATTTCTATAGGCCTTTTCTTTTTAGTTAAATGAAGCGGATATTTATTTTTTTAATTAAAATTTTAGCCGGACTAATAATTTTAATATTAGTATTGTCCGCAATTTTTTATTTTGCTTATCGACCGAGCAAAAATACCGGTTGGGGAGTAAATTTTTCCTCTGACTTTGCCTCGTATTTAGGTTTTCAGCCTAAAGTATTATTTGTCCAAATTTTAGACGAACTTAAGCCAAAATACGTAAGGCTAACTGCATACTGGGAGAATTTGGAAGCCAACCGAGGAAAATTTGACCTGCCCAGTACAGACATAAAATTTATGCTGGATGAGGCGGCAAAAAGAAACGTTAAAGTCATTTTAGTTTTAGGCCATAAGCAGCCCAGATGGCCGGAATGCCACCATCCAGCCTGGTACGAAAAGTTGACCGAACCGGCGCAAGAAGCTGCAGTTTTAAATATGCTTGAAAAATCCGTAAATTATTTTAAAAATTTTCCGGCCGTCGAAATGTGGCAAGTAGAAAACGAACCCTATTTTGAATACGGGCCAAACTGCCCGACTATCCCGCAGCAGCTTTTTGAAAAAGAAGTTAAACTTGTAAAAAGTCTGGACACCCGGCCAATTATTGTTACTGACAGCGGGGAGAAAAGCGCCTGGCTTTCGGTGTCCTTCTCCGGAGGAAACTTTTTAGGCTCAACATTATACCGAACCGTGTACCACGACAGAAAGGGCAAATACATTACCTATCCGCTTCCGGCCTTTACTTACAGGGTCAAAGCCGGAATGCTAAAGGTTTTAAGTCCTATGAATAGGACGCTTGGCGTGGAGCTCCAGGCTGAACCCTGGTTTAATGGTACGGTCCACAGCGTGCCTTGGGCTGAGCAATTTGGGCTTATGAACCCCGAAGTGTTTTATGATAATATTAATTATGCTAAAAGGTCAGGTATGGACAGGCAGTATTTCTGGGGTGTAGAGTGGTGGTATTGGGCAAAAAAACAGGGCCACCCCGAAATGTTCAATGCAGCTAAGCAATTTTTTGACTCGGTAAACTAACTGTAAATGGACTAAATATGGGCAAGCAAATTATTGGTATAGACATAGGCGGTACAAAAATTACGGGAATAGTTTTTAACGGCAGCGTAGTTTTAGATGAGTTAACAATTATAACTCCAAAAACTTTTTTTGAATTTGAAAGAAATTTATTTAAACTGGTTGATTTCCTTTCGGCTAAAAACAAAATTGCGGGTATTGGCATAGGCATTGCCGGCCTGGCTAACCCAAAAACCGGCATTATAAGAGTTACGCACAACGCAAAATTTAAAGCCAGCTTAAATTTAGTTAAGCTGTTTAAAAACAAATACGGTTTGCCTGTAAAAATTGACAATGATGCAGCCTGTTTTACAAGGGCAGAAATGTTTGTGGGGCAGGGGAGGGGCCTTAACAATTTTTTGGGCATAACTTTAGGCACCGGAATAGGCGGGGGGATTGTAATTAACAAGAAAATCTACCGCGGCAGTGATAACAGCGGAGGTGAATTTGGGCAAATGGCTTTGGACAAAGGACTTCTGGAAACCCGCTACTTTCAGCCCGCCCGCCAAAGCAATAACTATAAAGCTTTAGGTCAAATTTTGGGCAGGACTTTTGCTACGTTAATTAACTTCTTTGCTCCCGACGCAATAATTTTAGGCGGCGGGCTGACTAAAAATGCCGGCAATAAATTTTTAGGCTCTGCGAAAAAAGAAATGAAAAAATTTCTGTACAACGAAAAAGCCGTGCCTGTCATTTTAACTTCAAAATTAAAAAACGCGGGCGCAATTGGCGCCGCGTTGTTATTTAAAAAATAATATTGTTCGAGCGAAGTCGAGAACAATAAAATAATTTTAACTTCTCCATGAGGTCGAAGTATAAAATTATCCGACCTTATATGAAAAAAATACTCTGGATTTCAATTGGCCTTTTATTACTCTCCGCGGGTTGCCAAAAAATTGTTTTAAAAAAAGAAATCCCTTCCAGCCCTAAAGAGTCTTACGAAGAGTTGCCTAGGTAGATTTAAAATTTAGCCGTCTTGTTGCGGCCTATCCTGATTGAGCTGCAAAGGTAAAGTTTCCTGCTGCAAACCCGCTGTTTGCGGCAGTTTTATATTTACAACCAATTTTTCAAACTCCGGCAGCTCTTTAACTGAATTTATGCCCAAATGCATTAAAAATTCCGTTGTGGTTTGGTACAAAAAGCTTCTGGCGTCGCTGGGGTTGGTTATTTTTTCTATAAGCCCGCGCATAAGCAAATTACGCAGGCTGTATTGCGAGTTAACGCCTCTAATAGCTTCTATCTCGGCTTTAGAAATTGGCTGGCGGTAGGCGATTATAGCCATAACCTCAACTGTGGCCTCGGTAAGCTTTTCCCTAAGCTCTGCGTTGAGGAAATTTTTTACTTGTGTTGAAAACCTGGGGCTGGTGGCAAGCTGGTATTGTCCGTTGTTGTCTAAAACCACAACACCGGCCTCTTTTTTTTCTTCCACCAATGCGCTTAAAGCATTTTTCACCAAATCTTCTTCGAGACCTAATATTTTTGCAAAATCTTTAGCCTTTAAAGGCCTTCCTGAAGTAAAAAGCAAAGCTTCTATAATCCCACTTAGCTGTTCCTGTTCCATAGTATAAATATACCAATAATAATTATTAGAGAGGCGTAAAGTAAAATTGTTGGCTTACGTCCTAAAAGCTTTCTTAAGTCATCCTGGCCCGGCTCTGAAGGAGGCTTAACCCAATTATATTGAACCAACCAACCCAAGGTATGGTCATAAACTTTATCTATAACCAAACTTCCATAGGCAGCGCCAATAAGTATAATTAAAAATCCGATAGATGCTTTACTCATACGTTATACTTTTTAATTACTACGTCCGCAAATAAAGCTTCCTGGTCCGCAACAAAAATTTTTTGCTTTATTAATTCGAGCAAAGCTAAAAATGTTACTATTACTTCGTCTTTGTTTTTTGCCGATTTTAAAATATCGCTAAGCTTAGTTTCTATTTTGTCGCTAAGGTTCCCTCTTAAATGGTCAATTTTTTCCTGAATGGAAATAGCTTCTTTGAGCTTTGCTTTTGGCAGGCTGTCTAATTCTTTTAAGCTGTTTAAAACAGTTAAAATTGCTTTATGTAGCTCTTTAGTGCCAACTTTGGGGTCGGGATAAAAACTAACTTTTTGTTCAGAAGTCACAGTTCGCAAAAACCCCTGCTTGCGCTTATTGTCTAAAATTTTAAAGTATTTAGCAACCTCTTTAAATTGCTTATATAAAATAAGTTTGGCTTCAAGGTCGAACGCCGCGTCCTCTTCCTCGGGCTCAAGTTCGAGAGTTGGTAAAATAGCTTTAGATTTTATTACAAGTAGTTTTGCAGCAATAGCGAGATAATCTGCCAAGCTGGTCGGATCAATTAATTTTAGTTGTTTTAAATACTGTAAAAACTGCTCCGTAACTTCCGCAAGAGCAATAGTTGTAATATCCAATTGCCGCTGCTCAATAAGAGATAACAATAGATCAAGAGGCCCTTCAAATTGTGAGACTTTTACTTTTTCCATTTTACTTCTCTAATTTACTAAAATTATTTTCCAAAGAATTTATGTTTTACGAAAAAAACAATGAGGCAAAGGCCAATAATTAAGGCGGCGATAATTAGTTCAAAAGGCAATACGTAAAAAGCAAAAAATTTCTTATAAAAATAAACACACTCAAACACATTTAATTTTTCTGCATTACAAAGACCTTCTTGCACTAAGCCGTAAAGAGCGAATAAGCTGTTAACGATTATAAAGAATAGGCCAATAACAGAACCCATTTTTAAACCTTTTATTTTCCAGTCCATAATTTTTTTATTTATGTTTCTTTGCTAGATCAGATCCCTCGCTTCGCTCGGGATGGATCTTCTATTTAGATTTTGATTTCGGAATATCCAGCTTGATATGCAATTCTTTCAGCTGTTTTTCTTCCACCGTGCCCGGAGCGCCCATCATAACGTCTTCGGCAGAACCATTTTTTGGGAAGGCAATGACTTCGCGAATGTTGGGTTCATTTTCAAGTAGCATCAATAAGCGATCTATCCCCGGAGCAAAGCCACCGTGCGGGGGAGCGCCATATTCAAAAGCTCGAATCATAGCTCCAAATTTTTCATCAACAACTTTTTTGGAATACCCCACAAGTTCAAAAGCTTTGTACATAATCTCCGGATTGTAATTGCGGATCGCGCCCGATGATAATTCCAAACCATTGGCAATAATGTCGTATTGGTAAGCGCGAATTGTAAGCGGATCTTGTTCTTCCAAAGCCTTAAGCCCGCCTTGGGGCATAGAGAAGGGATTGTGCATAAAATCTAAACGGCCTTCTTTGTTTAGCTCGTACATTGGAAAATCTGTAATCCACGCCCAAGCCATTACGTTCGGGTCTTTAAGTCCAAAAATATCGCCCAGTTTGTCTCGAAGTTTGCCCAGGACTTTGTTTACGATTTGTTTTTGGTCTGCGCCAAAGAAAATAATATCTCCAGGAGAGGCTTTAGTTTTTTGCAAAATAGATGAAATCTCTTGCTCTGATAAAAATTTGACGATCGGCGATTGTAAACTAATCTCTTTGTGAATAGCTCCTCCAGCGTTTGCAGAGATTTCGCTACATATAATATAAGCCAACCCGCCAGCGCCTTCTTTTTTAACCATTTCTGTAAGCTCATCAATCTGCGAACGAGTCAGCTTGGCTCCGCCATTGAGGCAAATAGCTTTAACAGCCCCGCCATTTTTTATAGCATTGCCAAAAACAGAAAATTTAGTTTCAGCTAAATCTTCGGTTAAGTTAACCATTTCCATACCAAACCTTAAATCCGGTCGGTCAGTTCCGTACTTTTCCATAGCCTCAAGATAGGGGAGACGGGGAAAGGGTTTTTGCAAACATTTTTTACTCCGACGTCCGCCTTCGACGGAATCGGAGTCCCGACCGTAAGCGTCGGGACCGACACTAAATTCTTCGGTTAACGCAATAAATAAAGGCTCTAGCTCTTGAAACACGGTTTCATCACGGTCCGCAAAAGCAATCTCTAAATCTAGCTGATAAAACTCGCCGGGGCTTCTGTCTGCACGAGGATCTTCATCCCTAAAACACGGAGCAATTTGAAAATATTTTGGCACGCCTCCGACCATTAAAAGTTGTTTGAATTGCTGTGGAGCCTGCGGGAGGGCGTAAAATTTACCCGGATGCAGACGGGAGGGCACAAGAAAATCTCTGGCACCTTCGGGACTGCTTGATGTTAGTATTGGCGTTGTAATTTCAATAAATCCTTGAGAATCCATCCAGTCACGGATGAATTTAATCATTTTGTGGCGCTTAACCAACATTTTTTGCATTTTGTCCCGGCGCAAATCCAAAAAACGATATTTTAAACGGATATCTTCGTTAATGTTTTGGTCCTCGGTGTGGGCAATAGGAAAAGGTAGCGGTTTGGAAGCGTTTAATATCGCAATATGAGAAACAAAAATTTCAACACTGCCTGTTGGAATGTTCTTGTTTTTAGTTTCGTTAGATCTCTCAATAACTTTACCTTCCACTTTAACTACATATTCGTCGCGGCATTTGTCCGCTGCTTTAAAAGCCTCAGCCGCCTCGGGGTGGATGGCCAGCTGCACAATGCCGGTATGGTCCCGCAAATCAATAAAAATAACGCCACCGTGGTCGCGGCGGGAGTTTACCCAGCCGGACAGGCTGACGTTTTGGCCAATTTTATTAGGTGTTTCTAAACTAAGTGTTCTGTGCATATGTGTTATCCCTAAATCCGATAAACAATCGGCAGGGAAATTAATTTAATTTATTATAACAAGCCTTGACTTAAACGGCAAATTTGTATAATATTCCTAAGACCCAATCTATAAGAGGGTCTAAGGAGTGACCAAGGAGGGCATATGAAGCAACTGAGTGCAGTAATCTGGGTGTAAGTACCCGCCACAAAAGGGCACTATGAATCCACCGGATTAAGAGTCTTTTACTCACACGGCCGATTTTTTACGCCATTTCGGGCAAAGCAAGCCCGAGGAGGTTTGAATGAATCCACCGGATTAAAGCCGCTTCCTAAGCAGTGTAAAAAACAAGGCGCGGATGACCAAAAGAGCCCCGTAGCTTAGGACGGGGCTTCTTCTTTTGCAAAAAATTATTTTTTTCTTGGAAGCAAATCGGCGCCGCTTTGGCGGGTCGACACGGATCCCTCTCTGAGCTTGACAGAGAGGGTTTTATTTTGTCTTTTTAGGAAAAATTTTATATACTACAAATATCGGCGTCATGCTGAACGAAGTGAAGCATCTCAAAAAAAGATCCTTCGCTACGCTCAGGATGACGCCACTTAAAGAAAATAAAAATGTTGAAAAAAATTGTTTTAGATTTAGAAACTCAAAAATCTTTCCAGGACGTAGGCGGAAGAGGTAAAAATCATTTACTCAAAATTAGCGTTTGCGGGATTTACGACTACACAACCGACCGCTATCAAATTTTCGAAGAACACGAGCTGCCCAAACTCTCGCCAATGCTTCAGACGGCAGACCAAATTATTGGTTACAACATAAAAGATTTTGACTTTGAGGTTTTAAAACCGTATTTAAATTTTGACATTCACCAAACTCCGTATTTGGACCTCCTACAGGAAATTGAAAAAGTTTTACAACACCGCATTAAGCTTGACCTGGTCGCGCAAGGTACACTCGGCAGCGGCAAAACGGGCAGCGGCCTTGAGGCAATTTTGTATTACAACAACGGGCGGATGGATTTGCTGAAAAAATATTGTTTGGATGACGTAAAAATTACCAAACAAATTTACGATTACGCGCTTCGCAACCAAAAGGTCTTGTACAAAGACTTTTTTAAGACCAAGGAAATTGCGCTTAAAATTTTAGAAGCCGTGCCAAGGGTGGGTGTGCAACATCAGGCAGCATTATTTTAATATTTTGGTTTTATGTATAAAGTATGGGGGAAAGTTATTGCAGTTTTGTCTCTTACAGCATTGTTATTTTTTCTTTGCTATGTGTTTTTGGGTAAGCTGATTTTACCGCAAGTCCTTCATCTTGGACCTATTACAATTCATTACTACGGAATAATTATGGCCGCGGCTGTTGCTGCGGGTTTTTATTTGGCCACAAACCGCGCTGCTATGTTTGGAATTGAAAAGAAAACCGCGGAAGATTTAATTTTTTGGATTATTATAGGTGGATTTTTGGGAGCAAGGATTTACCATATATTTTCAGCGTTCGATTACTATGCAGAAAACCCCGGCGAGATAATAAAAATTTGGAACGGGGGATTGGCAATTTACGGCGCAATCATCGGAGGCTTAAGTGCAGTTCTGTTTTTTTCTGCCCGCTACACGCTCAGCGCTTTACGCTTGCTAGATTGGCTCGCCCCCTCACTTATTTTGGGCCAAATTATTGGCCGCTTTGGCAATATGTTTAATTACGAAGCTTTTGGTTATCCAACCGACCTACCCTGGAAAATGTTTGTTCCCGTTGAATTTAGGCCCGTTGCTTTCTCTGAATTTACTTTTTTCCATCCCTGGTTTTTATACGAAGCTTTTGGCAATTTAGTTATTTTTATTTTGCTTTTAAAATACCCTAAAGCCAAAACCGGCTCGCTTTTCTTTTCCTACCTTTTATTGTATAATGTTTTGAGATTTGGCCTTGAGTTCTTAAGAATTGACAACACGTTGGTTGGGCAATTCCGTTTAAGCGCCATTGTCAGCTTAATTTTAATACTGGCCGCGGTTAGTTTTTTTGTTTCTACAAAGTATGCTAAGAAATCATAAGCTCATTTCCCTTTGCATTGGACTCCTGTTTATAATAGTTGTCCAAAAGTTTGCAGACCCTGCGCCCGTGTTCCGTTTTCTTTTACCGGCGTTTTTAGTTTACGCGGGAGTGGTTACCTATTATAACCGCTGGTACTTAAAACAAACCGGCCAATATAATCTTTGGGCAATTTTACGCCCCTTTTTCCTGCTCTGCGCTGCCTTCGGTATGTTTTTAGTAATTCCTTCCGACGGCCTTAGGGGATTGTTTTTAATTTTCTCGGTTTTAATAATTACTGCCTGTGAAATAATTTTAGGCAAACAAGCGGAGAATTTACTGCTAAACCAAACTTTATTAACTGCTTTTGGGGTTTTTATGACTCTGTTTGCCGCCAACCATTACCTGCCTACTTACGGCCCGGTTTTTTTAGTCTCGGTCTTCTTTGCTTCCGCCCTGCTTACCAGGAGCTTTTACGAATCTATCCCGCAGAGCAACCGGGTAAAAATGGTAGGCGCAATAATTATTGGCCTTTTTTGCGCTCAAATCTTTTGGGTTTTTAATTTTTTACCTTTTCACTTCAGCGCTTTAAGCCTGTTTTTGTTTAATTTCTTTTATTTTTGTTTAATTTTAAATTACTACCACCTTTTCCATATTCTTAACCTTAAAAAAATCCAGTTCCATTTGGTCCTGATTGCGGCAACCAGCCTCGCCGTGTTGTTAGTTACCCCCTGGAAAATAATTTCTTAACCTATGAAAAAAAACCACGTCGCAATTATAATAATTGTTTCCGTTGCCTTAAGTTTAATTTTAAATATTTTCCCCGGCAAAATTATTGTTGCTAAAATTTCCACCTGGCCGCTTTTAAACAGGCTTAAAATTTTAAGCCCGCAGGCTCCCATTGTAATTACCAACAGGGAAACGGTAAGGGTTAGCGACGCGGGCGATGTTTTGTTGGCCGTCAATTCCGTAAAATCTAAATTGAGTGCTTTAGTTCAAGTTGATGTTGAAAATAATTCTCTCTCCGTCGTAGGAACGGCAATAAATTTAACTTCAGATGGCACTTTTGTTACAGGCAGCGCTATTCTTTCCTCTGACTTGTGGAGCTATGCTGTTTTGCTCGATGACGGACGCAAAGCTGGAATAACAGAGATGGCAACTGACCCCGCAACCAACCTAGTCTTTTTTAAAGCAGATATAAGTAACGTGCCCACGGCCTCAATTACTGCCTCAGGGGATTTATCTGCCGGTGATAAAGTTATTTTTGCTCAAAAGAGCTTACAAGACTCTCTAATAAAAATACTTGTCAGTTTTGTCGGTTCATCACAAAAAGATATTAGTTCTTCGCAGTTTAAAAGCGACCTGCCAAGAAGAGGGTTTTGGGCTCAGGCCCAAGGGCCTTTAATAAGCGGACAAGCCGTCGTAAATATGGACGGCGAAGTTGTCGGAATATGGAACGGTACAGAAATTATATCGTCTGACGTATTAAAAAAAGCCATCACTTTATACTTTGATAACAACCAAAAAATAGTAAGGCCGAGTTTTGGTTTTACTTACAGGATTGTAACTTCAAATGAGTCCGTTTTAAGTCCGACTACAATAGAGGGGGCTAAAGTTTTGAGTGTAAGCGAGGGTTCTGCCGCGGCAAAAGGCGATTTGCGGGCAGGCGATACCATAGGTTCAGTGGGAGGTACTAGAGTTGACGAAAATTCAAGTCTGGAAGAAGCTTTGGAGAAATATAAACCGGGAGATGAGGTATCTGTTGGAATTATTCGGGGCGGGCAGTGGCGCGGTCCTGAATTAAACTTAACAATCAAGGTAGGGGAATTAAAATAATGCGATTACTCGTTACAGGCGGCGCAGGTTTCATAGGCTCGAACTTTGTGGATTATTGGGTTAAAAATCATCCTAATGATGAAATTATAGTATTGGATAAACTAACTTACGCCGGAAATATAGAAAATCTGAAGTCAGTTGAAAATAAAATTAAATTTATAAAAGGTGATATTTGTGATTCTAAAATAGTTAATGAAGCAATGGCCGGAGCAGATGTTGTCGTGCACTTTGCCGCCGAAAGCCACGTAGACCGTTCAATTTTAGAACCGGACATTTTTGTTAAAACAAATGTTTTAGGCACGCAGGTTTTACTGGAAGCGGCAAAAAAACATAGTGTTAAAAGATTCCACCATATTTCTACTGACGAAGTGTTTGGCAGCTTGCCTCTGGATTCAAAAGAAAAATGGAATGAAAAAATTCCTTACAACCCACGCTCACCCTATTCTGCTTCCAAAGCAGCATCCGACCATCTTGTAAGAGCTTACTATAATACTTACAATTTACCCGTCACTATAAGCAATTGCGCCAACAACATCGGGCCCTATATGTTTCCGGAAAAATTAATTCCTTTGGCGATTACTAACTTACTTGAAGGCAAAAAAGTACCAATTTATAAACCAGGGAATCAGGTTAGAGAATGGCTTAATGTGGAAGACCACTGCGCGGCGATTGATTTGATTTTACAAAAAGGCAGGGAAGGGGAGACCTATTTTGTATCGCCCGACAACGAAGAGCTTACCAATTTGGAAGTTGTTAAAAAATTAGTACGGTTGATGGGAAAATCTGAAGATCAAATAGAATTTGTAGACGACCGCCCGGGCCACGACCAGCGCTACGCTATGGACCATAGTAAAATCACCAAAGAACTTGGCTGGCAGCCTAAAACTAACCTGGATTCCACACTCAAAGACATGGTAGAATGGTATAAAGCAAACGAATCTTGGTGGAAGAAACTTATTAAATAAAATGTCCAAAAAAATTAAAATACTAATTGCTTTTCTTTTCGTTCTCGGATTATTGTCAGCTGGTCTTTTGTATTTTAAACCTTTCGAAGGAAAAAATAGCCCTTCATCGCATTATACGTCCGGGGTTAAACATCCAAAAACCGGTGCACTAATGGCATGTAACACAATCAGCTTGGTAGCTAAACCTGAAACTGATAAAACTACAATAGAAACCTACGCAAACCATTTAAATGCTACAATTGGGAGGACAATACCACAGATCCATGCTTTTCAGATAAACCTTCCGGGCAAATGTGATGCAGAATCAATTTTGAACGGGGTGGATTATCTCAAAGGCATGCCAGGAATAAAATCAGCGGAACCTGACTACCTGCGCACTCTAGATCTTCCACCCACCCAATAACCAACCCCAATGAAACAATCACAATATTTTTTAAAAACCACTAAAACAAAACCCTCCGAAGACGTTTCAATAAACGCCCGCCTTTTAGAGCAGGGCGGTTTTGTGCAAAAAGCCATGGCAGGCGTGTATAGCTATCTACCACTTGGCGACCGTGTGCTAAAAAAGATTGAAAAAATAGTCAGAGAAGAAATGGACGCAATTGGCGGGCAGGAAATTTTTATGCCAAGCCTGCATCCAAAAGAAAACTGGCTCAAAACCGGCCGCTGGCATGGCTTGGACGTTTTGTTTCAGGTAAAATCCAAGCACGGCAACGAATACGCTCTTGGCCCAACGCACGAAGAAATTGTCACCCCAATGGCGCTTTCTGTAATCAATTCCTACAAAGACTTACCTTTGGCCGTATATCAAATCCAAACCAAATTTAGGGACGAACCCAGGGCAAAAAGCGGACTTTTGCGCGGACGTGAATTTAGGATGAAAGACTTGTACAGCTTCCACACAACGGCGGAAGATTTAGAAAATTATTACAACAATGTGGCAGCCCCGGCTTACGCAAAAATTTTCAAGCGTCTCGGATTAGACGCGGTTTACACAGAGGCAAGCGGCGGCACTTTTTCAAAATTCTCCCACGAGTTCCAGGTAGAAATTGAAAACGGCGAAGACACCATTTACATTTGCGAAAAATGCGGTCTGGGGAAAAACAAAGAAATTTACCAAGAAGGGGCGGAGTGTTCAAACTGCGGAAAAACTAAATGGAAAGAAGCCAAAGCTTCAGAAGTCGGCAATATCTTCAAACTTCAAGATAAATATTCAGCCCCGTTTAATTTGGTTTATACCGACAACCAGGGCAGCAAAAAACCTGTACTTATGGGCTGCTATGGCATAGGCACTTCCAGACTTATGGGTGTAATTGTTGAAAAATTTAACGACGAAAAAGGCATAATATGGCCAAAAAGCGTTGCGCCATTCAATGTCCACCTAATTGCCTTAAAAGGCGGGGAAATAGAAGCTGAAAAAGTTTACAAAACTTTGTTAAAAGAGGGGATTGAGGTATTATATGATGACAGGGATGCAAGCGCAGGGGAAAAATTTGCGGACTCCGACCTAATTGGCATACCGGTCAGGTTAGTAACATCTTCGAAGACAGTACAAAAGCATTCGGTGGAAGTAAAGCATCGCGACCAAAGCGAGGCTAAATTAGTCAAATTAGATGAGGTTGAAAAAGTTTTAAAGTAAAATCAAAACTTAAAATAAAATGACATAACAACCTTACTGTTTGTTTTGTCATTTTATTTTTTGCTTAAGAAAGAACAAATTGCTAGAAAGAATTTACAAAAGGTTCTCCAAAGACATTGGCATTGACCTTGGCACGGCTAACACACTGGTTTACGTTAAAGGCAAAGGCATTGTCATAAACGAGCCCAGTGTTGTGGCTGTAAACCAAAGGACAAAACAGATTCTTGCCATTGGCACTGAAGCCCGCAATATGGTGGGCCGAACACCGCCGCATATTGTTGCAACCAGGCCTTTGGTGGACGGGGTCATTTCCGATTTCGAGGTTACCGAAGCTATGCTTAGGTATTTTATAGACAAAGTCCATTCCCAAACCTACACTTTTTTACGCCGCCCGCGAGTGGTAATTGGCATCCCTTCGGGCGTTACCGAGGTTGAAAAGCGCGCCGTGGTGGATGCGGCCATAAATGCGGGCGCTGCCAAAGCGTATTTAATAGAAGAACCAATGGCTGCTGCAATTGGTAGTCGGCTAAATGTGCAGGACGCGCAGGGCAGTATGATTGTGGACATAGGCGGAGGCACTACGGAAATTGCCGTTATTTCTTTGGGCGGCATTGTAATTTCCAAAAGCATCCGCGTAGCCGGGGATGAAATGAACGAAAACATTATCCAGTACGCCCGTGAAAATTTTAATTTGCTGCTTGGCGACAGGACCGCCGAAGAAGTAAAAATTAAAATCGGCAGCGCCTATCCTTTGCCGCAGCAGCTCTTTGCGCCTATGAGAGGCAGGGATTTGGTTTCCGGCCTGCCTAAAGAAGTAACCATCTCCGACGCCCAGGTAAGGGAAGCCTTAATGCACAGCTTAAAGGTGATTGTTAACAGCATAAAAAATGTAATTGAAGAAATCCCGCCTGAACTTATTTCTGACATTATGTACAAAGGTATTGTACTGGCCGGGGGCGGAGCGCTGCTTAGGGGGTTGGACAAATTAGTCCACGAAGCCACGGCAATGCCCATAGTAATTGCCGAAGACCCGCTTACCTGCGTTGCCCGCGGGGCAGGGGTAGTTGTAGAAGATTTAGAAGTTCTAAAAGATGTTTTAGTGCCTACGGACTTAGGCAAAATCCCGAGATAAACGCGGAAATTCACGCGGATGAAAACTGCAGAACGCGGAAATTCACGCGGATCTGCGTGCCATTCGCGTACGGGATCCGCGAGAAATCAGCGTATATGCGTTTTATTTATACAAAAACTTTTGCGGTTTTTGCATTCCTGGTTGTGCTCCTGGCAGTTTTTGTGCTAATGCAAACTAAGGGTTGGCTAAATCCTGTGCGCGAACTGGCCTTAAAAATGCCCCGCTCCTTAACTACCACGGTTAAAACCGCTGCCTCACCTGTTAAAAATTTTTTTTCTATCCTCTACCAGCTTAGAAAAATTGCCCAGGAAAATACCAGGCTAACTGCACAAGTTATTTCGTTGCAGCAAAATTTGGTTGAAGCCAACGACCTGGCCAGGGAAAACGAAGCTTTAAGGAACGAACTGGGCTTTGCTAAAACCGCTAAGCATTCACTTGCGCCCTGCACCGTGCTTTCCAACGACCCGTTTGGTTCGGGGGGAGCCTTAATTTTAAATTGTGGCAGCAATGCAGGAGTTGAAATTGGCCAGGCCGTAGTCTCCCAGGGCTACCTGGTAGCCAAAATTGTTTATGTCGGCAAAGACTCAAGCACCGCCTTGCTAATTACCAATTCCAGCTTTTCAGTTGACGCGCGCATAAGCCAAACTGAACAGGCGGGGATTGTTAAAG
Source organism: Patescibacteria group bacterium (assembly GCA_036726225.1). Lineage (GTDB taxonomy): Bacteria > Patescibacteriota > Doudnabacteria > UBA920 > UBA920 > PALSA-1336. The sequence goes on along the minus strand of DAIMCS010000003.1, from coordinate 64,396 downwards.
GTTCGTTTGGCTCCGGCCTTATTTTAGAACAAATTCCCCAAACCTCGGGCCTGGAAAAAGGCTGGCTGGCGGTTACAGCCGGCATAAATGACAAAATCCCAAAAAATATTTTAATTGGCGAAGTAAAAGACATCCTTTCGTCCAGCAACGACCTGTTCAAAAAAGCCGCGTTAGTCAGCCCCATTGCTTTTAACAATTTAGACTTTGTTTTTGTCATGAAATGAGATACGCCGTTCATTTTATTTGCATTGTGTTTTTGCTTGTGGCAAACCTCGGTCTTTTTGGGCTACTTCCAATTTGGGGGCAAATTCCCAACCTGCTGTTTCTTTTTGTTTTGTGCAGCGCTTTGGCAAAAAAAGAGTTTGATTTTTTATTTGTTGCTTTTTTATGCGGTTTATTTTTAGACTTTTACTCACCGGCTTTCTTTGGCGGCCACACCCTGGCTTTGCTGCTCATTGCCTTAGTCACTTACCTTTTTTCAAATTACATTTTTGTAATTGAGCTTAATTTTAAAAATCTAGCCCTGGCAACAATTTTTTCCTGGCTGGGGCTGAACTTAATTGTCTGGCTGTGGGGGCTTGCAGCCCTAAAATTTAATTTAAACCCAAGCTATGTAAGTTTAAAAATTTTTATGAGCAACTTTTTACCCGGCCTCATTTATAATCTTTTGCTTTTATACCCAATGTATTTATTTTACGATTTCCTAAGGCACAGCCTGGATAACTACGAAGCAAGGAGCAGGGGAGTGATTAAATAATTGACCATGATTAAGTAAGATTAAATAAGATTGAGCAAGATTTCTGACAATCATGTCAATCTTGGTCAGTCATGATCAATCTTTTAAATTAACTTATGAATCCTTTTGAAATAAAAACCAGTTTCAGTAAAACCAAACGGGGCAAAACCCTGGATTGGGAGGAGTCTGCGCTGGATTCTAAAAGCGAGGTAGAAGAGACCCACGACGCCGGCCGGCAAACCGCTGATTTGAGCTGGATTAGGCTTACCCTTGCCTGCATTTTTTTAATTTTGGCCGGCAGGGTTTTTTATTTGCAAATTGTGCAGGGCAGTATTTTTAGGGAACTCTCCGACTCAAACCGCATAAGGAGCCAAAGTTTGCTAGCGCCCAGGGGACTCATTTTAGACAGAAACGGCCAAACTCTTGCCCAAAACGCGGCCAGCTTTAATTTGGTGGCCATTCCTTTTGACTTACCAAAAAATGAGGCCGACCTTAGGACCGAGGTCGGAAAAGCTGCGCAAACTTTTAGCTTCGAGCAGGAGCCCTTACTCTTAAAGTTAAAATCTACGGCTACAAATTCAATTTTGCCAATTGTGGCCAAGCAGAATATAAGCAACGAGGAAGCAATTTTATTTGAAACCCGCTCCAACGAATTTGTGGGTTTTTCGGTGCAGCAAATTCCGGTAAGAGACTACCCCAGTCCGCAAATGTTCTCCCACGTTTTAGGTTATACTGGGTTAACCAGCCAGGAAGACCTCAAAACTTTGGACCCTGACAAATATGACAACGTAGACTTTACCGGCAAATCCGGCATTGAAGCGGCTTACGAAGACTACCTGCACGGGGAAAACGGCAGGAGCATGGTAGAGGTAGATGCCACCGGCAGGCTGTTGGACGTGTTGGGCATAAAAAACCCAATTGCGGGCAATGTCATAAAGTTAAACATAGACAAAGAACTTCAGGAAAAACTTTACAACGGCTTAAAAGCCGGCAGAAGCCCTAAAGCTGCGGCTGTGGCGCTTAACCCAAAAAACGGTGAAGTGCTGGCTTTGGTCAGTTTACCCGGGTTTGACAACAATATGTTTGCCAGAGGAATGAAAACCGAAGAATACAATGCCTTAATAAATGACAAAAATCTTCCGCTGTTTAACAGGAGCCTAGCCGGGACCTACCCTCCGGGATCAACAGTTAAACCTATGGTCGCGCTGGCGGCTTTGGAGGAGGGGATTGTTACCGAAAGCACAATAATTAACGACCGGGGTGTTTTGGTCATCCCAAACCAATACGACCCGTCCATTAATTATAATTTTTTTGGATGGAACCACGCGGGCCTGGGCCCTATGAACATTTACTCCGCGGTGGCCAAAAGCAGCGACATTTATTTTTACACCGTAGCCGGCGGTTACCCTAATACTGCGGTGCCAAACGGATTGGGCGCAGAAAAGTTGGCAGAATATTACAGAAAATTTAATTTAGGCAAAACTACGGGCATAGATGTTCCGGGGGAAAAGCCGGGGCTGGTGGCTGACCCTGACTGGAAAGCTGAATATTTTAAGTCCGACGCAATTTTAAGCAAATGGTATTTGGGGGACACCTATCACGTGGGCATTGGCCAGGGGGATATGCTGGCAACCCCGCTGCAGGTAACACAGTGGACGGCAATTATTGCCAACAACGGCACCGGTTTTGTGCCCAGAGTTTTGGGCCAAGTCTTAGACAAAGACGGCAGGGCATTGATCCAAACCGAGCCGAAAATTTCCGTAGAAAAATTTGCTAAAGATGAGAATTTAAAAATTGTGCAAAAGGCAATGCGCGAAACAGTAATCTCCGGTAGCGGCATTCAGCTTATGGATTTACCAATTACTTCGGCCGGCAAAACCGGAACTTCGCAGTTTGACGGCAGCGACCCTAAACGTACCCATGCTTGGTTTACTGCTTATGCTCCGTTTGAAGACCCGCAAATTGTAATTACAGTGTTAGTTGAAGCCGGGGGAGAGGGTCACTCGGTAGCCGTGCCGGTAGCAAAAGATGCGCTGCAATGGTGGGCTGAAAATAGGTATGGGAAATAGGTAATCTTCCCATTTTAGTCTTTAAATAAGACAAATTTTAAAATACCGCTTTTCTTGACAAAAGCGGTATTTTTATGCTATAATTATATTAGAAAGCTGGGGATTTTCCCCGGCTAGTTTTCGCCCATTTGGGGGCACAAAAATTCGAATCGGGAGGATAAAATGAAACGTATAGCTATGTCATTAACGTTCGTTTTGGTATTTACTTCAGCAACTTTCGCCCAATACGGAACATACACGGCTGCTGAGATTATCGGCAACCAGGAACGGGCCAAGGCTCAGATCGACAGCATGAAAGCACAGGAATTCACCAGCGCGGTAAATAGCCTGTGCACATTCATCGATCGTAATATGAGCATGCTCAACAGTTTCGTCAATTCGACCATCCTGAAAAGAGATGGGCGTAACCCGCATACGGTCACAGATTTGGATGTAAACTTGCTTAACTCGCAAGTCGCAATCATCCAAGACTCCGTAGCGGCACTGCAACAGAAACTCTCCGAAGACTTGCCGGTGAAGAACGAAGATTCATACCGTCCAAGTATTACGGAGACAACTAGCAAGATCGCGGGCATCGGTGCCGGGATCGCCGCAGACAGAACCAACAAACAGGTTTTGCGGGATGTCTCCAACGGATCGCGCCATGTCGCGTACGAGGCTGAGCAAGCGAGAGTCCAAAAAGAGCAAAACGACAGATACGCCGGCATAAATGTTTTAAGCCGGTCGAGCCATACATTAGCCAATGTACAGTCGCAGACGGAAAAGATGGCGAATTCGGTGCATACACAGACAGCTAACCCGGAAAAGGTTCTGAAAATTTTTCAGAACCTTGCGGCGCAGTTTTCGTCAACATCGATCAACGTCAATCAACGTTTGTCAGACGTTCAGAGGCCGAGGAAATATTAAGTTTCCTCAAGCAAAAAAGGCACAACAAGCGGACCCCCGCAAGTTGTGCCTTTTCTTTTTGCCCATTAGCCCAAATAATCATTTTTTGTTAAACTTACCTCATGATTTTAGACGGCAGGAAAATTGCTGCACAAATTGAAGAGGAAATAAAAAAAGCTGTTTTAAAACTCACATTTGTGCCGGTTTTTTGCGACATTTTGGTAGGGGATGACGGGGCTTCCGCGCAATATGTAAAAATGAAAGCTAAAGCCGCCGAAAGGGTGGGTTATAAATTCCGTAGCGCAAATTTTAGAAGCAACATTACCACACAGGAGCTTATTGAGGAAATAAAAAAAATAAATAAAGAGCCGAATATGTGCGGGCTTATTGTTCAGCTCCCTTTACCGGCAAGCTTAGACAAACAAGCAATCCTGGACGCTATTGAACCGACCATAGATGTCGACTGTACAGGCAAAATAAATAGCGAACTTTTTTACCAGGGCAAAGCTTACGTGGAATTTCCCACAGCCGCCGCGGTTATGGAACTGTTGGAACGGTCCGTGGCAGATTATAAAGCAAAACAATTTTTAGTTATTGGCTTTGGGCAACTGGTGGGCAGGCCGGTAAGTTTCCTGCTCGCCCAAAAAGGGGCCAAGGTAGAAGTAGCCAGGAGTAAAACAGAAAACGTTGCGGATTTAATGAAGAAAGCCGACGTAATAGTTTCGGCAGTTGGCAAGGCAAAACTGGTCACAGGCAATAAAATAAAGACCGGCTCCGTAATTATAGATGCCGGGACCTCGGAGTCCGGAGGCGGCATTGTCGGGGACGTGGACTTTGAGTCAGTAAAAGACGTTGCTTCACACATATCTCCGGTGCCCGGAGGAGTGGGGCCGCTTACCGTTGCCATGCTTTTAAAAAATGTGCTGACGGTCGCAAAAAGAAAAAAATAAATTATGGAGCAAACCACCCCATACAAATTAAAAAAATCCGCGCCCCGCGATTTAGCGGTTTTGCTGGAATCTATAATCAACAGCCTCTTTAGTTTTTTGAGCTTAAAGAACACTTCTCAATTTTGGGGCGTAGTTTACGACTCGGTAAGCAAGCAGCCGCTGGACCCGGTAATAGTTAAACTAATTTACGCTGACGGCCGGGAAGCGGAAACCTGCGTTACTGACCTAAACGGGGGCTATGGATTTTTGGCGCATCCGGGCAGCTTTAAAATTTTTGCGCGCAAAGCCAACTACACCTTCCCTTCAACCAGAATAACCGGCTCAAGTGACGGGATTTACGAAAACCTGTACCACGGGGAATTTTTCGAACTTACAGGGGACTCTGAAGTGGTTGCGCCCAACATACCCATGGACCCAACACAGGACGACTGGAACCAACAGGCTAAATCACAAATTTATAAAAAATATCCCTTTTTAAAACTATTGCTAAAAAGGCTTGTTGCCACAGCTTTTTGGTTTGGCTTTATATTTTTAGGTATTGCTATTTGGCGCAGCTATCCGGACATTCCCCGCTATTTTTGGGCAATAGTAATTGCCTACATAAGCATAATTTTACTGTCCATAATTATTAGCGGGCCCCGCCTTTTTGGAAAAATAATCTCCTCAAACAGGAGCCTTTTAACTGCCGGGCTGCTTTTAGAGCTGCATAATTCCAAGTTCCCGGAAATTACCTTTGGCAAATGCCAGGTGCGCGAGGACGGCAAATTTTTGCTGCGCGCGGGCCGGGGCAAATATTTGTTAATGATTTTTGACGCAAGAAAAGAAAAAGAAAAAAAGCTTTTGGCCGCCCTGCCGGTTAAGGTGGGGAAAAGCGGGGTTGTCAATTCCACCTTTCATATTAAATAATTTGCACACCGCCTTGTAAATATGCTAATATATTTCTAAATATGGGAAATGTAAAAAAGAAAATTTTAGTTGTGGAGGATGACGGGGCACTGCTTAATGTCTTAGTCGACCGCCTGGAAACAACCCGAACTTATATGGTACTTAAAGCAGCCGACGGGGAAGAGGCGGTTAAACAAATTTTTGAAAACAGGCCTCATTTAATTTTGCTCGATTTGCTTTTGCCAAAACTGGACGGCTTTAAAGTTTTGGAAAAAATTAGGGCGGCTAAAGAAGAAGAAATCCAGACATGTAAAGTTGTGGTTTTAAGCAACTTGTGGAGCAATAAGGATATTTTGAAGGCCCAGGCCCTTAAAATTGAAGAATACTTTGTAAAGGCCAACACGAACCTAAACGAAGTAATGGCTAAAGTTAAAATGCTGCTGCCTTAAGGCGGTTTGACAAATAAATAGACTTTTAGTATTATATATTCATAAAGGCCTCCGAGGCCTTTTAAAAAAGCTTAAATAATTGTCCTGTAGGCGGATTTATTCGGCCCAAAGGACCCTTTCAATTGCCTTATGTTTAAATTCTTAGGCGAAGTTAAAAGCGAATTAGCCAAAGTAGTTTGGCCGACCAGAGCCGAAACCGTTAAATATACCCTTACGGTAATTATTTTTAGCGTGGTAGTGGCTTTTGTTTTAGGCGCTTTTGACTACGGACTTCTAAAAGTTTTTGAAGCAGTATTAAAGTAAACCTATGAGCAGACAACAAGTAACAGGTGAACGTCATTGGTACGTACTCCACACTTATTCGGGCTATGAAGACAGCGTTGCTTTTAACCTAAAGCAGCGTATTGAGTCTATGGATATGCAGGACAAAATTTTTGACTGCATAGTGCCCAAGGAAAAAAAGATTAAGATTAAAGAAGGCAAGCGCACGACTGTGGAAGAAAAAATCTTCCCCGGTTATGTTTTGGTGGATATGATAGTGACAGACGATTCCTGGTACGTAGTCAGAAATACCCCCAACGTTACCGGTTTTGTAGGCAGCGGTACAATTCCCACGCCAATTGCAGAAGAAGAGCTCAACTATTTGAAAAAGAGAATGGGCGCAGACGAGCCAAAATATAAAATTGAATTTGCTCCGGGAGATTTAGTAAAAATTATGGACGGCCCGTTTAAAGACTACGAAGGCAAAGTCGGCAGCTTAGACGAAGCTCACGGCAAAGTAAAAGTTATGGTTACCATTTTCGGCCGCGAAACTCCGGTTGAGTTAGACTTTTTACAAGTTAAGAAAATATAATTTATTTGTACAAAGAATTAATAAAATAATTATATGTCTATCGAAACACCCCGATCAGCTGCTGAACAAGCATCTGATATAAGAGAAAATAAAGGCATTCAAAGGTTTGACAAGGCTTTAACTGACTTGGGAGTCGAAGCACACGGCCTCACAGATGAGCAATTAAGAGAATTTTTTAGAACAGAAAGTCCGGCATTTAAAGAATCAAATCCAAAATTTTTTGAAAGGTTGTTAAAGCTTTCTAAGGAAGCTAAGGAATAAAATTTTATTAATCGAAAGGATGGTTGGTCACCGATACGTCGTGTGATCGAAGGCCGCACTAAAACGTTAATGCAAGTAATTGCAACAACAGCGGTTACCATCAAATTACAATGGCTAAGAAAGTTAAAATTCAGTTAAAACTCCAGCTGCCGGCCGGAAAAGCAACCCCGGCGCCTCCGGTAGGTACCGCACTGGGTCCCCACGGCATTAACATTGCCGCTTTCGTTAAGGAATTTAACGATAAAACCGCGGGCGGGGATATGACAATTCCGGTGGATATGACGATTTATGAAGATCGTTCTTTTTCCTTTATTTTAAAAACCCCTCCTGCCTCTAACTTAATTATGAAGGCCATTGGCCTGCAAAAAGGCAGCGCTAACCCGCTTACCACAAAGGTGGGCAAAATTTCGGCCAAGCAAATTAAGGAAATTGCGGAAAAAAAGATGGTAGACCTAAACGCCAACGACTTAGCAGCCGCAGAAAAGATTATCCGCGGCACTGCCAGAAGCATGGGTGTAGAAGTTATAGATTAATTTATTAATTTTGTGGGACCTGTTTGTGTCATTCCGAGCCAGGCCAATAGGCCAAAGCCGAGGAATCTCTTAAATTAAGGGATCCCTCCGCTCTCCGCCTTCGGCGGATCGGTCGGGATGACAGATAGGGTTTGTACCACGAAGGAGAAAATTTATGTCAAAAATTGCCAAGAGAGTAAAAGCAAATAATGAGCAAGTGGACGTAAATAAAGTCTACACAGCCGAAGAAGCTATTGAGCTTGCTAAAAAAACCGCCAACACCAAATTTGTCGGTTCTGTTGAAGTGCATATCCGCACTTTAATTGACGCCAAAAAAACCGACCAGGCAGTTCGCGGCACCGTAAGCCTTCCCCACGGCACAGGTAAAAGCAAAAAAGTTGCCGCCTTTGTAACCGAGGCCAAGGAAAAAGAAGCCAAAGAAGCAGGCGCTACCATAATTGGCGGAGAAGAACTTATTAAACAAATTAAAGAAACCGAAAAAACCGACTTTGACGTGGCCGTTGCAGAACCGGCACTTATGCCTAAACTTGCCCAAATTGCAAAAATTTTGGGAACCCGTGGCCTTATGCCTAACCCCAAGACCGGCACAGTTAGTACTGAAATCGGCAAAACTATTAAAGAAATTGCAGGCGGTAAAGTAAACTTTAAAAATGATGATTCCGGCAACGTCCACCAAATAATCGGCAAAAGCAATTTTGATTCCAAACAACTCCTGGAAAACCTAAAAGCATTTTACCGGTCCGTAACCGAAAGCAAACCATCCACAGTAAAAGGACAATTTATTTCCGGCGTCAGCATTAACGCGACAATGGGTCCCGGAATAAAAGTGAAAGTTTAATTACAAACATTACAAAACAACCAAGCTTATTGCTTGGTTGTTTTGTAATGGGCCGGTAAATCTTGACTTACCGGCCCGTTGACTGCTTGCACGCTGCCTATTACACGAGTCCCTCAACTTGCTTAAAGACGTATTTGGTGCCTGTTTGCCAGGGTTCTACCACTATAACCGAACTGTCCTCTTCGGCCACCACCGCCTTCTGAAAGCTAAATCCCCAATCAGGCAGGGACTTTGCGGTCCGGCCCAGCACTAAGACCTCAATAATGGAGTCCGCCGCACCTTTTACGCGGATAGTGCCGTGAGCATATAGGGCGCTTTCATCCGTGCCTTCCAAAAGGCAAAAATTATCCCGGCTTGTTGCGGTAATTTTGTAGTGCGCAAAGGAACCTTTGAACAATTCCTGTACTGCATCCAAAACCGTTACTGCTGCAAGAGCTGTCTTCATCTGATGATCCTCCAACTAAAAAGACCTCCGCGTTTGCGAAGGTCCGGATGTGAACTTTATAAGTCCAAAACCAGCCTTCGCTACGAAGGGGTTCCAATAATAATGCAAATTATTGTGCGTGGTTTGAACATAGTAAAAGCAGTATAGCCTTAAAATTTATTTTTGTCAATCTTAAGAAATTGGTGTAGAATGGTTTAAGATAAATTATCTATAAAAGAAACAAATGGCCGAGGAGAGAAAACATTTTAGGCCCAGCTGGGACGACTATTTTATGGCTATTGCCAAAATTATCGCCGCCCGGGGCACCTGTGACCGACTGTATGCCGGCTCGGTTTTGGTAAAGGACAACAGAATTATTGCCACCGGTTATAACGGCAGTCCGGCGGGCTTGCCGCACTGCAACGACGTCGGCCATATGCTGGAAGAAGGCCACTGCGTAAGAACCATTCACGGCGAACATAACTCCCTGCTTCAGGCTGCCAGACAGGGCGGCACATCTACCCAGGGCTCAACTATGTATACCAAATACAGCCCTTGCATTCACTGCACAAAATACGTAATTGCCTGCGGCATAAAGCGCGTGGTAATTGGCAAAGTTTACCGCAATCCGCAGGCGCTGGATATGCTAAAAGAAGCGGGTGTGAGCGTTGAGGTTTACGAAGAAAACCCAGACTGGCACAAAGAACTTATGCAAATTTTTTCAGAAGACATCCCGGGTCGTTCCAACGACGGTGATGTTAAAATGACTATTGGATAATGAAAATTTTACTGGCCATTGTTGGCTTGCCCGGCGCGGGTAAGACGGAAGCCACGGAATACATCATTAAAAAATTAGGTTGGCCAAAAATTTATTTTGGACAGGCAGTGGTGGATGAAGCCGCGCGCCGCGGCACGCCGGGTGAAGCAGGGGAGCGGCAGGTTAGGGAAGAATTTCGCGTCAAAGACGGCATGGCAGCCATGGCTATTGCCAATATGCCCAAAATAAAATCCACTTTCCAAAACTCCGGCGTAATTTTAGAAAGTATGTACTCTTGGGAGGAATATTTGGAGCTGAAAAAAGAATTCGGAGAAAATTTTAAAGTTCTGGGAATTTACGCAAGTCCCAAAACCAGAATTGAACGGATGAAAATAAGACCATTTCGCCCACTGAAGGAAGAAGAATTGGTTTCGCGCGATTATTCCCAGATTGAAAATTTGCACCAGGCCGGACCGATTGCCAGAGCAGATTGGGCTATTGTTAACGAAGGAAGTTTACAAGAGCTTTTTTTAAAAATTGATGAGGTAATTAAAGCTATCTAAAATCAATGAAAGTCCGGATTAAAAAATCTGCCGACGTCCCGTTGCCAAAATACCACACCACTGAATCTGCCGGCTTTGATATTGCAGCCAGTATAGATACAACTGTTGCTCCCGGCGAGGTGGTAAAAATCCCCACAGGACTGGTTATTGAGGCCCCAAAAGGGCATTTTTTGCTTATAGCGGCCCGCAGCAGCCTGCCGCTAAAAAAGGGCTTGGCTATGGCAAATGGCATAGGAGTGGTAGACCCGGATTATGCCGGCCCCAATGACGAAATCCACATTATAGTTTATAATTTTACCAGCAGGCCGGTTGAAGTAAAAAAAGGGGAACGACTGGCACAGGGCATTTTTTTACCGGTTCAGCAGGCGGTTTGGGAAGAGGTTAACCACTTGCGGGAAAATGACAGAGGAGGGATTGGAAGTACAGGCGGGTATAAATAAATACTAAGCACGAAATTCGAAAAAAAATATTTGAATTTAAAAATTAGATATTTTTCGGATTTCGAAATTGTAATTTCGAATTTATGATTATAGGGCTGGTGGGTGAAAAATTAGCGGGCAAGGATACCGCGGCCAACTATATGGTCCAAAAATATGGAGCAGAGCATTTTCGGTTTACCCATATTTTAGACGCGGTGTTAGAAGAACTCAATTTACCAATTTCCAGAAAAAATGAAATTGACCTGGGCTTGGGACTGCGCAAAATTTTTGGCGACCACGTGCTTATTAACGCCCTGGAAAAACGCATTAAGCAGTCCTGGACTAAATTTGTAATTGTAAACGGCATTCGCATGGATGAAATGGAAGTGGTAAAGCAGTGGGGCGGAACCACAATTTATATTACGGCGCCGGTGGAAATGAGGTTTGACCGTTATAACAAAAGACACGAAAAGACGGACGACGCCCAAATGGGTTTTGAGGAATTTAAAGAGCAGGAAAACGGCCCGACTGAAGTGCGGATCCCTGAACTTGGAAAACAGGCAGAATTTAAAATTGAGAATGTCGGGACTTTAAACGAATTTTACGCGAAAATAGATGAGACAATGAAACAAATAAAATAATATGGCGCTCTTAAAATTTGGAAAATCAACAAAGAAAAAAGCCCGTATAGGGCGTTTTATTGTTATAGACGGAACTGACGGCAGCGGCAAGGCGACTCAAACCGACCTGTTGGTCAAAGAACTTAAGCTGCACGAGTACGAAGTGGAAATGACAGACTTCCCCCAGTACGGCACAAAGTCCGCGGGCATGATTGAAGAATACCTAAACGGCAAATACGGCAAGGTCGGCCCCCATGCGGCGTCAATTTTTTACGCCATTGACCGGTTTGACGCTTCTGTCAAAATTAGAGAGTGGTTAGATGCGGGAAAAATTGTAATTTCTAACCGTTACGTTACCGCCAACGCGGGACACCAGGGAGGAAAAATTGAGGACGATTTCCAGCGTTTGAAATTTTTTAAATGGCTTAACAACTTAGAATACGTAATTTTTGACATTCCCAAGCCTGACCTTAATATTATTCTTCACATGCCCGCGGCTATGGCGCAAAAACTCGTAGATAAAAAAAGTGCGGAATCCAGAAAATACGTAAACGGAAAAAAACGGGACTTGCACGAAGCCGACATTAAACATTTAAAAAACGCGGAAAAAGTTTATTTGGAAATTTCCAAATTATTCCCTAACACGAGACTGGTTGAGTGTGTGGAGGAAGGGAAACTGCTTACCCCGCCGGAAGTCCACGGCCGGGTTTGGGAATTAGTTAGAAGAATTGTGCTAATTGACTTAAAAAAACCATAAATATGAAAACTTATTTAAATTTACTGCAAAAAATAATGGACGAAGGCGTGCAAAAGCACGACCGCACAGGCACCGGCACAAGGTCAATTTTTGGATATCAGATGAGATTTAATCTCGCCGAGGGTTTTCCGCTCCTTACAACAAAAAAAGTTCACACCAAATCCATAATTTACGAGCTGCTTTGGTTTTTAAAAGGCGACACCAACATTAAATATTTAAACGACAACGGTGTAAGAATTTGGGATGAGTGGGCTGACGCAAACGGGGACCTAGGGCCTGTTTACGGCAAACAATGGCGGGCGTGGAAAGGTTACAACGGCGAGAGTTACGACCAAATTTCCTACGTGGTTGACCAAATAAAAAATAATCCTGACAACCGCAGAATGATAGTTTCGGGCTGGAACGTGGCAGATTTGCAGAGCTTAATTGCCGGCAAAAAAACCGCGCCGCCGCCTTGCCATACTATGTTCCAATTTTATGTGGCCAACAACAAACTTTCCTGCCAGCTCTACCAACGTTCAGCCGACACATTTTTAGGTGTGCCTTTTAACATAGCATCTTACTCTTTGCTCACAATGATGATGGCGCAGGTAACCGGCAGGGAATTGGGCGATTTTGTGCACACTTTTGGCGATGTTCATATTTATAACAACCATTTTGAACAAGTGAAGCTTCAGTTGTCACGCGAACCCAAACCTTTGCCAAAGATGAAAATCAATCCGGAGGTTAAAGACATATTTAGTTTCAAATACGAAGATTTTACTCTAGAAGGCTACGACCCGCATCCGAGTATAAAGGCCCCGATAGCGATTTAGGAATTAGGAAATGGGAATTAGGAATTAGCCGTATATTTCCTATCTCCTAAATCCTAACTCCTCTAAAAATGATTATCTTAGGCCCAGTCGCGGTAGCTGAAAATCTGGTCATTGGCAAGGACAATGATTTGCCGTGGCATTTGCCCGAGGACTTAAAACACTTCAAGGAATTGACTTTAGGCAAAACTGTCCTAATGGGCAGGAAAACTTTTGAATCTATTTTAAAACGCCTGGGCAAACCTTTACCCAACAGAAAAAATGTAATTATAAGCAGGCAAAAAGACTACAAAGCGCCTGAAGGCGTTTTAGTTTTTTCGTCATTAGATGAGGCAATAAAGTCATTGCCGGAAGATATTTACATAATTGGCGGCGCGGAAATTTATAAACTGGCCCTGCCTCTTGCAAATTTAATGTACATAACCCATGTTCACGAAAATTATTTGGGCGACGCTTTTTTCCCGGCCATAAAATGGAGTGAATGGGAAAAGCTCGAAGAAGAAAAGCACAAAAAATTCACTTTCGCAAAGTACAAAAGGAAAGACTAAAAAGCCCTTGATTCTCAAGGGCTTTTTTGATATACTTTCAAAAGTTTATCCTACGGGGTCTTCGCGCCAAACAAGAGGACACCCGATGGAAGACAGCACCCAAAAGTGGCTTAGCGTAAGCTTTGCCCTAAAAGAATCAGAACAAGAGCGGCTAAATATCCTTCTCGCAAGGACAGGAAACCAGCCCTTGCAGAGATGGGTAAATCACTTTAGTTATGTGATGGTCAGATCTGAATTTTGCGGGACCCTGTTTAAGCCAATTCTCCCAGCTACTGAAGAACCGCCTGCCGGTCGAAAATTCATCAAGCTTGAACAGGATGTCTATCCACTGATGGAAAGATTAAGCGAAAACAGATCAACACCCCTTTCGCAGCTCATAAGACTGTTTTGTGTCCGAAGTATTGAGCTGTGCGAAAATCACGCGGCAGAAGTAATGCCGTCGAAGGAGGAAATAGAGGCGTGGATAAAGGAGCGATCGGAAGAAACGGAAAAACCGGTCCAACCTCCGCGTCAGATGTCCTGGTTTCGCGGAATTTTCAGCCGTCACAAATAGCCGCCAGCCCAAACCAGGCGCCCGGGTCACTTTTGACTCCGGCGCCTTTTAATTTCTAGACTTTAAGAGCATTTTTTGCAATAATCATATTTATGAACGACCTTATTAAGCGCCTTGAAAATCTTAAATCTGAAATCTTAAATCTTAAAATCCATTTAAATTTGCCGCAAAAAGAGCAAAAGATTTTGGAATTGGAAGATTTAATGCAGCAGCCAAATTTTTGGGCAGACAATCAGCATGCTAAAAAAGTTTCCCAAGAGTACGACCAGCTAAAAAAGTTTTACGATTTTTGGCAAAATTTGGAAAAACAAGTTGTTGAGAATTTGGAGTTAGTTAAAGACTTATCTAAAGAAAACCACCCTCCCCTAACCCCTCCCATCAAGGGAGGGGAAGCTGCAGCCGTTCCCTCCCCTTTAGGGGGAGGGCTAGGGAGGGGTGAAAATGATTTAGATTATCTAAAAAAACAAATTGAAAGTTTAGAAAATTTATACAAACAAAACCGTTTTGTCGCCTTGCTCTCCAAAAAATACGACGACCATAACGCAATTTTTTCCATTCATTCCGGAGCCGGCGGAGTAGACGCACAGGACTGGGCCGAAATGCTGCTTAGAATGTTTTTGCGCTATTGCGAACGCAAAGGTTTTACTACGGAAGTTTTGGAACTCTCAAGGGGGGACCAAAACGGGGTTAAGACAGCAGTGGTGGAAGTCCACGGGACTTATGCGTATGGACTTTTAAAAAGCGAAGCGGGTGTACATAGGCTCGTACGATTATCGCCCTTCAACCCCGCTCACACCCGGGAAACATCGTTCGCGCTTTTAGAACTCCTGCCGCTTTTGGAAGAAAAAGAAGAATTTAAGGTAGATGAAAAAGATTTAAAAATTGAGGCCAACACCGCCAGCGGGCACGGCGGACAAAGCGTTAACACAACCTATTCGGCCATTCGCATTACACATATTCCAAGCGGCATAAAAGTTTCCATCCAAAACGAACGCAGCCAGCACCAAAACAGGGAAGTGGCAATGAAAATTTTAATGTCCAGGCTTAAAACCCTGGAAGAAGAAAAGCTGCAAAAAGAAAAACAGGAGATCCGTGGGGAGTTTAAATCTGCAGAATGGGGCAACCAAATCCGCTCTTACGTTTTACATCCATACAAAATGGTTAAAGACCACAGGACTGACTTTGAAACCAGCGACCCGGATAGTGTTTTAAACGGGGAATTGGACGAACTTGTGGAAAAATATTTAGAACAGGCAGCGGGCGGGAAAACTGCCTGAATAAATTTTTGAAAATAGTAAATTAATGCTATAATGCAATTTACTAGCTTATTTATTAGGGTTTGTTTTTTATACAAAAAATGATCAAGTTCCAAAACGTAGTAAAAAATTACGAGAACAGTTCCCTTGCCTTAAATGGCATAAATTTGCAAATTAACCAGGGCGAATTTATTTCTCTTGTCGGTCTCTCCGGAGCGGGAAAAACCACTTTACTTAAGCTAATTATTGGCGAAGAAAAAATTGACGGCGGAAAAATTTTAATTGACGACATAGACATTACAGAAGTCCGTAAGGCAGATTTGCCTTATTTAAGAAGGAAAATTGGTATGGTTTTCCAGGACATTAAGCTTCTGCCCAAACGCACTGCTTTTGAAAATGTGGCTTTTGCTATGGAAGTTTGCGGCCATGCCTTAGAAAAAATTAGAGAAGAAGTCCCAAAAGTTTTAGAACTAGTGGGACTTTTGCATAAAAAGGACAGTTTTCCACACGAAATGTCGGGCGGTGAAAAGCAACGCGTGGCCATTGCCCGTTCACTTTCGCATAGGCCTGTACTGCTTTTGGCCGACGAACCTACAGGGAACCTGGATGAAGTGAATGCCGCTGAAGTTTTAGATTTGCTTTTAAAAATTAACCAGCTCGGTACAACAGTAATTTTAGCCACGCACGCGTCTGACTTGGTAAATAAAATTAAAAAGCGGGTTATTACAATCGAGGACGGGAAAATAACACTAGAGCAAGAGAAAGGCAAGTATAAACTTTAGTGTGTAGACCTACACGCTAGACGCTTCTCGCTACAAGCTATTTATGTTAGATTCAATTTCATTTTTTAGGGTAATAAAAACCGGTTTTACAAATTTTGGAAGAAATTTGTGGCTTTCAACCGCGGCGACTATGGTTATGACCATAACCTTAGTTATTTTTTCCACGTTGTTTTTATTATTTATGTTGACCAATTATTCCATTAAAACTATTCAAAACACGGTGGACATTAGCGTGTATTTTAAAATTGGCCTTGCGGAGGAACAGATTAACTCTATTAAGAACGCTATGACTGCTGACCCGAAAGTTAAAGAGGTGGATTACGTCTCCGCAGCGCAAGCGTTTGAAGAGTTTAAAGCCAACCACCAAAGTGACCCGCTTATAATGCAGTCTTTAAATGAGCTTACGGAAAACCCGCTTCCCGCCACTTTGCACATTAAAACACATGAGCTCGCCGACTATCCCGCTGTTTCAGAAAAGTTGCAGGCCGCGGAGTACAAAAATTTTATAGACAAAGTAAATTTCGAGGACAACCGGCTGGTTATTGAACGCCTGGAGAAAATTTTAAAATTTATTATTACTTTCGGCTTAGGTTTAGTTATTGTTTTTTCTGTAATTGCCATTTTGGTAATTTACAACACCATTACGCTAACTATTTATAACCGCAAAGAAGAAGTGGAAATTATGCGCCTGGTGGGCGCAACTAACTGGTATATTCAGGGACCGTTTTTAGTAGAAAGTATTTTGTACAGTATTTTTTCAAGTGCAATTACCACCGCTTTATTTATTCCAATCTTCACAAGAATCCTTCCCAAAGTTATTGGCTACGTAAACCCCCAGGTAAGCTTTTACAGCAACAACCTGTTTAACTTTGCTTACCTAATCCTCATTCTTTTTGGCCTAGCTTTGTTTTTGTCCGTGCTTTCAACTCTGCTGGCCATTAGAAAATATCTAAGAATTTAGCTTAATTAAGAGCAATTTTGAGTTATTGACAAACTACTTTAATCTTATATACTAAGAAAGAGCCCAAAAAGCGACTCTCGCGAAATGGGCTCTTTTTTGTTGGGACACACCGACTGACACAGACAAAGAAACGAAAAGACACGGATCCGTGTTATCAGTAATTAATCAGTGTACATCTGTTTTCATATGAAAGTTATATTTATTAAAGATTCCCCAAGTCAGGGCAGAAAAGGGGAAATAAAAGAGGTGAGTGACGGTTTTGCCAAAAACTTCCTAATTGCCAAAGGCTTTGCGCAGGTTGCCACCACCGAAATCCAGACTAAAGTAGCCAAGGAACAAAAAGAGGCTGACGATAAGCACCGGCGCGAAATTGTGCGCCTGCAATCCGCAAAGCAGGACTTAGAAAAGCGGGTATTCACAATTAAGGTCAAAGTAGGGGACAAAGGCCAAATTTTTTCCGGTGTTCATGAAAAAGATGTTTTAAGCGCTGTAAACGGAAAAACTAATTTGTCTTTGGAAAAAAATCAGGTGGATTTAACCAAGCCCATTAAAGAATTAGGCGAACATCAGGTAAAGTTAAAGCTGGCAAGCGGCATAACTGCGAGCATAAAGATTAAAATAGAACCAAACTAATGGACAATTTCAGTCAAAACAATTCGCAGCCAACAGGCTTTGAAAATATACCCCAGGATCTTTTTACAAAAAATCCCCGTCTTAAAAACCTGTTATTGATTTTAATGGCAGCACTTTTGTTTTCCGGAATTGGCTTAGCCGTTTTTTCCTACCAGCAAAGTATTTACCGCCAAAAGCTTTACTACGAAACCGAAGGCGGTTTGCCGGTGCATAGGGTGAATAAAAGCGAAGGTTGGAAAGCTTACAAGAGTCAAACGTTTAGGTTTGAGTTAAAATATCCGTCCAATGCGACTGTAGAGCAGGTCGACGTAGGCGAGCATCCGTATGGAGTATTTGAAATCAAGGATCAAAATTCTCATGGGATATCATCAATCGCGGTTGTACCGGAAAACGATGAACAGATAAATGATGAGCAAAAAAAATATGCCGAGAGTGCGGTTTCGGAAAAAAATATTACTTTAGACGGTATAATAGGAAAATATTATTCAGTTATTGATGATAGCGGAAACAATGGTGGCGCTGTTTTTGTCAGAAAAAATGGGTTTGCATATATATTACTAGGCATTGAACCCGGGTTTAGTGAGATACTTTCAACTTTTAAATTTACTAAATAATTAATGTGTCATTCAGAATGACACAATTTATCACATGTCATATCATATCAAGCCAAGAAAAGCGAAAAAGTTAGACACTAAATTCATTTTTGTTTCCGGCGGAGTAATATCTAGTGTTGGTAAAGGTGTAACAACCGCTTCTTTGGCGGCACTTTTGGAATCTAGGGGTTTTAGGGTTGCGCCGGTAAAAATGGACGCGTATTTAAATGTGGACGCAGGCACAATAAGGCCGCAGGAACACGGGGAAGTGTTTGTGACTAAAGACGGTATGGAAACTGACCAGGATTTGGGAAATTACGAAAGGTTTATGAATGCGGACCTGTCTGCTTCCAACTACATTACCAACGGCCAAATTTACCAAAATATAATAAAAAAAGAAAGAAATTTTGAGTATGACGGCGAAGATGTTGAAGTGGCCCTCCATGTGCCCGAAGAAATTATCCGCCGCCTGGAAGCCGCTGCCCGGGAACGTAAGGCGGATTTTGTTATTGCGGAAATTGGCGGAACAGTAGGGGAGTACCAAAATATTTTGTTTATGGAAGCCAACCGGATTATGAAATACCGCGACGGACGGGATGTCTTGCATATTCACGTAGCTTATTTGCCCACACCTCCTTCCATTGGCGAAATGAAGAGTAAGCCCGCGCAAACATCGGTCCGCTTGTTAATTGGCAGCGGCATACAGCCGGACTTTTTAATAGCCCGCGCGGAAAAACCGGTGGATGACAGGCGAAAAGAAACTTTAGCCTGGACTTGCAATGTGCCGGCACAAAATATTATTGCCGCGCCTAATGTGGACAGTATTTACAGGGTGCCGATGAATTTTGACCAACAAAAGCTCACGGACAAAATTTTACAAAAATTTGGTATGAAGCCAAAAGCGGCCAAGCTTAAAAAGTGGAAAGATTTAATAAACAAAATTAGCAGGATTAATTCATCCAAACGCGAAGTTGAGATTGCTGTAGTCGGCAAATACTATGAGACAGGCGCCTATAAACTGGCCGATGTATACATTTCGGTTGTGGAAGCCATAAAGCACGGGTCCTGGGCGAATAATGTTAAGGCTAATTTGCACTGGATTTCTGCGCTGGATGTAGAAAAACACGGCGCAAAGAAAACTTTACACGGTTTTGACGGGATAGTTGTGCCCGGTGGTTTTGGCAGCAGGGGAACAGAAGGTATGATAGAAACCGTAAAGTACGCGCGCGAAAACAAAGTACCGTATTTAGGCTTATGCTATGGAATGCAAATGGCCACGATTGAATATGCCCGCCATGTTGCCGGATTAAAAAAAGCCAACACTACGGAAGTGGACGACGACAACCCGCATCCGGTAATTCATATTATGCCGGACCAGGAAAAGAAACTGCTTAACAGGGAATACGGCGCCACTATGCGGTTGGGCGGTTGGGATTGCATAATTTCGCGCGGAACAGTTACAGAAAAAGCTTACTTGGATGCCAAGTGGATTGGCAAAAACGGCAAGGCTAAAATTAACGAGCGCCACCGCCATCGTTTTGAATTTAATAACGAATATCGCGACCAGTTAGTTAAGGCCGGGCTGGTGATTTCCGGCACCACGCCGGACGGCAAGCTGGTGGAAATAATTGAGCTTAAAAACCATCCGTTCTTTGTGGGAACACAATTCCATCCGGAATTCCTTTCCCGCCCGCTTTCTCCGCATCCGCTTTTTGCGGGGTTTATGAAGGCTGTGGTTAAACTAAAAAAATAGTATGGATTTTATTTTTATTATTGGTACAGTGGGTGCAACATTGACTACCATTTCCCAGCTGCCTCAATTGCTAAAAGTATGGCAGACCAAACACACTAAAGATTTGTCTTTGTCAACGTACTCAGTTTTGGCAATAGGAGTAGCGCTATGGATTGTTTATGGATTATTGCTTCACGAACCGCCGATATATATTGCAAACATTATTACGGAAATATTTGTGTTATCAATCCTTGCCTTTAAGATAAAGTATGGATAACAAAAAACCCCCGTTACTCGGGGGTTTTTAAATCTTAAATTATAGATTCCCGCCTGCGCGGGAATGGGATCTACTTGGATTCCACGTTTACGATTCTGGTTCTGCGTAAATTTCCATGGAACTTTTTAACCATTTTGTTCTGGAATTTTACCATTCCGTCGGTTAGGGCGTACAAAGTAGAGTCGCCGCCAATTTTAACATTACGTCCGGGGGAGTATTTAGTGCCGTGTTGGCGGACAATTACTTGTCCTTTTTTTACGGCTTGGTTGCCAAAAATTTTAACGCCTAAGCGTTTGGAGACTGAATCGCGTCCTAGCGCTGTTGAGCCTCCGGCTTTTTTATGTGCCATAATTCTCCACTAACTCACGAACTGCACTAACTTCACGAAATCTGATTTTGTGGCTTTCGTGTTTTTTGTGTGTTCGTGGTTAATTAAACTTTCTCAAAAATCACTATTTCCCTGGCTACAACTTGGTCCTTTCGGTCGTAAATTGCGCTTTTTCGCTCTGTAAGCCTAAGAAATTTAAGCTTTTTGGCAATTACAGGAGAAATAATATCTAACTGATTATATCCCAAAGCTAGTGCGAAGTCAAGCTTGGGCATCTGCTCGTAGTCACCCCGGCCGCGCCTGTAAGCCGGCACGCACATAATCACGCGGCCGCCGGAAGGTAAAAATTTAGAGAATTCCTTAAAACTGGCTTTATAAAGCTTTTCCAGATCTTTAAAATTTTTGGCAATTTCCTCAACCTTGGGGTACTGGCCATAAATAGGCCCTAGGGTACCTTCGGTAACTATGGCTGAAATTTTATTGTTAGATTTAGCAATAAGATCGGAAACCTTGGTAGCATCGCTGACCTCCACGCCGTATTTCCCGGGAGCGATTTTATAGCGGTTTCTAAACCATTCTAAATTTTGTTCACTGCCTTTTATTGCGGTTTTGTTTATGTCGCTGCCTATCATCCTGTAACCTAAAAGCAAGCCCTCCTGGACAATGGTCCCTATGCCACAAAATGGGTCTAAAATAGTATCCCCGGATTTACAATTGGCCAAATTTAACATAATTTGGGCAACCTTAGGCGGAATCATGCCCTGTTTTTCATCCCTAACCGGACGTTGGTAATCCCTTCTGCCGTAGTCTTCAAAATCCTGTACGCTTAAAGTTTTAGCCGTAAAAATTTTATCCTGCGCTGCTAAAATAGAAATTTCCGCGCCCTTGGAAAGCAGTAAATTTTTTGTCACTACAACCGAAGCTAAGGAGAGGGAATTGTATTCAGGCAAAACCAACCGAACGCTTAAGCCGCTTTCAGTTAGCCCGTTTTTTATCATCATGCCAATGCGTTTGGGTTCGGAAAAAATGGAATTAAAAGACTGGAACTTGTCGCCGGGTTTGGGTTCCGGTCTTTTAAGCAAATTCATATCTAAAAGATAGATGCTCACGCCGAATTGCATCTTGCCTTTGTATTCCTTAAAAAATTGCTTCTTTAGGACGCTGGGTTTAAAATAATGCTTGAGTGCAAAATTAACCGAATCATTCTGGCGCTTTTTTATAATATCTACAACCTCTAAAATTTTTATTACGCCGCCAAGTTTTTTTTGTAAATTAGTTACGTTTAAAGCAGCCGGGGTTTCTATAATTAAAACTTCTTCCGAGGCCTCTAAAATCTTAACCGCTTCCTCCAAACCGCCCTCGGCCGGCTCTTTGCGAAGAGGCGACAAAACCAGGCTTTGGTCAGGTTTTTCCAAAACGGCAATAAGCTCGGCCACAGATAAAGTATAAACCCTCCCTAAAATAAAAGCGTAACGCATGTAATTTGTAAATTGACCTTATTTACGGCCAATAATTTGTGCTATAATAAGCCAAATGCTAACCTACGAACAACTAAAAAGCTGGGTAAGAGAAAAAGAAAACAAAACTAAGCTCATAATTGCGGCAAGTTTTGTAGTTGTTTTCTTTGTGGGTTTTGGAACCGGTAGCTATGAAAAGGGGATGAGACGGGATGCTTATAAGAAACAAAATAATTATACCACGGCGGAAGCGAAAAAACCAGCGGCCGATGTAGCCGCCCAGCAGGGGATAGTGGCAGGAGCTGCGACCGGAACGGCCGTTTCAGATTGCTTAATAAAAGGGAACATTGCTTCGGGTGGCAAAAAAATTTACCACATTAAGGGCGGCGCGTTTTACGAACGCACCAATGCCGAACAGTGTTTTAATACAGAAAAAGAAGCGGTGGCGGCAGGCTACATAAAATCCAGCAAATAAAAAAACCGCGCGGCTGTGAAGTAGCCCGCGCGGCGAATAAAGAAGGTGGTTGGACACAGAAACTTCCAAAGTCTATTTTTGTAAATTGCGTAAAATTTTAAATTACCAATACGCAACTTCAACAAACCCGGCGTTTCTTTTTCCTGACAACCCTGGCTATCCGTGGGCCCAAATGTACTCGGCTCGTACCCGGCCCTTTTCAGCCAGTTTTCCTTTGGTTGTGCGTAATAATGCATATGTGATGCATGACAGGTATTGCCTGTTGCGCTCGTTTTAGACCATTAAGTGGTATAACACGCGGTTGGGTAAGTCGCGTCCACATTAACTGCGCTGAAACGAACCAGGATGTGGTCCTCCGTTGTGCACTTCCTCCTTTATCCGCCGACCCTTTTATTGGGGGTTTGTCCTTATTCAGCCGGCTGGAAACCTTCATCGGCGCCCCTAAACTCAAAAAAGCTTACCGAAAGGTTTTGCATCCAAGCACTATCCAGTTGCAGCTGATTGCGGTTTTTCGTTCAGACAGTATAGCAATTATTAAGCCCGGCGTCTAGTCTAAACACGCTTTATGGGCTATAATGACCCTTAGATTTTTATGCTGCCAAAAATTACTCCAAAAAAAACTATTTACTTAGACCATGCGGCCACCACTCCGGTTGACCCGGAAGTTAAAGCGGCTATGGAACCTTTTTTTAATGACAAATTTGGCAACCCTTCATCGCTCTATAAAAAAGGCAGGGAGGCTAATGACGCTGTTGAAAAATCGCGCGCTGTTGTTGCCGACTTAATTGGTGCCAGGCCTTCGGAAATTATTTTTACGGCCGGCGGGACGGAAAGTGTTAATCTGGCAATTTTTGGCGTTGCCCGGCTACACAAAAAAACGCATCTTATTACTTCGGCAACAGAACACCACTGCGTTATAAATTCTTTTGCAGCCCTGGCAGGGGAAGGGTACAAGACGACTTTGGTTAGGGTAGATAAAGAGGGGTTTGTAAATTTAGACCAACTAAAAAAATCTGTAAGGCTGGAGACAGTTTTAATTTCTATAATGTACGCTAATAACGAAATAGGAACTATTGCGCCAATAGCCGAAATTGGACGATGGCTTAAAGCGGAAAACAACAGACGGATAAAAAATAACCTGCAACGGATAATTTTTCATACCGATGCCTGCCAGGCTGCCGGATTTTTAGACCTTGATGTAAACAGGCTTGGGGTAGACTTAATGTCGGTAAACGGCAGTAAGATCTATGGCCCAAAACAAACTGGGTTTTTGTATGTGCGCTCGGGGGTCAAACTTAAACCGCTAATTTACGGAGGCGGGCAGGAAAATGGGCTGCGTAGCGGCACACAGAATGTTACGGGGATAGTGGGTTTGGCCAAAGCGCTCGAGTTAGCTTCAAAAAAAAAGCAAAAAGAAAATCTAAGACTTTTTAAACTAAGCGGCCGTCTAATTTCTGAAATAAGCAAACAGATTCCGGATGCAATTTTAAATGGACCTACCTTAAATCAAGGTGATAAAAATCGCGGCCGCGATTTTTATCTACCATTGTTTAGATTACCCAATAACGTCAACTTTTCCTTTAAAAATACGGAAGGGGAGTCGTTGATGTTTTATTTAGACAGCTATGGCATAAATTCCTCAACAGCAAGCGCTTGCAGCACAGGTCAGCTCGACCCGTCACACGTATTATTAGCGATCGGTCATTCAAAAAAGTTAGCTAAAAGCAGCATTCGGTTTACCTTAGGAAAATCTACCCAAAAGAGAGATATTGATTACCTGTTAAAAATTTTACCTGCCCTTGTTAGGGGATTAAGGAAAACAAAACAAATAGATTTAATTTAAAAGCTCCAACTAAGCAGTTGGAGCTTTTATTTATAGGGGAGAGCGAAAACGAAATATTTATAACGTCGCACAATGTATCTTATGCGACAAGCTATTTGTTTAGTTGATAGCATCCCAATACTTTAGGCGCGTATGACCTGGTTTCTAAATAACCCGTGTTGCACTGCGTACGTTCTGTGTTATCCCAAGTACATTCCCATTTACGCATTGGCTGGGCTGCGCAGCCCGCCTCGCCACCACAGCTCACGCTGGCCTCACAAGCTTTAGAGCCGCCATTATACCCTGCCGCCAGGTTCCTTACTAAGTTACTCTCATTATTACTGCTACAAGCGCCTTCACTTAAGTTCTTTAAGTAAGCCGCTCCAATACAAATGCTTTTGTCAAAATTGGCCGGATTTTTTAACCAAGCGCAATCTATTTTGGTTGCTACACCACAATAGCCTTTTAACCTGTCAGCAGTGTCAGGCAAAAGCTGCATAATGCCGCACGCGCCCGCAGGTGATTCTAAATTTCGCCCGCAGCTGGACTCATTGTACATTATGCTTTTAATTAAAGCTTGGGTATCAGCTCCGGTTATGGGGAACTTTGCAGCTGCCGCAGCAACAGCGGAAGAATAACCTGAACAAACATTTTGTGTACAGCCTCCGGTCACACCTTCACAAATATTCGAAACCTTTTCATCTTTACAGACTCCCCCCACGGGTTCATAGGGAGGCTGCTGGCCAATTGTGTCTTCAGGCAGTTTTAAATCCCCAATTTTAATGCCCGGCGGCTGTATGGAGTGGAACTCCACAAGGTCGGGGTTAATAGCCTTAAGCAACACAAACCCGGCAAGCAAAATGACTATGCTGGTTATTGTGGTAGTTAAAATATTTTTGGCTTTGTCTACAGACTCCTGGTTGCCTTCTGCCGCCATATAAACATAGCCGGCAATGACTATAAAAAATACGCCGACAACGCAGGCTAAAATAATTGCAAATTTATACAAACGGTTAATGCACTCATAAAGCACGCTGCTGTTGGTGTTGTTAAACGCGGCCTGGTTTGGGTCAAAAGTAATTGGGTTGCCCTGGGAATCCAAAATGTCCGTTTGGGTCTGGCTTTTTTCCGGGTCTTTGGGCGCGCACAAATATTTTTTTATTTGCTCCGAAACCCCGGCGTTTTCCGCATAATTATAGGGCGGAAGCTCCTGCGCAAAAGCCGGAGCATAGGAAAAAAATATCTCGAGGATTAAGAGCAGTAAAAAATATTTTTTTAATTTCATATTTTTATTTTATTGCAAAAAATCTAAAGGATTATATGTATAACCGTAAGGCACACGGTAAGAGCCGTAAATATTTGTGTATTTGCCGGCGTTTACCCCAAAGCCTTCCGCGTCGTAAACCACAAAATGCAAGTGGTATCCCCTCTCCGGACCATATAACTTTTTTGTGGTGTTACCGCTGTTGCCTTCGTAGCCAATTAAATCACCTTGCTTAACTTGATGGCCGGGCGAAACTTTAAAACTCTGGAAATGCGCGTACAAAGTAATAATTTGGCTCTTGCCGCTCTTTGTTGTAATGTCGTGTTTTATGGCAACCCAATTGCCGTAAGAAGCATCGCTGTGGTCTGTATAAATAACTTCACCGTCAGCCGCGGCGTAAATTGGCTCACCTGCCGGAGCTGCAACGTCAATACCGTTATGGAAGCTATAGCCTAATGCCCTAAAGCCCGTATTGCCGTATTTTTGGGTTAAAATCCCGTCTATTGGCCAGGCCAAAACGCCTTTACCCGCCGGCACAGTTTTCTTGCCCAAACGCGCCCTAACCTGCGCGTCCAACTCGTCTATTTCTTTTTGTAAATTGTCCGCATCCTGTTTGCTGGAAGCTAAAAGTTTTTGATAATTTCTTTCCAGGCCCTGGGTCTGGGTTAACAGCTTTTGTTTTTGGTTTTTTATTGTAACCAGCGCGGCTTCGGTTATTTCTAACTGATGTTTGAATTCAATTAACTGTTCAACTTTAATTTGCAATTCGCGCTGCTCTTTTTGCAGTTGCGCCTTTAAAGCTTTAATTTTTTGCGTCAGCTGGTAAACCTTGTCCTGGATATTTTGGGTATACTGGATTTGGTCCAAAAAATCTGACAAATTATTGCTGCCAACCGTAGTTTTTAACGCGTATTGGTCGTCGTACTCGTTGAGCTCAACAATTAACTGCCCCAGAATTTTTTTGTTGTCGGCTATTTCAATAGTTTTTCTGTCTATAAGCTCCTGGTACTTGCCAATTTGCAAATTGGTATCCTTAATTTGTGTTTCCTTGGCCTCAATTTGCAACTCGGTGAGCGCTATTTCGTCGTTATAAATTGAAATTTCGTTTTTTAACGTGCTAAGTTTGCTTTGAGTGGCTGCAATTTGCTGCTGATAGTCTTTTATTTGCTTATTAATTTGCTTAAGTTTCTCCTGGTCCTGCGAAAGTTTGTCGTCTATTTCATCGGCAACGCTAAGCTGCAAATTTAAGCCTAAAAATAAGGAAAGGATTATTCCAATGGCGATTTTGTGTTTTATTTTGGTATCATATAGCTTAAACATTAACTAAATTATACCACATTTGCCCCAAAAACGGAAAACTGATCTAAACGAATTCCACAATGGGGAATAATTGTGAAATGGGATTATAATTTAGCTATTGCTATTTCTATTCTATTTAAAATTTCACTCTTTCCCAGCCCAACAGCCATAACAGAAGCCACTTCAAAAGGTCCCGGACTTTGTTGTAAGCCCGTGAGCGCAACCCGTAGCGGCCATAAGACAGGGCCGTTGTCGTATTTTTTTTCTGTTATGAAATTTTTTATTTCTGATTCCAAATCTTTTTGAGTAAATTTGGACTCATTAAGACCGGTTAGCAAATGCTTAAGCTCTGTTAATTTCTGTTTCGCATCTTTGGCGTCCGATTTCTTCCAAACTAATAGTCCGGCCTCGTATTCGGGCTGTTTGAAAAAGTAAGTTGTCCTCTCCCCTATCTCCGAAAGCTTCTTTAAGCGCTCTTGTTCCTGCCCGGAAATGGCGGTGAAATATTCATTCTCATATTTTTTTATCTCTACTCCGGCTTTTTTCCAAAACGGTTTAAGCAGATTGGCCAAATTTTTGGCCGTTAAATTTTTTATGTACTGTGAATTAAACCAGTCCAGCTTATTGTCGTCAAAAACCGCGCCGGCTTTATTTATTTTGGCAAAGTCAAATTCCGTTATTAATTCATCCAGAGAAAAAATTTCTTTGTCGGTTTTTGGGTTCCATCCCAAAAATGCAACAAAATTTATTAACGCTTCCGGCAAATAACCTTTGGCCAAAAAATCTTCCACAGAAACATCGCCCTGCCTTTTGGAAAGTTTAGATTTGTCCGGGTTTAAAATTAAGGGCAAATGTGCGAACTGTGTTGGTTGCCAGCCAAGGGCTTCGTAGATTAGTAAATGTTTGGGAGTTGACGGAATCCACTCCTCGGCGCGAATGACGTGGGAAATTTCCATAAAGTGGTCGTCCACTACCACAGCGAGATGATAGGTTGGAAAACCGTCAGACTTTAAAATTACCTGGTCGTCTAAAACTTTATGCTCATAGGTAATGTCCCCATAAATTAAATCGTGGATTGTTGTGCTGCCTTCCAGAGGAATAGCAAAACGCACAACGGGATTTTTTCCCGCGGCTTTAAACTCTTCAAGCTTTGATTTTATTTCATCAGCCGACAAATTCCTGCAATGCCTGTCGTACATAGCCGGCTTTTTTAAAGCCATTTGTTCTTTCCGCAATTCTTCCAAACGTTCCTGGCTGCAAAAACAATTGTAGGCTTTATTTTCTTTAAGGAGCTGGTTGACAGCAGCGTGATATTTTTCAAGTCGCTTAGATTGCAAATACGAACCATACTCTCCCCTCTCCCCTACGCTTCCGTCATCTTTTAAATAAAACCCTTCGTCAAATTCCACGCCTACGGTTTTCATAACTTTCAGTAAATTTTCAACCGCGCCTTCAACTTTTCTAATCTGGTCCGTATCTTCAATTCTTAAAACATGCGCGCCTTTATTGGCCCTGGCGAAAAGATATGAAAAAAGTGCGGTGCGGAGTGAACCAATATGAACAAAGCCCGTAGGGCTTGGGGCAAAACGAGTACGGATTGTATTAGATTTATGATTCAAGATTAAAGATTTTAGATTGAAAATCCTTTAAATTTTAGCATTTAAAAAGGGCTTTATCAAATGAAACTAAATGGCCAGAGGTTGAAATCCCAACCCCTGGCCACAGCTAAGCCTTCTTCAAAACATGGCATGAGCCATATTTGTTGTTCGGGCAACAGACACTCATCACAAGAACCTTATCCCCGACCGAGAAATTTTGACTTTTGCTGCAGAGAATGCTTAACCCATTGCTCATTTTTGCGACCATTAGGTCGGTGCCTTCAAACCCAGGGATGTTTAAAAGCTCCGTAACCTGATCGGCCCGTGAATCAACAATATCTGCCAGCGTTGCCGGGTCAGCTTCTTTGGTTTTTTGCGCCATGAACCCTCCTTCCGTAAAAGGAGTTTAGATCTTTGAGATAAAAAAATCAAGCTAAGTCTACCACTATTATTTTAGCCAAAGGCAAGCGCTCGGGATGTACCGCCTTTTCAAGCTCACTTATTTTAACCCACTTATAATTAATAAATTCTTCTCCGTCAACTTTTATTTCATTATCACTTCCCCAAAATTTAAAATAAACAATGTTTTGCTTTTGGCCAACGTTTGCTTTGTCACGATTTTTCCAAAAACCCCGCAACGCATTATTCCAAACATAGCTGTGGGTGGATGTTGATACCCCAAAAAGCTCCAAATTTTTAAGGCCGGTTTCCTCAAAGGCTTCACGTCTTGCTGCTGCAATCAAATCTTCTTTGACATCAACGCCGCCCTGCGGCAGTTGCCAATAATTTTTGCTTTTTAAATTATCTTTAGTTGTGACAACGTCCACGTGGAAATCTTTTGGGTTGCGCTGGCAAACCAAAATTTTATTTTCTTTGTTCGTTATAACAGTTGCTACATTTGGCCTAAAGGGCAAATTGCTAAAAACTTTGTAGTGCCACAAAAGCCACGCCAGCCCAAAAGTCGCGTTAATAATTCTTTTAAAACGTTGCGGCTGGGTAATAAGCCGCCACAACCATTCCAGGCCAAAGGAGCGGATAAATTTTGGCGGAGCAGATTTTTTACCCGCAATGTAATCGAACGAGCCGCCAACGCCCATAGCAAATTTTACATTCAGATGAAGCAAGTTTTCAAAAATCCATTTCTCCTGCCGAAGCGGGCCGTAAGCCACCAGCAAAATATCGGGTGCTAAGCTATTTATTTCTGTTATGGTTGAAGGGTCACCTGGGTTCTTGTTGGATGATCCCACAAATTTTAAGCCGCTATATTTTGCTTTCATTGCCGCAGCAACAATTTCTGGAGTGTCGCCGTGGCCACCGAGTAAAAACATTGAAAGATTGTTATCCGATGCAAGTTTGGCCAAATCCCAAATTAAGTCTGCGCCCACTATTTTTTCAGGCAGAGCAGATTTTATCCACTTGGAGTTAAATAATATCGCGGCCAAAGAATACTTAATTTGCCAGCAAGCCTTTAAAACCATAAGCCAGTATTTAACCCCCCCTAACCCCCCCTTTTTTAAAGGGGGGGAATGAAAAGAAAGCGGAATTTCCAAATATTTTTTCGCCCAAAAAATCCCAATGCCGTCGGGCACGGCAATATTGGCCTTATTTAACAATTCAACTATTTTTGGGTCCTTTAAGGCCGCATACAAAAACTCCGAGTACACCGTAGTTACCCAGGTTTTTTGGCTTGCTTTTATTCTGGAAATTACCTCAATCAGTAATTCTGCTTTACTGATTGCGTCAACTTTTAATCCGGCAATATCTACTTTCATAAAATTCCATACCCGCCAGGGCGGAACCTATAATTTAGGAATGATTTACTAACATTATACCTTTTTAGGTTTGACTTTACAACCAAAAAATTATAGAATAAATGGACAATTTTAGGAGGTCTTATGCTTTCGTTGGTTAATTTGCTCATCGCCGTATTGATTTGGTTTTTAGGAGGGATAATGTTGTTGGCAGGCATTCCGGCAAGCGGAATATTCCGGACGGCCTTAGGCTTTATATGCCTGCTTGCGATTGGCTTCACTGTGTTGTCCGTGCTTAGGATATGGCACACAACCCGGAATGGAAAAGACGAATGACAGATCGCCGACAGAACTGCCGGCGATCATTTTTATTCTCTTTTATAATGATGTATAATCAAACCATGGAATCCCTGGGAAAAATTGCAAAATCTTTATCAAAGGCACAAAAAAAACCCAAAACGAACCCACACCTGCATTCCCCTAACCACCTGTTGGCAGATGAGCTTTCGATAAAGTTAAATGACAGAAAACATTTTGCTTTTTACCTGAAAATGGCGGTATTGTATAACCATGATTTTTTAAGGAATTTAGCCGGACAAATTGCAGAAAGCAAAACCGTGCAAACGCCGGGCAGGTTGTTTGCATATTTAATTAAGAAGCATAACCAAGAGAAAGCTCAATCGCGCTGAATTGACGCAGATAGGTACGCTGAGCAGACGCTGAAAGAAGCGCTCAGCGACCAATCCGCGTAATAATCAGCGACAAATCAGCGGCATATGATTTTACCGATTTTAACCTATCCAAATGAAATTTTACGAAAGCCGACCGAGCCGGTTAGTTTTCCGTTGTCTCCGGAAATTAAAAAACTTACCAAAGATATGATAGACACAGTGCGCAGCGCCGACGGCATTGGTCTTGCCGCCCCACAAGTGGGAAAGTCAGTAAAAGTCATAGTTGTAAACCTGGAAAAAAGCGGCGTGCCGCTTATGGCGCTTTATAATCCAAAAATTGTGAGTAAAGGCTTTAAAAAAATTGAAATTGAAGAAGGCTGCCTTTCCATACCCGGTGTTTTTGGCATGGTCAAAAGGCCAAAAAAAGTTACTATACAGGCGCAAACCGCGGAAGGAAAAACCATTAAATTCACTGACGACGGCTGGGTTTCCCGCGTAGCACAGCACGAAATTGACCACATAAACGGGGTGTTAATAATTGACCTTATAAAGAAATTCTCACAGGGCGAAGAGGTTGTTAAGAACTGGAAAAAACAAGCGTTTTAATTCTACGGAGTACGGATAAGTACGGATATACGGAATATCCATACGAATCCGTATATCCGTAAAATTCCGTAATCCGTAGAAATATGAAATTTATTAAAGATCTTTTATTTTTTGAATTACAAACCACGGGCCAGGATCCGGACAAAGACTCCGTTATTCAGCTGTCCGCAATATTGCTCGATAAAGATAATTTGCTGGAAAAAGACAATTTCAACACTTACATTAAAATTAGCTATTTAGATGCTATTATTAATGAACATGCGAAAATTTTGCGCATAGACTTTGACACCCTGCGCAAAAGCCCGAAAATTTACGACGTAATAAAGCTTTTCCGCAAAAAATTCGGCAACAATGTGCTGCTTGCCACCCACGGCTTCCAACATTTTCTGTTTTTAAAAACCGCATTTAAAAAAGCCGCGGTGACTTACGACTACGACCATCACGTAATTCAGCTTTGGACTTTAGGTTATGTTTATACCTTAAACTACGGAATAAAAAAAATGCCCACCTTCCATACATTTGTAGACTACTTTAAATTAAAACAGCACGAGCCCTGGAACGCAATGGAAAAAGTGCGGCTTGAAGCTGAAATTTTTAGAAAGATAATCAAGGAAGCTTAAATTTCCTGCGAACTTACGAAGGGAACGAACTTAGAAAAATTTCAGGTTCGTAGTTCGAAAAGTTCGCAGGTTCGTAGGAGTATATGAATTTTAAAAAAGACATTTTACTTATTGACACTGAATTTTCCGGGTTTGATTTGCAAAAGCACGACCTGCTTCAAATTGCTGCGGTGTTGCTGGATAAAAAAACCCTAAAAGAAAAAGAAGTCTTTTCCAGCTTTATAAAACCCGGTTCTTGGCAACATCGTAACCGCGAGTCTATGGCGGTTAATAAAATTAGTTTTGACGTTGTAAAAAACGCCCCCTCGCTTAAGCAGGTTATAAAAACCTTTGACAAAACTTTCGGCCACAACGTAATTCAGGCTTTCTATGTGGGCTACAATGACAAGCGTTTTTTAATGCACGCTTACAAAAAAGCCGGCGTTAAGTGGCAGTTTAACTACCACTATTTTGACTTGTGGTCATTATTTTATCCCCATCTCGCGCTTAAAAATCAGCTTAGGTCAAAAAAAGATTTTGCCGGTTTTGGCTTGGAATATTTAATTAAGAAGTTTAAAATAAAGATTGATAAAAATAATTTGCATGACGCGTTAGTCGATTGCCGGGTAGAAGCGGAAGTATTGAGGAAAGTGCTAAAAAAAATGTAGGCAATAAAAACGGTATGCGAAAAAAATTCATCGCATACCGGTCTGGTCAATAATTAAGGTTGCCCAAATAACAACTAAGGCAACCATACATGTGATTAAAACCAGCTTTGCTTTGGCCCCCACTTCCCCTTTCCTTATCACACCGAGAACCAAAAAAACCTGTACAAAAACAATCACTGTGATCGCTGCCATAAGCAAATGAATTTTTGCGCCGACCCACAAGGCAACTACTATACCTACAACTATTAAAATCTCCATCTTCCCCTCCTTAGATTGAAATAACAATTTAGCACTATACCAACATGGAGTCAATGTTAAAAATTATATTTTTTGGCACGGCCAATGTAGCGCTTCCAATTTTGGAAACACTGAATAATACGCACCAAGTTTTAGGCGTGATAACCACGCCGGATGTTTTGGTAGGACGCAAGCAAAGCTTGGAAGAAAGCCCGGTTTCAGCTTTGGCAAAAGATTTAAAATTGCCTATATTTAAGCCGGAAAACCCTAAAACCGACGCGGCATTTATTTCAGAATTGCAAAAAATTGGCGCCGATATTTTTGTAGTTGTTGCCTACGGTAAAATTTTGCCCCTGCAAATAATTAACCTGCCGAAATATAAAACCATAAATGTCCATTTTTCCATTCTGCCAAAATACCGCGGCCCTTCCCCAATACAGACTGCTTTGCTAAATGGCGATGCCCAAACCGGCACCAGCATTTTTGTGCTTGATGAAAATGTAGACTCCGGTCCATTGTTAGCTCAGGAAATTATTAACATTGAGCCGGATGATAATTATTTCACTTTGTCTGACAGGCTAGCCAAACTTTCTGCGAAAATTATCAATCAAACTTTGAAAGACTATACCTCCGGCAAGCTCACTCCCCTGCCCCAGGACGAAAGTCGAGCCAGCCACACAAAAATCATAACCAAAGAAGACGGGCGGGTGGATTGGCAGAAAAGCGCACAGGAAATTTACAACCAATTCCGCGCTTTTTACATTTGGCCGGGGATTTATTCGAGTTGGAAAGGGCAGAACATTAAAATTACAGAGTGTTTGATTAACACGGATATGGAAACGAATGAACACGAATGTGGGACAATCATCGGCGGCGGAATTGTTGTCTGCGGCGGGAATACTAAATTAAAAATAAACCGGCTTCAGTTAGCCGGTAAAAAAGAAATGTCGTTTGAAGAATTTGAAAACGGGTACAGAGATTTTGTTGGCGGAAAGTTGGAGTAAAAAACTCATGTCATTCCGCCTGCCTGCCGGCAGGCAGGGAAAATTTATATTATTAAATTTATCCGGAATCTATTTTCCTGTCTCTAGCGAAGTCGAGAGATGGATCCCGTATAATTTTTACCTAAATTAAGATCGCCGTTGTAAAAATTTACGGGATGACACAGCGCCTGCGCTGTGTCATCTAAGATATTTCTGCTTGTTTGCCAAATGCTGCTCGTAGGTTACGGCATAAAAGGCTTTGCCGGTTTCCTGGTCATGCAAAAAATATAAGTAATCCGACTCAGTCGGGTTTAAAGCTGCCTTAATTGATGATAACGAAGGGTTGCAAATTGGCTTGGGCACAAGGCCGCGGTATTTATAAGTATTGTAAGGGGACTCTATTTCCGTGTCGGCTTTAGAAACAGCCGGCGTGTTTTTCCCGGTAATGTAATTGACGGTAGCGTCACTCTCTAAGGCCATATTAATGCCTAGGCGGTTGTAAAAAATTCCCGCAATAATTTTTCTTTCCTCATCCAGCCCTTTTTGCTGCTCAAGGGTAGTAGCGTTCCTGCCGGTTTCTTTTTCTATTATAGAAGCCAAAATTATGGCCTGATAAACGCTAAGGTCGTGTTTGCCGGCAAGGGCTGCGGCATTGTCCGGTAATTTTTTCCCAAAATTGTCCAGAAGCTTTGCAATAATTTGCTCTGAAGCCTGATCTTCCGGGGTTTTGTCTCGGTCTGCCCAGGAAGCGAACAAACGGTAAGTGTCGGGATATAAAAATCCCTGTAAATCCCCGACAGCTTGCTTAGGTAAAAAACTTTCATACTTTTGCGTATCAAAGTTTTTTGTTGTGTCTAAAAAAGCCTTAGATGTGACAATTTTCTGTTTTTCTAAATATTGCGCAATTTCCTTATTATTCCATCCCTCTACAATAGTTATGCTAATTTCCTGAGCCTTTGTCTCTGGTTTTTCTTCCTTTTCATTTGCCCGCTGTTTTAAGCCAGAATACAAGCCAAAAACAGCTATCGCAAAAAAGAACAGTACCCCAAAAATTAGAACTTTTCTTATCATTTAAGAGCCTAAAACCATCCCGATGTACATCGGGATGGTTAGAAGAATAAAACTAAAATCACTAACGCGGTTAGCGTTAATTTATATTATAAAAATATTTTTGTTTTTGCGCTAGTGCTTAGCTTAAGTTTTGTTCTATTTTGTCCAAAACTTTTTTAGCTGTATCTTTTCCGCCAAGACCAAAAGCAAGGCCGCCGGCTATGGCAAGCATGGCAATAATAGCCTTGAACAACTCTTTTAAGTAATCATCAACGCCCAGTTTGCTCAAGACGGTCAAAATTGTAAAAGCAATAATGGCCCATTTGGTAATACTGGCTAAAAGATTGCTCTTATGGAGACCGCTGGCATTAACCGCCGCATTAACTATACCGGAGAAGAAATTGGCTGCCAAAATACCTAAAAGCAGTACAGCCATTGCCACTACCACGTTGCCTGCATAAGACAGGACATCCTGATAAAGGAAGGTGGAAACCGCTTCTAGCTTTAAAATGTCAGCTGCGGCAATAAAAGTGCCCAAAAAGAAAAACCATTTAACAACCCAGCCTCCTAAGGCTGCCAGGCTTAACTTTTTTCCGACTTTGTCGGAAAGACTGTTAAGGCCGAGTTGGTTTGCTAAATGGTCAATTTTTACCATGTCGAGCACTTTGTGCACGACACCGCTCAAAAACATACCTACCAACCAACCAATAATTAATACAATAATCGCCGCAACCAAATTTGGTAAATACCCAATAACAGTTGCGTAAAGGGCGCTTAAAGAATCAACCACGGTTACCTGATAAGTTGAATAATAGTCCATTTTTATCCTTTCTATTAATTTTTATATTTTTTATTTATTTTACTTAATTTTTCATCTTAAGACCGACCCCTTAAGATTATTCCGCAGATACACGGATAATAGCGGATAACACAGATCAAATATCTGCGCACTCTGCCTTTATCTGTGCATCTGTGGTATTATTCACCTAAAATTTTAACGTACGCTTCCCTGTTCCTACCGCCGTCAAATTCAACAAAAAAAATGCTCTGCCTCGGGCCAATGACGAGTTGGGCCCTTTCAACAGGTAAACTTTCCGAAGACCCAAGTAAAAAGGCTTTTACGTGGGCATGGCCGTTACTGCGCTCGTTGGGAGCAACATTTTGCCTTACTTCAAACAAATCGTGGCTATAGCTAATATCCACCGGCGCAGCCTTATACATAGTTTTCATAAAGTCCTGCATAAGCAGCGGCTCGTTGTGGTTAAGCCTGACAGATGCGGTGGTGTGGGGGCAAAAAACAACGGCCAGGCCGGTCTTTATGCCGGAATCGGTAACTGCTTTTTGCACATGGTGGGTTATATCTACCATTTCAAATTGTTTTTTAGTTTCAAGCTGGATTTTTTTTAGCAAATTGATCATCCCGTTGGAAAATGCTTTTATTTTGTTTCTTTAGAGAAAATAATTAAACCGTTAAAATTACTTGGGCTGATATTTGGCCACAAAATTTTTCTAACGGGACATTTGTAATATTATACCATAAAATGGGGAAAATTAAAATCCCTCCCCATATTAGGGAGGGATTAAAATCTATTTGTTTACAAGATAGCGTCTTTGGCTTGTTTGGCTACGCGGAATTTAAGCACTGTTTTGGCGGGAATTGATATGGATTCGCCGGTTGCCGGATTTCGGCCCATTCTAGCGTCTCGGTGCTTTTTTTGGAGCTTACCCATGCCAGGAATAACGAATTCTCCTTCTTTTTTGGTTATATGGTAAGCCAATTCTACCATGGCGTCCATAAATTCACTTACTTCCTTGCGGGTTTTGCCTAATTTGTCGGCTAAAGCCTGCAAAATCTCTGACTTTGTCATACTTTTTGTCTCCTAGCCTCTCTGTGGTTCCCTCTTTAGGGAGCCTGCCTGCCGGCCGGCAGGGTTTTTTGAAGGGCTGTTTATTAATTGATATCTAAATTTTAGCAAAAATACCAGTAAAATCAAGGGGTTTTTACGCCTGTCAACACTAAAGGGCGGGTAAATTTTGATTGATAAAAAATAAATGGCTTATTTAAAACAAATTTAAGCAAAATACTCAAATTAATTAAGATTTTAAAGCATAAAAAAATATTACATATCCACAGCCACAAAAGAGCTTTTGATAGTAAAAATCTTATGTGACATAATAAACCAAAGCTCAAACTTTGGAGGACAGATGACAAAACGAGTATGGCTGCTACTGTTGGTACCTTTCGTGCCGCTCGGTATTGGGTACTTTGATCCAACATTTTTTCGGATCATTGACCTCAATCCCGTACTGGCTAAAGAGGCCTTTGGCTGGGCTTGGCTGCCGGTAACAGCGTTGATCTTAATAACCGCCCTGTTTAGCCTAAGAAAATTTTTCCTATCCTTGAACCAAGGGCTAACGCCAAGACCTCTTATGGCGTGGATTTCGATGATTGGATCATTGCTTTTCCTGCTCTTGATGAGGCTCACAACGCGTGAACTGAACAGAAATGGACCGAGTTCAGACTGGGGGTGGCTATCAGGAGAAATCCTGATTTATTTCCAATACACAGTATTTCTGATGGGAATAGCGGATAGCCTATTGTCCATTGTGATAAATGTTTCCGCAGTATCAATGTACCAATCTATAACTCACTCGCGGATATATTTTCGTAAATAGCCTCCATCACTCACTTGAGGGCCGATTCTAGCGAATCGGCCCTCTTTTCTTTATTTTAAAATCAACATTCCATCGCCAAACGAAAAGAAGCGGAATTTATTTTTTATAGCCTTTTGATACAGCTCCAACAATTTTTTTCTGCCAATAAGTGCCCCAACAAGCATCATTAAGCTGCTTTTAGGGACGTGGAAGTTGGTAATTAAGCCGTCTACAAATTTAAATTTATAGCCGGGTCTGATGAAGAGCTTGGTATCGCCTGATAGCTTTGATATTTCAAATTCTGGATTCCCGCTTTCGCGGGAATGGAAGGGACGGGCAGCGGATTCTAAAGTTCTTACCACCGTTGTGCCAACTGCGATGATTGTTTTGCTTTCTTTTTTTAACCGGTTCAGATCGTAGGCAGTTTTTTTATCAATCTCATAAGTTTCGCTATGGAGGGTGCCGGTTTTCAAATTTTCCTCTTTCAGCGGCGCAAAAGTTCCTAAATTTACGTTCAAGGTTACAAATTTAACCTCAATCCCCTGCTTTTTGAGTTTGCTGATTAACTTTTTAGTAAAATGCAGCGATGCTGTGGGCGCCGCAACTGACAATCCGGCTTTGGCAAAAATTGATTGGTACTCCTTGCGCCTCTGGCTTTCGGTAAGCGGAGAATTCTTAATATATGGCGGCAAAGGCGTTTGGCCAAATTTTTGCATTAATTTCTCGATGCTGATTTTAGATTGTAATTTTAGGAAATAAAAGTTCTCTTTTTGATTTTTTACAATAAACTTATGTTGGTTTAGCTGTAAAATTGATCCTATAGATAATTTCCTGTCCGCTATGACCTTAATTAACCCGTCTTCCTGGCCAATATAAAGAATTTGGACCTTTCCGCCGCTTGGTTTTTTCATCCACAACCTGGCCGGCACAACTTTGGTTTGGTTAAAAACCAAAACCGAATTTTTGGGTAAATACTTTCCGATATTGTAAAATCTATCAAATTTAATAGCGCCAGAGGCCCTGGTTTTGCTGTTTGTTGGCCTGTATATTAAAAGCCGCGCCCTGTCGCGCGGTTTTAATGGAGCTTGGGCAATTAATTCTTTGGGCAATTGGTAGTCGTAGTGCCTTAAAACAACTTCCAATTTAGGCATTGTTTGGTTGCTTGTTAATTAAAGCTTTGGATTTTAGGTAAAAATATGCGATGACACCGAAGGTTACAACCGGGGAAAACCATTCGGGAATGTGAAAACCAAAACCGTGAAGGAGCATAATGCTCCCTAAAAATAAAATGGAATACATCGCGCCATTTTTTAAATACGCGTATTTTTTTATGGAATCTATGTTGCGGATGGTCATTTCCCTTACTACAATAGCTCCCAAGCTGTTGCCGAGCAAAATTAGCGGGACAGAAAGCGTGAAAGCAAACGCGCCCAACACGCCGTCAATTGAAAAGCTGGCGTCTATGGCTTCAAGGTAAAAAATCTTACTAAGGTCGGAAAGGTGGCTTTTGCCCTCCACCAATTCCTTTTCCCTAACCGCTGCGTTTTCTTTAAAGCCGTGGGTAATAAAAAAAGTGGTGGAGCCGATTACGGCCGCAAAAGCCAAAAACGGATTAATTTGAATGGACTGCCAGACTACAACTGTTAAAATTATGGAAACTACGGCATAAAACCATACGCCCTGGCTGTAAAAAAACTTTTCCCCGGCAAGCCCAAAATTCTTGGGCTCTAAAAACAGCCAGTGGAAAAACAAAAAAATCATAAACATACCGCCGGCCATAAGCAAAAGCGGGGCGGCTTTTTCAACTGCTGCCAAAGCGGAAGGGTCAGAAGAAAAAGAAGCCGTAATGGCCCCAATTGGCCCCAAAGAAGGGGCTGCCAGCCAAACTATAAGCCAGGGCAGAAGGCCGCGAATGGCAAACACTGCAAACAACATACCCCAAACTAAAAACCAGCGCCTGGCCCTTTGGCCCATGGTGCTTAAAACTTCTGCGTTTATAACCGCGTTGTCTATTGAGGAAACGGTTTCGAACAAACCTAAGCCCAAAACCGTAAGAATAATTGAAAACCAACTCATCCCGTTAGAAGTTAGTTAGTAAATAATAAACCTTAAAAGCAACCATAATTTTAACTATCGATCGCCGTTTGCCAAATAAGTAAAAAACTACTAACGGGATCAGATTTGTGAATTATAACACAAACTGCGCTTAGGTTAAATATGTTTTCCCTTTTAATTCTTCCGGTAAATAATCGTCCTCGTCGTAAAGTTTATAGCCTTTGTGGTAGTCTAAATCTTTCATAAGCTTGGTTGGCGCATTTCTAATTTTAAGCGGCACTGGCAGGTTGCCATGTTTTTTGACATCTTCCATAGCAGCTAAATAAGCGTCGTAAGAGGAGCGGTCTTTTTTGCATTGGGCCAAGTAAGCCACGCCGTGGGCAAGATTTATTGCGCATTCCGGGTAGCCAATAGTTTCGCAGGCCGCAAAAACCGCGTTAGCTACCACCAGCGCTGTTGGCTGGGCCAAGCCAATGTCTTCGGAAGCAAAAATTACCATTCTTCTGGCAATAAACTTTGGGTCTTCCCCGGCGTCCACCATTCTGGCCAAGTAGTATAGTGCAGCGTTTGGCTGGCTGGCCCGCATGGACTTGATAAAAGCCGAAATGGTATTGTAGTGCTCATCCCCTTTTTTGTCATAACGCAAAAATTTAGACTGGAGAGTGTCTTTTAAATTATCAATGGTAATTGTCTCGTAAAGTTTTAAAGTGTTTTCTATCATGGTTATGGCTTGTCTGGCATCGCCGTTAGCCATTTGTACAAGCCACTGCTTTGCTTCCTTATTTATTTTAATTTCCGCGCGGTCAATAATGCTGTCCATTTCTTTTTCTAAAAATTCGTTTAAAACAAAAACCCTGCAGCGTGAAAGCAGCGCGGGAATAACTTCGAACGATGGATTTTCAGTTGTAGCGCCAATGAGGGTTAATTTTCCGGTTTCCACAGACGGCAAAAGGTAGTCCTGCTGGGCTTTGTTAAAGCGGTGGATTTCATCCAAAAATAAAATTTTGGGCTGGCCCAGCATGCTTGGGACAGAAACGATTTTTTTTATATCTTCCTTGCCGGCCGAGACCGCAGACAATTCAAAATATTCCGCGCCAACTGCTTTAGCGTAAATCCTTGCCAATGTAGTTTTACCTACGCCCGGCGGCCCCCACAAAATAAAGCTAAAAAGGTGCTTTTGCTCAATAGCCAAACGCAAAGGTTTGCCTTTGCCCACCAAATGTTCCTGCCCGACAAAATCTTCTAAGGATTTTGGCCTAATTTTGTTTGCAAGTGGCTCCATAATTTAATAGTAAACAATCGTTCACTAAAAGTCAAAACCAACTCGCAAAATTTAATTCAGCGAATAAAAATAAGAGTAAGTATTAATGCAAAAAAGACTAACATAACTATGCCCAAAACCAAATAGTACGAGGCATTGGGTTTGCCCATAATTTTTGCGGCTGTTCCGGAAACTGAAGTAAGAAAACCTTGCGGTTGTTTTTTAAAGGCTTCGTTCATAGATTTTACTGAATTTGAGATAGCGGGCAATTTAAAACTTAGGCGGTCAACAATCAAGTCCGCAAATTCATTTAATTTTAAAAGTTCGACTTTAGTTGTAATAATCCTGTTGCTGTAAATAAACAGGCTCGTGTCTGAAAAATCCAGGCTAAACTGTTTATAATTTTCAAAAATTAAATTTAAAAATTCCGGAGAAAAAATTTGCAGTGCCTCAATTTCAAATTTTTTCTCGCAAAATAATGTAAAGTGGCTTTCTAAATCCCCTCCTAAATTAATCCGGCCGGGGAGTTTTATGGTGTTGTCGGAAAGGTTGTCTCCAAACATATGGGAATCGACAAGCAGAATTACGGAGGGAACGGGAGTTTTAAAATCCACTTTCCACACTGTGCGCTGGAAAGTATGCGCGCTTTTTCCGCCGCCAACAGTGTATTGGTAATTAAAAATACTAATTGGCACGCCACTTAAGTTCCCTTCAATTATATCTTCCATCTTCTTGCTGTGACCAACAGAAAAAATTGCTCCGGACAAACCCTCCAACCAGCCGGTCATTAAATAAGAAAACCCGTTAGCCGACGCAAACTGCCTGTAAAAAATGTGGCGAAGCTTTTTTTTAAAAACGGCCAGGGCACCAAAGTACGCAACTGCCGGAAGGAACAAAATAAAAATAACGCGGGGATCTTCCAAAGTCCCGCGCATAAAACTTCCCACAATTAACCATAGCCCCAAAGCTTCAAAAACAATACTTATTGCAATGCCTATTTTTATTTCTTTTGCGTAAACTTTGTGAAAATAGTTGCGTGCGCTTAAACCGACGTCTAATATTTCATCGTTTACGTTAAAATGCGCCAAAGGCGGCAAGGGCACTTTGGGTAAAGTCTCCATAATTTAAAAATTTACTATTGTACTCCCTCGGGAGTGGAAATGCGGGGACCGGCCGGCCACTGGCCGGTATCCTTCCCTAAACAAAAAGTAATAGTGTAAGTTATGCCGTCGTCTGGAGCTTGGTACCAATAGTTGTTGCCTCCTACGCCCGGATCCTGTGAACAGCCGCCGTCAGCCGGTGTGGGGGCTGTGGGGAACATTCCAATGTAGTTCGGAATAAAAGGCTCCTCTGCGGAATCCATAGCGCCCGGGTCGTCCAGTGCCGCTCCGGCGCCAATAGAAGTTGAGCCTGTAGGGTAAGAACTATGGGCAATTCTGTATTGCTCTAAAGAAGTTATCATTTGGCGCATATCCCCCGCTCTTTTAGCGTCCCTGGCTTTGACCCTGGCATTAGTAACAGCAATGGTTATAGTCCCGGCCAAAATGCCGATAATTGCAATAACCACCAAAAGTTCTAACAAAGTGAACCCCTTCTCGTTTGGTTTTGGAGAGGAGGAATTTAATTTTTGTTTCATTTTTTATTCTATAAGCTTTTTAGTCTCAACATTATAGCACTTTTTAAAAAACTTGCCAATTTTGTGTGAAATCTACGCAAAACCACCTGCCTGAATTTGCCACAGGCGCTGGTAGGTGCCCTGCTGTACCTTTAAGAGCTCTGCATGTTTGCCTTCTTCCACAATTTTGCCGCTGTCTAAAACAATAATCCTGTCCATTTGCATAATAGTTGAAAGCCGGTGAGCAATGACAATGACAGTTTTATCTTTCATTAAAACCTTAAGCGCGTCCTGAATGTAACTTTCGCTTTCGCTGTCGAGTGATGACGTGGCTTCATCTAAAACCAGTATGGGCGCATTTTTTAAGATTGCGCGCGCAATGGCCACGCGTTGCCTTTGGCCGCCAGAAAGTTTAATGCCCCGCTCTCCGACAAAAGTATTGTAGCCGTACTGGGAGCCGGTTATAAACTCATGGGCGTGCGCGGCTTTGGCTGCGGCCATCACTTCCTCATCTGACGCGCCGGGCCTGGAGTAACGGATATTTTCCATTAAGGTGCGGTGAAAAAGTATGGGATCCTGCGGCACTAAGGACAGAGAGTTGTGCAGGGAATCCTGGCTCACCCGGGCAATATTCTGGCCGTCAATTAAAATTTCACCTTTATCTATATCGTGAAAACGGAATAATAATTTAACAATTGTAGATTTCCCGCCGCCGGACGGGCCAATTAAAGCCAGTCTTTCCGAAGGTGAAATTTTTAAACTAAAATCCTGAAAAATATTCTCTTTGGAATGGTAGCCAAAACTTACCTTTTTAAACTCTATACTTCCCCGGCCGGCCTGCAAA
Source organism: Patescibacteria group bacterium (assembly GCA_036726225.1). GTDB lineage: Bacteria > Patescibacteriota > Doudnabacteria > UBA920 > UBA920 > PALSA-1336. Next base: position 21,012 of record DAIMCS010000003.1, on the reverse strand, counting down.
ATTTTTGCATTTGGCACATCCACCACTTCGTGGGGGGTGAGCAAAATTTCTGTCATTTCATTTGAGTCGGCCAAAGCTTCGTAAAACGCCCGAACCTGCTTGCCCATTACCCACAACCGGTCAAAAATAGCAAAAATATACAGCTGGATTAAAGTAAAATCGCCCACAGTCAAAATCCCTTCGCGCCAGTATTTAATGCCGAAATACATCATAATGCCTTCCAAAAAAAGCATTAACGTGCTTTGCAAAACTTCCAAATAAGTCATTAAATTCCACGACTTGCGGCGCATTCTGTAATGCTGTTCATTTATTTTGCCAAAACCCGCCGCCTCCCTGGCAAAGCTGCTAAAAAGTTTTATGTTTGCGTTATTGGTAATGGTGTCTGCCAGTTGGGCAGTGAGCCTGGTGTCGAGTTCTGCTTTTTTTAAGTTATACTTCATAATTCTAAAAACCGAAAAGTAGTAGATGGTGCCAATATAAACCATACACCAAAGCAGCAAAGCCAGGCCCAAAAGCCAGTGGCTGAAAAACAACATAATCGTGGCAATAGAGATGGAAAAAAAAGAACGTAAAAAATCGTCAATTATGCGGTCGGCCACGGTTTCAAAACCACGTTCCATTTTTTTGACTTTGTTAACCAGGCTGCCCACAAAATTGCCGGAAAAAAATCCGTAAGAATTTTGGTGCAAATATTTAAAACAAGTGTTGTTTAAGTCCGCCATTATGCGGGTTTCAAAATAGTTTTGTATGTAGTCCTTAGCTCTAAAAGCGTAGGAGCGGATTAAGCGCGCGCCTACAATTAAGCCTAGGATGCCTAAAAGTTTTGAGTAACGGGAAAAATCGTAAGTGGTTAGGTGGTTAATAAATTGCTTATACAAAAACGGCCCGCTGCTTTCCGCCGCACTGTGCAAAAGCAAAAAAACAAAAATCCCGAAAGCGTGGATTTTGTATTTTCTGGCATGCTGCCAATAAATTTTTAAAGTTTGCTTGGTCAGTGTCTGCATAGTTTACAATTCATTCCTCCCCTCTCCAAGTTTGGAGAGGGGTCGGGGGAGAGGTTGGTTCGGGCTCATTTTATAAGGCTTTGGCCGGTCATAGCTTTTGGTTTGTTTAGATTCATAAGCTGCAAAATAGTGGGCGCAACATCGGCAAGGCTGCCGCTTTCTTTAAGCTTATAATTCCCCTCTCTGACTAAAATAAATGGAACTAAGTTTGTGGTGTGGGCGGTGTGGAGCACACCGGCTTTTTCGTCAAAATTAACTTCCGCATTCCCGTGGTCAGCGGTAACTATTAAACTCCCTCCCAAAGATAAAACTTTTTCCACAATCTTTTCCAGCTCTGTATCTAAAGTTTCCACGGCCGTAATTACTGCCGGCTTATTGGCCGTATGGCCTACAAGGTCGGCATTGGCATAATTTATTAAAATAAATTCAACTCCTTTTCCCAGCATTTCAAAAGCCTTTTGTGTAATTTCCGCGGCTTTCATTTCCGGCGCCTGGTCGTGCGTTTTTATATCTTTGCGGCTTTCCACCAAAATATCAATTTCATTTTCATAGGGTTCCTGTCTTCCCCCGTTAAAAAAATAAGTTACGTGCGCGTATTTGTCAGTTTCGGCAATATGCGCCTGGTTTAGCCCGGCTCTGCTAATTTCGTAACCGAGGGTGGTTTCAATTTTATTTGGCGGGAAAGCCACGCTGCTTTCAAAGGCGGGGTGGTATTCGGTTAGGGTAACAAAATGCAAATTTTTATGTTTCGATGCTTCCAATATTTTTTGAGATAGCTGCCGTGTCCGGTCATTGCGAAAATTAAAGAAAAACACGCCATCGTTGTCCTCTATTTTGTAAGCTTTGCCGCTGTCATCCAAAAAAATTACAGGCTCTAAAAGTTCGTCCATAATCCCCTCTTTGTAAAGTTCTTTCATTGTTTCAGACGGTTTTTGGCCTCGTACAGCCTTCCCCTTGGCGCGGAATATTGCGTCCTCGGCTTTTTTTGTCCTGTCCCAGTTATTGTCACGGTCCATGGAATAGTATCTGCCTGTTGCCGTAGCAATGTAGCCGATGCCTAAATCTGAGATAACTTTTTCCAGCTCTGACAAATATTCAGCGGCGCTCTGGGGCGGGGCATCGCGGCCGTCAGTAAAAGCATGAATTACCACTTTTTCAAGCCCGACTTTTTTGGCCGCCTCTAAAAATCCGTGCAAATGCTCCTGGTGGCTATGCACCCCGCGCGGGCTGACTAACCCCATAATATGCAAAGTTGAATTAAACTTTTTTACGTGATCAAACAAATTTACAAACGCTTGGTTTGTATAAAAATCGTGGTTTTCCATTGCTTTGGAAACCCTAACTAAATCTGTATCCATAACTTTACCCGCGCCCATAGTCATGTGCCCAATTTCGCTGTTGCCAATGGTACCCTGCGGCAAGCCCACGTGCTCCTGGCTGGCGTGCAGAAAAGTATGCGGATATGTTTTAAGCAAATGATCGTAAACCGGCGTGTTGGCTTCGGCAATGGCATTGTGGTCCTTGCCTTCCCTGTATCCCCACCCATCCAGCACAATTAAAACAAATGGCGCTTTTTTTGTCGTCATAATAATGATTTTAGCAAAAAAATTGCTTTTTTAAAACAAAAAGGCCGTCCACAAAAGGGGCGGCCCTTCCAAGCTCTCATAAGCTTGAGCCTTACTGTTCGAAGTATTCGGGATGTTTGAGTATGTGGGCAAAAGTTCGCCGACGGTCCGCCTCTTCGGCCAGGCTCCAGCTTTCGCCAAAGACCCTGTCCAATCCTGCAATGGCCAGATCCCGGTCCTTTTGCAGCCTGTTCTCTACCCAGGCAAACCAGAACCCGCCGTTAGTTAGCCTCCCTATAACTTCAGCTTTTGCCTTTATGGAAACAGCGTCTCTAATTTCAAGAGTGGGAGTGGCGCCGAGTGATGGAATCGCTAAAAGCTCTACCAAGGTCGCTGCCAACCACTTCTCACTAACCGGATGGTTATACCATAAAAGCACACGCCGATTTTCCGAAACACCGTATTTTGCGAGCACCAATGGGTTTTCCGGGTCCCTCAAGTCCTCTGGCAAGAACCTGTCGCCCGGCTGCGTGGCAACCACCAAGACCATCAGCTCCGGTCGTACTTCCCGGCTATAGGTGCTGGTCGTAAACAAAAGAGCGCCGTCAGGAGCCCTGTTAAACGCACTGGCTATAAACCGCTCCTCCCAAAATTTCCTGACCGTAGTGGCTATTTCAATACCGCTGACTTTGGCCAATGCTTTAGAAGCCCGGGCAAAAAACTGTTGGGATAAACGCAAACGTTCTTCGGCTTGCGCTTGGGCCTGGTTGGGATTTTCTGTAAACTGCGCAGAAGTTTTAACCCACACGCTTAACAAGACAAACACCGCCGCATACACTAACATCGTTTTTTTCATCCTTCCCCCCGATTTTAAATTTGTATAAATCCTATGACAAGAGCTGAAAATAGTCAACCAAATTAATAACCGCCCAAAAAAGCGTTTTGTTAAGGTAGAAAAAAATTGAAATAAAATAGCCCGACCGTCGTTAAATTAAATGATAGGACTTGCGCGCCAAAACCTCGCCAGAGGTTTGAGTCTTAAGGATTTTGACTTTTCAGCCTTACCCTTAGGTTTCAAACGCGCGAGTCCTATTTTAGTTTAAAGGTCGAAACAATTTATGCACGGCTTACGCATTGAGCCAAGTGCGAGGCATTTTGCGAGGATTTTTGGAGACGTAGTCAACCTACGTCGACAAAAAACCACAGCAAAATAACGAAGCAATTGGCCAAAGTCGCTTTAGGGACGGGCTCTGCCCGCCCAAAAAAGCGACGGTGCGTAATACGTGCTGTGAAAGGATAAAATATATGTCTTGGACAGAATGGTTAAATGGCCTCCTGGGCCTTTGGGTTATTGTGGCTTCCTATATGTATATCCCATCCGGCGGCGCTAGGACATTAATGGTAGTTACAGGTTTAGTGGTCGCTGTTTTAGGTTTTTGGGGAGGCGCAACCGAGCCGCACGTTGAATATTCAGACCGTGCACAAACCCGACTTTAAACCTCTTGCATTATGCAAATGGCCAAATTCAAACTTTAAAACCCCGTTCTAGAGACGGGGTTTTATTTGTTGACAAAAAGACATAGATAATATATTATATCTAAAAGTTCGTATTGGCGAACTCGGGTCAATCGCCCTCACTTCGTTCGTTCCGCCAAAGGCGGGACTCACCGTCGTTTCGGGCGTTGCCCCTCTTCCCAAATTTTCCAAAAACTAAATCGCAGCAGAAAATTTGGGAGCCCTTTAAATACATTTTTACTTGAAAAAGCGACCTAAGAATAAGCCCCTTACTTCCACTAAGGAAGACTATATAAGGGCCATATTCATACTCAAACAAAGATACGGCAAAGTTGGGGCAACCCAAATTGCCCGTTATTTAAATTTGAGTAAGTCTACAGTCTCCGAAAGGTTACACGAGCTTATGGCACAAAAATTAATCAAACCCGCTTTTTATTCTTCTGTTGAGCTTACAAAAAAAGGCACACTAATTGGGAAAAAACTAACTTACAAACACCGCCTGATTGAAGTTTTTTTAAACCGGAAATTAAAAATTCCTAAAAATAAAGTGCACGCTGAAGCACATAAGCTGGAGCATGCTTTTTCTGACAATGTCATAAAAAAACTCGACCGGTTCATTGGCCACCCCAAGTACGACCCTCATGGAGTAGCCATACCCCAAATATAAACCTATGAAAAAAATTTCCCTAACCTTAATTAGCGTTGTTGCGGCAATTGTGGCGGTATTTGTCGGCTACAGGCTGCTTGCAATTATTCACCAGCCTTCAGAAGAACCTGACTATGAACATTTGCAGCAGCATGCCCAGGAAAATATTGGCGCCACCGGAAAGTACCAAACCGATGACTTCGACGCGACTGAATTTTTGACCACCTGGAATTTTAATAACCTTCCACCCAGCGAGCGGGCCCAATATTATAACGAAACTCCCCTGCCCAACGGTACACTGCTTCGTGAATATAAATTTTATATTGTAGATAAAGAAATTGAGGTTGCGCCCGGCGTCTTTTACCCGGCCTGGACTTATAACGGCCAGGTGCCGGGGCCCACAATCCGCGCTACCGAAGGCGACACAATTAGAATCAGCCTCGTTAACGGCGGCACCAAACCCCACAGTGCGCATTTCCACGGTTTCCATTCAGCAGAAATGGACGGTTCAGCTTTTGAGGATATGGTTTTGCCAGGAGAAAACTTTGAATATGAATTTAAAGCCCTGCCCTTTGGCACTCATGTTTATCATTGCCACAGCTATCCCGTTTCCCAGCATATATCAAAGGGTTTATACGGGGCTTATATAGTGGACCCCAAAGTGGACACCAGGCCCAAGGCAGACAAAGAGTTAATAATGGTAATGAACGGTTTTGATGTTAACGTTGACGGCGCCAACGAAGTTTACGCAGTTAACACGCAGGCATTTGTTTACAATGACAACCCCATTCACGTTAAAAAAGGTGAGTTGGTCCGCGTTTATTTGGCTAACATGTTAGAACTTGACCCGGTAAATTCATTCCATCTCCACGCTAATTTTTTTAACGAGTACAAAACAGGGACGAGCCAAACTCCCGATAATTTTACAGACACTATAGTTATGGGCCAGGCGGAAAGGTCAATTTTAGACGTACGTTTCAGGGAACCGGGTATGTATATGTTCCACTCTCACGTTACGGAATTTTCCGAATTAGGCTGGACCGGTATGTTTATGGTAATGGAATAAATTTATGCCAGATGAAAAAATATTAAGTAAATATTTAAAAACCTGGGCAAGTTTTTTGCTGCCCCTGTTTTTACTTGTTTTACTTTTGTGGGGATTCCTTAAATACGGCCCGCTGGGAGTGTTTAAAGCCGAATTGCCGCCTGTTGAAAAGCTCGTCATCCAAAGGGTTGTTTTCACACCTGAACGCGTTGAATTGGAAGTTTTTAACGATGGCCCGGAGCCTGTAACTGTCGCCCAGGCCGTGGTTAATGAGATTATTTGGAAATTTACCATGACGCCGGGCAACACTTTAAAACCGTTGGAAAGCGGTGTGGTCTCCTTGGCCTATCCGTGGACTGACGGTGACCCCATTGCGTTCACCCTTATTTCCAATGACGGCGTTACTTTTGAAAAAGCAGTTGACGTGGCGTTTTTAACGCCAACGGTTGACGAAAAATATTTAAAGACTTTTATTATCTTAGGCGTGTATGTAGGGGTTATACCCATACTGCTCGGGCTGCTCTGGTTTCCATTTTTGCGCAGGCTCAGAGGCAAAGGTTATTTGTTCTTACTCTCTTTAACTATTGGGCTGTTGCTGTTTTTAGGTTTTGATACCCTGGCTGAATCGATTGAATTAATTAAAGTCCTACCAAATGCTTTTAACGGGGTTGGGCTTTTGGTGATTGGTTTTATTTCCGCAATTTTAGTTTTGGGCGCTGTCAGCTATAAAACCGAATTCCATATGGCGGAAAGAGGCGGTCATTTAAGGGCTTTAGTTTGGGCATATTTAATCGCGCTTGGCATTGGCCTGCATAATTTAAGCGAGGGCTTGGCAATTGGCAGTGCTTACGCCGTCGGTGAAGTTGCCTTGGGTTCTACGCTTGTAATTGGTTTTATGGTCCATAACGTTACGGAAGGAGTTGCAATAATCTCCCCCCTAGCCCACGGCGAAACTAAAAGTAAAACAGGAAAAATTTTAGGCCACCTTTTACTACTGGGACTGTTAGCCGGCGCCCCCACCATCCTTGGCAGCTTAATTGGCGGCTTTGCGTACTCCCCTGTTTACGGCGTGCTCTTTTTGGCCATTGGCAGCGGAGCAATTTTTGATGTTACTTTTGACATTCTCCACTTTATGGCAAAAGATAAATGGTCTTCCATATTTACAGTTACAAATGTTTTAGGTTTTTTTGTCGGCTTGCTAATAATGTACCTTACCGGGTTTTTAGTTTTAGGTTAATTTAGATATAACTTTTCCATACAAAAAAACCCCAACAATAAGTTGAGCTTTTTTTATTATTGCTTTTATTTCCTTTTGCCAAATATCCTTAAGAAATTTAAAAACAAGTTAATGAAATCAAGATACAATGTCAGCGCTCCCATAATTGCTTCTTTCTTATCTTCGTCGGAATTACCGTCCATGACCGTATTCATATTTTTTATTTTTTGCACATCATAGGCCGTTAGTCCCACAAAAATTAAAATTCCGGCATAGGTGGTTACCCAATATAACGTTTCGTTAAACCAAAACAAATTTACTACGCTTGCCACTATTAAACCCAAAAGTGCCATAAACAACAAATTCCCCCAAGAGGTTAAATCGGTCTTTGTAAAATAACCATAGATTGCCATTGCCCCAAATACGCCCGCTGAAATAAAAAATGTAACCGCAATAGAACCTGAAGTATAAATTAAAAAAATAAAACTTAAAGTTACACCGTTGAGAACTGAATAGATAATAAAAGTTATGCGCGCGGTGGTAAGCGACATGGTTTTTACCATGCCGGCTAAATAGGCCACCATGAGCAATTCGAGTATTAGAAATCCGTAAAAAACAAAGGGGGTGCCAAAAACAAACTCAATTATGGAAGGAGTACTCGAAACATAATAAGCAGCTAATGCGCTAATTAACAAAGCCGTTGCCATCCAGCCAAAAACTTGTGTAATAAAGCTTTGCTCGTCTTGGGCAAAAGCTGGGTCAACAATAGTGTTGTTTTGTTGAAAGTCCATAAATTTTTTTAATAAAAACTCACGTTAATTATACCATACCTATTATGAAATGATTATGAAATTTTGGACATGGCCCATTTCTAACACAAAAAAGCACAGCTCAAACGTTGTGCTTTTTTGTGGCAGTCAGTGTAGAACAGCGTTCTAATTGTTTTAAAAAATAACAGGCCTTCTAAATCCTATGCTTCTTTTTTCTTCAAAATTGAGTAAAAAGCAGCAAATCTTAATGCGTTCTCTGCAGCCGGGGGGAAAATAGGGTCTTGATTTTCAGCCTCTCTTGACTGGTTAAAACGTTCTTTAAGAGCGGTTAACATAATTGTTAATTCTTCCGGTAAAAAATCATTTTTACCGCTTAACAAAACATACCTTGACGCTGCTTCCGCTGCTTCCAAATTTCTTCTATTATTTTGAGCCAATTCATTTACAACCTCACTCTTCAAAGTCTTTTCAACCAAATTGTTAGTCTGTTCATCCCAGTCCTTTTGCCCCATAAATAAATAATAATCTGCGACATTCCAAGCCACAGGTGAAGGCAGGTCATGACTTGTGTCCTTAAGCCAATTATTTTTGTCACGCAATAATTGGCTTTTAAAGGCTTTTTCTATTTCCACCCGATTTTCTTCCGCAATTAAATTTTTACCTGAAAGTTTGGTGTAGCATGCTTCCAAAAAACCAGCTTTACAAAAATAGTCTTCAATAGTCCGCAAAGGTTGTTCTTCTTGTTCTTTTAAACCAGGGTCGTCATAAATCCTTGTTTGTGAGTAAAAATTTTTCTTCTCATTAGCGGCAATATCAAAGCTCCTAGAAACAGATTGGCTGGCAGCCCTTTCTATAAAATCCGCCGCGCCTTCTCCGAACTCTTGGTTAGGAGAAAATTTTTCAGGGGTAGGATTAAATTCAGATTCAAACTTGTCCATAGAGTAATTAAATGAAATGGAGACGTCATTATTTTTCCAAACTTATTATAACAAAAAAACTCCTGCGTTAACAGGAATTCTTTTGGCAGGGGGTGTAGGAATTCCGCCTCGTCCCACTGCAGTGGGACTTCGTTGCCCTGGGTTGCTGCAATGCTGCGCCAGCTCGCATTGCAGATCGCTCGGCTGTGGTTGACTCTGCTGAGTCAACCTAGCCTCGCTTCAACCCGTTCGATTCCTACTACAATCATAAAAAGTCCATCCGGACTAGCCGGTGGACTTTTTATGGCAGGGGGTGTAGGAATCGAACCCACATTAACGGTTTTGGAGACCGCAGTACTACCATTGTACGAACCCCCCTCGTCGCAACAAACTCATTATCGTTCAAGTTTTGTAAAAACAAAACTTTCACTTAATTCGTTGTTGCTCCTTTTTCCCAAAAACGCGTGCCTCCGCCAAGGGCGGATGCGCTCCACGTTTTTGGGATCCCTAAATTTATGATAATAGGGCTTGGGCTATTTGGTTTCCTTGTGGAGCTGCATCTTTTTACAGAATTTGCAGAATTTTTTCAGCTCTAACCTTTTGGCGGTATTTTTTTTATTCTTCTTGGTTTGATAGTTTAAGTTGTGGCAAACTGTACATTCCAAGTTTATAAGGTGATCTTGTGACATTTTTAGATTATTGATTATTGATTAAAAATTTTAGTTTAGATTATTCGGCGAAAATAATCTTTGTTGCTATTACCCCGCAGCATTTTTCAAATGGAGCCGATGGTCGGGCTTGAACCGACGACCTACGGTTTACAAAACCGTTGCTCTACCAACTGAGCTACATCGGCGTGCTACCGATGATAATTTGAAAAATGCTGCGGGGCGGTTTATCCCGACGTCTCGCTTTTTCGAGAGTCGGGACTTCGACTTCACGCCGGAGCAAAACCGTTGCTCTACCAGATGATCCCGCTCAGCGGGACGGCCGACAACTCTGGATATTTTAACATAAATGCTTAAAAAAAGCTATACCAATAATACAGGCGTTACTCTTTGGAAATACCGGATTCATTGCTGAATCCTTCCAAAGAGTAACGCCTTATGACTCTCCGCCATTTACTCCGCTGGCGCTGCTACACTAATCTCAACTTGAGGTTCGGCCGGAGTAGTGGCGCTGACGGCAGGTTTAAAGTCGGTGAAGAAGTCCTGCTCGTTAAGGATCCTCGACCGGACAGCCTTAACGTCTTCTTTTGTTCCGCCCGACAACCGGTAGACCGGTCCTTTTTCGGTGTATCGGACAACAAGGTCAACGCCGTTGTTCTTGATGCGTCCAAGCACAACCTCAGTACCCTCGGTTGGTCGGCCCACTCGCTTTCGGAGTTTCGTCAAAGCGTGCTGGTCGCTAAAACTCACAATGAGATTTGCATCAATCGCTGAAATCGTTCTATTTGCTCGTGGCATCGGTAATTCCTCCTGAAGAAAACCGTCTTAAGCGGTATATTTGGTTGCATAACACTACCATAGGAAGGCAACACCGTCAATAGCCGCAATAAACAAAATCCGGAGTAAGCGCCTGCTTACTCCGGCCTAAAAACGCGCGCACCTTGCAGAAAAAACAAGGGCTTTCACTCATTCCTTCACGTCTTCAATTGCGTCCAACTTTGTCTTCTCCCTGCGTAGTCACGTATAGCATACTTCCTATTTATCGAGATCACAGCGCTACGCGAACATTGCATTCGTTTTGCTATTTGCGGAATCGGCATATCAGTGGTTGTGAGCAGTGCAATGATTCTTTGCAATTGAGGTTCAGTAAAGCGCACGCCTTGACGAAGTCCGTGTGACATTTTGTCCTCCAATTTTTTTAACGTGAATTCGTTCCGCGTAGATTATGCTATAATAACAAAAATGATCGCTTCAGACAAAAATCAAGGCTTTGTATTAATTTCCCTAATTTTAGCAATTGTAATAATTGCAATTATTTTTGCTATGTATTATGGCGGCTCGAGCAGTCGGGAGTCGGTGAAAAAAACCGGCGACAGCGCCATAGAACAAGTTAAACTAAATAACACTTCAGAAATCCAGAACCACATTGAAATCCAAAACGAGTTAAATAGTATTGAGCAATAGCCACCCTCCCCTAACCCCTCCCATAAAGGGAGGGGAATTTTAAATCGCCCGCTTTTCTGCTATACTAATGCGGATATTATTTCCGCCGGAGGCGCCCGCCTGCCCGGCCGGCAGGGATGCGCCCAGGGCGGAAGTCTAACAAATAAGGATTATCAAAATGCCTCACAAAGTTAAAAACCTTAAACTTGCCAAACAAGGCAAAATAAATATTGCGCTCGCGCAAAGGGAAATGCCGGTGTTGCAGATTTTAATGGACAGGTTTAAAAAAGACCAACCCTTTAAAGATATAAGCATTGCCGCGTGCCTGCACGTAACCAAAGAAACCGCTGTGCTGGTTAAAGCCTTAGTTATGGGCGGGGCAAAAGTTGCGCTTTGCGGCAGCAATCCCCTCTCCACGCAGGACGACGTAGCAGCAGCGCTTGCAGTAAGCGGAGTTAGCGTTTTTGCCTGGCGCGGAATTAACAGTGAAAAATATTACTGGTGTTTAAATAAAGTTTTGGATTTTAAACCGCAAATTACAATTGACGACGGCGCGGATTTAATTTCGCAAATCCACACCAAAAAAAAGTCGCTTTTAAAAACTGTCTGGGCAGGGCAGGAAGAAACCACAACCGGAGTAATAAGGCTTAAGGCTATGGCCAAAGCGGGTAAATTAAAATACCCGGTGATTGCCATTAACGACACTCCCACCAAGCATATGTTCGACAACTACTATGGCACCGGCCAGTCTACTATGGACGCGTTGCTAAGGTCAATGAATGTCCTTTTGCCGGGCAAAGTGGTGGTAATTGCCGGCTATGGGTACTGCGGCAAGGGTATAGCACTAAGGGCAAAGGGGTTAGGGGCAAGAGTAATTGTCACGGAAGTCGACCCGCTGGAAGCGCTTAAAGCCGTAATGGACGGTTTTGAAGTTATGCCTATGGGCCAGGCCGCTAAAAAGGCGGACGTACTTTTAACTGCCACCGGCAACAAAGACGTAATTTCCAAAGACCATTTTAAATTAATGAAAGATGGCGCTATTTTAGGCAACAGCGGGCATTTTAACGTAGAAATAAATGTTGAACAATTGAAAAAGTATGCAGTAAACAGTAAACAGGTGCGTGACGATGTGGTTGAATATACAACAAAAGACGGAAGGAAAATTTACCTAATTGCCGAAGGCAGGCTTATGAACTTAGCCGCCGCCGAAGGCCACCCTTCCGCTGTTATGGATATGTCTTTTGCCGACCAGGCCCTTACCTGCGAGTGGCTGGTAAACAACCACAAAACTTTACATAAAAAAGTTTATAACGTCCCCGACGAGATTGATAAGCAAGTGGCAAAACTTAAGCTTACATCACTCGGCGCTAAAATTGACAGTCTAACTTCCGCGCAAAAAAAATATCTTGCCTCTTGGCAGGAAGGAACGTAAAAAAAATAAACACCGGGCGTTAGAAGACTAAATACATCTTCTAACGCGCCGGCGGGACGCGAGCGTCCATGCAAAGGACTGCGGGGTTGAGTAGTACGGCTTCCCATCAGCCCAAGCATCTTGTTCGTAAACTCTCCAGGCTACTCAACTAGCCCCAGGAGAATAGACAAACTAATTAATCTGCGGGTTGAGCATAGGAACCACATCGAAACTTTCTCTTTGTGGATCTACTTCTGCTTCTCTTGTGGGTTTTTTAGCGGCGAGCTTGTTGGCGCACCGCATGTGATACAGCTTACCTGCGATTTCTCTGTGTTGTTCACTCGGAGCTATCCGAATGCTGCAGAGCTCGCACCACCGCCTCTCATCAACCGTTTGAGACGGTGTTGAGGAAATGACTTTTACTCCTACCGGGTGTTGCTTTATCCTTTTTCTTGGGACTTTTTGCGTTGTCATTTCTTGTACTGATTTTCCTCGATTTTCTTTGTTGTCTGCCAAATACATTTGCCCCGTCCATGGAGCAAAGAATGTTCATATTCCTCTTTTTTATTGTTCTTTTGCTCTCTGCAATCCGTTCGGGTCGTAGTTTGAAACCCGTTACGTACCTGCCACGATCCATTTACGTCTTGGTACAGAGCGTTAGGTGAGAATTGGTAGGCTTGCTTGAACGAAATTGAAATGATTATACCACACCTTGCCTAAAAGTCAAGACTTTTAGGCCGGCACCTTGATAAAACGGCCTTAAACTGATAAAATAAACAAGCAATTTAAAAACTGGGCGGTTCGTATAGCGGCAATTACATCGCGCTGTAGACGCGACGGCCTTTCGGCCTCCGGGGGTTCGAGTCCCTCACCGCCCACCACGGGCCATTTGTCCTTGCGGCTTACGCGTGCAGAAAATTTTCTGCCCGCTTCAGCCGATCGGACAATGTCCCTCCTCCCAAAAACGCGTGTCGTTTTTGGGAACCCTAATTGCAAAAAAGACTCCGCACAAGCGGAGTTTTTTTTAAGTTTCAAATTTTTTATATTTTAACCACCTCTTAATGGTGTCGTACATTACCGGCGTTTCTAAATAATCTATAAGGATGGCAATCCACGCCAGCCAAACGGGTATAGCAACCAAAGTCCTCTCCAACAAAATTTGGGCCACGACTTCGTCGGTTATCCAAAACAAATGCAGCCACTGGGAATTTAAAAAAATTAAATACCAAAAAGCTTTGCCCGAAAACTTTTTTCTTAAATCATTTACATACAAAAGTGATGTGCTTATAATTGCAGGAATCTCTGTGTAATCAACCACCACCAAAAGAAAGCTTAACGCCCCTGGCAACTCCGGCGGGTGCGTATGCAGCAGCCTGGGGATAATTATATAAACCCCCAGCCAAATTAAATGGATAATCTGCCAGGAAAAAAGGATAACGGAAAGCCGCAAATGGAACTTGTAGTGCCTTTCATACCACGCCCAAAATTTTTGAATACCGTTGCTCATTTGATTAATTATACACCATAATCCTTGCCGTAGACTTATTGGTATGATATCGTAATACTAAACGAAGGAGGCATTGTGCCTCCATTTCTATTTAAAGGAGAACCGAATAGATGGAAACAACAAGGTACATGGGCCGAGAGATACACGTTGAAACTCTCAAAAGGATAAATACACTGATGATGACAGGAGTGTTAATCCTTTCCGCGGTGATTGTGGTCGCACTGACAAGGGAACACCCCAAAGCGATGTTGGCAGCAACGTCCATAACCGCTTTTGCCATCGGGCTGGCAATCAACGTCGGTTTCTTTATTAGGGAAACCAAGGCGGGCAGGATTAACTGGCATGTCGACTGGCGCGTCAATCCCACCGTTCTGGTCCATCATCAGGACACAGGCGAGTAGATATGACCGGCACGAGACCAAAAAGGCGGCACAATAACGTGTGCCTGCGTTGCGCGAGCGTTTATACGCTCGCGCCTTTTTTCTTAAAAAAATAAGGACGGGTTCACATTCGCATTGCGCGTTTGTAAACCTGTCCTCATTGTCGTTTGGCGGAAAAACTTCGGTCCGTCTTTGGACTTTACGCGAGCTTTAAAATCGCTCTGAGGTTTGGCTGATCGAACACGAACCTCACCAAACCTGCCTTTTCCAGTTTTTCGACCGTTTCAGAAACGTAGGCTATGTCCATGCCATAGCCTTGTCCGACAAGCGCTTGCCAGAGCTCCCGCTTGTCCATGCCATCTGCGATCGTTGCCAATACCTGCGTTGAAGCGGGTATTTTTGGAGTTATTGCGTTATCCATTCTCGGCTTCATCCCCTTTCTGCACTTTCTTCCTGTGCGTTCCGTTATTTTTCCTTCCATCCGTACGTTTTGGAAGAGGGCGTTTCCTCACCCCGGCACGTTTATGCCTGGGGCTCCTGCCGCCAAAGATTTCAACTATCGACTTGAATTTTTTCAATAACATCCTCCTTAGCTGGTGTGTATTGGAACGTAGCTGATATTACTCCTTTGACTTAATATCAGCTACGTTCCAATTTCCCTATAAAAAATCCCGCTCTCTTTTAGGCGGGCTTTTGTTTTGGGTAAATTTTCTACAATCTTACTTTATCCTAACTGTCTCAAAAGCCGCCCATTTAGTAATGGTCTTAATAAGTGGGAGGAGGACTAAAACTAAGACGGCAGATAAAGTTAACATATTAAATATAGTGTATAGCTGTTTTTTTTCCTTGTCAAACCAATATGGGCAGGCCTACTCCTTACCATGGAGTTGCGGCATTTACCCCGTACCAAATAAAAATCCAATAATCTGGAGCCGACGATCGGAATTGAACCGATGACCTATTCCTTACCATGGAATTGCTCTACCAGCTGAGCTACGTCGGCCCAAGATTACCGGACTTTACAATCATTTTTATTTTGCTACGGGGCCAACAATTGTTTAAGATTGATTCTTATACTTTTTGCGTCTTTTTTACCCCTTGCCCCGACGTATGCTTTTAGACAGAGTCGGGGCTCCGACCTTCAACTTTTGGAGCGTCGGAGCTGAAACTTGGGGTTTTCCGGCTCCATTTCCAAAGCTTTCTTTAAAGCCAGTTGTGCTTCCTGCGTTCTACCGGCGGCTTCCAAACTTAAACCCAAGTTATAATAACGGTTTGGCTGGGTGGAATCAAGAGCTACCGCCTTCTTATAATGCTCCGCCGCTTTGGTAAAATTTTTAGTCTGATACATACAAAACGCGAGCCTGGCCTGATAATCCGCATTCATGGGCTCGTGGTTGACTAAATACTGGTAAATATCTCTGGCGTCATTAACATTTTCCTGGTCTAAATAAAACTTGCCCAAACCGTCGTAATTCGTCAAACTTTTGGGCTGCAGTTTTATTATGTCTAAAAAGTATTGCTCGTTTTTAACTTCGTGCAGGGTTTGGGTGACGACCGGAAAAGCCGGCTTTTTAAAGAGCGGCATCCTGTTGCCAAAAATCTTTTTCATTTTGTAACCCGCTGCCGCGTGGGGCTTTAGGTCTTTGGCTTCCAAAATAAAGTTCCAGGCTTTCTTTACGGCTGTGGCCAATTTAACCTTTATTTTGGAAATGGCCTGCGCGGGCAGGCCTTTTTCAATAAGTTTGAGCTCGGCGGCAGGTTGTGCGGCCTGCTCATTTTCAGACACCGCCGCTTGCGGAACGTGCCTTAAAATAACTAACAAAATCCCCAAAACTGAAAGAATAAAAGTTATGTTGGGTAAAATTTGGTAGGACAAGGGGATAAAACTTATAACTTATAATAAATAACTAATAACATAATATCATACTTTTTTGTTATCGGTCATCAATTATTTGTTATAAATTACCGTTGTCAATTCCCAAGGACAAACCTTGCAAACCTTTTAACCACAACGTTCTCCCCCATTTTGGCAACCGCCCCGGAAACCAGGTCTTTTATCTTAACATCGGGATTCTTTATAAAAGGCTGCTCCATTAAGCAGGCTTCTTCGTAATATTTGGCAATTTTTCCTTCCACAATTTTATTAACCACATCTTCCGGCTTGTCTTTTACCTGCTCTTTGTAAATTTCCTTTTCCTTTTCCAAAACTTCGGCCGGAACATCGGTAATATTTACATATAAGGGGTTAGCTGCCGCTATGTGAAGAGCCAAATCTTTGGCCAAAGCTTTAAAATTTTCGGTTCTGGCAACAAAATCTGTCTCACAGTTTATTTCCACAAGCACGCCTACCCGGTTACCGGGGTGCAAGTATGCTTCGACTATGCCTTCTTTGGCAACGCGGTCGGCTTTTTTGCCGGCTTTGCTTATGCCTTTTTTGCGCAAAAACTCAATTACTTTGTCTTTGTCGTGCCCAATTTCGGAAAGGGCGTTTTTAATTTCTAAAATTCCCGCTCCTGTAAGCTCTCTAAGCTCTTTTATTAGATCGTGAGTCATATTGATTAAATAAAATTTGATAATTAAGTAAAATTAAATAGAATTTTACTTAATTTTATTTATTTTTAATTAATTTTGTTCAATTACTTGGGCTCTTCTTTGGCTACAGTCTGAGTGCTCCTGCCTTCGCTGACTGCTTCGGACATTACGCCGGTCATAAGTTCAATTACTTTTGTGGCGTCGTCGTTGGACGGAATTGGATAGTCAATTTTGTCCGGGCTGCAGTTGGTGTCAATAAGCCCAATAATTTTAACTTTGCTTTTTTGCGCTTCTTTAACCGCAATAGCATCATGCTTAACGTCAGTGGCAAAAATTGCTTCCGGAAGTTTTTTCATTGACTGGATGCCTTCGAAAAGCTTTTTTAATTTTTCAATTTCTCTTTCAATAAGCAGCCTTTCCTTCTTTGTATAGCGGCTTTCCAGCTCGCCGGAAGCTTTAAGGTTTTCCAGCTTCTCCAGTTTGCGGATGGTTTTTTGGATGGTTTTAAAATTGGTAAACGTACCGCCAAGCCAGCGCACATTTACATAAGGCATACCGCAGGCCACAGCCGCGTTTTTGACTATTTCCTTGCTTTGGCGCTTGGTGCCCACAAATAAAAGCGTACCGCCGGTGCGGGCTAAATCGCTTGCAAACTTAGCGGCTTTTTCCAGGGCTTTCTTGGTTTGCTCCAAATCCAAAATATGGATATTGTTGCGTGTGCTAAAAATGAACGGCTTCATTTTTGGGTTCCACCTGGAGGTGGTATGGCCAAAATGCGCGCCGCTTTTTAGCAAATCTAAAAGAGTTACCTCTTTCATACTTAATCCTTTCTCACCTATTCCGCGGCCTTTTTTAAGCCCTCAGGCAAAAAAAAGACAGGAAAGTATGCGGAATATGTTTGATTAGTTTATAACCTGCGTATTATAGCAGCTGTTGACTTTTTAGGCAAGGCTTGGTAAAATATCAAAAGTGTCATTAAAAAAACTTCAATGAAAGACGCGATTCACCCACAATTTAACGCCACTGCCACCGTTACCTGCGCTTGCGGTAATGTTTTTTCCACTGGCTCAACAATGAAAGAGCTGCACACGGAAATTTGCAGCAACTGCCATCCGTTTTACACTGGCAAACAAAAGTTATTGGACGCCGCCGGTAATGTAGATAAATTCAAAAAACGCACTGCAACTGCCACCCAAATTAAAGCTGTGGTCAAACCGAAAAAAGAACGCAAAGCCAGAACTAAGAAATAACTACTTTACGGAATACGGATTCGTACGGATATACGGATCCGTTTTTTCTTTGACTTTATACATAATTCTTAATACGTTATACTACCAATATGGAACCAGCTTTTCAAAAAATAATGGATGAATACAACAAGCTCACCCAAGAAATGGCTTCGGGGAATTTTGATATGGCCAAAGTTGGAAAGAGGCAGGCAGAACTGGCTCCTGTTGTTGAAAAAATTACAGATTATGGATTAAAGATTAAAGAATTAGAAGACAATAAAAAGCTACTTGACGATAGTGATGCGCAAATAAAGTCTATGGCTTTGGATGAAGCCCATAGGTTAGAGGTGGAAATTTTAAATCTGAAATCTGAAATAGAAAATCTTTTGCTCCCCAAAGACCCAAATGACGACAAAAACTGCATTGTAGAAATCCGCGCCGGCGCCGGCGGGGACGAGGCCACGCTTTTTGTGGCCGAAATGTTTAGGGCCTATGGTAAATTTGCGGACGAGGACAAGTGGAAAGTCCACATACTTTCTTCTTCCAAGTCGGAGGCTGGCGGGTTTAAAGAAATTATTTTTGAAATTTTTTCCTCTAAGCTCCCCGGACCGTATTCTAAATTTAAATACGAGAGCGGCGTTCACCGCGTGCAGCGCGTGCCGGAAACGGAAAAAAGCGGCCGCGTGCATACTTCCACTATTACCGTGGCGGTTTTGCCGGAACTGGGCGAAAAAGATTACGCTATTGCCGATAAAGATCTTAAGATCGAAGCAACAACCTCTTCCGGGCACGGCGGACAATCTGTAAACACAACTTATTCCGCAATTCGCATAACCCACATTCCAACCGGCATTACTGCCCAATGTCAGGATGAACGCTCGCAAGCCCAAAACCGCGAAAAGGCTTTGGCTGTTATCCGTTCTCGCGTAGCCCAACATTACGCGGAAATAGAAAGCAAAAAGGTCCGCGACTTAACTAAGTCGCAAATTGGCACCGGAGATCGTTCTGAAAAAATCCGTACCTATAATTTCCCCCAAGACCGTGTAACTGACCACCGCATAAACGAAAACTTCAACCAGATAAATTTGATTATGGAGGGAAAACTAGAAGACATTACTTCAGCTTTGCAAAAGGCCGATTTAGCAGCGAAAAAAGAAGCGTTGAAAAAATGAAATTCAAAATTGGAGAATTTTGAATTTCATCCCGAGCGAAGCGAGGGATCTCTTATGATAATCAGACAGGCCTTAAAAAAATATTCATCGATAGAGATCGAGCTACTCTTGTCGCACATCCTTGGTAGACCCAAGGAATTTTTGTATATGAATGGGGAATTCAAATTAACACGGATACAAACAAACAGATTAACACGGATGGCTAATCGTCGCCT
Organism: Patescibacteria group bacterium; assembly: GCA_036726225.1. Classification (GTDB taxonomy): domain Bacteria; phylum Patescibacteriota; class Doudnabacteria; order UBA920; family UBA920; genus PALSA-1336. The sequence goes on along the minus strand of DAIMCS010000003.1, from coordinate 1,777 downwards.
TAAAGGCGAGCCCGTGGCTTACATTTTGGGCTACAAAGATTTTTACGGATTAAGATTTAAAGTTGATCGTAATGTGCTAATCCCCCGCCCAGAGACGGAAGAATTGATCAATCTTACCATTTCGAACTTCGCGAAGCGAAGTGAGAAATCTGTAAATCATGCTGCGATGAAAAACAGATCTCTCGCTGGCGCTCGAGATGGAGTTAAAATCCTCGATATTGGCACAGGCAGTGGGTGTATTGCCATAGCAGTTGCTAAATTGGTTACGAGTGACGGGTTACGGGTTACAGCTTCCGATATTTCATCAGCAGCCCTTAAAGTTGCCAAAAAAAATGCCAAACTCATTTTAGGCAAAAAGTCCAATAGTCGCTACTATAGGACTTTTTTACCAATTAAATTTGTTCGGTCTGACCTTTTGGCAAATATTAAAGATAATTTCGATATAATTATTGCCAATCTGCCTTACGGCTGGTATGGAGTAAAAAATAGGTTTTCTTCCGTCAAAGAGGGCCTAAAATTTGAGCCCGTAATTTCGCTCTACACAAAAGAAAAAGGCTTAATGCAAATCCGTAGGTTGCTTTTGCAAATCGCTGCGCTAAAAAATAAGCCGAAGTTGGTCTATCTCGAGTTCGACCCAAGGCAAAAATCTGATTTATATAAACTAATCAAAAAACATTTACCTAAATCTAAAACCCAATTCCACAGAGACTTTAACAGTCTTTGGCGTTATGTCGAAATAAAAAATTTATTTTAGTAGCATTTTGTCACATATGTGACAAAATGCTACTAAATTTATTATTCAAAAACTTACGATATAAAAAAGCCCCGGACCACCGGGACTTTTTTATATTTTCTTTTTCTTTTCTGCCGGAGACAAATCAAGCTTTAGGCAGACTTTTCTGCTTTTTCAGCCTTTTCCGGCTTATCACCAACAGCGCCTTCTGTAGCAGCTTCAGGTTTAATTTCAGCCGCGCCTTCAACCTTGCTTATATCTTCAACCACTGGAGCTGCAAGTTCAGCTTCAACGTCACGAGGAGGCTGCACTTTGGCCACTAATTCATCGGCAGGCGTTAGAACCTTAACTTTAGGAGAAACTTCCAAGTTTTTGACGTGGATAGAATCTTCCATTGTCTTTAATTTGCCCAAATCAACAGTAAGGTTGTGGGGCAAATCGGCCGGCAAACATTCAACTTCAACTTCAGATAAGATTTTAACCAAAATTGCGCCCAAAGTTTTTACGGCGCCCGATTCACCTATAAATTCCAAAGCAACTTTAGCTTTAAGTTTTTCAGTCATACTGACTTCGTAAAAGTCAACGTGAATTGGCTGGCTGGTTAAATAGTGGTTTTGAACTTCGTGAATAAGCACGGGATGGATTTTGCCGTCTTCGGTAACCAAATCTATAATTGTGCTCTCCCCTGCTTTTTTCAAGACTTTCTCAAACTCGCGCAAGTTTACACTCAAACTTTCGTTTTTAACTTTATGGCCGTACAAAACCGCGGGCAGGCTGCCTGCTTTACGCAATTTGTTTGGCGTGGTGGTTTCTAAATCGCGCTTTTGCGCTTTTAGCTGTGGCTTATCCATTGTTTTCCTTTTATGACTTTGCCCATTGGCGTTGGTTCATCATAGTGCGATAACAAACTACTTGCCTACTCACAAAATCTTATGTGTAAAATAACTCAAAGATTATAACAAAAAGCCCCGGATTTGTCCAGGGCTTTGGGTAATGTGTACACACATATGGCGGTTTTAAGAAAGATGCCCTAGATTAGGGTAT
>DAIMCS010000002.1:96425-202313 GCA_036726225.1 Patescibacteria group bacterium | reverse complement strand
TGTATTCAAAAGCGCCAATGTCCGGGGCGCCGCCGTAAAGGACTTGGGTACCTTGAGAATTTTTAAACAAATACACCGCCTGTCCGGGACTTCTTGATATTGGTGAAGCCAGAATAATTGTGTTAGTACTGTAATCTATTGAGCTAATTTGCGCCGCATTTCCGGTTGTCCCTACCGCTATCCAGTCTGCATTAGCCCCTGCCCAACCCGGCTGGAAAAAATGGCTGTCATTAACCAGCAAAGTCGTGCCGCTGCCGCTGTCGCTTGCTGAAATTGTAGTCAACGGGCCGCCGGCATCTTTGGCAGGAGACGTTGACTGTAGATTAAAATCGGAACCGCCGACAAACAAGGGGTTGACATCCCGAAGGCCATGGGGCTCATCTTTAATTGGGCTGGCCCAAATAGGGTTGCCGGAAGACATATACGCGAGGTTGTAGTCTCCTTCGCTTGTGGAGTCGCCAGTTTTCAAACCGTATACCGAATAAGGCGGTGAATTGACAATGGCGTCAACAAAAATGTTGTTTAAAATTGAGCCATTGGTAATGGCTGAAAGCCCGACAGTCCCGTGAGTTGGCAAGCCGAGAGAACCTATAACGGTGGTATTATTGTAATACTTATGGTTGTAGCCAAAGCTGTTATTAGCGTCTGCTAAGTAAGAAACTTCCCCAATTCTGTAAATAAGATTATTTCTTAAAATTACATTTGTCGTCCCGCCGCAGGCGCTGGTTCCGTTAATTAATGCAAAATGCTCATCGTGGTCCGGATTATCTAAATGCCGGTTGCCTTCAATCAACAAATAATTTACAGCTTCATTTGGAGTGCCGGCGCTGCAAAAGCTTTGGATGCCGTCATTATGGACTAACGGGTCTTCTATTACGTAAAAATCGTGGATAGTATTATTTCTAATTACAATCCTACGGCCTGTAGGGATAACTCCATCTTCGGCATGGGAAATATCATTATTTTCCACTAGCGTGTCATCTCCCCAAAGCAGCATAGCGGTAGCGCGGTTGCCATAAGGACCGATATTGGTAAAAGTATTGCCGCGTACGGTAAGCCAAGATGCCCTCGGCTCGCCGCTCCACGGCCTTGCGAAAATTGCGTTACTAGTTGTGTCGTGAATGTAATTATTTAATATATTGACCCCGACAGTGCTTGTTACAATAATGCTGCGGTCAGTATCGGTTGTCATTCCGCCGTTTGTAACTTCAAACCCGTCCATTGTAATGTAACTTTTGTTCGTGAAGGTAAAACCCCGGACCTTTGCGCAATTGGCAGGAGCCTGGGGGTTACAGGCACCGTTTGAAGATTTATAAATTATAGGATTACCTGCGTTGCCAGAATTGACCGGACTAACCCTTTCGTCGTAAGTTCCCGGCCCCACCAAACAGGTATCCCCCGCCACTGCCACGTCCCCGCATTTGTCTATGGTTAAAAAGGGCAAAGCCTGCGTTCCTGGATTTGAATTGCTTCCTGTTTTGGAGACATAATAGTTAGTCGCAGCTTTTGCCGAGGAAATATATAAGGCCTGGAAAATTAAACTAAGTATAAAAATTTTAATTAATTTGTTTTTCATAAATCTGTTACCATCTTACTAAATAAAGCTACTAAACTTCAGCCGCCTTAAGCGGCTACAACCGTATTTAGCAAAAGCAATCTTCTGGGCCTTGTGTGGGTTTGGCTTCCACAAAAGCCGTTATACTAAGAGCTGCCTGAATAAACAAAAAATCAGACATAGCCAAAGCAGTGGCTAAACTTTTGGTAACGAGTTTGGTTCTTTTTTTCATATTTTAGCTGCTAAAAAAGAGGGCCCCAATAAGGCCAAAATCATACTTAGCACGACTATGACCATAATTACCGCCATTATTTTATTTAGGAGTTTTCTGTTTCTGAACATAAAATTTATAAATTTATTTTAACATAGTTTTAGCTTTCATCCAAAATTTGCAACTGCAACAAAAAAAAGGCCGGGAGCCGGCCTTTTAAAAATTTTTATTCCTTAATTTTTGCTAAAATATCGCTTAAGGGAGTTTGTGCTTTAACAAAATACCCGGCCGCGCCGTTTGAAAGCGCCTGGGCAATTTGTTCCGTTTCAGACATATTGGTAAACATAAAAATTTTGCTCTTTGGCTCCTGCTGCTGCGTGTTTAAATTATTAAGCACGGTTAAGCCGTCCATTTTGGGCATCATTATATCTAAAAAAATAATATGGGGTTTTTTCTCCAAAGCCATTTTCAAACCCTCTTCGCCGTCATTGGCAATTTCAACCGCATAGCCTTCGGTAACACAAGCGTCCCTAAGTGTCTTAGAGAGCATAGGGTCGTCTTCACAAATTAGGATGGTTTTTGTTTCTGTCATAAAAATAAACTTTAATAAATTATATCATATTTTTCTCCCGCCAAACAAATTGGCCCCAAAGATCTGCTAAACAAGCAGCCTGGGGCCAAGTTCGGGTTAGAAGCCGGCATAGTTGCCTCCCATAGAACTTTGCAAATAGCCTCTAACGCGGAAAAGAGTCACTTGTACAGTTTTTTCTGTGGTATTTAGCGCATGCGCTATCTCCTTGTGGTGTGCGCCATCCAGTCTCATTTCGAACATTTCAGCGTGCGACGACTTTAACAGCGCCCGGGCAGTCCCGTAGCACTTGGAAATTTCACTGCGTTTTAAACGCTCGTAAGGGCACATTTTTCTTTGCATTTCGGCGTCAAACCCGCCTTCAAATCTCACCGACTCTTTCAATGCATCCAAGCTCTCCGCTCGTTGCGCTAAGGCAGCTTTTAGGTAGCCACCCTTTAGCAAGAAAGTAAGAATCTCTCGTTCTGCAATTGTGTAGAGCCAGGTTTTCGGACTGGATTCCCCTCTGAATTTGGCCAGTTTGTTCCAGGCGTTGAAAAACGTGTTTTGAGCGAGGTCGTCTACATCTTCCATACGGACGAATTTGAGACGACTTTTTAGGCGGCTGAAGATTAGTCGTTTGACCTTCTGAATATTGTCCTTGTTGTAGATTTCGGTCTCGAAAAAAATCTGTAAGTCCTTCATTCTTCCTCCACTGCATAAAGCAAAGTATATACCCTTTCGGTTCATTTGGAAATGGCAAAAAAATAAAATCGGCAGGCAGGCGAGTTGGCAAAATAGTTTTAAATAGACTTTTGGGCTTAAACAGTCTAAAATGGCTCAAGAGAAGGGATCTACGCCAAAAGGGAGTGAAAAATGAAGAAACTGTTTCGGTGTTGTGCCTGGTTGTCGGTTTTTTGCCAACGGTTGCTTTCGGGCAAACGGAGTGGGGCGGGATTACTGTCCACGCAGTTCCGTTTGAGGACGAGGCCTACAAAACCTACATCCTGGAATTCAGCAAAATTCTGGTTGAAAGTTTCAAAACCAGTGACCCCAAATTTCCTGAAAATTTAAAGTGGACCGTGCTTATTGGAGCAGAACCGGAGGACAAAAAGAAGGTTCATGTGTTGGCAATCCACTTTGACGCTTCCCAAAAGGTGTTTAACCGCATGGCAGCGACTGCCATTTTCGGAGCCACAGTTGCGCCTAAGGAAGCGGCCGGGGAACTTATTAAACACATGTACGAAATGTTGCAAACGCTTAAACGCGAAACTGCAAAAAAGTCCAAATCAGTAGCCCAAATATAATAAGCGGCCATATGCAATCTACGCCGCTTATTTGTGAAAACGGGAGGCGCATCCGCGTCGTCCCGTTTTTTTGATCTTTAATGTAGAAAAATAGTGGTATTAGGAAATTCCATACTAAATAAATAAAAAACGGCTTCCCTGGCAGGCGGATGACCGAAAAAAACTTAATCCGGGGTTCGGCAGGGCAAAAAACTCCTGCCACACCCCGGACTTTTTGGAAGGTAATGAAGTTTTCAATCAACCACCGCGCTTGCCCGAAGGCGTTTCCAGGTTTTAAACTGGGTATTTCTGACATGTTGCTCTTTTACGCCTAAAACTTGCGCGATTTCAGAGTAAGACAGCCCTTCCACCTCTGCCATCTCAAAAATCATACGTGAGTGCCCGGGCAAAGCCTGCAGAGCTCTTTTAACCAGCTCAATCCTTTCACCCCAATCAGTGAAAACAAAAGGATCTGGCCAGCCGAACTGGTCACGTAGCTCTAGAACAAAATCCCTCTGTTCTTCAGCAAGGGGATTTTCGATGCTGACCGAGTGTAGCTCGCCTACAGTAGACCTTTGACGCAACCAGTCAAGCACAGTGTTCCTGGCTATTGAGATAAGCCAGTTAACCACTGGAGCGTTGCGACTGAAACTGTCAAAATTGACCCAGGCCTTTAGGAAAGTATCCGAGGTTAGGTCGTGCTCGCAAGGTTTTGCCACGCCGTTTTTCGTGAGACGGATGGTTTTTTGAACCACGCTGATATTCCGGGGAATGTAAACTTTTTCTGTGAACTCCCTGTTTTTATCTTCCAGCATAAATCCTCCAAAACTGCTTTTTTGAATTATAACAAAAAAAGCCTCTCCTAAACAGGAGAGGCTTTTAAAAGATTTAAGCTCTTTTTACGTTGACCGCATTTGGACCCTTTGGGGAGTCTTCGGTTTCAAAAATGACTTCGTCACCTTCGTTTAACTCGTCAAAAGTTACACCGACTAAAGATTTGCTATGAAAAAACAAATCTTTGTCTTGGCCGGCTACGCTAATGAAGCCAAAGCCCTTGTCGGTCTTTTTCTTGATTACACCATTCATGGTAGTTGTTATTTAAAAAATAAAGTTTGCAAATTTAACTATGTTGGTAAAATTCGACTAGGTTTCTTTCATAAGTATTTGCAGACCTAATTATAGCACAAATAAAGGATCTTGTATATAGGTTAATCCCCAACAAACAATTGACCATTGGGGCTTTTTGTTGCTTTATAAACTTATTTTTTCCACAATTTTTCAGTCCTATGAGCCAGCAAGTCTTCGAGGAATTTCTTTTTATACCGGTCAAATGACCAGGTGTCGAAAAACTTTTGTGCGGCCTCAAAACCGGAATTATACAAATCGTCTTTAGTTTTTTGGCTCAAATTAAAATCTGTCGTGTGCACGCCTAAAGTTGGAATGGGAATTGTGCGCATAAAGTCTATGTCTTTTATGTAGCGCGCGTCGTGGGCTTCGCCCATCGTGTCAAACAAAGCGGAAAGCATGCTAATTGGCCCGTTAATTTTATGGGGTTTGCCCTCATCGGGTTCTACTAACTTATAACCAATGGTCGGCCACGGCGGGTTATCTGTCCCGTCATCTAGCAGCCAAACCGGGTAGTTGCTTAAAATTCCGCCGTCAACCACATAAGAAGGAGCTCCCTTGCCCTTCACAAAGACCGGCTGAAAAAAGTACGGGATGCCCATACTCATCCTTACAGCAAACGCAATGTCCAGCTTGTCCGGATTAATACCGAAGTCTTTAACATCGGTCGGCAAAACCAAAAGCCTTCCGCGGGAAATATCAGATGCTATTACCTGAAGTTTGTACTTAAACCGTTCGTCGTTTTTGTATTCATCTATAATTAAATCACCAAACGTTCTTACGCCTTTTGCTTTAAGCAGCTTTCTTAACCAATTTTCAAAAAAATTACCAACGTAAATCCCCTTTTCGAAAAGCAAACTTAAAAGCGGCCCAAAAAGCGGAACCTGGCCCTTTAGGGAAAGATCCTTAAACAGTTTATAGTCCAGGGCGTCCAGAATCTTTTTAATTTCCTGCGCCTTATAGCCGGCTGCAAGCAAGCTGGCCATTATGGCTCCTGCCGAGGTTCCGGCCAAATTTTCAAAAGTATAGCCCAAACTTTCAGTATAAGCTACAGCACCGACAAGCGCGCTGCCTTTAACTCCTCCGCCTTCAAATACCGCGTCAATTTTATTTACTTTTTGTTTCTTTTGATATGGCATTTAATGTAATTATATCAAAAAACCGGCTCCACCAGTAGCGGATTGCCGATTTGATGTTAATGGGTTATGTCCCCATTTTTACATTTATGCTAAACTGTTGTCAGTCGCAGGGAAATTGAGCCTGCATATACACTTAACTGGAGGATGTATGCAACTGGAAACGCTCTTGGCTATCCACAGCATTCCACTTACCGCTGTGCCCAAAACCAACGGTGGCTTAACCACTGATTTAAAAGCAGCGTGTCACTTTGATCAACCGTTTGGTGAAAGGCTTTGCGACGCTTTTTCGGGCGAAGCCTACAGCATCAACAAAGACACCGTGGTTGTAAAACGCGGAACGGATGAAGCCACAGTAAAGGTAAACCAAACCGGCGACAATGTGGTGCTCGAGATCACATAATATCGCCTAATCAAAAACACGCGCCCGCGGACACATATCCGCGGGCTTCGTATTTTTTAAGAAATCGATCACGTCCCAATTATTCATTCGTGTACCAGCGTACTAGTACGCTAAAGCAAAAGGGCTCTATGTATAGAAATGGGCCATGTCCCCATTTCCAATTATTTATAGATCTTTGATAATTTCCAAAAATTTTTCTTTTGTTATTCCTAATACTCTTAAATTGTTATGAATAATAAAAACCGGCAATACCCTTTCCTGTGGCACAACAATTGGCCTGGGTATTCCCGATTTCCAATATATTCTATGATCGCCTCTTTGTCGTTTAAAGACGCAACCAATCCTTATTAAGAATTTTTCAAATTTTCTCCAGCTGACCTGATCAATCTCGGACATAAACTTAAGCCATGGCAGGAATAGAAACAGAAACCTTCTCGTCAGAAATATGAGGAGGTCGCCATTGTGATTTTGCCTTTTGCCAACCTAAGCTTAATAGTACTTCTTCCATAGTTCCCATTTCTTCAAGCTCTTCAAAAAAAATTTGTACCAACTCATGGAACCTGACTTTAGCTTCTTTTTCAGTCCTGCCTGAAGTGGACAAGTCCAAAACAGGGGTATAAGCGACAAAACGTTTACCCTGTTTAAAAATTTGCACCGGAAGTTGGGCTTTAGATAGCATTTTTTTCACAATAATTATAACGCTATAATTATACCACAAGTTACAAAACTCTCGAAAAATGGGTCATGTCCCCAGTTATTTTGAACAAACAATTACCGTCCCTGAAAAGTACGTTACCGCTAGTCCACCAATAATCAACATCATCCCAATAAAAATTACATAATTTAACCTACCCAATATTTGGTCCTTGTCTTTAAGCCAGCCCTTAGCAATGTAGTCTAAAAGCGAGATAAACAGAATTAATGTTCCTGCAAAAATGAAAGTAAACGCTGCAATTTTATAGAAATCACATAAATATTTTAAAATTTGAATTTCAACTGAAATAAATGTAAAAATAGAAACGAAAACTCCTGTTAGGGTTATAATCCCAACCTTCTCATCTTTTAAGTCTTTTCTCATCTCATCTAACGCTTCAACTTTGGCTTTCGCAATGGCGTTTTCAATTTCCTTGGTAAGTCCGGAGGTTGTATTTTTATCTGTTTTTGCTGACGAAATAACCGGCTGGCCATCAGCCAATCTCTGTTCCTCTTGATTTTTGGATTGCTCTTGAGTCGGTTCCATTCTATTTTAAATAAAAGTTTAAAGTCACTAGCAGAAAAGAGGTAGTTTCGTTTAGTGATTTTGCGTGAATTGAAAAATAAAGGCTCCTGCCATCTTTTAACTTAATTATCTCGAGCTTACTAGTAGTGCCTATGCCTAGTGGGTTTCTAAAGTTATAAAGGTTTAATACGAGTATTTTTTTTAATGTCAAAAAGGAAGGCTTATCATCTTTCTTCTCTTGAATTTCTATCGAAGAATCCACCTTGGAAGGGTCGTTTAAAAAATTGAATTCAAAGTCAAACCCGGCGATATCTTTGATTACCAATTTATTTTCGTATACACTAAAAGTATAAGAAAATAATATTTCATAATCACCATCAAAGGCTTTAGTTAGTGTACTTGTAATCATGTATGTTTATTTTTTTAACACGGCCAAAAACGCTTCCTGTGGAATCTCCACCTTGCCAATTTGCTTCATTCTTTTTTTACCTTTTTTCTGCTTATTCAAGAGTTTCATTTTTCTAGTAACGTCGCCGCCGTACAAATATCCGGTTACGTCTTTACGCAACGCCGATATAGTTTCGCGGGCGACTATTTTGCCTCCAATTGCGGCTTGGATTGGAATTTCAAATTGGTGTTTTGGGATTAAAGTTTTAAGGCGTTCTACTAATTCTTTGCCGTCAACAGCCGCTACAGAGCGGTGCATTATGGCCGCAAGGGCGGCTACTGGTTCGCCGGCAACCAATATGTCCACTTTTACTAAATCCCCCACCCTCTCCTCTATAAAATCATAATTTAAAGAAGCATACCCCGAAGAGACGGATTTTAGTTTGTCGTAAAAATCGATAATGATGTTAGCCAGCGGCATTTCGAAACTCATATCCACACGCGTGGCGCCAATGTATTTTATATCTTTGGATATTGCCCTGCGCTGGTTGGCAATTTCCATTATTGGGCCAATGTATTCCTGGGGCGTTAAAATATTTACAGCCATCCACGGCTCGTGCATTTCCTTAATAACAGAAGGGTCAGGCATTTCCGCCGGGTTGTGCATATAAAATTCCTGGCCATTGCTCTTTACAATTCGGTAAGCCACGGACGGCGCGGTAAGCACTAAATCTAAATTGTATTCACGCGTAAGCCGCTCCTGCACAATGTCCATATGCAGTAGGCCCAAAAAGCCTGTTCTAAAACCAAAACCAATGCTTGGAATATTTATTGGTTCAAATTCCAAAGCGGCGTCCGAAAGCTTTAGCTTTCCCATAGCTTCTCTTAAAATTGGATAATCATCGCCACTGACCGGAAAAATTGTGGCGTAAACCATGGGCTTTACGTGTTTGTACCCCGGAAGCTGGGCGACATCGGTCTTACGGTCGAATAAGGTAATTGTATCGCCAACCCTTGCTTTGCTTACGTCGCGAAGTCCGGTAACAATATAGCCGACTTCACCGGTTTTAATTTCGTCAGCTTTTTGCATTTGCGGATGAAAATAACCGACCTCCAAACTTTCGGCCTGGGTTTTACTGCCTATCATATAAATTTTTTCTCGGTTTTTTAGCTGGCCGTCCATTGCGCGCACAAAAACCACCACGCCGCGGTGGATGTCGTATAGTGAGTCGAAAATTAATCCGGTAAAAGGTTTTGAGCTGTCCCCTTTTGGAGCAGGCACGCGTTCAATTACGGCTTTTAAAATATCTTCTACGCCTTCTCCGGTTTTTCCGGAAGCGTATAAAATTTCTTCATCTTTAAATCCAAAAACGGTTTTAAGCTCATCGGCTGTTTTTTGCCTGTCAGAGTTTGGCAGATCTATTTTGTTTACCACAGGAATAAGTTTTAGATCATGTTCTAAAGCCAAATAAACATTGGCCAAAGTTTGCGCTTCTATTCCCTGGGTTGAATCGACCACTAAAATTGCGCCTTCGCAGCATGCCAGGGACCTTGAAACTTCGTAAGTAAAATCTACGTGTCCGGGCGTATCGATGAGATTCAAAATATACTGTTTACTGTTTACTGTGTACTGCATTCTGACTGGCTGAAGCTTGATGGTAATTCCGCGTTCTCTTTCCAAATCCATTTGGTCAAGCAATTGCGCCTTCATTTCCCGTTTTTCCACGGTGTGGGTAATTTCCAAAAGCCGGTCGGCAAGGGTAGATTTCCCATGATCGATGTGCGCAATAATGCAGAAATTTCTAATGTTTTCGAGTGACATAACTAGTATATTTTAGCTTTTTTTGGGGCAAATGAAAAGAGCGCGAAAGTTTATACAAAACACTTTCGCGCTCTTACGGGCTATCAGCTTTTGCTGGCAACTTCGCGAAATGTTTGCCAGAGTTTTTTCTCGTCTGCCCATTTTACAAACGTCGCGATGGCCCCGGTTTTCACCCCAGGCACATAGATTGTAACTCCGACTTTTTCCGCCGCCCTAGTCAAAACCCTTTCAATGTGCAGTGCTGCCGCGCATTTATCCGTATTTTCTTCAGGCGGGAGAAGGCTACCCTCCAGGTTCTTGTTAAGGACAAGTAAGACGACTGGAACAATCATCTGTCCTCCGGGTACGACATCCCTGAATTGTGACACAACCATTATATCTCGAATCTGACCGACCGTGATATTCATTCATCCTCTTTTTCTTCGATATTCAAACCGTCGAAGTTCGGGAAAGTTGATTTAACAATTTTACCTTTTTTCCGAACAAAAGAAAAGAGCTAGAACGGCCTGCGGAACAGCAGTTCTAGCTTGGGAAAGAAGCCCGCTAAAAGACGACTTCGGTGTTGGCGGGGATTAATATGGTCATTTTGAGATCGGTTATGTTCTGCTTGGTTTTGGATACTTCAATCCTGGCGCCTTGAATGTGCAGTGAGCCTGCAAACTGGCCACTTACTCTTCTACCGCCAATAGCCACATTTTTTCTAATGTTGCTTGGTGTTTGAGCGGTATAGGTAATTTCCAGAACATCTGCCACACAGGCGCAGTGTACCGCTTCTTCCTCTTTTTTTTCCGAAGCAGACCACAGGACTTTAACCGATATCCTGCCCGGCTCTGTTTCTATTTTAAAGGGTGCGGTAAAACCTCTAACCACGACTTTTTTTATTCCGACGAATATTTTTTCGGCCATCGTTCCTCCTCAAGGTTAACAATAGTAACAAAAAAACAGCCTTTCGTCAATAGCTACTAAACAAAAAGCTGTGTTTTAGGAATTAATTTTTGTAAAAAGGCAAAAATTGAGTCACCTTTTTTAGATAATCTAAAATAATTTGGCTTTCTTTTAACTTTAAAGCCGTGCTGGCCACAAAAAATACAACAATACCCAAAGTTGCCGCACCCCCAACCTGAAGCAGAAGCCCTATTACAGTATGGATTTCCAATACTTGCCTTAAAGGCAGCTCTAACAAATATAATCCGCCATAGCTGGCAAGCCCCATAAGCACGCTGGCTAAAATAATTTTAAGGGAAGTTATAACCAGTTCGTCGTCAAATTTTTTAAGTGAAAACCACTCAAGCGAGGTTTTATAAAGAGCGGACCTTAAGACAATAAACAAAGTTATGGCGTTAAAAATACTGGCAATGGAAAACGCCGCCGCCACCCCTAAAATCCCATAGTGGTCCTTAAGGACAAACGCCAGCAATGAATTTATTGCCAAAGCGCCTAAGTTTACCACCAGCGGGGTAATTGTATTTTGCCTGGAATAAAATGCCCTAGCTAAAATTGGGCTTAAGCTTTGGCTGACTAAAGCAAAAGCTAAAATGCCAAACACCGTAAAAGTTAAAATCGTGTTGTCCCAGGTAAAATTCCCATGGCCCAGGTAAAGCCTTACGCCCTGGGCGCGAAAAATTATCATAAGAAGGGTCAGAGGTACCATAAAGTAAAGAACCTGGACAATGGTTTTTTTCAGCATACTTAAAAAATCTTCTTCCCTGCCCTTAGAATAGCTTTCGGAAAGCGCGGGAAAAATTGCCGTGGCTAAAGAAAGCGCAATTATGCTTACCGGCAAACTCAACAAATTAACACATAAGGTAAAAATTCCAATTGAGCCGGAAGGGAGGTTAGAGCCAATATAAGCCGCAATTAGCAGGCTAAAAACCGGTAAGTCTATTGCAAAAATGCGCGGCAGGTAAAGTTTGAAAAATTGCCTTACTGCTTCGGTTTTTAAATTCAAGACGGGTGCCAGCCTTAAGCACGAACGCGTAAGTTCCGGTAATTGTATAAGCAAATGGCAGGCCGCCCCCAAAAGCACGCCTAAACCCAGGCCTTTAATCCCCACTCTCGGATAAAAAACCAAAATTCCGGCAATAATGCCGACGTTATACAAAATAGGCGCAATGCCCGCAATTATAAAACGCTTGGTCGCGTAAAGAATATTGGTACAAATGTTAGACAGGGTAAAAATAATTTGCGACAGCGCAATTATTCGGGTAAGCGTTACGGTTTCGTTTAGCAAATCCGGGGAAAAGCCGGGGACTAAAGCAGCCGTTAAGGGCCGGGCAAAAATAAAAACCAGCCCAAAAATGCCGCCCATAAGCAAAATTGCGCCGGTAATTATGGTGTTGGCAAACTCATTGGCCTTTTTTTCGTTTTTTATTTTTAAATCTACAAAAATTGGGATTAAAGCCACGGAAAGCGTGCCCAGTATAAAAATGCTGAATATAAAATCGGGAATGCGGAAAGCGGCGGCGTACACGTCTAAAATATAAATTTTTTCCCCGCCGAATTCGGAAGCAAACAAGGGGTCCCTGACTAAAGCCACCAGCTTAGATAAAAAGGCAAAAAAGCCGACAATGAAAGCGGCTTTTGTAATGGAAAAGTCTTGTTCAAAATTTTTGAGTCGGCTAAACATTTAGCGGGTTTTAAATACTAGCCCAAAAAATTCATCCTTGTTAAATATTATACCAGAAGTAAGCAGGCTTGCGTCTAATTTTTGGGGATCAAAATTTTTCCACTCAATTTGCCTTTCCGGGAAGCTTAATTTCCACAAAAAATTTGCAGGCTGGGCCCCGATTTGCTTTTGCAAAAGCAAACTATAACGGTCAATTGCGCTTAGTTTAAAGGGCAATTCATAAGTTATTTTCACCGTTTTGCTTTGCCCCCCTTCTAAGTTAATCCAATTCCCAAAAAAAGTTTTCCCGGACTCCTGGCCTATTATTGTCTTGCTTAAGTTGTCGATGACAGAGTTTTTTTCCCATTCAAACACATCTGGGTCAATTTTATAAACCCTGTCTTTTGCGTAGTCCAGGTTTTTATAATCAAACCCCAAATTGCCCAACATTTTGCTGCCTAAAGGCACATACACCCTTATAAAAGATAAATTTTCTGTTTGCGGCAAATTGGGCATTTTATTAATGCGGGTAATTTCCAACTGGTTGGTAATAGTGCCGTTAGGAGAAATGGTTGTGGTTAAATTTATTTTTTGGTCTACTGCTAAATCGGTCTTAGTGCCTCCCAAGTTGCTGCTTACCACTGACAAAAAATCCCTGTCTGTGCCCAAAACGCTGCCGTCCCAGTGGAATTTAGCCAATTTTTTTTGAAGATTCTCGTCTCGGGAAAAAAACACCAGTTGTTTGCGGTTTAAATTATTCTGCAAAGCCGAAACCGTCTCAAGCCAGGAAGCCTCGTTAGTTTCACTTAACTTTTGCAAAAGTAGGGGGAAAAGGTCTGCTAAAATTTGTTTGGGCTCATTGCTTGGGGAATTTTCGCTCAAAGTGGTTATGGCCTGGACCTGTTCCACAAAATTTTCGGCAGTCAAGGTTACTGAATAAGTGGGCAAACTAATAGGGCCGATTATTTTAAGCCAATCCACTATAAGGTCGGGTGTTAGGGCCACAATTATATCCGGCGTTTGGCCGCCTTCAAGCTCGTAAAAGCTGCTGATTTTTTTTGCGGATGTGGGGAAATCTGAAAACCAGTTGGAATCCCTTAAAAACCATCGGTCGTTAACATTCAGCATTGGCCTCGGAGGCTGAATAACTTCTGTGAGTTGGCCGTCTAAATCGTAAACACTACTGACATCAATTTTGCTTATTTTGCCGTCTTTAATTTTTAAATTGCCGTAAGTGCCTATAAACCCCCCGCTTGCGCGGAGTTCGTTATTATTTTCAAAAACAATAAGCACATTTTTTTCACCGGTTAAAAAATCTTTGCCAATGTCAAAAACCTGGTAAAAGTTGGCCAGCGTCAAATGGGCAACATACAGCTTGCCTTTTAAGTCAACAAACTCCTGAAGTTGTTCTTTTGGGATATTTTTTTCGTCTACCTGGTTTACCAACTCATTTGCCTGTTCAATTTTAGCCAGTGTTTTTTCGAGCTTGCCGCCAAAATGTTCAAAAAAATCTGCCGCCGAACCGCTGCCTACTGTAATGCCAAAGGGACCTAATTTAAAAACTTTTAAGTCTTCCTGAAGCCCAATTGCTTCCTGCCCGGCTGCTGAAATAAGCCCGGAAGCTTTAAGTAATTTGTCAGCATCCCTTTTTTGAGGGACCAAATTCAAAAGCTTGTTAACTGCCTGCCCGCTCTCCTCAATTTGTTTTTGGCCGCGGTCAAAGGCCTGGAAAGCCATATAAAAATTGCTGTCAGCCCGGGCTAAATCCCCTTGCTCAAGTGCGTTTTTTGCCCTATTTAAATAAGATTTGCCTAAAAAAGTGGTTTGTAAAACTTTATTTTTTATTTCTATGCCGGCATCAACCAAATGCAAAGAGCTGACAGCGGCTAAGCCCAAAGAGGCTGTCAGCAAAAATATGGCCAAAGTTTTAAAATATTCCGCTTTTAGAAGCAGCCTAAACCTTTGGGGCAAAAAAATGCCTGTGTTGCGGATGTCGTTTTTTGCGGCAGTAAAAACTTTGACCACAAAATTGACAACTACCATCCCGGCAAAAAAGAAAATTGAAACAATAAATTTTTTTACAGTCGTAACAATTTTAATTAGGGCCGTGCCGACTTCGTAAAAAAAACGAAAAATACCGTTAACCACGAAGGCTAACAATTTTTTTAAGCCCCAGCGCGGCGGATGCGAAAAGACCGGAGCAAACTTGCCGTTGTAGCTGTAAATTTTTATCTTGGTAATCTTGGCCATATTTTTAAACTAACGCCCGTGGCGGGAAATATTTAGCAGTATGCCTACGGCCGCCAGGTTGGCAATCATTGCCGTTCCGCCGTAAGAAAAAAAAGGCAGCGGGATGCCCGTTAAGGGGAGCAGGTTGATTATAGCCCCAATGTTAATTAAAGTCTGTACAGTGACCCAGCAGGTAATTCCCAGCGCGACCATTTTGCCAAAAGTGTCGGGCGCCCGTACTGCCACTTTGTATCCCTTGTACGCAAAGGCGGTAAATAGCAACACCGCGGCGCTCACCCTAAAAAAGCCGAGCTCTTCGGCAAAAACAGCAAAAATAGAGTCATTCATAACCTCGGGCAGATAGTCATGTTTTTGGCGGGACAGCCCATAGCCAAAACCCCAGGCCCCGCCTGAACCAATTGCCAAAAGTGCCTGGTTAATTTGGTAACCAATGCCTTTAGGGTCTAGGGCAGGATTGAAAAAAGTAGTAAGCCTTCTGGCCCTGTAAGGCTCAAATTTTACAAAAGCGTAAAGCGCCAAAAAGCCGACAACGCCGCAGTAAAAAAAATATTTCCACGGGATACCGGCTGCAAAAAGCATACAAAAAGCCACAAGCAGTAACACTAACATAGTGCCGAAATCCGGCTGCCATAAAATGAGGGCCGCGAATAAACTAATAATAATAAGCGAAGGAAGCAGACCAAAATAAAAATCGTTTAGTTCTCCGCGTTTTCTGTCCACCCATGAGGCCACGTAAAAAATTATAACCAGCTTAGCCAGCTCTGCGGGCTGAAAAGTAAAAAAACCAACATGGATCCACCTCTCCGCCCCGCCGGAAGCAAACCCCAGTCCTGGAATTTTTACCAAAAAAAGCAAAAACAGGGAGGCAAAAATTAAAAGCGGCAAGTACTTTTGCCAAACATGGTAATCTATCCTGGAACAAATATACATAGCAATAAGCCCCACCCCCGCGCCGTAAAGGAGCTGGTGGACAATATAGTAGTTGGTGTTGCCAAAGTTTGCAAAAGAATCTACGGTAGATGCCGAATATAGCACCACAAGCCCGTAAGAAAGCAGCCCTAAGACTATGGCTAACAACGAAAAGTCTAATGTGGAATTTGATTTTCTTATTGACATAGGTCAAGCTAATCCCTAACTTTTAGTCCCCTGCCTGCTTTTTAAACTGTTCTCCCCTGTCTTTATAATTTTTAAACATACCAAACGAAGCACAGGCGGGGCTAAGTAAAACTACGTCACCCGGTTTAGCCACAGACGTAATTTGATTAAAAATCTCAACCATATTTTTTGCGCCCTCCATTAATTTAAGGCTTGAGCTATCCAGGGATTGTTTAATTTTTTGTGCCTCCTGGCCGACTAAAATTAGCGTTTTAATATTTTTAGATGTGTTTATAACTTTGCCCAACTCATTAAAATTAGAATTCTTAGAAGAACCTCCCAAAATAACAATTAGCGGCTCACTAAAAGATTTAATTGCGGCAATTGCGGTTTCCGGAGTCGTGGAAAAAGAATCGTTGTAGAATTTAATTCCGTTTTTTTCCGTTACAAACTCCAAACGATGCTCAAGGCCCTTAAAACCTTTAATAGCTGACTCAATTGCCAAAGCCGAGCACCGGGCCGAATTAGCAGCTAAAACTGCAGCGCAAACATTCTCTAAATTATGTTCGCCGCGCAGTTGCAAATTTGTAATTTTAAATTCAAAACCAAATTTGGGGGCAATTATTTTCCCGTCCTTTACAAAACAGTCCGCGTCCGATTTTCTGCTAAAATATAACTTTTTGCCTTTTGACAATTCGCCAATTTTTTTTGAATTTTCAAAATCCGCATTTATAACTGCAAAATCTTCCGCGTTTTGGAATTTAGTAATTGCTGACTTAGCCTCCAGGTACTCGCCGTGGCCTGTGTGATAATCTAAATGTTCAGACGTTACCATAAGCACAACACCCACATAAGGGCTTTGGCTAAGATCCTGGAGCTGAAAACTAGAAAGCTCATAAACAATCCAATCTTCGGGTTTTAAGTCGTCTAAAATTTCCAAAGGCTGGACTTTGCCAATATTGCCCGTTAGATGCGCCGATTTTTTATCAGCCTTCAGCATTTCAAAAATTAGCGCGCAGGTTGTGCCTTTGCCTTTAGTACCGGTAACGCCAATAATTTTGGAAGGGCAATTTTCAAAAAAGAATTTGGTCTGGCTTGTCACTTGCAACTTGTCACTTATAACTTGTAACAACTTTATCCCCGGACTTCTAAAAGCAATTTCAAAATCTTTTAATTTTTCAAAGCAATTAGAACCCAAAACCGATTCCACAGAAAGCAACTCTAATTCTTTTTGGTCTTCCTCACTCCAATCATTAAGCGGCTTTTGATCAAACAGCACGGGCTGAAGTCCGTGCTTGGTTAAGTATCGTATAACGGCTTTACCTTCTAAACCAAACCCCAAAACCGCTACTTTTCTGTTATTTAAATCTTTTATTCCCATTTTAGGTCATTAACTTTTCCTTAAAGCATAGCCTGTGAGCTGCCCTGTTAATTTTCCTTCCGCCACTGCAGCTTTTCCGTTTACAAAAACATACTCCACGCCTTCGCTGAACTGGTAGGGGTTTTCGTAAGTGGCTTTGTCTTGAATTTTGCCGGCATCAAAAATAACCAGGTCAGCAAAATTACCTATTTTAATTTCTCCCCGCTTTTTTAGCCCCATTTTTTTAGCCGGGCCGCCAGTTAATTTTTTTATTGCCTGGGGCAAGTCTAAAGTCTTTTTTGTAATTGCCCAGTTTAAAAATTTTGCGGCTGTACCAAAAGAGCGCGGGTGTACCAGGCCCGCTTGGCCGGTTTGGCTAAACCCCGCCCCGTCTGTAGCAATAAATGACAGGGGATGGGACAAAAGCTGCTCAACTTGCGCCATATTTAAATTATTTTCAAACACCATAATCTCCGACCCGCCGTTTTGTATTAAATGCAAAACTGCCTGTTCAGAGCTACATTCCAAATTTTTTGCAATTTGCCCAATAGTTTTGCCTGTAAAATTTAATTTATTGGCCGTAGATGCGACTTTAACGTCCGCAAATTTTATTCCGGAATTATTCAAATACAAAAGGATTTTATTTTTTTGGACTGAATCTGAAAAATGCTTAATCATTAATTGCCTACCACCCTCAATTGCCCATTTCGGCAAATAACTGTAAAGCGGCTGCCACATAATTTCGTAAGGGTAGAGGTCAAAATGAATGTTGACGCCCTGGTGGTACGCGGTATCAATTAAGTTAAGCATTTCGGGGAGTTTTTCCCAGTTTGCTTCATTGCGCGCTTTTAAATGCGAAATTCTTACATTGCTTTCTGTCCTCTTGGCAATTTCTAAAGCTTCATCCACGGCTTCCACTACTTCTGTGCCTTCGCTCCTTAAGTGAATGGCAAACATACCGTTTTTACTTTTAACAATTTTGGCGGCTTCAAAAAGCTCAAGTTCGGAAATAATAATCTCATGGGCATATGAAAGCCCGCTGGACAGCCCAAACGCCCCCGCATCCATACTTTCTTCCAGCGCCATTTTTAAACTATCGGTTTCGCCCTTCTCAAGCCCGCGAATTTGGTCACCAACAATTGCACGCCTCAAGGTCGCGTAACCCACTAAGCTGCCAACGTTGCAGGCAAAACGCTTTTTAGCAAGCTCTTCCATAAACTCTGAAAAAGTTTGCCAGTTAACATTAACGCCCTCTAAGTTGTGCCATTTTTGCATTGCCAAAAGGGCCTCGCGGGAAAGGAGGGGCGCTAAGCTGGCTCCGCAGTTGCCCAGCAGGATGGTGGTAAAACCCTGCGAAATTAAGCTCTCCAAAGACGGGTTGTCGAAAATTTGCCAGTAGCTATCGCTGTGGTTTTGCAAATCTATAAATCCCGGGGCTAAAATTTTGCCGGAAGCATCTACAGTGGTTTGTGCCTGGGAATTTATTTTCGGCGCAACATTTACAATTTGGTCGCCCTGGACCGCAACGTCCATTATTTGTGCGGGCGACCCCGTCCCGTCAATTACGCTTGCATTTTTTATTAATAAAGAATACATTTATCCCAAAAAATAAATTATTACGCCTACAATACTCGTAACGGCTGCGATTATCCAAAACCGCATTGTCACTTTGGCTTCGGGCCAGCCCAAGGCCTCTAAATGGTGGTGTAGCGGGGCGGAAAGGAACAATTTTTTATGGAATGCCTTGCGCCACAGCAATTGTAATAAAAAAGATGCGGCCTCTGCCATAAATACAAAACCTATAAGACCGAGCAAAAAAATGGAATTGGTTAAAAAAGCCACCACAGCCAGTAAAACACCAAGACCCATTGAGCCGGTATCACCCATAAAAAATTTGGCCGGATGGACGTTAAACCATAAAAACGCAAGCAGCCCTCCGCAGATTACCCCAATAAATGATGCGAGGTCATTTTTCCCCTGCAAAAAAGCAATGAGCCCGTAAGCAAAAAAAGCAATCATTAAACTTCCGGCAGCAAGCCCGTCCAGCCCGTCGGTTTCATTAACCGCAAAGCTGGCAGCGACAACGGCCAGAATAAAAAACGGGATAAACCACATACCCAGGTCAACCGCGCCCACAAACGGCACGTGGACTGCAGAAAATTCGAGCTTGAAATAAAACCACCATGCCCCAATGGTTGCAACCAGCGTGTAAAGCATAAACTTAAAACGAAAGCGCAGTCCCCTGCCTTTATGCCCAAGCTGGCGGATGTCGAGCCAGTCATCTATAGCGCCCACAATGGAAGCTCCCAAAAGCGCGCCTAAGGGCAGCAAGGTTTCTTTTCTGGAGTAAAAATCTAAAAATCCAAACTGTTCAATATTTAAAACCCGGTTTAAAAACCAAAAAATCCCCATTATAATCAAAAGCGTGCCCCAGACTAAAATCCCGCCCATTGTGGGAGTGCCGGCTTTGGATTTATGCATTTTGGAAAAGAGCGGAGTTGAACCGTCGTTACGTATTTGTTTGCCTAATTTGTTTTTGTGGAGGAAATTGCTTAAAAGCGGAGTGACGGCCAGGGCAAAAATAAAAGCAAGGGAAGTTAAGGTAAAAATTTTAGTCAAAACCGAGTATTCCATCCCGTTTAAAAATTTAATTATACTTATAAGTCTTATGAATTCAGTAAAAAATCCGATAACTGTATTGGGCCGTTAAAAATAACAACTTCTAACGGATTCCATAGTAAAATTATACCATAAAATCAGGTTTTTTAAAACCTTGACTAAGTGCCTATTTACCTATATTCTGATGCTCAAAACAAAAGGGGGACTCAATGGACAGAGGAACAAGGGTCATAATTTTGCTCATGGTGGTTGGAAGCCTGATATTTGCTTTTTTTACTGCAGATGACGAAGCCTCAAAGGAATTTTTGACCCAGGTTATAGTAATAGTTGGCGTCTCCATATTTTATTTATTACTGGAGGCCATTGAGCACAATCAGAGTCAAGGCCCGGGAATACTTTGGCATCTCGTTTTGTTAACTGCCTTTGTAGTTTTGGCTATACTGTGTGTCTTACTATTCTTAGTCGTGCTCATCACAGCAGTAAGACTCCCGTTCCAACAATAAAAAGCACCCGCGTTTTTCATGGATGTTGCGAGTGCTTTTTAAATTTGTCTATTGAAATTTAAAACTTTTAGAAATCGCGTCTTTTAACTTCAGCGTATCCCCTTCCCTGTCTTTACTGCCCAGAACTAAAATTACAATGTCCCTGTTGCCTACTTGTAGTTTAGTGGCCATTGCTCCTAAAGAACCGGCCGTGTATCCGGTTTTTATTGCCGACATATCGGAGTTGGCTTGGATGAGTTTGTTGGTGGCGGGAGCAAAGTATCTTAGTCTAAATTTACCCAAAAACTCGTAAGAATTGCGCCTGCCCAAATTGCTGAAAGCAGCCAGCTTTTGAGTTTTGGAAATGAGGATTTTTAAATCTTCAGCCGTAGAATAATTATAGTAGCTGTCAAAGCCCAGGGCGTTGGAAAAGTGGGAGCTGTTCATACCCAAAGTTTTTGCTTCCGCGTTCATAAGATCGACAAAATTTTGTCCGGTAGATGTAGCAACGAAATTAGAAAGCGCTAAGGCGGCATCGTTACTCGAGCCAACCAACATGGCATTAAAAATATCTAAGGCCAAAACCTCGTCTCCTGCGGCTAAATCCAGCACCGGATTTATGTTAGACGTATCTTTGCCCTCAACAATAAAACTTTTGTTTAAATCCCCGTGTTCGTAGGCAACTAACGCAGTCATCAATTTAGTCAGGCTGGCTATGCCCAGCCTAATTTTGCTGTTTTTTGCCAAAAGCACCTGCCCGCCGGCAAGATCAAAAACTAAAAAACTTTTCGCGTTAACTTCCTCAACATTTGGTTCGCTAATTTTCTCTACTAATAAATCCCCTACCTCTTCCGGCTCGCCTCTAATTTGTGTGCTTACCCCCAAAACTTTCGGTTGTGCTTCCTCTGTGGCCCCGGATATTGGGTTATTGCCTTTTAACTGCAAAGCAACCCCTAACTGAAGAGCGGTGACTACTATAACGGCAGCAAGCCAGAACGGAAGGATTTTGAAAATTTTTGTTTTAATTGCCAATTTTTTTAATTAATTTCTGCTGTTATGCTTATTTAAAGTATAACTCATTGACAAAGCTTTTAGTTGTGGATAATATAGTTAAGCAGCAATTAACTGTTATTAATTATCAGTCACACTATATGGCGCAAATTACTTTAGATGAAAAAAATTTTGACAAAGAGGTTTTAACCTCGGAATTGCCCGTAATGGTGGATTTTTGGGCAATTTGGTGCGGTCCATGCAAGGTTTTAGGGCCAATTGTAGAAGAGCTGGCCAACGATTACTCCGGTAAGCTCAAAGTGGGCAAAGTAAATGTAGACGAAAACAACAATTTGGCTATGCGGTACAATGTTATGAGCATCCCCACCTTAAAATTCTATAAAGGCGGCAAGGTAGTGGGCGAACTAATTGGCGCCGCGCCAAAGGCTACAGTGGAAGCGGAAATAAAAAAACATTTATAACCCTGCTAAAATTCCCCAAAGGCATTGCCTTTGGGGAATTTTTATTTGCAGTTATAAAGATTGTGACTCCCCCGGCCGTAATACTTTTCTGTCCACCGACGGCACAGGCGCTTTTGAGGCCTGGCTCTGGGCCGCGGCCGGAGGCTCTAAAGAAATAGACTCAATTTGGCTGACAATATTTTGGGACTTTTGTTTGGACTCCTGAATCTTTTCCTTTTGGAAACCCAGCACTTTGTCCCAAATAGGGTTTTCTTTTTTTTGAGGGAACTGGCTTTTAGGGTTTGTGTGATGCTTGCTAAATTGTGGTTTATGGGAAAAGTGAGGCGGTTCTTTGTGCCTGGGCGGGTGTGGTTTGTGTTCCTGCCTTGGCTGATGCCTTTCTTCGCGCGGCTTAAAATGATGCGCGGTTTGTACAGGCGGAGCCGGTGGCGGTGGCAGGACTTCTGCTTTTGGCGCTGTATGCGGCTCATCAACGAAGTCATTTTCCTCGCGGACAGCCGTCTTTTCTAAAACCTGTTCAATTACCGTATCTCCCGCCGGCTGTTGGATTTGCACCATTTTAGGCTGTTGAATGGTAATATTCTGTTCTTTAGGCAATTCCTTAGTCTCACCTTCAGTGCCAATTACAATAGCAGCTTCCTGATGGTACTCGGCGCCCATCCAGCGGGAAATTTTTTCTTCCACTTCCGCCACCGGGTTTGCGTAGCGCTCACGCGAAACTTTTATGACTTTGTCGGCATTGTCAGTCTGGTAATTAGGGTTAGGCGACATAGTAATTGCAGAAAACGGATCGGACGCAACGCCGTTGATCATTAACTTTAAAAGTATATGGTACTTAGGCAAATTCACAATGTCTATCTCTGTAAAGACCGGCTCAAACTCCTTAACCAAAAACTCCGCGTCCTCTGCGCCAATTCTAAACACCACTAACGTGCCGACGTTGCCAAAAATTGCATCCCGCACCTTAGTATTTTTTTCCTGGACGAGCTGGCCAATGTACTGGTGGCCGACAATTAAATTCAGCCTGTACTTTCTGGCTTCACTCAAGATTGTCGCAAAACTGTCTGTGGCAAAATTCTGGAACTCGTCCACATAAAGGTAAAAATCTTTCCTGTCTTTCTCCTCAATATCCGTGCGCGACATAGCCGCGAGCTGGATTTTAGTGACCAACATAGCCCCCAAAAGCGCGCTGTTGTCCTCACCGACTTTGCCTTTGGACAAATCCATTATTAAAATTTTCTGCTGGTCCATAACTTCCCGCAAATCTATGGTTGAGCGCGGCTGGCCCACAATATTACGGATAATTCCCGAAGACAAAAACTGCCCGACCTTATTTTGAATTGGGGCAATGGCTTCTGTCCTGTACTTTTCGTTGTAATTTGCAAACTCGTCTGTCCAAAAAGTCCTGACCATCGGGTCTTTTACATTGTCGACAATTTTCTTGCGGTATTTTTTGTCCACATACATTCTGGTTATTCCCAAAAGCGTGTTGCCCGGGCTATCAAGCAGCGCTAAAATGGTGTTGTTTAAAATATATTCCATTCTGGCTGACCACAAGTTGGCCCAAATTTTGGTAAACACCCCCATAAGCCCGCTGGCCACCAAATGCTTGTAACGCGGGTCGACCGATTCCAAAATATTAAAAGCCAAAGGATGGTCAAGGTCTGCGGGGTTGAAATAAATTACGTCGTTTACCCTGTTGGCAGGCACGCAATTTAAAATTCTCTGGATGCTGTCGCCGTGCGGGTCTAAAAACGCAACCCCGTGCCCGTTTCGTATATCCTGAATAACCATATTTTCCATAAGCGTAGTCTTGCCCATGCCGGTCTTACCAATTAAGTACATATGCCTCCGCCTGTCGTCTGTCTTAATGCCAAAAGGCACCTCATGGCTCCTGAAGTTGGTTTTGGCAAACACTGTAATTTTATCTTGTTCGTTGCTCATAATTTATTGCCTATACTAAAAGTAGATATTGGTGGGAATTACTGGTTTATATCCCCAACAGGCAAGTTTGCCGGCGGACGCGAAGTTTTACTGGCCACGGTCCCCACATTTGCCGGCGTCATACCGCCTTCGGGCGTAATTGGAAAATGGAAAAGCGTGGCAATCTCTTCTACGCTCAATAAAAATTTTGGCGAACCCACATACATACTGCGAGCTTTATAGCCTCTTAAAAACCAATACTTCCTGGACTTGGTCATACTTTGGATAACCGGACCCTCCAGCGCGGGCGAAAAATACGGGTCAACTTTTGTCCAAATACTCATATCGGCTTTAAGGGTGTTATGCGTGCCCGATCCGCCTCCGGGGCTTAAATGCCTTAAAGCGCCTATTAATTCAAAACGCCTGCCTTTGTCAAAATCGTTCTTAGGCGCAATATACAAGAGTCTAATTTTTGAGTTATAGCAAGGTTTGTTAATTTTTTCCTCAATTAAAGTAACACGTTTCTTTTCCGCTTCTGTCATATTTAGCCAGTTGTTCCTGGGTTTGTTGGCATTCGGATTTTCATGCGCATGGCTTTGGAACAACTCTTTATAACTAAACTTAGCAAACCAGTCAAAAGGTTTCATAAGCAAACCCAAAAAACTAAAACCATGCTCCATTTCTTCCCCTGTCAGCTCCTTAATTTTATTTTTTGCCTTGTCTTCCCATTCATTGTTTTGAATAGGCTGGGTTAAAATTTGCAGCGCTAAAAACTCATGGGGTTTTACCCGTTCCATGGTTTCAATTAAATTAGTCAGCGGGTCAATAATTTTTTCCTCGGCCGATGGATGCTCAAAATCTTTATAAGTTTTAATCGGGATGACGCTGTCTTCGGTGGTTTTCCATTCAGTCCCAAAAAAGTCGTATTCGGTATTATCGTCATACGGGCTTAAATTAAAATTTTCCATATAATCGGAAATTTCGTGGATTTCCGCGTTTGGATATTGGGAATAAAAAGCCGATTCCACTAAATGCTGCGATTTTTTGGGCGTGCGGATAATAAAAGAAACCTTGCCGCCAAAAGACGCAATTTCCAGGGAATACCAAAGCTGGAATTTGCCTTCTGTATATTTTTCCTGGAAGGTCAAGCCCCTATGCAAAACATGCATTTGCGCGAAAATATTTTCCACCGCCAGTGTGCTGGTTTTGTTTTCCTTAGGCACTAAAATCTGCAAAAAAACCCACTCCGTGCTCCTTACAAATTGCCCCTGGATTTCTTCCACGTACTCATGTTTGAACATTACAAAAAAGCCAATAACAAAAAGCACCCACCCGTAATACTCAAACATAAACCTGAAGGCTAGGTGGAAAATTTCAAAAAAATTTGGGAAAATGTCTTTTATTACTTCCATTTCGTTTTTATTTCTGATACCGCAGATGAGTCGCTGATGAGGACGCTGATCACACGCTGAAAATTTTTTCCGCGATTCTTCGGCGTTCCTATCCGCGTTAATTCAGCGGACTTAGGCCACTAATGCGTAAGCGTTTTTACCTACCTTTTTAAACAGCTTTTTGTTGGAAAGGCCGACTAATATGGTGTTCTTTTTCACCATTCGGCGTTTTAATACCTCTTCAATAATTTTGTCTTTTGGCACGGGCTGGCCGGAATGCTTTAAAATTTCAGCAATTACGTCGGCAACTACGCCGGGTTTGTAGCCCCATTCAGAAAGGGCGTAAATGCCGCGGCCAATTAAAATAAAACGCGGATCTTTAATAAGTTCATTATGCACAGTTTCTTTGTAAGCGGGACGCGCGTCAAACTTGGCTTTGTTAATCATTTCGGTAATTTGGGCGTAATGTTCGGGCTGCTTATGGTGCTTCATGACCAAATAAGCTTTGTCACCAACGTCTTTGGGCTTAACTTCTTTCCATAAAGAAAGTCCCCAATGGCCAAACACATTTTTTTGTATGTGGACGGTCAATTCCAAATAATTTAAAACAATTTTGTCAGTTAAGTCTTCTTTGTGCTCCTGGTAAAACTGGGTTTGCTTAAAATGTTCCAAAAACTCGTCCGCCGGCAAGGGCTTATTTTGGTCACCTAAAACTTTCTTGCTTTCGTCGGAAAAACTGTGCAATAAATCTTCTTTAAAAAGCACGTTCACCCAGGACTTTTTATAGTTTTGGTGGATAAAATGGTCCAACTCTTCAATTAAATGCAAAATAAAAATAAGCGCATTGCGTTCTTTTTGCTCTTTTATGCTCAAATGCAAAAGCAGGCTTTCTTCGGCTATAATCCTGCCGTGTTCAGTAATAATGTTCAGCAAAAAATCTTTAGCGTCTGCAAATGTCTTTTTTTGCAAACTGGTTTTCTTTAAATTCTTAATTAAATCTTTTTCAATTTGCCTTACGCGTTCGCGGGTTAAATTATGCTCCTGGCCAATGGAAGCCAAAGTTTTTATTTCTCCGCCTTCAAGGCCGTAACGGTTTATTAAAATTTTCCTGTCACGCTCTTTAAGCAATTCCAAAACCTCTTTAACCACGTCAGACGGGCTAAATTGGCTTAAACTTTCGGTTTGTTTGGTATGAATAATGGTGTCGAGGATGCCCATAAAATTTAAAAAGCTGGAAAAAGGAAATTAAGTGAAAAAATTAATTTCCCATAGTATAGCACAAAATTATAATTATTGTCAATTAAATGGGCGAATAATGTCTTATTTAAAAGGAGTTTTGTAAATAGTCCCTGCGCCTGATTTCTGATTATTAAAAAACCCCCTATTTTTAGGGGGTTTTTACAACTGCCTGGTTTTCCATTTTTGCCAAAGTACTAAAACCGGACTGGCTATGAATATCGATGAATAAGTTCCGACTATAATACCTATAAACAACGCCAGGACAAAATATCTTATGGTTTCTCCGCCAAACAATAGTAAGCTAAATAACACGAACAAAACTGTGAGTGAAGTATTTAGTGACCTGACTAAAGTCTGGGCAATACTATGGTTGACCACAAACTCTATCCCCTGTCCCGGGTAAACCCTTAAATTTTCTCGAATTCGGTCAAAGACAACAATTGTGTCATGAACTGAAAAACCCAACACGGTTAACATAGCGGTCACAAATAAACTGTCAATTTCCACGCCCTTATAGTGGCCCAGGAGGGAAAAGACGCCGAGCACAAAAAGTAAGTCGTGGAAAAGCGCAATAATTGCCGCTCCGCCAAAGCGCCAGGAAGTCACGGGCTTGCTTACTTTGCGGAAAGCATAACCAATGTAAAAAATAATACCTAAAGACACAAACAATAATTGCAAAAAGGCATTTTTTTTCAACTCACTGCCAATAAGCGGGCCAATGGAGTCATAATGGATCTCGGAAAAATCGCCGGCCTGTTTTTTTATTTCTTCAAGCAGTTTGTCGTGTTGTTCTTTTTCAATAGGCGGGGTTTTTATTATAAGCCCATTTTCGCCGGTGGTTTGGATTTGGAAGTGGCCTATGTTTTGGGAAGTGGCAGCCTCCCTGACTTTGCCTATATCCACCTGGTTGTTAAATTGGAGCTGAATTTCAGTTCCGCCGGTAAAATCTATGCCTAACTTAAGACCGTAGACCGAAAGAGAGACAATACCAAAAAGCAAAATTAGGCCGGAAATAATAAACCAAAGTTTGTAGTATTTTAAAGTGTTGAACATATTTAGTAAGTAACAAATATCAAATCACAAAAACCAAACAAGATAAAAATTTTAAATATTAATATTTGGAGATTGATTGGTATTTGGATCTTGGCTGTTAGATTTTACTCTACCTACTCCAAACAGCCAAGGATGGCTTAAAATTGTGTTGCCCACAAAAATTTTCAAAAACGTGCGGGTGACTGTAATTGCTGTAAACATAGAAATTAAAATACCGACTCCCAAGGTAACTGCAAAACCTTTTATGCTCGGGGTGCCGAAAACATATAAAATTGCGGTGGTAATAAGGCTGGACACGTTAGAGTCGCGGATGGAGAGCCATGCCCTGGCAAAACCGTCATCCACTGCTTTGTGGATTTCTTTACCGGCGCGAATTTCTTCTTTTAACCTTTCAAAAATTAAAATGTTGGCGTCTACTGCCATACCAATGGACAAAATGAAACCTGCAATGCCGGCTAGAGTCAGAGTCACCGGGGAAAGCCCCCCTAAAAATATCAACCCAATATAACTTAACAGGGCCAGGCCGCCAAACCACGTGCTTACGGTTAAACCTAAAAAGAAAAACAAGCCGACTAAAACCACAGCGGTAAATGATATGCCGATCTTAAAGACGGCAAACGAAACAACGGCGTAAATAAGCAAAGCTATGGCGGCAAGCAGCCCGGGCAGACGGTAATAAATTAGCATAAACAGCACTATCATTACCAAACCAATAAGCCCCGCGGCCACGGATTTCTGGACCGATTCCTTGCCCAAAGTTGCGCCCACGGTTTCTTGCGAAATAAGTTTAATGGGCACCGGCAAAGCGCCGCTGTTTAAGCGCGTTGCTAATTCTTTGGCATCCTCAATTTTAAAGTTGCCGCTAATAATCGCCACGCCGTCAGTAATTGCGGTTTGCACGGTGGGGGCCGAAAGTATTTGGCCGTCTAAAAATATGGCAATTTGTTTACCAATATTAGCCGATGTAATTTCGGAAAAAAGTTTTTTACCTTCGTCGTTAAATTGCAGGCGCACTACCACCTGGCTGCTTATGCCTGCTCCCTGCTGGAAATCTACAGTTGCTTTGGAAAGCTGCTTGCCCGAAAGTCCGGTTGCGATCCACTGGTCATCTGAATTAATAACTGCCTGGCCCGACTCATCCAAAGACGCCGAAGTGGGATTTGGGTTTGCCAGTTTAAATTCCAAAAACGGTGTTTGACCAATTTGGTTTATTGCCTCATTAATATCTTTTATGCCGGGAAGCTCAACAATAATTCTGTCCGTGCCGGTTACCACCACTTGTGGTTCGCTGACACCAAAACTGTTAACCCTGCGCTCAACTGTGTCGCGAATGGCGTTAAGCGCGTCTGCCTGGTCTTCCGATTTTATATCTTTAAAGTCGGCCTGGTAAACCAAACGGCTACCGCCCTGCAAGTCCAAACCTAAACGCACCCTAAACTCCTTATTGTAAGGGATTTTAAGCTTGGTTAAGTTGATTTTTGAACCTTGCGGCAGGTTTATCCAGACAGCCGCTGCGGTAATAATTAAAATGGCAAATAGCGGCAGAAATATCTTAAGTTTTGGATGCATAGCATTCATTATTATCTTCTCCCCTAGCGGGAGAAGATGTCCTGCCTTTGGCAGGACAGATGAGGGGGTCGATGTTTACAGCTCAGATTTATACTTGGCATATTATAGCAAAACCAGCGGTTTTGGCAATGCTTAAAAAAGAAAGTGCGGGAAGCAGCTAAACGCTGCTTCCCGCTTACGGCTGCCTCATTTGTGGCCAGATTCAGTTTCATATTCCTCCGGGTTTTGCTCAAACTCATCCATACAGTCTTGAGAGCAAAAAAAGTACGTCGAGCCTTCGTGGACCGAATTAAACATTGTTTCATCACTGACTCCCATACCGCAAACAGGATCTGTTAGCATACCGCCCTCCCATCAAGATACTAGTATTTTACCAGACCAAGCTGCTAATTGCCATATTTTATTTTATGACGACTTTTGTGCCAACTTCCGCCCAATTATAGAGCGCTTCCATATTAGCGTAAGAAACGTTTACACACCCATGGCTCATGGGCGTGCCAAAATTGTTGTGCCAATATGCCCCGTGAATATAAAAGTTCCCCACTCTGCCCGGCCTAAACATTAAGTTCCATTTGGTTTTAGGATAGCTATACCCAAGACCTACATAATCCACAATCGGCCTTTTTTTCAAAACCGAAAACTCTCCCAATGGTGTGGAAAAATATTTTTTGCCGCTGGAAATTTTAAAAGTACCAACAATGTAATCCCCCAGCTTATAACTTAAACTCTGGTCAGCGAGTGTGACTACAATTTCTTTTTGTAATTTGTCATTCCCGTTTTTGTTAGGGTCAAAAGCGAATTGTACTTCGCCTCCGTCTAAAAAACCGTCATGGTCAGTATCAGGGTTGCTAATGGAAGTATGGTAAACATAAATTTCGTAATAATCGCTTAATCCGTCGCTGTCGGAATCAATGGTTTTTTGTTGTGCAATGCTTAACGGTTCAAGGCTCCCCTGCGCCAAAAGCTTTCCGGGGATGACTATTGCCAAAATAAAAATGAATATTCCTAACTTCATAAACTTTTCAACCAATTTTCTATATGCTTGCCGTCGCGCAAAAACCAGGCGTCCTGGCTGTAAATTTTTTCTAAAACCTGCTCAACCGCCCTTTTGGCGCCCGGCGCTTTATGCTTTTTAAAAAACGCGCCTACGTCTTTTGCATCTTTTGCAGAAACAAAATTGCCTGCGGGTTTTATGAACCGAGACAACATATGCCCCGACGATGGATACCTCTTAAGCAAATCTCCCCAACTCTTTTTGGTAAACTGCCAGGCTATTTGCCTTCCTTGCGGGTTATTCCAGACTGACATAAAAATTCCGGCTGTATCCTGGATCCTAACTTCTTTGGACAAGGCAAACTGCAAACTTTTTTTCAAAAGACCCGGGTTTGTAAATTGTCCCAAAGCGCGGCCAATTCGGTTTTTCTCCTCACTTAGGCTTTCTGTTTTGTAACTTTGAATAAATTTTTGATGTTCTTTTGCGCCTCCCTGCTGGGCCGCAATCTGGTAAACTACGCTCTTTATATCTGCCGAAATATTCTTGGATTTATAAATTTGCAAACCTTTTTTTATTGTTGGCGCGTGGTTATAAGAAGCAAGCTGATGCAAAACCAAGCTTCTAAGCAAAGCCTCGGTATGGCCTTCCCCTGCTTTTACCTTCCAGCCGACTTTTTTACCTACATTTTCAAAAACAGTGCGCGCGTAATTTTCAAATAAAAAATAATACTTTTGGCCAAAAATGAGCATTTTTATGTCCGCCAAAGACGAAGCCAGCTGCAACCAGACTGTATAATCGTTTTCTGTTATATAAGCATTCGTTAAAGCCAGCGCCCGGGCTGCCGGCAAATCTCCGGCTTCAGAAAGCGCAAACGCGTCTCTAATAATTCCCAACCGGTCAATTGAGGGCAATTTTTTAGATTTAATTGCCGGTTTAAACTCAGCAAGCATTTGAGAGGGGTAATTAACCCTAAAAAATCCTGTTTCGCCAAAATTAACTTTTACCCACTCCCCTTTTGGTTTGGGTATGCTCATAGATTTTTTTTCCATCAAATAACCCGTCACCCCTACCCCGTCACCCGTAACTGACACCGGTACCTGCCAAACGGTTTTGTCCCCTACCTGCTTTTTGGAAACGGGCGAAGAAAAAAACCTGCTTTGGGTAAATTGCAAACTTTTCGGTTTTTGAATAATTTTTACTACCGGGTATCCGCCTTTGCCTGTCCAATTTTGCATAAGCGCGCTGACGGGTTTTTTCGACACTTTTTCAAAAGCTTCCCACAAATCTATAGTGGAAGCATTTTTGTAGGAATGTTTTTTTAAATAATAACGCAGGCCGTCACGAAAATCTGTTTTACCCAAGTAACCGGCCAGCATACGAATAACACTTGAGCCTTTGCTGTAGCTAATTTCGTCAAAAATTTCACCAATCTCGTCGGGGTGGCGGACTTCCACCTCTATAGGATGGGTGTGCTTTAGCGAATCGAGTTCTAAGGCCGGGTTTAAATCGTGCGCGGCAAACTGCGTCCAAATGTCCCATTTAGGAAAAAGATGGTCAACTGCCAAATATTCTATATAAGATGCAAACCCTTCGTTAAGCCACAAATGGGTCCACCATTCCATGGTTACCAAATTACCAAACCATTGGTGGGCCAGCTCGTGGGCAATAACCAAAGCCACCCATTGCTTGTTAGCAGCGGATGATAATTTAGTGTCAACCAAGAGGGCAGATTCGCGGTAAGTTACCGCGCCCCAATTTTCCATAGCGCCGTGGGAAAAATCTGGAATTGCAATTAAATCCAAAACCGGCAAAGGATATGGGATGTCAAAATATTTATTATAAAACTCAAGCATTTTAATGGCCGTGCCCAACGCAAATTTTGCCTGGTGCTTTTTCCCCGGAGTTACGAATACACGTACTAAGGTTCCTTTATTTTTTCCTCCCCCTTGAGGGGGGAGGTTAGGTGGGGGTGAAATTTTGGATGGTTTGGCCCAGCCTTCTATAAATTCAAAATCCCCCACTATAAATGCCAAAAGATAGGTGGACATTTTGGGCGTAGGCGCAAATTTTACAACCTGGTAACCGCTTTCATGCTCGGCTATTGATGTTTCAATGGTGTTAGAGATGGCCGTCAGTCCCTTTGGCACCATTAAAGTTACGTCAAAAATCGCTTTTTGTGCCGGCTCATCAAAACAAGGAAAAGCTCTGCGGGCATCTGTGGCTTCAAACTGCGTTGTGGCCATATGCTTTTCTTTGCCCTCGTGGGTGTAGCGGCTCCGGTAAAACCCGCGCATTTGGTCGTTTAAAATTCCTTTGAAAGAAAGTTTTAATTCCCCTTTCCCTCTAGGTAGGGATTTTGGGAAAGCAAATGCTGCCGTTTCAGCTTTAACATCATAAGAAACCTTCCCTTTATACGTTATACCTAATACCTTATACGATGCCTCAGCTATTTTTAATTCCTTTGCATGCAAAACTATTTCGCGTGTTGATTTATCCAGCCTCAAATATATTGTTTCCTCACCATCAAAAGTAAAACCCTCCAAATTAGGTTTCATTAAAATTTGGTAACGTTCGGGTTTTATGTAAGCTGGCAATCTAACATTTTTCATATCTAATATATTGCTATAACGATTACCTTACTTTATTGTAACAGAAATTTTTTAAGCTTTGCGACTGCTTTTGCGCGAGGGCTAAACTTTGGCCTCTCGAAAACTGACATTTGCGCTAAAGTCTTTTGATACCCTGAAGGTTTAAAAATCGGATCGAGTCCAAAACCGTTAGTCCCTATTGGCTTTACCAATATGCCCTTAGTTGATGCTTCAAAAAAATGGACCTTCTTTTTTTGGTCCACATAAGCCACCACGCTTTTAAGTTCAACCTTGGTATTTCCGAGCTTTTTTGCCATTTCATACAAACCCTTGGGCTTGAGTGCGTCTAAAAACCATTTTATTAACGGCCCCGGCAATTTGTTTTTTAAAGCCTCGTAATACAAACTCGTGTCTTCCACAAAAAAATTAGCTTCATGATGTTTTAAAGCCTGCTGAACTTTGTGTCTTATAATTTTACCGACGTCTATTTCTTGAATTTCCTCCAAATCAATATTCTCCTGCTTTAACTTTAACGGCAGGAAAGACTTTTCTATTTCTTTAAATTTACCTTTATTTCCGGTAATAAATTTAAGCATACATTTCTGTCATTGCGAGGAGCGATAGCGACGAAGCAATCTTATTTTGGATTGCTTCTCCGCCTTTGGCGGATCGCAATGACATTTGTTCTTAGTGTTCGTGATTATGATCACTGTGGTTGTGGCCTTCGTGACTCTGGCCGTGTTTTTCCGGATGTTTTTCTGCTTCCAGCTTCCTTACAACTTCATTAACTTTGTTGCTGAACTCTTTTATTTTTTCGTCGCCGTTGACCATTAAGTCAGCCACATCTTCGGGTTTTTGTTTGGTGAGTATGGACAAAACCATAACTAAAGTAGAAGTGGACCAAAGTCCCCTTTCCATTTGGTACTGGGCCATAGCCAATTCCTGGAGCATTTTTTCGTTTTTTGTGGGTTCTTTTTTTACGAAATCGTTGGGCATAGGGTTAGTGAATAGTAATTAGTTGTTAGTGATTAGTTTTAGATATATTCGTTTGATGTTCTTGGGAATTTATCATCCCGCATTTTTTCCATTTCTTCCCGCTGCCGCAGGGGCAAGGCTCGTTTCTGCCCACACTTTTATCAGCTGATTCGCTGATTGACTGATTCGCTGATTGACTCGATAAATTCAAATTCATTGGCTGGACCTGTTGCTGTGGCTTGGCTTGGACACTTATGTGGAAAATAGTAAAGACAATTTGCTTGTTTATTTCTGCGGTCAAACGCTGGAACATTAAATGCCCTTCTTTTTTGTACTCAACAAGCGGATCCCTTTGGCCATAGCCGCGGAGCCTTACCGAGTCGCGCAAATGGTCCATAGTGTCCAAATGCTCCATCCAAAGGTTGTCTAAAGACTGCAAAGCCACAAACCGTTGCGCGCCTTCAAAAACCTCCCTGCCCATTTCCTGCTCTTTCTTTTCCCAAAAATCAGCCGCTGCTTTATATAGCACATCGGCAACTGCAAATTCCCTGTCTGCCGCATTTTTTGCTTCTTCTTTTATTTTAGCAATAAGATTCTGATCAACAGGAATTATGCTGTTTGCAGTTTTAAACAAATTATCCCAGTCCTCTTTTTTATTGCCAAGTTCGTCTAACGCATTTAAATTAGTTGTCACCAGCTCCCCAATTTCCTTTTCCACCATTTCCAAAATTTCTTTTTTCAAATCCCCCTGTTTGCTTTCTTCTGTGTCTGCCAAAAACGCGCGGCGCCTTTTGTAAATTACGTTGCGCTGGTGGTTTAATACGTCGTCAAATTCAAGCACGTGTTTTCTGGTGTCAAAGTTTAAGCCTTCAATTTTCTTTTGCGCAGACTCAATAGACCGCGAAACCAATTTTGCTTCAATTGGCTGGTCGTCCGGCAGGCCCAAAGTGGTCATTAAGGACTTCATCCGCTCGCCGCCAAAAAGGCGCATAAGGTCATCTTCCATAGAAACAAAAAACTGCGAAGACCCCGGGTCACCCTGACGGCCGGCGCGCCCGCGAAGCTGGTTGTCTATACGGCGCGATTCGTGGCGCTCCGTGCCCAAAATGTGCAGACCACCCGCATCTCGCACAGCTTTGGCCTCCTGCTGGTCTATGGGGTTGCCGCCGAGCAAAATGTCCACACCGCGACCGGCAATGTTAGTGGCCAAAGTAATTTGCCCCAAGCGGCCGGCCTGGGAAATAATATGCGCCTCACGTTCGTGGTTTTTAGCGTTTAAAATTTCAAAAGTCAGCCCTTCGCTCTTTAAAACTTCTGCCAGCATTTCGTTTTTGGCAATGCTTACCGTACCAATTAAAACCGGCTGGCCTTTTTTGTGGCGTTCTTTTACTTCTTTTGCAATAGCTTTAAACTTGGCTTCCTCAGTTTTATAAATCATATCCGCGCCGTCTGCCCTTACCATTGGCCTATGGGTTGGGATTTGCTCAACTGTAAGCTGATAAATTTTAAAGAACTCCTCTTCCTCGGTTTTGGCCGTTCCGGTCATACCCGAAAGTTTTTTGTAAAGCCTAAATAAATTTTGGAAGGTTATGGTGGCAAGGGTTTTGCTTTCCTGCTGGATTTTTACGTTTTCTTTTGCCTCAATTGCCTGGTGCAGTCCTTCTGAATACCTGCGGCCAAACATTAAACGCCCGGTAAATTCGTCTACAATAATAATTTCGCCTTCACGCACCACATAGTCCCTGTCTTTTTTAAACAAAGTCCTGGCCCTTAAAGCCTGTTCAATATGGTGGATGGTAGTAACGCCTTTGGAAGTGTCGTAAATGTTCGGCACTTTTAAAATGCTTTCAATTTTATTAATGCCCGCATCGGTCAGCGATGCTGATTTGTGCTTTTCGTCAACTATATAGTCTGTGCTTTCGTCTAACCGCTCAACTAATTTGGCAAAATCGTAATACTTGCTGGTTGGCTCTGCGTCCGGCATGCTAATGATAAGAGGGGTACGCGCTTCATCTATTAAAATAGAGTCAACTTCGTCGACAATTGCAAAAAACAATTCGCGCTGAACTATTTGCGAAACGTTTTGCGCCATATTGTCGCGCAAATAGTCAAAGCCATATTCGTTGTTGGTGCCGTAAGTTATATCCGCGGCGTAGGCTTCTTTGCGTTTAACCGGCCGCATATGTTTTACATCCATTACCAAACCCTGGGTCTCGCCTTCGAGCTTGGTAATTTCTTCCTGTTCTGGCTGGTAGCTTGAGTCGTACAAAAACGAGGCTTCGTGCTGAATGGATGAAGTAGAAAGTCCAAGATAATGGAAAACCGGGCCCATAAGAGAGGCTTGCCACCTGGCTAAATAGTCGTTTACTGTGACCAAATGCGCGCCTTTGCCTGCAAGCGCAAAAAGCCCGAGCGGCAAAGTCGCAGTTAGAGTTTTTCCTTCTCCGGTTTTCATTTCAGCAATTTTCCCGCTGGACAAAACAAAACCGCCGGCGAGCTGGACGTCGTAATGGAACTGGCCAATGGACCTTTTTGCGGCTTCGCGGATTAGGGCAAAAACCCTGGGAGCAATTTGCTGAAGCTTTAAAAAAATCTCTTTGTCAGTTTCTAAACTTGTTACTTGTGACTTGTAACTTGTCACTTCTTTTCTCATTTGCTCCTGTGTGAGCTTTTCCACTTCTTCCCTGTAACTGTTAACTTCCAAAAGCTCTTTGGAAAACCTGTCCAAAGGGTTCTTTTGTCCGCTAAATAAATTGCTTAAAAA
Source organism: Patescibacteria group bacterium (assembly GCA_036726225.1). Lineage (GTDB taxonomy): Bacteria > Patescibacteriota > Doudnabacteria > UBA920 > UBA920 > PALSA-1336. Next base: position 166,222 of record DAIMCS010000002.1, on the reverse strand, counting down.
AGACATAAATTAGTAGTAAATAGTCTATAGGCAGTACTGGATAACTGTTTGATTATAACAAAAAAAGCCCTGCCTGAAAAGCTTAAAACCTTGCCTAAAAAGGCAATTTTTGGTAGAGTGCGCTTTGAAGGAGGATGCCATAGCTAAGGCGACGAAACACCACATAACCCCAATCCCACGAGGTAATTATGGACGACGATTCGACCTGGATTAAACGATTCCAAGCCCTGGAAATTGCGGGCGTTACCCAGGAGACCCTAAAAGGGGCCCAGAACACAGAAGGTTCGGTAGTACTTGCCGACGGACGATTTCTCACAGCAGTATGGTCCGATTGCAATTGGATATACAAAATTTCGGGCCCAAAACGCTGGGAATGCTTAGTTGAAGCCTAAACCATGTAAGGGACGCAAGAGGCACCCCTCTTGCGTCCCTGTTCTTCCCGCTTAAGGCGGTTTTTTTATTTACAACTAAAAGTACCTATGGTAAAGTTAGCATCATTGTGTTCCCAAACTTAAGAAGGAGGGCTATGGTAATTGAACGGCTAGTGACCTCATCGATAGCCACACGGGTTTTGATCAAAGGCGGATCAAAATTTACAAGGCACGACCTAAAGACCGGCAAGGCGGCACAGTTTTACAAAAAAGGTGTGGCCATTACAAGTCTCCGGACTAAACAAGCCAAGCGCTACAAAATTGAGGGCGAGGAGACCGACATAAAGTTCCTCCTGGCTCCCATCAGGAAAGCAAAACCCTAAAGCCCAAAAGCAAAAACCGTGAACGGAAAAGAGCAGCCAACTGCTTGCATTCCGTTCACGGTTATTTTTATTTTCAAATAAAAGACAGGCTGAGATTGCTCTCAGCCCGGGCGATTTTGCCGCTAGCTTGCCTTACATAAGTCCGGACACCGGTATTTGTCAGTTCCCTCAACTTGGACCGCCGGTTTCCAGCATTCTTTGCATCTGGCCTTGTCACAGGTGGAACAAAACACAATCACCGAGCCTTCAACGCTCCTGGATTTTTGTTCCATCCAATAGCAAAAAGATGTTCCTTGAGGGCAAGTATCCAAACGAGCAGCTTCCTGCGTCACTTACTTCCTCCTTACTGGTGTATTTTTTTGCACGAACTTCACTTAGCGTACATTGAACCAATTCCTTTAGTCAATAGCGTACTAGTACGCTGAAACATCGAATTTTATTTATTTTAATAATTTTTATCCACAGCTTGAAATAAAACCCTGCTGCGTGCTACTGTACTAGTACGCTAACACGCAATACAAAATGAAGTATAAACACGAATACGGAGTAGAGCTGGAGGAGCTTATTGGTAAAATTTCAAAAGAGCGGGATAAAAAACTTTTACGCGAATTTTTGTTCGATCTGCTTTCGCATGCAGAATATTCTGAAATGGCGGTACGCTGGCAAATAGTTAAAATGCTTAAAGCAAAAATCCCCCATCGCGAAATTGCCAAACGCCTAAAAGTAGGAGTGGCAACCATAAACAGAGGCGTGAAAGAACTGCTTAACAAAAACGGCGGCTTTAATACTATTTGGAAAAAATATTACAAAAAATAAGACAGGGACAAATCCTGTCTTATTAGTTGAGATCATGGCAAATACTTACATCTCAAAGCAAAAATATTTGCCTCCGCTTCAAGCAGTTGTCCTTCCATTATTTTAATCTGTCGCTCTCTAGCTTCGTTGTTTTTTAAGACCCTTTTACCGTTGATTGCGCGAACTTTCCTCATGTTGTGTTTCGTTCTGCCAATTTGCCGAATGAGCAAGCGTACTTTTTTTTCTCCGGCTTCAAGCTTGGCTTGCGCCAGCTCCTCATCTGTCTGCTCCACGGCATTTCGGCATAAAGCACACCTGGAAAGATGGATTGTAAATCTTTCTTCTTCCTCGGCATCCATTAACTGTCTTACAAAACGCTCATATACCAACTGAACAAAACACCAACGGACGATCTCCTCTGACATAATATTCCTCCTGCCTTCTCCAGCTTTTGTGCTGGCTCTCGATTGTTTGACAATCAAAAGCCAAAACAAAAACATCCCGACGGCCGTCGGGATGTTTTTGTAACTAAACACGCTTAAAGACGGCTTTGCGGGAATTGCAAAACCCACCAAATGGAAATATATAATTTTGAGTTTATTGTTCTCATAAAAAAGTAATTAGTATTGTGACGCAGGAAGCGAATGTAAATTCGCTTCCTGCTAGGCACTTTCAACGGCTGTCACCAAAGGAAACACGAGATACTTGCCGTTTTGGGTTTGGCATCCCTCTAGGAACTCTCCAGACTTTCCATTGGCCAGCTGTAAGCCGACAGTAAAACTTTATATTCGTGCCAATTTCGGTCCTGGCTTTAATGAGGTAAGTCGCGGGCTTACGCCTTCTTTTTTTCTTCCGAAGTCCCGACAGGTTTTTGACTTCAAAGATATAACAAACTTGTCCGCACATATCGCGGCTTGTTCCATGCCAATCGAACGGGTTAGCCATAATCAATCCTCCTTGCTTGTTTTGCTCACATCCACACAGCGATTTGGAAAACTGCAAAAAACAAAACCGGCCTCGTTGAGGCCGGAGATTTAAAGTCGATTATTTTACAAAACTACTTGGTAATCAACTCAAAATTTCCGGGCTCAACTGCCGGAGTAAAATAAAACCAAAAACCAATCCCATTAGAAATTTTGAGTATTTTTTTCACTAAAATTATTTTATATCCTAAAACTGGCTTTGTCAAGTAAATTATCCCTTATTACCTAAGCTTTGTTCTTCTCCTTCTTAGGCTGACTTCCTTGTCCTTTTTTCGGGTTAGCTGCTCTTTAATTTTTGGCAAAACTAAATCTATTGCCGCGTATTCATCCACTCCCCTTGCCTCTGCGTAATGCCCGCGGGGTTGAATGTCTATTTCCGCCCTAAAACGAGCCTCACCAGTGCGTTTTTTGTCCACTTCTATTTCTACGCGGATTTTGTCTTCTTCTTTAATAAATTTTGCCAAGCTTTCCAGTTTTTCTTCAATAAAGCCCCTAATAGACGGAGTTAATGTAGTGTTTGTCGCTTTGATGTTTATGTTCATATTATCTAAAATTGAGAACCTTTAAGAAATGAATCTCCAACGACAGTCAGCTGATACAAAACAAATATTATAAAACTTAGGATTAATAGAATTGCAAAAATTATTAGCGCTTTCATTATTTTTGTTCTTTGCACATTTAAACTATACCAAATTTTTAAAAACCAATCAACTCCGGTTCAAACATTAGTTCAATACCGGTTTTATTTTTAACCTCTGCTTTTACCCTGTTTGCCAAACTAAGCACGTCTTGTGCGCTCGCAGTGCCGCTTTCATTTACAATTACCAAAGGCTGGTTTGCGTTAATTGCTGCGCCTCCGACTTGCAGATCTTTTAAGCCGCAAAGGTCTATTAAAAAAGCGGCCGGAACTTTAATTTTTTCCTCTTCCACAAATTGCTTTGTTTCCAGCTCCGCAACTTTTTGAGTGCCAAAATTTACATCAAGAGTTTCTTTAAGCACGTTATATTGTTCTTTACTTAAAACAGGATTCTTAAAAAATGACCCGGCATTCCCTTTTTTTGCCTCTGTGGGAAAGGGGAATTTTTTGTCACGTATATAGATTATCGCCTCGCGAATTTTTTCAAGCGATAATACATTATTATTCTCCCCCTTTTGGGGGAGATGCCCCGGCACAGCCGGGGCAGAGAGGGTTTCTGAAAGCTGAAAGTACTTTTTCAGATCACGGTAAGACAAAATAGGTTTTGCCATCTTGGACAATTTAAAAACAATATAAAAAATAATAAAATTACCTTTGCGGCTGGCGTTAAAAATACTGGAGCGGTAAGCAAAGTGGCAATCTTGAGTTTGCAAATTTTGTATTTCGTGAGTGGCTTTGTTAAAAACCACAACCGATTCAATTACATTTTTAGCTTCCTGTCCGTAAGCGCCAACATTTTGTACGGCAATGGCCCCGCTGGAGCCGGGAATGTGGGAAAGATTTTCAATCCCCCACCAGTTATTTTTTACCGCAAATTTTACAACTTCATCCCAATTTTCACCGGAAGCAACTTTTAAGGTTACAAAATTTTCATTTTGAAACAAAATTTCAATGCCCTTGTTCTCCACCTTTAAAACAAGCCCGTCAAAACCTTTGTCACTAATTAACACATTGCTTCCGCCGCCCAAAACTAAGGTTTTAAGCCGATTTTTGTCCGCAAAGTCATAGGCCGAAAGCGCATCGAACTGGTCGTTTACAATGCAAAAAAACTTCGCCGGCCCGCCGATTTTAAAAGTGGTGTATGGAGCTAGCAAAACGTTTTCCTGGATTTTCATTCTATAATATATCCTTTAAATCGTAAGCCAAACGGTTAAAATCGCCCACGGCCATTATAATTACGGCTTCGCCCGGCTTAACTTCATTTTTCAAAATTTCCAAAGCTTCTTTTTTGTTGTGAATGAGCCTGGCATTTTTTGCGTTTTGTTTAACCGCTTCCACCACTTGTTCTGATGTTACTGACGACTTAGTTTTCTTTTCTCTTGCCGGGTAAATATCTGAAATTAAGACTTCATCGGCCCCTTCAAAGCTTTTGGTTAAATCTTCCAATGTTGCCTCTGTGCGGCTAAAAGTATGTGGCTCAAAAATTGCCCAAATTTTTGACTTTGGAAATTTTAAACGCGCGGCGTTAAGGGTTTCCCTGACTGCGGTTGGGTGATGGGCGTAATCGTCCACAATTGTAATCCCCTTTTTGACTGCCACAATTTCAAAACGCCTTTTAACGCCTTTATAAATAAGTAAATCCAGGGCAATTTGGTCCTGGGCAAACCCTAAGGAACGAAGCGTCGCAATGGCCGCGAGCGCGTTGTAGACGTTTATTTTTCCGGGCAGCTGAATTTTGTACTGTTCAGTTTGCCCCAAAAGTTTGCTGGAAATATTTTTTGAAAATTTATTTATTACTTCAATAGTCGTAAACTCTTCCCCGTACTGAATTTGCTCTGCCCTAAAATCCGCCTCATTGTCAATGCCATAACTTGCGCTGCTGACGTTGGACTCGTGCACCAGGCGGCTTAAATTAACATCGTCGGCATTATAAACAATTAGACCGTCTTGCGGCATATTGGCAATAAGGTGGCGGAATTCATCTTCCAGGGCTTTAAAGTTTGGGAAGAGGTCCGGGTGGTCATATTCCAAATTGGTTAAAACTAAAATGTCAGCCTTGTAATAATGGAATTTGGGCGTGGGGTCGTCGTATTCGGACTTGTACTCGTCGCCTTCAATGACAAAATAGTTGCCCACGCCCAAATGAAAGTTGCTGGAATAATTCTGCAGCACAGCGCCGGCCATAAAGGAGCTGTCGTCTAGATTTTTAAAAATATGCCCGAGCAGGCCGGTAGTGGTAGATTTGCCGTGGGTACCCGTGGCCACCACTCTTAGCTTATCCCTGGTTAAAAAATAAATGAGTTCGGGAAAGCCTAAGTGAGGTAATTTATTTTTTTCTATATATTTAACTTCCGGATTGTTTAAATCTTCCCCGGCAGAAAGCACAAATAAATCTGCGTTGCTATTTTTTACGTTTTCTTCGGAATAACTTTTAAAATAACTTATTTTAGAATCATCCAATACGTCCTTGGCAGGCGAGTAAATTTCTTTGCTGTCCGAACCTTGTATTTCATAGCCAAAAGAAGCGGCAATGTTTGCCGCGGCCGACATAGCAATGCCGCCAATGCCGACAAAATAAATTTTAGCGGCGTCTTTTGAAAGTATATTTTCCAGGTCGGTTTCCAGCATACATTTAAAGTTCTTTAGATTTTTCTAAAAGCAAATTTTTTATCCTGGGCAAACTGCTGGTTGCGGTTTGCCGGCCAAACTCATAAAGCCGCTTTGAACCGCTAAAATCTGCCAAGTACAAATAAGAAAGACGTTTAAACGCCGATTCCGTGGGCAGAGTGGGCCTTATTATAAAATCACAATCAAAATTTGGCGGCAGCAAGTGCTGTTTATTTTGGGCTTTTATGGCAATGTCCATGGCCTTGCCTAAAATTTCAAACATCCCGGAGGTTTTTGGCTCTGCTTCTTCCAGGTCATAAAAGTAACTAAAATATTTATTTTTTTCTAAAACGCTCATAAAACTCCTAAACATACGCCTTGCCCCGTGAAAACCGAAGAGCCTGTAAAAAAAATTCACAGTCTTTTTAATAGCGATTTCAAAATTGTTAAACACCCGCTCTTTTGGCGAAACATAAATGCCAATAACCGCGTCACAGCCCGCTGTCCTGGCAGCGTGGCCCGGCACTATGCTTACCAAACCGCCGTCTACCAAGTCCCACTGTCCCCAGCGCACAGGTTTAAAAATTCCGGGTAGCGCGCAGGAAGCCGAAATGGCTTTAGCAATGTCGCCCATAGTTAAAATAATTTCCTCGCCGCTGTTAATATTAGTGCAGGTAAAACCCATTAGCGGCCTGACCTGCTCAAAATTCATACCTTTGGTGTATTTTTGGAAAGCCTCCTCCACTTTATCCATACTGTAAAGGCCGCCCTTGTCTTTGCTTCTTTGGATTATGGAAAATAAAAACTCTTTATCCATAGAAAGTGCTTTTTCTTTTAGCTCGGAAAGTGTCCCGCAGGCAAAAGCCGCGGCCACTATGCACGCGCCGGAGTTGGCGGAAATGTAATCTATGTGGATTTGGTTTTCCTGCAGGACTTCCAAAAAACCTATGTAGAAAACTGACCTTGCAGCCGCGCCGCTTAAAGCCAAACCCAATTTTGGTCTGTTTAAATTATCCATCTTTTAATGATTCCTTCACAATTATCTCCGCAATCATCTCGCCGGAATTATGGGGCATTACTTTTTCAATATTCTCTTTAAGCACTTCCAAAAAATCGTGAGCAAACAATAATTTCCTAATAAGTGCGGTAAAGCCGTTTGGGGTTGTGCGGTTTTGGTTAAGCGTAATGGCTGCCTGGGTGTGCGCCAAATACAGCGCATTTATTTCCTGGTGGCTTTGCGGTATGGGGATTATTATACTTACTTTCTTAAGGTTTGACAATTCAGCTAAGGTGGAAAGTCCTGCCCTGGCCAAAACAATATCAGCTACAGCATAAGCCTCTCCCATATCTTTTATAAACTCAAAAGGGTGGTAATTCTCGCTCTCTTCCAAAGTCTGTTTGCCCGCACCGGTTGAGTGGATAATTTGCACGCTTTTAGAAAGCTTCGGTAGACATCCTTTTATTAATTCGTTAATAAACTCTGCCCCGGTGCCGCCTCCTAAAACCAGCAAAGTCGGCAAATCGCTTTTTAGATTAAAAATCTTAAGTCCCTGTTGCCTGCTGCCTTCTTTTAGTTCTTCCCTAAAGGGATTGCCGGTTAAAATAACTTTATCCTGATTTTTCTTGTAAAAAACACCTAAAGATGAAGCAAAATCCTTTAAGCTGGACTCAAAGCTGACCGTAATTTTTTTTGCCATAAGCTGGCATAACCTGTTTGCCAGACTCGGTGCGACATCCTGCTGGTGTAAGACTACCGGAATGTTTAAAAGCCCCGCAGCCCAAACCATGGGGACTTGAATAAAGCTGCCCGTGCCAAAAACGCAGTCAGGCTTAAACTTTTTTAAAATTTTCAGGCTTTGGATAAAACCGGCTAAAGTTAAAAAGGGTGAGCCAAAATTTTTAAGGGAAAAATAGCGCCTTAGTTTGCCTGCATTAATAGCTTCAAAAGCAAGCCCCGCATTTTGCGCCATAAGTTTTTCGGGGCCACTCTTGCCCCCCACCAGTAAAAAGTCGGTTTTTTGATGATTCTTTTTTATTGCCCGGGCAACGGCCAATAGCGGTGCAACCGGCCCGCCGCTTCCGCCGCCCACAAGTAATATCTTCATAAAATTTGTTTGTATACTTCTAAAGTGGCCGCAGCTGCCTCGTCCCAGCCAAACTTTTGAGCCCTTTCTAAACTTTTCTTGCTCATTTGTTCGTAAAATTGTTTGTCCCTTGCCAGCAGGTTCATTTTTTCAGCTATATCGGCCGGGTCAAGCGGGTTAAAATACATAGCAGCGTTGTCATAGATTTCATTAAAAACTTCAATATTAGAAGCAAGCAGCGGCAAACCAAAACTCAAAGCCTCTACCCCGGGCAAGCCAAAGCCTTCATGTAAAGAAGCCGAGGTAAAAGCATAAGCCCCGCTATAGAGAGCTGCCAATTCTTCATCATCCACCTGGTCTGCAAAAACTAAGTTGTCTTTATGCTTAATGTCCATAGCCTTATGCTTAATGTCCGGGTAGTGCGGATCTTTTTTTCCGACCAAAACCAGGTCCATTTTCAATTTATATTTTTGTAAAAAATAGTCAAACCCCCTGGTTAAATTAATTAAATTTTTCTTGCGTTCCAATACCCCGACAAACAAAAAATACGGGCTGCTTAAAAGGTAGCTCTTTTTTATTTCTAAAACTTTTGCGGCCTGGATTTGGGGACTTAAAGATGCGGCTTCGTAAATTACCTCGATTTTGTCATTGGGAATTTGCAAAAAATTGCTTATGTCTTTTTTGGAAGCCTGGGATACTGTGATAATTTTTTTTGACTGCCTGCCCGCGGTCTCAATTACTTTTTTATAGGCTAAAAAATGCAGCAGATGACTTTTTTTTGCACCGCTAATTTTATGGTGAACCATGTCATGGATAGTAACTACAAACGGGCGTTTGTAGAAAATCGGCATATTAAAATTCGGGAAATGGACTAAATCCAATTTATATTTATTTAACAGCCTTAAAAAGCTTAGCTGCTCGCCAAAAGAATAATGCCTGGCATTTGTTTCCACAATTTTGCAGTTATTCAAACTTTCCAGCGCTTTTAAAGCGCCTGTGTGAAGCATTTTGGAATTCACAAAGGCAAAATATTGGTTTGCTTTGTCCAATTTTAAAAGCCGCGGGAAAAGCTGTTCGCAGTACCTGCCAATGCCCCCGTGAGCTGTGCCAAATAGCCTTAAATCTAAGCCGATTTTTCTGCCGAAGGCGCCTGCCTGCCGGACAGGCAGGGACCGGCCTTTGGAGAGCGTGTAATTATTCATATTATTTCAATCCTCCCAATATCCCTGTGGCGGTTTTTTGCCAGTTGAAATGCTGTGCCCGCCTAATTCCCTTAGCGACCAATGCCTGCCTCAAGCCCTCATTATTTAAAACTTCGCTCAAAGCTTCAGCTAAACTATTTTCATCATAAGGGTTAACTAGCAATGCTGCATCACCCGTAACCTCGGGAATAGAAGTTAACTGACTGGCAACCACAGGTGTACCCACAGCCATGGCTTCAAGTAACTGGAAACCAAAACCTTCATAAAACGAAGGGTAAACCAAAGCAGAAGCAAGTTTAATAAGCGCGGGCTTATGTTGCTCTTGTACGTAGCCAATATATTTTATTTTGTTCAATTTCCTGCTGTTATTTATTAACTTAAAATCTGCCCGATACTTCCATCCAAGCCTTCCGGCCACGACCAAATTAGTCGAGTCCTGCAATTTTTCAAAAGCTTTAACGAGTGTGCCTAAATTTTTCCTGGGCTCAACTGTGTTTAAAAATAAAATAAATTTTCCGGGCAAACTGTACAAATTTCTAACTTCCCTTAAATAATTTTCCGGCAGGTTCGGATGAAAAGCTTTGTGGCTTACCCCCGGGTAAACAACTTTAATTTTTTCGGCGGGAACACTAAAAATTTTTATAAGATCGTTTTTTGTATATTCCGACACGGTAAAAATAATATCCGCCCTTTCCAAAGCTTTTTTATAGTTTAAAAATTTATGCCACAGCCTCCTTTTTACATTATAGAATTCAGGTGCCATAACCGGCGAAAGGTCGTGAACAGTTACGGCAAGTTTGGATTTGGGATATATTGAAAATTGGTTTAAATTAGGCATAAAAATCCAATCTGTTTCTCCTATAAAATTTTCCAGCTTGGTAAGGTTTAACTTTAATGCCAAATTTAAAATTTTGTTGGGGATATGACTATGGCGGACGGTGGAATTAACAAAATGAAAATCGGGCAGTTTGCGTCTGCGCAGTGAGTTGTAAAAAAATGTATATTGGTTGCGATTATCCAGCGGCGGCATACTCTCCAGCAGATTCAAACAGTAATTTTCCACCCCCGAAACCCGGCCTGAAGACAGACTCCTTAAATCAATAGCAATTTTTCTGCCGGAGGCAGGCCCGCCTTTTTGGGGTATGTTTTCAGACATGGGATTTTACAAAATTTAACATTTCACTTTTAAATTTTTCTTTACTAAATTTCTCTGCCTGGTTTTTTAAGTCATCCGTTCGATATTTTTTTGCATCCCAAGACAAAACCATCTGCTTAATTTTCTCCTCATTGTAAGAGTCAAACAGCTCCCCGGTTACCCCGGGCAGAACAGTCTCTTTAGCGCCGCCCTCACCGTAAGCCAGTGTGGCTGTGCCGCAGCCGGCGGCTTCCAGTGGCATAAGGCCAAAATCTTCAATTTGTGGGTAAATAAACCCTAAAGCAGCGCTATACTCATCCCTAAGCGCTTCGTCGCTTATTCTGCCCAAAAAGCTAATATTTTGCTTAGCAATCGACTTCAAATAACCCTCTTGCCTCCCTGTACCCACAACGTGGAGCGGGATATTTAGGTCATTAAAAACTTCCACAATAAGGTCATTTTTTTTATGGGGATGTAGCCTGCCTGCAAGTAAGAAGTAATCGCCCTTAGGCGTTGTCGAATTCCAAAATTTTGAATCCACAAACGGGTATATCAGCGTACTAGTACGCTGATAATATTTTTGGATTCTATCCTGGACTTCTTTTGAATTGGCAATAAAATGCGTTACCCTTTTGGCGCCAATTAAATCCCACTTCCGCATTTTAGATAAAAAAACTTTTACAAAAGGCCTTAGGAAAAAATTTACTTCCTGTTTGACATAATCGTTATCGCTCCACAAAAATCTGGTTGGGGTGTGACAATAATTTATATGCACACAATTTTTTGGCACACGGATATTTTTTACAAAACCCGAGCTGGAGGAAATAACTAAATCGTAGCCGCTAAAGTTTAGCTGGTCCACCGCCCACGGGATTAGCGGCAAACAATATTGCAGTTTTCCTAAAACCAAGTACAGCGACTGTAGTGGTGAAGTTTGAATGTCCCAATCTTTATACTTTTCTTTAAACTTTGGGTCAAAGACCAATGTAAAAACAGGCGCGTTTGGAAAAAGTTCGTGTAATGCATCTACCACTCTTTCCGCCCCGCCCATTTGAGTAAGGGAATCATGTGCTAATGCGATCCTCATAATTGACCAAGAATAAATAAGATTTAAAAGATTGACATGATTTTAGATGACATTCTTGTCAATCTTGATCAATCTTGTTCACTCTAATAGTTTGCCTTGGGCTTTTTTCCAAAAAACAGCTGCCAAAAACTTTTTGCTAAAATTTTTACATCCAGCCACAGCGACCAGTTCTCAATATAAAAAGTGTTCAGCCTAATTTCTTCCTCAAACGGCAAATCCGGCCAGTTCATTTGCGCAATTTGTGAAAGCCCAAAAGTCCCGGGCTTAATGCTAAACATTCTGGGGTAGCGGTTCCTGTACCTGTCGACCTCATCTAACACGTGCGCCCTGGGGCCCACCATACTCATATCCCCCACAAACACGTTCCAAAACTGCGGGATTTCGTCCAGTTTGGTCCTGCGCAAAAAACGGCCAATTTTAGTCACACGAGGGTCGTCTTTAATTTTTAAAAACGGCCCTTCTTTGCCGCCACGGTCATTTTTTTCCCAAAGCTGCTCTCTAAGTTGTTCCGCCTGCCGGCCGCCGTAGTCCTCGCCAATGCTTAAATGGCTGTACATACTCCTGAATTTGTAAAACTTAAAATTTTTGCCGCGCCCGCCGCGAACGGCAGAATAAATAACTTTACCGGCCGAATCGAACTTAATTAGAACGGAAACAATTAAAAATATTGGCGACGTAGCAATAAGACATACCGCGCTTAAAATAATATCCATAATTCTCTTTACCACTTTGCCCCAGCCGTCCAATGGAGTATTTTTTAAACTGATAAGCGGAATACCGTCTAAATTGTCAGTTTCAATAATGTTTCTTTGCACCTCAAACAAATTGGGCACAAAGCTGAATTTTAAGCCTTTGTCACGCGCAAATTGCACCAATTTTAAATTTGCAGAGTCATTCAAGTTGGAATTGCCCTGTAAAATTTCATCCACCCTGCCTTCTTCATACAATTTTTCCAGCTGCTCAAAAATATTTTCAGAAAAAGCGAATTCGCCGGTAATTTCATAACCATGTTCCTTTTTTTTCAAAATACTTTCAATAACGTCGAGCTCGGGACCGCCGTTTATAATTACCAACTTATGCAAACCTATATTATTTTTAAACGTTAACACTTGCAGCTGTTTTAAAAGCGTTCTGCCAAAAATGACAAACAATGTCCCCAAAGCCCAGGCAGCAAGAATTATAAACCTGGAAGGGAATATGTCCTCAAAAAAATTGGTGTTAAAAAAGAAAATTAAAATAATGAGCAGCAAGCTAAGCGAAGTGCCGACCATAATTCTCCCAATTTCGGAAGAAAACTTTCGGGTACCTTTTAAATTATACAGCCCTAAAGCCGCGAAAATTAAAAGCAAAACCGGAAGCACGGAGTAAGCCGAAGAAATAAATTGCTGAAATTGCAAATCGTAACTTACAGGGTGGCCGACTATCCTGGTGGCAAAATTCGTCTGCCTCAAATAAAAAGACGCGATCCCCGCCAGGAGCAGAAAAACAGCGTCAAAACCAATTGAAATAAGGTTAAAAATAAGCTCGGTTTTTTTCATAAACTACAGAAGCTAAAAAAATCTACAGATGACTACAGAAGTAACTGGCTTATTTTTCTGTAGTTATCTGTAGTGTTTCAAAAATTTTCTGTAGTTATTATACCATTTTCCCTTGACAAAAACAACTATTTTTGTTAAACTTTTTAGGCTTTAAGCAAACCGAATAATCGCTTTAATTGGCATCGCAAGATGCCGGTTGGGGAGGAAAGTCCGAACACTTATTTGATAGCCTCATATGAGTTATCAAAACTGGTAGCGGGTAATTCCCGTCGGGAGTAATCCTAGAGGTGCGAACAGAGACGCTTGGTACGAAAGACGCCAAGGATCTCGCAAGAGATTAGCTTTGATGGAAACATTAAAGGTGAAACGGCCAAATCCTTACTTGAGTGCAAGACCAAATTAGGTAGGTTGCTTGATCACGTTAGCAATAACGTGACCAGATAGATGATTATTTAGAAACAGAATTCGGCTTACGAGTTTGCTTAAAGCATTAAAAAAGACCGCACATAAGTGTGGTCTTTTTAAATTTGCAATGATTAACGCTTGGCCCACTGTGGGGAACGTCTTGCACGCTTCAAACCCGGTTTCTTACGTTCTTTCTTTCTGTCGTCGCGGGTTAAAAAGCCGTTCTTTTTTAAAACTTTTCTAACTTCCTGAGAAATGCTGCCTAAGGCGATGCTTATACCGTGGCGCAAAGCGGTTGCTTGGGCGTGCGGGCCGCCGCCATTTATGTGTGCAGTAAAGTGATATTTGCCTTCAAGACCTGTAACTTCCAGAGGCCTTATGACTTCGTCGAAATAAAAAGAATAGTTAAAATAATTTTTAAGCGGAAGTTTATTTACAACCTGTTCGCCTTTGCCTTCAAAAAGTCTGACGTTAGCAATAGCGGTTTTTCTGCGTCCGGTTGCAAAAATATACCTGCCTTTTTCAGCATGAGCCGGTTTATGCTCTACAGGATGCGGATGAACAGCAGTCGCGTGAGTTTTAACTTCCTCGACTTCTTTTGCTTTGACAGGTTTAGCAGCACCTCTGGGCTTACGAGGCGCTTTAATGGCTGTTGATTTTCCGCCAGAGGCGGATCCGCCTTTGGCGGAGGTTGTGGGTGTTTTGGTTACCATAATGCTTGGATGAGATCCCTCGACTCCCTTCGGTCGCTCGGGATGACAACTATTTTATGAATTATTGTTTGTCACTTTATAATCGTGCTTGTCGCCTTTAACAATTTTTAAACGTGACATAATTTGCTTCCTAAATTTCAAATCGTCTATCATAGAAAATACTGCTCGCTTAAGCACGTCTTCCGGGTTTTTTATAATTAAATCTTTTAAAGCGGTAGATTTAATTCCCCCTAAGTATCCCGAATGTCTGTAATATTTTTTTTGCGCAACTTTTCGCCCCGTGAGTTTTAAATGCCCGGCATTAATGGCAATAACGTAGTCGCCCATATCCACGTGCGGGGTAAAATCTCTCTTATGCTTACCACGCAAAAGATTGGCAATATGTGTTGCCACGCGGCCCATTGGCTCTTTAGAAACATCTACTTGATGCCATTTGCGGCTGACTTTATTTGCTAATGTAGTGATTTGAGATTTCATATTAAATCGCTGAATTATCGCGGATTAGTAAGCTGATAACACGCTGAATCTATTATTCTACTAATTCTAAAATTACCTTAGAAGCTCCCGCTTTGGGATTATTAAGTTTAATTAAACGTGTATAGCCACCTTTTCGCTCTTGGTATTTAGGCCCTAAAACTTCCAGAGCTTTTTTTGCAGCCATGGGCGAAAGCTTAGAAAGCAAAAGCCTGCGGCTATGCAATGAGTTAACTTTAGAAATAGTAATGGCTTTTTCAACGTAAGATTTAGCAGCTTTACCGTTGGCGTAATTGGTCTGGATTTTTTCATACAAAACAAGCGAAGAAGCCAAAGTGCGAAGCAGCTTCCTGCGGTGATCCATACCCTTACCAATTTTTTTCTTCTTTTGATGCCTCATATAAGTAAAACTAATAAACGCTGATATTTACGGATTAACACTGATCCGTGTTCATCCGCTGATTCAATTAGTGTGTATCTGTTATCTTTTCAAAAAATCCTTAATTTCTGTAATGGTCTTTTCACCAAGTCCGCTAAGGTTGGAAATTTGGTCATCTGTTAAAGCCGAAAGTTGGGCCATAGTGGTAATGCCATTTTTAACCAATGCATTTTTTGCCCTGGTTGAAAGAATGGAGGCCTGGATTTCATTTTCACCCGCAGGCTCGCTCATTGCTTCCATAGCTTCAGCGGCTTCTGCAGTCTGCATTTCCACAACCGGACTTTCAACTTTGGCAAAATCTCCGCCAAACATCATAGTAAAGTGGTCAACCAAAATATGAGCGCAAATATCCATAGCTTCCTGGCCGGAAAGCGAACCGTCGGTTTCCAAAACTATTTCCAGCTTGTCAAAGTTAGTTAACTGCCCGACACGCACATTGGAGACATCGAAGTGCACGGACTTTACCGGGGTGTATATTGCATCTATGGCAATTACTCCGACTTCCTGTTTTTGGTTCTCCCTGGCTTCCACCGGCACATATCCCCTGCCCTGTTCAATTGTTAATTCCATATCTAATTCGGAATTTTTGTTGTCCAAAGTGGCAATATGCAACTCTTTGCTTATAACCTGGACCTGGTCGGTTTCTTTAATGTCCGCAGCAGTAACAACTTTTTCACCTTTAACTTTCAGGCTCAATTTAACGGGCTCTGCGCTAAAACTTTTTACCCTTAACTGTTTTAAGTTCAAAATTATTTGGATAACATCTTCCTTCACGTTCGGGATGGTGGAAAATTCGTGGTCAACGAATTTTATTTTGACAGCGGTTACGGCAGCGCCAGGCATAGAGGAAAGAAATACTCTGCGCATGGCATTACCAATAGTAACACCGTAGCCGGGGTATAGCGGCTCAAGTACCAGACTGTATTTGTTGTTGCCAAGGTCGCTAACTTTAACGCGATTTGGCAGTGGTATAGCTTCCATAAAATTTGACCTCCAAATTAATATCGAAATTCGAATATCGAAATTCGAAACACTTATTAAATTCTAATGTATAAATATTTAAATTTTTGAAATTCTGTATTTTTCGGATTTCGAATTTCTTACTTCGAATTTATGTCCTACTATAATGCTCAACAATAAGCTGAGTGTTAATTTCGGAGCCCAAAGATTCGACTTCCGGGCTGCTTACAATTTTACCTTTAAATTCACCGGGGTTTAATTGCAGCCAGTCTAAAGTTTTAAAATTCTTTAACTTCTCTTTAATCTTTTCAATATAAGCTTTCTTCTGTTTAACCGGCCTGACGGAAACAATGTCACCGACTTTAACAGAAAAAGAAGGGATGTCTACGCGCTTGCCGTTAACTTCAAAAAAACCGTGGTTAACTAACTGTCTGGCCTGGGCGCGGGTTTCAGCAAAACCTAAACGGAAAACAATGTTATCTAACCGGTGCTCCAAAAGTTTGAGCAAGTTGTCACCGGTAACTCCCGTTTGCTTTAAAGCTTTGTTAAAATAAATTTCGAACTGGCGTTCCATTATTCCATAAGCCACTTTAGCTTTCTGCTTTTCTTTGAGCTGGGTTCCGTATTCAGAAAGACGGCTGCGGTTTTGGCCGTGCTGGCCAGGCGCAAAATTCCTCTTTTGGAGGATTTTTACGTCTTTGGGGGTAAAAGCCATCCCCAGGCGTCTTGCTTTTTTTACTTTTGGACCTGTATAACGCATAAATGAATTTAAATGATTGATCAGGATTGACCAAGATTGACATGATTGTCTGTACACTCTTGTTCAATCATTCCTGCCTGCCGGCAGGCAGGTAAATCTTACTTAATCTTGTTCAATTAACTTACACTCGTCTCGGTTTCTTTGGCCTTACGCCACCGTGAGGAATTGGGGTCTGGTCTTTAATAGACAAAATATTTAATCCGCTGCCTTGAAGCGCCCTAATAGCAGATTCTCTGCCTGAGCCAATACCTTTAATTAAAACATCGAGCTCCGAAAGTCCGCGTTCACGAAGTTTGGCAAGCACGTCTTCCATGGTTCTTTGTCCGGCGTACGGAGTGGATTTCTTTGAACCTTTAAAACCAATTTTACCGGCCGAGCTCCAAACAAGTACATTTCCAACCATATCTGTAAGGCTGACAATTGTGTTGTTATAAGTGGAGTTAATGTAAATTTTGCCTTTGGTAATTTTGGCTTTGCTTTTCTTTTTCTTGGACTTAATTTTTGCAGAAGCCTCAACCACAGGAGAAACAGCTTCGGCAGTTGCCGGAGTTTCTTGGGTTACCTCTTCGGTTGTAATATTTTCTTCAGCCATAAAATATAGTTAAAAGTTGAAAGTGTAAAGTTAAAAGTACTTTTTACTTTCAACTTGTCACTTTTTACTGCGCCGGAAGCGCTAGGTTTTTTCCGCCGCGTTCTTTCTACCCGAGCCTGCGGTTTTTCTAACGTTACCTCTTCGGGTACGGGAATTGGTTTTGGTTCTTTGTCCTCTGACCGGCAGGCCTTTAATGTGCCTGACCCCTCGGTAAGACCCAATTTCTTTAAGGCGTTTTATGTTGAGCAAAATTTGCTGTCGCAATTCCCCTTCTACCTTAAAGCTTTTTTCTATATATTCCCTAATTCTGTTAAGTTCGGGTTCAGATAAATCTTTTGTTCTTTTATTAGGATCAACGCTGGTTTCCGCCAGAATTTTTTTTGACAAACTTAAACCTACACCGTAGATGTAGGGCAAGGCTGCTTCTATTCTTTTTTCGTTGGGAAGATTTATCCCGGCAATTCTAGCCATAGGTGAATTTAAATGATTGATCAGGATTGACCAAGATTGACATGATTGCCATTACATTCTTGTTCAATCTTTTAAATCTTACTTAATCTTGGTCAATTAATTATCCTTGTCGCTGCTTATGTTTAGGATTGGAACAAATAATATAAACGCGTCCGAACCGTCTGACGATTTTGCATTTCTTGCACATAGGTTTTACTGAAGCTCTAACTTTCATAAAATAAGTAAATAAGTGAGTAAGTAAATAAGTGAGTAAGTTGTTTACTGGCTTATATACTTATTTGCGGTTAAACCGTCCTACCTCATTCTGCGAGTAATGCGTCCTTTGCTTAAATCGTAAGGAGTCATTTCAATTACCACCCTGTCTCCGGGCATAACTTTAATCATATTCACCCGCATTTTGCCGGCAAGGTGGCCGATAACCGTTTGTCCGCTGTCTAATTGCACACGAAAAATAGCATTAGGTAAATTCTCAACGACTTTACCCTCGAGTTCAATTACTTCCTTTTTATTTGTACCAGACTTCCCTAAGTCTTGAATTCCGTTTGACAAACTGTTAAATAAATTTTAGATGTTTTATCTTGGCTATTCTAACATAAGCCCCCGGCTTATGTCAATAAGAATACCAAAAAATCGCCAATTCAAAAACTTGGCTTAAATAAAAGCTTAATTACCAACCAAATTCTCTGTTGCCACTTTTACCTCAATTTGCTTAGCAAAATACGGGAAATTTTTCTGCCAGGAGGGGGCTAAAATAATATCCACCTTGTCTATTTCCGCTTTGGAGCGAAGTATTTCATAAACTTCGTTTTGGGTTTTGCCCACCAGTTCAGGCGCAATGTAAGGCAAATTTAAATTATAAACCGCTTCGCCCTCAAAATGCGCTTCCATAACTGCCACCTGGTTATTCAAATCTAAGCTTTTTATCCTGTAAACCGTTTTGTCAGGATTCTTTGCGCGCAAAGTCTTATTGGAAGCTAAAGTTTCTTCTATTCTGCCGAAAATTAATTTTTTTAAATCTTCGCCTTTAAAAACCAAGCCCGAAACCTTTGCTTTAATGCTCGCATCAAAACTTGGGGTTTCAGTGCCGACCGGATTGCTTAATTTAAAATCTAAACTGTCTGTGGCAAAAGCTTTGTCTGCTAAAACTTTGCCTTCGGCGGCAAGTTTGGACCTAAACTCCTTTAAAGATAATTCCAGCAAAGCTTCTTTTGCCTCTGCTTCGTCTTCAGCGGAAATTACAGAAAGATAACGGGTTGTGCCCCCCGTAAGTTCGCTCTCAGTTTTGGCGTATAAAAGCTGCGGCTGGCTGCCAAAAACTTCGTTGGTAATTTCCAAACGCGTGCCGGCAGGCAAATTATAATCTTCGCCTCCCTGTGCGGCAATTATTTGGAAAGGCTCACCCAAAGAACCCTCGTTGACTTCCTTGGTTTGGGCGTTTTTATAAGTTGTGGGTTTAAGGCCCGAAACGTCCGAGAGCAGGTTATAAATCTTGCCGCCTAAAACAAAGCTCGTAGTAGAAGCTTTTAAATTAATGGGCACCTTGGTAAAATTATAAATTTTTATTGTTCCGGCTGCTCTGTTGCCAACTTGCTTTTTGCCCTGGCTTTGAAAATCGTCTAATGCAAAAACATCTGTCTCTATTTTTTCTGCGGGCAACGAAAGTTTTGCGTAATCTATTGCCTTAACGTTCGGGCTCAAACTTATTTCCAAAAAATCCCGGGTAAGCGGCTCGCTTCGAGCGTAAACAATTACCGTGGCTTTTGGCAAAATTACAAATACCAAAAGTAAAATAACAATTAAAGAGACTGTGACTGTTGCAATAATAAATTTATTAATATGGGATTTTTTGGCAGGTTTTTTTAAAACCGCCTGGCTCTCTTGGGGGTAATAGGTGTCGGACAATATTGGAGTAACGGGTTCCTGGTCAGCTTCCATATTTTCCGACTTTAAAACCGAAGCCGGCACAAATCTTTTTACAACTTCTTGCACTTCTTTTACAGTGCTTGCCAACACTCCTTCTACTTTTGCTGCTTCCGCCTGCTCTTCAGGGCTGGATTTTTTAGCCACGCGGATATCGGAAATCGCCTTATTGGCATTCATTTTCGGCAAAAACTTTAACTGAAAACCGGCTTCCTGGGCGTAAGCCTGGCCCTTTTCATCCATAGTCAGCACAAAAATTTCTTTGCCTAATGCATCTGTCTGCTTTTTTAAAAGCTTCAGGTTAATGCTGTCGGAAAACAAAAAACAGCGTTTTGGGCAAACTAAAATAAGACTGGGAGATCTCTCCCGGTTTATTCTTTGGACAATTTTGCTTACATCGTCCTCAAGGTTTATGTAAATGCTGGGTATGGTCATTTAGAAAGTATAAGGTATGCCGTATAAAGTATAAGGGGGTCTGATGCCTTATACTTTATACATTATACCTAATACCTTATACGAATTCCAGCATTAAAGCAGCCCCTTATATCCTAGCCTTTTATTAAAGCTAATGTTCTTGCTGTTTTCCACCTGCGGCTGGTCAAAAGGGTCCACTCCCCTTAGCACAGATGAGTAGACAGCAAACAGCTGCCAAAAAGCCAAAAACTGGCCAATTTCAAAAGCAGTAAAACTGGTTACGGAAAGACGAATTAAAGGAATGCCGTAAATACGGGCGTCCTCCATTGTGCCTTGCAGCTCAAACTCCAAAGCCTTTTCCAACGGAATTTTATTTATGTCAAAAAGGGAATGGCCTTTTAGCTGTACGCTATGTGTGCCTAGAGGAAAATTATTTTGGGTTGGATGGTTAAAATTTTCCACGCCAATAAAAAATCCGCAAATATTTTTGGGTCCGCCAAAGAACCTCTGATTGGTATGGTGCTGGGACTCGGGCGCCTCGTGGGCAAAATAGGTCTGGCCTTTCCCCTCCTTTCCAAACGACTCATGGCAAAGCTGGACAATTATATTGCTCATAAAAAATAGATAATGCGTGTAAAAAGGCATAAACACATCTACATAACCTTTTTGCTCCAGCTGGTACAAAACCGACGCGGCTTTCCAGGCTAAATTGTCTTTTTGGTAGAATTTATAAAATTCTTTCGCGCCTTCCTCAAACCCGCGCACGTCCAGACCGCACATAGCAGCCGGCAGCAACGCAACTTCGGTAAAGCCGGTATAGCGGCCGCCAATTGGGGGGTGAGTTACAATTTTTGCGCCTATTTTTTCCCCCACTGCCCTAAGCGGACTGCTTTTACCGGTAACTATAATGAGCGGGTAGTCTAAAAACTGCATTAACATTTCGAGTTGGGTTGTGTTTTCTCCTGACTTGCTAATTGCAACCACAACCGTGTTTGTCGGCATAAGCTTTTGCTTGAGCTCAAAAATATAATCCGGGTCAACTGTGTTTAAAAAATAAACCTTCTTCTTGGTTTGCTCTAAGAATGCATTATAAAAACCATAAAAAGATGTAAGGCTGCCTCCGTGCGCAAGAATTAGGATGTTTTGATAATTAGCATAGCCATCCGCAATCTTTTTCATACCTTCAAAATCCGGTTTGTACGTTAAAAACTCCGGCGCTTCAGGCAAAATCGAAACCCCATTCCCGCGCAGGCGGGAATCCATATTTTCGGGTTGAGGACAATTGTAAAATTCAAGTTTCATATTTTTTCTAAAAGAGCTACCCTAATATATTTTAACTGATCCAGAAAATTTCCAACGAATCTCGAATTTTTTTCAACTATTTCATTCCTCCGACTTTCTCCACTGCCTGCTTCTAACTTCTCGCCAAATCTCAAATCTATTATTACAAAATCCCACTTCCCATCAGGATGTACTATTAACTCAAAAGGGTCATCGTATGGGAGCAAAATTCCATTTTTATCTGCTAAATCTTTATACATGAATACTTTTTCAGCAATTTTTTGAAAGTTATTGGTATCAGTTAAGTTTAAAAATATTTTATCGACCGGTCTTAGTCTAAATTCCGACTTAGAATAAATTAGATACCAAAAAGCTTTCCCATACAATTCGGTTCCATCACTTTTTAGGTCTGTTTGAAATAAAGAATCTCTAGAGCTTTTTCTTAATGTGGACACTACGGGTAAACCAGCCTCGCTGAACTGTTTCCATTTAGCAATATAATCATCTGAATCCAGAGAATTTAACTTTCTTTCAACAAAATTGACTTCTTTCCTTTTTCTCTTTCTAAATAACCTTTTTTTACCAAATGAAGTCTCGGCTCTCACTTTAACTTTAGGTTCAAGCCCCTGTCCCATTATTGGCTGCTCCTCTTTTATTTCAATTATATGAGGCTTTCGCCCAGATATTGGCTCGAGTTCAATAGATAATCTTTCACTCATATTTATCCTTATTCTACACTTGCTTTAATTCTTCTCACCCCTGCGCTGGATGCTTCCTCTTTTATAATTTTGAATTTACCTATTACTGCCGTGTGCTCCACGTGCGGGCCGCCGCAAAATTCACGGGAAAAAGCCGTGCCGTCATTTTCGTAAATTGAATAAACACTAACCGTATCACCGTACTTAGCACCAAACTCTGCTAGCGCGCCTAATTTTTCCGCTTCGGTTTTTGCCATTTCTTTTCTTTCAACTTTTAGGTCTTCTTCTATTTTTTGGTTTACAATTTCTTCCACCTGTTTAATTTGCTCGGGCGTCATTTTTTCACCATGCGAAAAATCTATTCTCAATCTTTCTGACGAAACATTGGAACCGCGCTGGAAAACATGGTCGCCTAAAACCTGCCGCAGTGCCGCAAGTAAAAGATGGTGCGCAGTGTGATGTCTTATGGTTTTTGGTTCCAAGTCAACCAGTCCGCCTTTAAACATACCGGCAGAAGAAGTCCTGGACAATTCCTGGTGCTTTTTAAATTCCTCCTCAAATTCTTTCTTGTCTATCTTTTGCCCAAACTGCTCCCCCATTTCTTTTGTAAGCTCCCAGGGGAAACCATAAGTCTGGTATAAATCAAAAGCGTGCTTACCGGTTAACGGATGTTGTTTTACGTGACTGTCGGATTGCACCAATTTGCCTAACTCTTTTAACCCCTTTTCCAAAGTGACTTCAAATTTATTTTTTTCTTTGTCTAAAACTTCAAAAATATTTTCAGATTTATCCATTAAATCAGGATACGCCTCTGAATATTCAGCCACAACTTTTCCAACTAAAGCCTCAAGCCAATGGTGCTTCAAGTTCAGCAACCTTCCCATAACCATTGCTCGGCGAAGTAACCTTCGCAAAACATAACCGCGGTCTTTGTTGGAAGGCTCAACCCCGTCCCCTGCTATAAATACAGAAGCTCGAACATGGTCCAGCACAATTCTACCCTTGCGGACTTCATCGTTAGTCATAATGTCCTGGTCTAGGGCCAAAACCTCCCACATGCCTTTATATAGCTCTGTATCGTAAGCCGATGTCTGTCCGTTTAAAACCGCCAAAGTCCTGTCCAAACCCATACCCGTGTCTACGTTTGGGTTTTGAAGCGGGACGAGTTTGCCGTCCTGCAGTTTGTTGTACTGCATAAAGACATCATTCCAAATTTCAACCCATCTTTTGTCTTTAGCATTGCCTTCAAACTTGGATGGCGCCGGAGTGCCGTCGTCTATCCAGTAAAACATTTCGGTGTCGGGGCCACAGGGGCCGGTTTCCCCTGCTATCCACCAGTTGTCTTCTTTAGGAAGCCGCGCAATGCGTTCTTTGGGAACACCTAAAGACAGCCAAATCTTTTCCGACTCTTCGTCAAATGGCGCGTCTCCATCCCCGGCAAAAACCGAAAAACCCAATCGCTCAATAGGCAAACCCAGACCGGTTTCTTTGTTAGTTAAAAATTCAAAGCTCCACTCAATGGCTTCTTTTTTAAAATAATCACCAAAGCTCCAATTGCCCATCATTTCAAAAAAAGTTCCGTGCGTGTTGTCACCTACGTCATCAATATCTATAGTGCGTATACATTTTTGCACATTGGTAACCCTGCTCCCCCCGGGATGTTTTTCTCCCAAAAGATAGGGCACTAAAGGGAACATACCGGCCATGGTAAAAAGCGCGGACGTTTCTGACCCCGGCACCAAAGACGCCGAAGGAATAATAGTATGGTTTTTAGACTTAAAGAAATTTAAATACTTTTCCCTAAGTTCTTGAGCAGTTATTTTTGGCATAAATTAATTGACATGAATGACAAGATTGATCAAGAGTGACAAGAATAGCCTGCGTCTTAATCATGTCAATCATTTAACTCTTTTAAATCTTGATCAATCACTTAGTTACTTCCTCTACCGCCTTGTCCATTTGCGGGTCTTTTTTTGCCGCTATGTCTTCTTCTGTTATCTTTACTTCAAAATCCGGCACCAGTCCTTCTTTATTCAAATTTTTTCCCGAGGGCGTAATCCACTTGGCAACCGTCACCTTTACCGCACTACCGCCGGATAAATCTACCAATTCCTGCACACTGCCCTTGCCAAAGCTTTTCTCGCCAATGAGCTTAGAAATACCGTGGTCATGCAGCGCACCGGCCAAAATTTCCGAAGCCGAAGCTGACCCGCCGTTTATTAAAATTACAGTCTTAATGCCGGAAAGCCTGTTACTCCCGCTCGCATTATATTTTTTGCTTGTTCCGTCACTGTGTTCCTCGGAAACCACAATCTCGCCTTTATTTACCCACACGGAAGCAAGGTCAACGGCTGTCTGCAAATAACCGCCCGGGTTGTTGCGGACATCTAAAACTATGCCCGAAACATTTTTGGTTAAAATTTCATTAACGACCTTGTCAAAAAGAATTTTGGTATCGTCTCCAAACTCGCTTAAAGTTATAACCGCCACGGTTTTTTTCAGCCCGTTGACTTCAGACTCTTTATAAGCCAGCTTCACGCTTTTAATTACAATAGTGTCGCGCACAATTTTTACTTCAAAAGGCTTGTCTTTGCCTTCCCTGTAAAGATTTAAAGTAACTTCCGTGCCCTTTTCTCCGCGAATTTTTTCCACCGCCTGCTCCACAGACCAGCCTGCAGTGGACTCACCGTTGACTGAAATAATAAAATCACCCGCCAAAATGCCGGCCCGCTCTGCCGGACTTTCAGACAGCGGCGCAACAACTACTATGTTCCCATCTTTTTTACCAACCTCTGCGCCAATGCCTCCAAAACTGCCCCTAAGCTGGGTTTGAAAATTCTCCAGCTCCTTTGGCGGCAAAAATACGGTATATGGGTCACCCAAAGAATCGAGCGCGCCTCTGACGGCGCCGTATAGTATTTTTTGCTGGTCAACCGGATTGTCTATGTATTTGTTATTTATGACCTCCAAAGCGTCCCAGAGTAAGTTATAGTCAACTGTGACGGACTGGTCTTTTTGGTTAATAACCTGAAAAGATTTGGGTTCAAACACAAAACCCTTGTGGCCGGTTTGGTAGCCGAGGAAATAAGTAATGATTAAAATTAAAATCACGGCAATGCCGCGAATGTAAAAGCCGTGATTCGGTTTAGGAGGTTGAGTGGGACTAAAATTTCCTGGTTCCATGATGTTATGTTATATGATTTTATTAATTTTGCTTATTTATTATAACAGAAAAGATGTTGATATCAAAATTCCAAATTAACGGCTCACAACAGGCTTCTTTTTAAAAAAATTAACCAAAGTTAAAACTAAAAGCCTAAAATATATTCCTAAAAACACCAGCCAGTTAAAGGCGAAAACATATTTTCGGGCATAATGTTTTTTGTAAAAAATCCACATAGCGTCGTGGAACCACTTTAAAGCTTTAAACGGCGCTTTGGCAGACGAAGCGCCCTTATAGTGGGTAATAAAAGTTTTTGGGTAATACCATACTTTAAATCCGTTACGCTGGCAGCGGTAAGCCCAGTCTAAATCTTCCCCGTACATAAAAAAACTTTCGTCCAGCAAGCCAATTCTTTCTATTACAGATTTTCGGATAAGCAAAAACGCTCCAACTACGCTGTCGACTTCCATTTCTTGGTTTTCATCAACATCGCTATAATTATAATTTTTCCTGCTGCCTAAAAATAAAGTTTTAAAACTATTCCACGGGTTTGGGAAACGGCGGCGGCAAGCTAAATCTAAAGTACCGTCGGGTTTTATTATTTTACAGCCGGACATCCCCACTTCAGGCCGGTTCTCCATCATATCCAGCATTGTTTCAAAAGTATCGCGCTCAACTTTGGTGTCAGGGTTAAGCAACAAAATATATTTACCTTTTGCCTGCTTTATCCCTAAATTATTTCCGGCCGCAAAGCCCGTGTTTTGGTTTCGTATTAGCCTCAAATTAGGGATAGAAGGAAGTAAACTTTCAACGGCTTCTGCCGTTCCGTCGCCCGAATCGTTATCTACCACTATTACTTCGTACGAATATTTTTTGGTCGAATTAAAAACACTCGGCAAAAGCACCTGGAGGTGCTCTTTGGATTTATATGAAAGAATTATTATTGAAAGATCCATATTGACTTAAACAAACTTAGGTTATATATTTCTTCTAATATAAGGAGGTTCACTCATGGCGCGCTTCGTTACATTGACTGAAAAAGATGGTAAGGTGGGCTTTCAAAGCGGCTGCGGATTTGAAGAGCTTCAGGAAGGCGCAAAACTTGCCAGCACCGGACCAGGCAACTACGCCTATACGGTCGGCCCCAACGGACTGGTTTTTTCCAACACAGGCAGGCCCGTGGAAGTATTTCCGGAAGGAGAAGAGGTGTCTGTGCTTTCCGGTTAGCCCGCCGGGGCTCTTATGGCGTTATCCTGATCCGTATGATCAGGATAACGCCATTTCTTTTCCATCTCGAGCCTGCCTGCCGGCAGGCAGGCGGAGCGAGAGATCTGTCACAAAACAGATTTCTCACTTCGTTCGAAATGGATTTTATTTTGTATGTTTTTTCTTTTCTGCCACATCTTAGGCAATAATTCAAATATTCCCGGCAAAACTTTTAAAGTTCCGGTTTCAAAAACCAATATATAGATTAGCATAAAAAACTCACGAACAAAAAACTGCGGGTAAAACCATTTAGAATTTTTTATGTACATAAAAATATGGTTTTTGTAATTCAACTGGCGCACAAAGGAGCTAAGCTTGCGATGATGCCGTATAAATCCGCCAATGTCTTTATAGCCGCCCTTAGATGACCCTGATGCCCTGCCGTGATAGCCAACCGCGGACGGAACATAAACATTTTTCCATCCTGCATTTGCCATGCGCCAACTAAGATCGACATCCTCCCAATAACTATGAAAATCTTCGTCGAAGAATTCAAATTCCCTGTCATTCCGAGCGAGTCCCGATTTATCGGGACGAGTCGAGGAATCTTTTAATAGATCCCTCCGCTCGCCCTCGCTTTCGCTCGGGCTCGGTCGGGATGACAATATTGGAGTTTTTATTGCTTTAAGAGCTTCCCTCCTATACATAGCGCCGGCGCCGGAAACGGCATCAACGGATGTTAAATCGTCAAACTGATGATAATCAATTTCATGCTGTCCCCTGTCCCTGGCGCGGCCGGATTTGCTTATGGAAACTCCGGTCGAATCGATGGTTTTCGTTGGCTGATTGTTTTCAAAATCATAACGCAGCAACTTGCCTGTTGCCGCGCCAACTTTTGGATCCTCAAAAGCTTTTAAAATTTCCTCAATATAATTGGGTTCCATAATTAGATCGGGGTTTACGAGCTGAAAAAAATCAGATGGATATTTTTCAAAAACCAAATTATGGCCTTTGGCAAAACCAATATTGTAGCCGGGATCTATAATTTCAACTTGCGGAAATTTTTCAGACAAAAATTCTTTACCGCCGTCTGCATTTCCTGCAATTACCGCCACCACGTTAAAATCTTTAAAGGTTTGCCTAAAAATGGCCTCAAAGACGGGCTGAATATATTTTTTGGAATTATATATAACCTGGACAACAGTAACTTTAGGCATATAAATTAACTACTCCTCAACTTCATACTCCTGGTATCTTTTAACTATAAGTCCGGCAAGGCCAATGTTAATCAGGAAAAACATAAGTACTTTGTCGTTTAAAAGCGTTATGTCAAAAATCGAAGCAGCCAAAACCCACAAAACGGTAATAAGCGCCTGGGCGACAAAATAAATTAAAAAGTCATGTTTGTTATGGTAGTGTTTTACAAACCGCCAAAAATACCAGCACACCCTGCCCCAAAACATCATAAAAACTATAAAGCCCAGGATACCGGTTTCCACTAAAACTTGCAGATACAAGCTGTGCGCCGAAACGTATTTTGCCGGCAAATTATAACGCTCGTTTATTTGGCCGGCTGCTTCATTGTAGGTTTTGTCGCCATCAAAACCGTCTACCGAGACCATAAAATTGCCAAAACCCATGCCCAAAGGATGCGTTAGCGCAAAAAAAGAACTGTGCTCCCAAATGGCAATTCTGCCCCTGTTAGAAGTGTCGTTTAAATCGTAAATGCTCGCGGCGCGGCTTAAGAAATTTTCCTTAAAACTTTCCACGCGTAAAAAATGCAAACCCTTGTTAATTAGCGGCGATACTGCAAATAGCGCAAAAATAATAATAAACGGCCACAAAAATTTTTCCGCTAAATGCTTTTGAAAATTTCTTCTGTATGCCCAGGCTACGGCTAAGAACGGGACTATCATACCCACCCACACCGCGCGCGTGCCGGAAAGGATAATTGCCATGCCGCTAAAGCGGATTCCCGACCACAGCCACTTTCTAACGTGCTTAAATACGCTATGCGTGAGCGCGGTGCCTAACGCCAGGCCAAAAAGAGAAATGTAGGCAAAAGACTGCGAGTCCGGCATTATAGAAAACATCCGCAGCTCCCTTGCCCCCACATAAGAAAACCAAGAATTGGAATAAAGTGAGACTGAAGCAAAATCTGCCCCATAATAAAGTTTGGTAATATTAGCCGCCCAAAAAACCCAAAAAGTATCTAAACTGGTAAAAAAAGTGCCGAAGAGCTGGGCAAACCCGAGCGCAACAATTATTGTCAGCGACCAAAGCACATAGCGTATAATTTCAAAAATATGCTGTTTGCCCCGCACTGAATTGATTAAGACAATATAAAAAAAATAAATATTCAGCCAAAAAACCACTTCTTTAATTGCCTGCGCTTTGTAAGGCGCAAAAATTAAAGAAACAGTTAGCCCAATTGCCGCAAAAATGGCTAAAAATTTATCCCAAGGTAAAAAATGGATTTCCTTAAACTTAAATTTTTTCTCTTTTATTAACCAAACAATAAATAAAGCCAGGTACAAAATCCGCCACATAGGGAGCGCGTCAAAGTAAGCGTTAGGCAAAGCTACAGAAAAAGGGATTGATAGAATTAAAAGCAATAGCGACTCATAAACCGGGCAAATTAAAATGAATCCCAACAGCAAGCCCAAATTTACCCAAATTAAATACTGTGGCCAATTCAAAAGCCCAATGCCGGCTACGCAAAAATACTGCCAAATAACTAATAAAATTATTAGCAGCCTAAGCCTTGGTAAATTTTTTATTTTTTCAATTAAAGCTTGCGTCATAATTATTTTGCAAGAACTGCCAAAGTCTCTGTGGCGCATTTTTCCCAAGAAAAATGAGACAACCTGTCTTTGCCTTTTTCCTTCAAATTTTCACATAATGATTTATCTGTCAAAACTAATTTTATTGCATTCTTTATTTCGGTTGTACTGTGGGGGTTAAAATAAACTGCTGCGTTCCCTGCCACCTCGGGCATGCTGGAAACATTAGATGTCGCAACAGGCACATTTGAGGCAAAGCTTTCTAAAATCTGCATACCAAAGCCTTCATAAAAACTGGGCAATACCAAAAGGTCAGCTTTCGATAAAATGGTTAAGCGGTCTTCGTCAGAAACATGGTCCAAATAAATTACAAAATCTTTATTTTTTTCTATTTTTTGTAAAATTGGTTCAAACTTCCAACCGGGTTTGCCTGCCACAACAAGCTTGTGAGGCAGTTCGGGATGTTCCTGCTTAAGTAATTTAAAAGCATCAATTAAGCCTTCCAAATTTTTCCTCGGCTGCAGCGTGGATAAAAACAAAACATATTTTTCCGGCAAATCCATGCCTGTCTGCATACTGTCTACCGTATGCTGTCTACTTTCTTCATACCCGTGATGCACCACGGCAATCTTTTTTTCCTCAATGCCATAAAACTTTACCAAATCCCGCCCGGTACTTTGTGAAACCGCAATTATTTGCGACGCCCGCTTAACCGCAAACCCCGTTGACCACTGTAAAAAAATTTTCATAAACCAGGTAAAAGAACCGGGAAAATACCGCCAGGCCAGGTCATGAATAGTTACTACCGATTTTTTTGGGTGAATTAAAGGCAGCGCGGAAGCGGGAATAAAAAGCACGTCAACCGGGTTAAGCAACATTTCTATACTTATTCTAATTTGCGTCCAAAATATGGGGAAAGGCATGACTTTTATGCGAAAATTTTTAGGTAAACTTAAAAACCATGCTTGGGGCTTAGTGCGCAAATACAAAATGTAAGAGTTTGTGCTGTCTATTTTTGCCAAATGCAAAATTAGCTGCTTTGCATAATGCTCCACCCCTGTTTTAAGCGGATTATTCGCCCTCTCAGCCTCAATACCTATAGTCATACAGTGATTATAGCAAAATAAAGCCGCCATTGTAGGCGGCCTTTAAATAGGTACAATTTATCTTTTGAGCGGCGTTTTAGCTTCATCTCCTTTGTGAACCGGGAACGAAATGGAATGAATGTCATCTTGGAGCACGTTGTCGTATGAAAACTTATAAATAACGCCCCCCAACACAACCGCAACCACTATTATTGTGAACATCTGCCAAAAGGTGATGTTGAATTTTATGTCTTTTATGTTTTGCGCCATTTATTTTTGTTGATTTGTATATTTACAATATTATAGCACAAAACAGCTGTTTATGATAACCGCCTGCCTTGTAAAAGGCTGCCTTTGTAAATTTTAGGCTTAAAAGCTTTTAACCTAAAAACCTTAACCTGCAAACCGCGCCTTTTTAAATCGGATTTAAGATTTTTCAGATAATTATTCTGGTCATAGCCTATTGCCAAAATAGCCGGCTTTTCTTTTAGTATGTGAGGTAGGTGATTTGTTAGTCCTCCTAAAACCGCTTTATCCACAAGCTTAATTTTTTTTATTTCCTTAAGCCTTACTTTCTCTTTATGGAACGTTGGCCTGCCTTTAATTCTTTTCACGTTTACATCCCTGGCCACCGAAACAATTAAATAAGGATTTTTTGCCAGGCCCCTTGCCTGCAAAAAAAAATTTAAATGCCCCGGGTGCAAAATATCAAAAGTGCCGAACACCATAATCCTGGTCAAATTCTTTTTCATGAATTAGGTGATTTTATTAAACCTTTAACTAAACTTAAATCTGACTTACTCACAAAACCCGTAATCATTAAAATTAAAAAATACACTGTTGCCCCGACCGGCAATGTAACTAACAGCTGCTGGCCGCGGATTGGCCAGAGCACCAGACCCATGGCCACCGCAGCAAAAAGCGGTTTTAGAAACAACCCAAAAAAATTGAAATGTGTAATATTTTTTCTTACAAAATAAAAATAAAAAATGCCCTGGATGCTTTCTGAAACCACGGTCATAACCGCTGCGGCTTTAATGCCGTAAATGGGAATTAAAATTAAGTTGCCGACAATATTGACTAAAACGTTAGCGCCCGTAATTATGACGGCTTTTTTGGTTAGCTGGGAAATGACCAGTGCGTTTACCGGTATGTAAATAAAAAGTATGGCCGGCGCCCAAATAAGTATGGCGAGCACACCGGCGGCGTTTTCATAACCCGGCCCGGCAATAAGGTTTATTAATTTGGCGGCCAATATGGTTCCGCCAACAGCCATGGGCAAAGCGGCAATAACCATTAACCTCAAATATTTTTCTAAAGCCCCTTTTACCTCACTTACGGCCTTTTGGGCAATGAGGCTTGCAAAAAAAGGGAAAAGCGTAAAGGAAACAGCGGCAGGGAAAAACCCGAGCAGGTCAAAAATTTTATAAGCAGCGGTATACAGCCCGGTTTCCTGATAACCCTGTAACGTGGTAATAATAAGCACATCAATACGATTGTAAATGGCGCTAAAGCCGACTAACACAGCAAACGGCCAGCCCTGTTTTATAATATTTTTTATGAGGCGGAAATCCAAACTGAAAGCCGCTTTGAGTACCTGCGGGCGGGGCAAATGTTTTGTTACGAACGCGCGGTAAAGAATTAAATCCAAAATTCCAAAAACTACGGTGGTCGCGGCTAAAAATACTATGTATCGATGGAAAAAAATGGCAAGAAAAATCATGCTGAAGTTCACCACCGAATTTAAAAAATTTATAAGGGCAACTTTTTTAATATCCTGAAAGGCTGCCAGCACGGCCATAAACGGATAGCAGAGAGCGTTTAAGGCCATACCTAAACCCGCCGCGACAATTGCATAAAAAACCGTGGCCTCGTAATGCTTAAAGTAAGCTATAACGACTAACAGGAGGAGCAAAGACAGCGCCACCACAGTTTCAAAGGAAAAAAATTCCTGAAAATACTGTTTGGCGTTTTTGGGGTCTTCGCTGATTTTTTTGGTAATAAACTGCTGTATGCCAAAGTCGACTATGGTGCCAAAAATCAGCACATAGGAAAGCACGAACTGGTATTGCCCCGAGCCGTAAGGCTTTAAATACCTAAACAGGGCAAAATATGCAATTGCCAGCAAAACCAAAGCCGCTATACGCGAGATTGTTAACCAAAAAATATTTTTTGAAACGCTTAAACTCATACTCAGCCTATTTTAACATTTGCAATAAAAAAAGACGAGCATCCGCGCTCGCCTAGATTTTATTCTGGCACGCGCGGCAATCGGTGCCAAGAACGAAACCAAAATTTAAAGCGTCAATCTGCCTCAAGACTTCCCCTACAGTCAAGTCCTCTGTAATAGTAATAATCCAGTGCACGCAGGGGTTTTCTTCTGTCCAGCCGCTAGTTCCGTCTTTCCGCCTTTTGTGTTCCATCTTCCAGTAAGGCTGTTTTTCACGGATCAGCCCCAAAAGAGCGGCCCTTGCAGCATCAACGTCATTGCGGAACCCGAATAACGCAACTTCGATAATCATTTTTGCCTCCCCAAATCTGCTTACAAATATAACAAAAAAGCCTTGGTTATAGCAAGGCTTTTTGCATTTGCGGCTACTTGGTGATTATCTCCCCTTTGGCGTAAGCGTCAACTTCGGCCTGTGGCAAACTCACAATTTTCTTGGACGTAATTTTTCGGTTGGTGAAAGCTTGGTAGGTTAAAGGCCTTAACTGGCCTTTTAAAACAAGATAGACTGTATTGTCAGTATCGCCTTTTACAATGGTGTTGTCTTTAGGCGGGATGGGAATTCCCACAATCCAAAAATTTATTGCGCTGGTGCTAAATATATAATCCGGGGTAATGCCGCGTTGTTTGGCAACAAAACTGGAGATGCTGTGCACTGAACCTTCTTTAAAAATATACAAAGGCCCGGTCTTTGAATCGGCAGCAAAGTAGGTAAGCTCTTTAGGCGTAGCCAACCCGCCCATAGGCAGAGCATTTAACTCGTCAGATGAAATTATTGCCACTTTTTTAAAGCTTAAGCCGCGGTTCTTGAAAATCTCGCCGAGCAGCGGCTGCTTAAGTGAGCTTTGGACTAAATAAACTGTGCTATCGTTTGCCGATTTAACCAGGCTGCCGTCGAGCGGTGCTACAAAACCGCTTTGGGAATAAGTGCCAATTTCGGAATCCGGAACAGTTATAATATCTTTTTTGGTAATTTTATTTTGGGCAAATGTGTAAGCGCTGAACATTTTAATTTTGCCGTCTTTAACCAAAAATACTGCCTGGTTAGTTGTGCCGCGGATAACTGTGCCGTCTTTGGGAGGCAAAACACTGCCGGCTTCAAAAATTGCGGCTTCGTCCGGCAAAATGCTCAAAACTTTTTTAGGATCCAAACCTCTTTGCTTAATTACCAAATCTGACGCCAAGTGCCTGACGTTGTCTATAAATACGTATTTCTCGTTTTGGCCCGGCAGCTGCACAATGGTGTTATTTTCCGGCCCCAACGGCTTGTCTGTTACATAACTTTCGTATTCCGTAGGCGAAATTATAACGGTGCTGTTTAAATCAAGCCCTCTGGCAGCTGCCACGAATTGCGGGACAAAAGCTTTAAGTCCGTTTTGGATAATGTATGTTTCCCCGGAGCTCGCCATTTTAAGCAGCGTGCCGTTGGGATATTTAAACCACGCCTGGAAAAATTTCCAAAAATTGTAATTGCCGTTAAAAACATGCGGAGTATACCGGTAAAGCGCGGCGGTTGCATTATTGGTCAGCCACACCGACTGCGAAGGCAAAATATTTTCATAGCCGCCTAAAGTGTTGCCCAAGACTATTGTCTCGCCTACCTTTGCGGTACGCCCGTCAATAATCGGTCCCCGCCCGCCGTCTGTGGTAAAAGATTTCATTAAAG
Organism: Patescibacteria group bacterium; assembly: GCA_036726225.1. GTDB lineage: Bacteria > Patescibacteriota > Doudnabacteria > UBA920 > UBA920 > PALSA-1336. The sequence continues at coordinate 132,143 of DAIMCS010000002.1, read as the reverse complement.
ATTTGGCCGCGCCTAAATAACGGTTGCCTTCGGAGTCAAAATTCCCAAATAATTGATAATAAAAACCCGGAAACAAACTACCGCAGCCTCCGCCGTCCGGACAATCAAAACCCATAGATCTGTCTAAAGCTTTTTGCAGCTGGCTTTGGGAAAAATCCCCGGCAGAAGTAATTAACCCCTGCTCTTTGTTTAAAGTCACCAGGAGTACCTGGGGGTTAAGCCCGCTTTGCCTGGAGGCGTCCCAAATAAGCTCCGCAGCTGTCCTAAGCCTGCCTAAATTTGGCTGCGGGTCTTCCAGGCCTTCTTTTAGTTGGGTAGCCTGCGGCTCTTTGAGCTTAACCAAAAAATCCGCGGAGGTGTTTGCCAAAACCGAATTTTTACTTTCCAAAAATTTCTGCACGCCTTCCGGACCGCCAAAAGTTTGAATGTCGGAAAAAACTTTGTCGTCAATGAGTTTGGCCGGGTTAAAATTTGGGTCAACCGGCATAGCCAACGCGGCCAGCGGGAAGCTGAATAATATTACGGCGCTTATAAATTTTAAAATTTTTCTTTTGAGCATATTTTTTTTCTTAATGCTTTTTGTACCTCCTATTTTAAAACTCCTATCTAATATAAGCTTCGCCTTTGGGGAAACTCGCAATATCCGCGTCAGAAAAAGTTATGAGAGGAAAAACCTTTAGCCCCTTGTCGGCATAGAATGTATTATTTATAGGGTGTAGTACCTGACCCACCACCCAATAGACGGTTTTGCTTTTTGCGGCTTTCAGCAGCGTGCCTTCCGCCGGCGGGTAAAAATTCCCTTTTGCCCAGGAGTCGAGTTCAGAAACGCTTAAAGTGCGAACGTCAGCAAAGCTAAGTTTCCTTTGAAAAAACACCTGCGCGGTTATGGGCAACTTTTGCCCTTTGTCCATTATGTAAACAGTCGGGCTGGTATCATATTTAACTAAAGTACCATCTTGAGGCGTTACATACGGGCCTTCGGGAAAGTTGGCAAGCTGGTCGAAATTGGCGGTCTTAAACTCGGAATTGGCAAAACGCTGGTTATAAACAAAGGAGGAGATGAGCCTCTTTTGGCCGCCAACAATTTGGTAAACCACCCCGCTTAAATCGTTGACCTTCACAATATCCCATTCAATAAAATCTAGAGGGATTTCTGTTTGCAAACTTCTAAACACATTAATCCTGCCCGCGCCGACCAGCCCCCTACAAGAACCCCCTGCGCACTGGATAAGGTTTAAATTATCTATAGTGTCTGCCGTGCCGATTATCCGGTCGCGGATTTGTATGTTGGTGGCTTGCGGGTACAGGGCTTTTATAAGCGCGGCCTGTCCTACAACAAAAGGCACGGCCAAAGAAGTTCCCGAAGCGTAAGCATAAGAATTTGGCGAAGGCTTTTGGGATAGCGGGTCGAAATTAATTGTAGATAAAATTCTTTTGCCGGGTGCGGTTACATCTATGCAATTTTTACCGTAATTAGAGAAGGCGGGTTTTAAATCATTATGGTCCGTTGCCGCCACGCCGATTATCATATTAAAATTATTGTCGTCACAAACCGGAAAAACAGGCGTCTGGTCCAGGTTACTGCCCGTTGTTGCCGTGTCATTACCGGCGGCAGCGACAATAAGTACGTTTTTATTAAAGGCGTAATTAATAGAGTTGGCTAAAGTCGTGTCGTGGCCAAAACCTATGCCGCCTAAGCTCAAATTTACAAACTGGGCGCCGTGGTCGGTTGCCCAGACAATTGCCTCAGCCACGCCAGAAACATCGCCTTTACCCTCTTTATCCAAAGCTTTAAGGGCCATTAGGGAAATTTCCCAGTTAGTTCCCGCAACTCCCATGCCGTTATTGGTTGCCGCGCCCAGGACGCCGGCAACCAAAGTGCCGTGGCCGTTGTCGTCCGAATTATTGTTTGGTCCGGCCGCAATCGGTTGGTTGGAAATAAAATTAAAACCGGATACAAAATTTGTAGTTTGTAAATCTTCGTGGGTCCCGTCTATGCCTGTGTCTATAATTGCAACAACATTTGCATCGCTGCCCACGGTTTTTGCCCAGGCTTGGGAAAAGCCGGCCTTAACCAGACCCCACTGCTTATCGACGTTTTGCTCCTGGAGGGTAAAACCCGGGTCATTTACAAAAACTTCAGAAACCTGTAAAACTTTTTGGGGCTCAATGTATTCATACGTACCGGCTAAAAAATTTTTTAAACCCGCAAGGCTTAAGTTGGAATTAAAAGTGTAGATATTTTGAAATTGGATGTTTTTACTTTGGATAAAGCGCCTTTTAATTGAGTCCGAAACCAAAAGCAGCCGGCTGTAATCTTTAGTGTCTTTAAGTTTGATAATATAAGTTCCCCCGGCTTCCTGTCCGGCTAAAGCCGCTTTGGTGGGCAAAAATTCGGGAATAAAAACAAAAATGAGTACCATAAAAATGGCAATCGTTTTTTTTAATTTACTAAATTTTGAAAGCGTTATTCTCATTTATACTTTCCTGCCCATAAATTTAACCTGGTTTTAAAAATTTCCAAAAGCATATTCACTTCCCCTGAAAATTTTACGTGGCTTTCTGCGTCATTGACCCAGGTTATGGGCACTTCTGCTATTTTTAATTTATGCCTGCGGGCAATTGCTAAAATTTCAACGTCAAACGCCCAGCGAAAAACAGTTTGTCTGCTAAAAACGGTTTGCGCGGCTTTGCCCGAAAAAGTCTTAAAACCGCACTGCGAATCCGTTACATTAAGCGGAACCAACGTATGCACAATAAACCGGAACACGCCGCCTAAAAAATCCCTAAACCATGGCTGGTGGATGGCAATGACCGAGCCTTTAATTCTGCGGGAGCCAATAACTATGTCATTCCCTTGCGAAAAAAACGGCAACATTTTGCTTACTTCATCAACCTTAGTGGAATTGTCAGCGTCCATAAACAACCTGACATCCCCGGTTGCCGCAAGCATACCCTGTTTTGTTACCCAGCCTTTGCCGTGGTTTTCCCGGTTATCAATTAACCTTAAATTCGGGATTTGTGACTCAAGGCTTAATACGGCTTTTGCTGTTGAGTCTTTAGAACCGTCGTTGACTACCAAAATTTCGTAATCGTAAGGCTGTTTTTTTAAATACTCGCTTACTGACGCAAGCGTTTGAGCAATACGATGCTCCTCGTTGTAAGCCGGGATAACAACTGACAGTTTGTTCATTTTAATGTGTTAATTATCTAGTTTCCGCGTACTTTGGGCGTTAAATTCCGCACGTTTTCCGCGAACCCAGATAAATTATAACACAAAACCCGCCTACTTATAGACGGGTTTTAAGTGAATTTGTTTCTAATCTATATGTTCTTCATGCCTTCCCAACTAGTCCTAATTATATTCTCTAAATCACTATATTTGAGTTCATAACCTAAATCTTTCCGAAGCTTAGCGTTGTCGGCTACGGTAATAGCAGAGTCCCCTGCTCTTTTCCCCACAATCTCCATGGGAATAATTTTGTTTAAAACTTCTGACGCGGTATTAATTACTTGTGCAACACTACTGCCTTTGCCGGTACCAATATTTATAATTTCGAATTTATTTCCGTCCAGCTTATTTAAAGCCAGAATATGAGGATGGACAATATCCAAAATATGCACATAATCCCGAATCCCCGTGCCGTCCAGGGTGTTGTAACTGTTGCCAAAAACCTGCAGGGCAGATTTTCGCCCCAAAGCAACTTGCATAACATTGTAAATTAAATGCGACTGGTGGGTAGGCAAAATTTTAGCTTTTGGGTTAAAACCGCAGGCATTAAAATAACGGAATACAACGGCGGAAAAACCCAAATTTTCGCAAAAATATTTTATGGCCCGCTCGCCCAAAAGTTTGCTTGCGCCATAAGGGCTGGAAGGGTGCAGCGGTGAAGTTTCGGTTATGGGGTTTTGGCTTTCGCCGTAAACCGCGGCTGTGGAGGAATAAATAATCTTTTTACACCCGGCTTCTGCCATTGCGTTTAAAAGCTTGTTGGTATTGCTGACATTGTTGTCAAAATATTTTTGAGGCTCTTTGACCGATTCTTCCACTTCCACGCTCGCAGCCATATGGAAAACTGCGTCAAATTTATTGGCCGCAAAAATATCTTTAAGCAAATTTGTGTCGGCCAAATCCCCTTCTATAAAAACAGCCCTGGGGTCAATATTTTCTCTTTTGCCGCTGGATAAATTATCTAAAACCACCACCTGATAACCTGCTTCTGTCAATTCTTTCACCAAATGCCCGCCAATATACCCCGCTCCGCCGGTGACCAGCACTTTTAATTCTTTATTTTTTATTGATTCCTTATTCATAATTTGATTATACCGATCCAAAGTCAAAACGACAACTTGGGGCTGTCCGTCCAAATTTAAAACCATACCGCCGCCGCGGTTGTTTGCTTCATGAATTAGGTCTAAAAGATATTGGTTAGTCATTGGTTGGCTGGTAAAAATAAAAACAGCTTTCTAGCTGTTGGTTTTTGTTTTGTTAAGATGAGGAAGGGGCGGAAGGTTTGTACCGACGGCCCCCCTTTTGATTAAGTGGGCTACCCCCATACGCACACAACTCCTTTTTGCCCGCAAACATATTGAACCGTCAGCGGGGAAGGCAGTGGTTGCAATTGCTCCCCTGGTCTTTCTCTGTATACGCGAGTTTGCGCAAGTTGCCAGGCCGTAAACAGTAGGCAAAAAGTTACCAATAAACTCAGCAACAAAACTTTTTTCCGGTCATTTCTTTCTCGGCCGTACGGAGCTACCTTCATTTCCACCTCTGTTTGGTAGGGCATTTTAAGCCCGATTTACTTTTATAATAGCACTTCCCCGAAATTGCGCAAGTAAAAAAGCCCCGTCTGCCAGATAGCGGATTCGGGGCTTTTTTAATTTTATTTTTAAGTAAAGATAAGCTTCATTAAATACTTTCTTTTTCTAATAAGCGCTGCAGCGCCGGTAAATATGCCTGCAAAACTGAAAGCCGCAGTTTCCGCACCGGTCTTAGGAGCAACAAAGTTGCCTAAAACCTGCGGAGTGTTAATTCTGACAGTTACGGTATTGCCGTAAGTGTTAGTCATAGTGTAGCTAAGGTTGCTGGCAAGCGAGAACTTGACTCTCACTTTAAAGCTGCGCGATACGCTACCGCCGGCCGGAACAGTTATACCCGGATAATTTATAACACTGCCGTTTAAACTACCCCCGCCATTGTCCACCATATCAGCATATTGCAAAACCTGACTTAGGTCGTCAGTAATGACGAAATTATTTGCAGGTGTATTGCCGCTGTTGTTGACAGTTAAAGTATAAGTAATAAAGTCTTCTCTTTGCGCAGTAACAGTGGTAGCATCGGCATTTCTAGTTTCGTTGAAAGCGCGCTTGCTGTAATTTAAGTTTACATTACCTCCAGAAACCTGGCTTACAAAAACCCAGGCGCTGGCTTGTACGCTGCCCGCATTGTCGGAGTTGGCTACGGCAACATTTTGGATGCTGGAAGAACCGGTGGAATTAATTCTGGCCTGAAAATTAATTCGTTTTTGTTGGCCGGGGACTAAGTTGCCTAAATACATTCCTGAATAGATAGTGGAATCAGAAGCGTATGAACCGTCAACAGTTACGCTGCCCGGCACTAAGCTTAACCCGTTAGTTAGGTTGTCAGTTACGCGGACATTGTTTGCTGTCTGGCTGCCGTTGTTGGTTACAACAATTTCAAACTGGACAGTGTCATTAGTATTTACGGTCACGCTATTTTGATAAGCGCCGCCGTTTGTATTCCTGACCATTTTGGAAATGTTCAAAATGGCCTGGCCCGGGTTGCTAATACCGTTTATAGTAACGCTGCATTGCACGGTTTGGCCGCCGCTGTTTACAGTTACGGTGCGGGTAATAGACCCTGTAGAGTTGTTAATGTAATTTGGGTTAGGTGTGTAAGAGCTGCCGAAATAAGTGTTGCCGTTGTCATGCCAAGTATAAGATCCGCTGCCGCCTGAGGCAGTAAAAGTCACGCTTTGACCGGAGCTTATTACAGATGGGTTAGCATAACAAACTAAATTGTTAGGGTTGCTGTTTACAACAACGTTACAGGTGGCGGAATTGCCGCCGCTGGAGACAGTGGCTATAAAAGTGCCCGCAGTGTTGAAAGTTGAGTTAAAGCTTTGTTGAGTTGAATTGGTTACACTGCCGCCGGTTACAGTCCAAGAATAAGAACCATTGCCGCCTGAGGCGGAAAAAGTAGTTGAACCGTTTATATTAATAACGGTCGGATTAGCAGTACAATTAACTGAAACCGGATTCGTAGTTACGTTTACAGTTGCAGTATCGCTAGGAAAATTGATTGAATTAGAAGCAGTGGCCTTAGCGGTATTTACAATAGTGCCGCTGGAGGCGTTAACTGTGGCCTGGTAAGTAATAGTTAACGGAGAACCCTGGCTAACAGAAGAGAAAGTTAATCCCCCGCTGGAGAGCCCGGCGCTGTGCGGCTGGCCGTTTACCCTAATAGAACCGCTTAAATAAGTTAAGCCGGATGCAAAGGTGTCGGTTACAACAACGTTGTTTAAAGCCACAGAGCTGCCTGCCGATACCACAATGCGGTATTCTAAAGTATCGTTTTGTTTGGCAGATGTAGAATCCACAAAAGTAGACTGGTTTTGGGTAATATTTCTGACATCTTTAGTTATAACAATACTGGCGCTTTGCGGAGCGCTAACTCCATTTACATATATAATACAAGTTTTAGTTTGACCGTCTGAGCTTGAAACAGTAAGCGTATTGGTTTGAGTAGAGGTTAGAGGGTTGGTATAAGTCCTGGTAATGGTAGGCTGTGTGCTGACTACTACGCCGCCTTCTTTCCATGAATATGGAGCAGTGCCTCCGCTGGCAGTAATACTTGCCTGGGCTCCGGAATTTACAGTCTGCGTTTGGGGCGTACAAACTAAAGTGGTGGGGCCTTCGCCGCAATTAAGCGCAGGTACAACGCCGGTGGAATCCTCAGAGATTTTAGTTTCAACTCCGTTTTGAACAGAATAGAGAGTAAAAACAAAAGTATGGTTTGGAATTAAAGAGATTGCTTTGTTTTCAGCCCAAAGCTCACCGCTAAAATATTGCGGGCCTAAGTTGTCATTTAAATCATCGACATAAACGGCAGATTGGGTAACGCCGCCGCTAACATTCCAGCTTACAATGCCGTTGTAATTGCCGGCCGGGCAGTTTTGACTCTGCACGACTACATCAATATTTCCGGTGGCATCCTCGCCGCAATTAAGCGCAGGTACAACGCCGGTGGAATCCTCAGAGATTTTAGTTTCAACTCCGTTTTGAACAGAATAGAGAGTAAAAACAAAAGTATGGTTTGGAATTAAAGAGATTGCTTTGTTTTCAGCCCAAAGCTCACCGCTAAAATATTGCGGGCCTAAGTTGTCATTTAAATCATCGACATAAACGGCAGATTGGGTAACGCCGCCGCTAACATTCCAGCTTACAATGCCGTTGTAATTGCCGGCCGGGCAGTTTTGGTCTTTTGTCTGCGCGTCAATATTGCCTGTGCCTGCAGCCGCCCCGACAACTTTTACTTTAAAACGAAGCTGAATGGAATATTCAAAACAGGCGAGCATATCACCTAAATTAAAACTCCCGCCGGTAGTAGTTAAATTGACACTTTTGGAAATGGGTCTAAATTGATAGTCAAAAAATTCCTCTGTACCCGGAATAATTTCCAAAGTCGCACCGGAAGGCATATCTACAGTGACATCACCAGTTTTGGTGTTGGTATTAGAACCTGCAAAACTTGTGGAAATGGTATTGCCGGAAAGCGAAATGCTCCCGTTTACATTTTGGGCTGTGGTTTGGTTTGGGTCGCCATCTTGTCTGGCGCCATTGTGTACGTAAATACTTACATACATTTCTTCTCCGGGCTGGGCAGAAACGCTCGGGGCGTAATTAGGATTGTTTACGTTTCTTATAGATATAGGAGCAAAATCCAAACAGTTAACACCCGCAACGTTTCCCCAGGTAACCGGGTAAAAGTTTAAAGTCGCTACAGAAGGGGCATTGTTACAATTTTCGGCTTTTACAATTCTGGAGGCCCTTGGCGACATTACAAAAACGCCGCTTAAGCCAACTAAAATGGCCAGGGCAATTGGTAAACTAACTTGAGGTTTTAACACTTGTAATATTTTGTTCATAAGTACTCGTTTAAAGCTTAAATAAGATGGATAATGATTTTAACTTTTAATTATAATGGTTTTATCTCTTGTTGTCAAGGGCAAAGCGAACTTATTACTTTTCAACCTGCATTAACTCGCCGTACACAACTAACCTTTTGGCTGTGCTGCCAACCGGCCAGCAAGTGGAAAGCGCCACTAAAGATTTACCAGTATTTTGGTATTGGGCAGAGTCAGTGGGAGAATATTCTTTTCTGTGAGTAACCACGTAATGCAAAATTGCGTCCTTTCCGTTTTTCTGCACAACGGTAATTTTAAAAGAGGCGTTGTCTGCCAAATTACCCAGCTTGGTAAAAACATAATTGTAATTACCTTTAGCCCAAATATAATTGCTGCTGTGGCCGGAAATGTAAGTAGTCCCAATTTGTCCCGGGACGGCGGTGCCCGGATAATGGATTACGCCCATTTGCAAATCTTTGGTAAAGTCTTTTTCACCCTTGCTCCAAATAATTGGAACATTGATGTTCAAAGACGGGATTTCTAAACGCCCCGGTATTTCAGTATTTATATCGAGCTCATTACTTATAACGCTTGATGCAGCCAAATTGTACGAAAGTGGGCTTGGGCTTACAGTGTTTTGGCTATTTTGAAAGCCGGCAGGCAACGCAGCGCCGCGGATTTCAAGTCCGGCGCTAACGCCGGCCACCTGTGGGGGACGTCTTAAATTATTTATGGCCAAGCGGTTGCTTACCACTTCCATATCAATATATTTGCTAACAATATTTTTTTGCTCCTCGCTTAACGGGGCGCCGCTTAAAGGGCTAATGCCCATAGCAATTATTTGGCTGTCAGCCAGGCCTAAACCTAAAGTGTCGTAACTTTTAGGGTTTAAATTTAAAAGATATTTTTCAAAATTAGTAAGTCCGTTTCCCGAATTGTCAGCGTCAGGGTCGGTTATTTTGGTATCGGAAATGTCATAGTAAAAACCGGCTATCCAGTTTTGGTAAGAGGCCAGCTGCTCCTTTTGCAATTGCTGCACAGCACTTTGCTTGGAGGTGTTTGGGGTATCGGAAGTTCTTAAAATTGAGCTAAAATCCGTAGTCCTAAAAAAGAAAAAATATAAAAACAGCCCGACTGCAAAAACTGCGGCATAAGGCAAAACTACTTTAACCAATCCTAACCATGCGGAAGTTTTTGCTTTAGGTTCTGCGTTATGATTATGTTTTTCGTTTTCATGGCTATTTTCATTTTTAGCCGGCTCATGAGTTTGGGCAATTGGCAAATGCGCCACGGGCAAATCACCCGTGGAAATTTTTTCGGCACTTCCGGATGCCTGTGTTTCAGAAGATTCAATTCCCAGCATTTTCGCTACCTCATTGCTGGTGACCGGATATTTTTTTATGCTAGTTTCTTTAGTCATTAAATTCAGTTATGTTTAAAGTTATTAGCAAAATACTTATAAAAGCATTTTATTATAACAACTTTATATATTAGCATAAAAGATAAGATTTGTCAAGTATATAAAATAATGCTAAAATACCTGTGTTTTATGGATAAAGTACCTTTACCAACTCCCAAAAAACCCCAATTGAGCTTCATAAACTTTAAGTTTCTTGGGGCTTTTTTAGCATTGTTGGTTCTGCTCAAAATTAACCTTTCCCTTCTTTTCCCAAGCCACCCCACTTTAGCTTCCGACCTAAGCCTTCAAAACATACTCAACGCAGTAAATGAACAACGCGCCTTAAGGAATTTAGTTACCTTAAATACCAACTCAAAATTAAGTTACGCCGGACAAAGCAAAGCCAACGATATGCAGGCTCGGCACTACTTTTCCCACACCGATCCTGACGGCAAATATATCTGGGACAAAATTGTGGCTGCCGGCTACACGCCCTACGCGCAGTTGGGGGAAAATTTAGCCATTGAATTTTATGACACGGAAAGTTTAATTGCTGCATGGATGAACAGCCCGACCCACAGGGCCAATATTTTACAGGAAGGTTTTAAAGACCAGGGAATGGGTCTTGCTTTTGGAGATTCTGCTGTTGGACAATACCACTCAGCGATTGCTAATACTTTTGGAGCGTTAGCATCGGCGCCGCAACAAAAAGCGCCTCCCCCTGCCCCGCGGGCTATTGTCCCACCCAGCCCCGCTCCGGTGCCTCCTGTTATTCCCCCTGCCCCGCCGACGCCCCTGCCTCCTCCAACGCCCAAAGAACCTCTGCCCTTAAGGGGCGAGCCTTTGGCAATTAACAACCCGCCGCCAAATTTTTCGGTTCCAGACCAAAGCCGGGACAACCCGACCACTTCCACCTCCCCTACTAAAGCTGTGGTTGGCACCGAAAACCAAATTGAATCTAACACCTACAAGTCTAACCGTTATTTAATTTTAATTTTAGGCACGGCGCTGCTTTTGTTTTTGCTGCACGATTTAAAACAGGTTGCCGAGCAAAAATTCAAACAACATTTTGACAAAAAAACCAACAACTTGCTGGTTTTGGTAATTGCTTTAATTGTAATTGCTTATATGTACTGGATTTGAGAAAGATTTAAGATTTAAAATTATAGTTTGCAACCCAACTATAATCTATATTGGCATGCGTCTAAGATCCTGGCCCTAAAATTTGTGGTGCTAAAAATCATACCTGCAACTATCACGCTAATAATCACAATTTCCCAAAAAGCTTTAAGCGTAAGCGCGCGGTCTAAATGATAGTGAAAAATTCCCCACATTAAATTGTAACAAACAGTTAACAAAACCGCGGCTGTAAAATAATTATGGTTCCAAAAAACCAAAACAGCAAAAGCGGCCAGTGCCATAGCCAAACTTATTAACAACGTTTTGCCCAAATTTCGTGTACTAATGAGCCGGTGCTGGAATAAAGCCTGGTAAACTAACAAAAAAGATAAACAAAAAACCGCCAAAACAAAATAAGGAGTTTCCAGGCAATAGCTCTTCACAATCCCCAGCGAAGCGGCAAAAACCAAGGTGGCGGCATAAATTTTTACCACAGATAAAATAACAAAAATATCGCTGTCCACTTCCTCTTTGCCGCGGCTAAAAATTTCTTTTAAGTACAGAAAATTTAAAAAAATTGCTATTGAGGAAAAACCTGCAACAATTTGCTGGATTTTAGGAAAACCAAAATTTAAGAAAAAAATGCCTAAGCTGCCCCAATAAATAAGTCCGGGCAAAATTAAATAGTGGAGCCACGCCTTAACAAATTTTTTTTCCCACAAATGGTCAAAACGTTTGCGCAGCTCTTTAAAACCCCTGTGCTTTTTAAAGTGCAAATCGTACAGCAAAGCAATTTCCAACAAAAAAAACAGCCAAACTATAAAAGCTGTTTTTATATATAGAGTCGGCTCATTTAAGTCTAAAATTGCAATTAACCCAACAAAACTGCCGGCGATAGCCAAGGCATTTAAAGCCGCAAATGTAATTTTGTGGGTTTTTTGGGTCATCAACAGATTAAAGTTTTAGTGCTTGTTTTCTTGCCAGTTCACCCGCTTTATAAAGCGATTCAAAAGTACCCGCATCTATCCACTGCCCTTTGACAATATCAACTTTTAATTCCTGTTTTTGCAAATACCAATTATGCAATTCAGTTATCTCCAGCTCCCCGCGTGCAGAGGGCTTAACATTTTTTGCCACTTCCACCACGCGATTGTCATATACGTAAAGCCCGGTAATGGCGTAATTGGATAAAAACTTTTTTGGTTTTTCCTCAATTTCAATAGCGTTCATTTTTTCGTCAAACTTAACAACCCCAAAACGTTCGGGGTCTGGGACTTCTTTGGCAAAAACCTGGGCTCCGGATTTAAAACTTTTAATAATTGGGGAAAAATCGTCCTCGAAAATATTGTCGCCTAAAATCATGCACACATTATCTTCCCCAATAAAATTTTCTGCAATAATAAAAGCCTGGGCCAGGCCTTCGGGCTTGTCCTGAATTTCATACACAAACCTCGCCCCAAATTCGCTACCGCTGCCTAAGAGCTTTAAATAATCGTCGGAGTGTTCGGGTGAGACAATTATTAAAATATCCCTAATCCCCGCTTTGAGCAAAGTGTTAAGCGGGTAAAAAATCATGGGCTTGTCATAAACCGGCAGCAGCTGTTTTGAAGTAACCTTTGTAAGCGGATAAAGCCTAGTTCCATTGCCCCCCGAAAGAATAATTCCCTTCATAGATGATTGCCACAATGACTCCCATTGTGCATTAAATTATTTGCCAAATATATCGTTGGCCGTAACTACCAACATTAAAAGAAGCAGGAAAATAAAACCTAAAGCGTTAAAAGCCTGTTCGACTTTTTGGTTATTGCGCTTGCGGCGCAATTTTTCTATAAATAAAAACAGCACTCTGCCGCCATCCAGTGCCGGAAACGGCATAATGTTCAGCACCGCTAAACTTAGCGAAAGCAAAGCCGTAAGATTTAAAAGCGGGACAATGCCCAAATGCCTTACTTGCCCGACAATTTTGGCAATTTTTACCGGACCACCAACCTGCTTAAAACCCTGCCTGCCGGTAAACAAACTTCCCAACTGGTCAAAAATCATGCCGGTCACCGTGTAAGCTTGGTTAAAACCGGCCCTGACTGCAGTAACCGGAGGCAGGCTCACTTTTGCAATATCAGTTAGACTAATGCCGGTAGGACCCTGGTCTTGCGTGGGATTGCTTAATGATTGCACTTTGAATGTTTTAATTTCGTCTATCCTTTGAATTTTAAATTCAAAAGCTTTACCTTTGTTAGCGTAAATATAATTTTTTAAATCTTCGTACCTCTCATAAGAATTGCCGTCCACGCTGACAATAAAATCACCTGAAAGCAGACCGGCTGTTTGAGCCGGCGATTTTTCCAGCACTTCTGAAACAGCCACCTGCCTGTTTGTGATTTTTGCTCCCGCGGGCATATCCGGCCCAATTTCCGAAAGCGTACCGAGCATTAATATAGAAGAAAAAATAAACGCGGCAAGCAGCCAATTCATAGCCACGCCCGCAACCAAAGTAAAAAATCTTGGCCAAAAACCTTTGTTAATAAAGCTTCTGGGATCGTCCTGGTTTTCGTTATTTTCACCCCGGATTTTAACAAAGCCGCCCAAAGGAATGGTGTTAATTGAATAAATAGTGGCCTCATTTAAATTTCCTACTTCATTTTTTGCTTTCCGGCCCAATACCCATTTCCACTTGCCGTTAACTCTTTGGATACCCACTAACCTTGGAGGAAAACCAAAGCCAAACTCATCAACCTGCATTCCACTTTTTTTGGCGACTATAAAATGCCCGAATTCGTGGACGAATACGAGAACGCCAAGGATGATTATGAAAATTAGAATAGTTATAACCATAAATGTATTACGTATAATGTATTACGTATAAGGCCTTATACTTTATACTTAATACGTTATACGATCTAGACTGTCATTATTTCTTTTTCTTTTGCCTCTGCGTGCTGCTTTATTTCTTCATTATACTTGTCTACAACTTCCTGCAGTTTTTTTTGCCCGACCTGGAGTTCGTCCTTGCTGACTTTGCTGTCGCTTTCCAATTTTTTCATTTCTTTATGCACTGCTTCGCGCGCGTTCCTTATTCCAATTTTACCTTTTTCCGCAATCTGGCCCACTAATTTAACCATTTCTTTCCTGCGCTCTTCGTTTAAGGAAGGGAGAGTTATGCGAATTACTTTGCCGTCGTTGGAAGGGTTAAAGCCTAAGTTGGCTATTTGGATACCTTTTTCAATGGCGGACATCTGCGTGGGGTCAAAAGGGCTAATGGTTAATGTCTTAGCGTCACTCGCCATAACTGTAGCTACGTGTTCAATGGGCATTTTTGCGCCGTAGCTTTCTACCTGCACAGTATTTAAAAGTCCGGGGTTGGCCCGGCCTGTCCGCACGCCTGAAAGCTCGTGTAAAAAATGCTCCAGCGCTTTTTTAAAATTTTCTTGGTGTTGGCTTAGTATCTGGTCTATCATAGTTTTTCCTTATTAATCTCCCCTCTCCAATTCCTGGAGAGGGGTTTTGGGGAGAGGTTAACTTTTGTCAAACCTCTCTGTCCCTCACCTTTTAGCTTCGATAATCCAAAGACAAAAGGTGAGGGACATCTCTCCGAAGCTTCGGAGAGAATAATAATGTTACTGCGTGCTATACACCCCGCCATAAACTATTTGCGGCAGCTCCGGGTCTACTAATAAATAATTTACAAACCCGGCGGAATTTATGCGTTGCGTCTGCCAGCTTGTGCCGCCGTCCAAAGATTTATAAACTGTCGAGCCGACACTCGCATAAACTATATTGCTGGAAGTTTTGCTTATGGCTATTGCCCTGGCCTCAACCTCTTCGGGCTTAACCGGCAAGCTTTGCTGCTGCCAGCTCCTACCTTCGTCCACAGTCTTGTACACTCCCCTGTTAGTCGTAATGTAAATTAACCCGGGGGTGGTGTGGTCCACAAACATTTGGTTAAAAGCTTCAATAGGGTTAACCGCATTATAAACAACTTCGCTCGCACTATAAACCTTACTTAAGCTTATAGTGATATCCTCAAAATTATCTGCGAAACCGGAAGATTTGTAAAGCCCCTTGGCCCTTCCGAGTACATAAATATTGCCGTTTTGCCAGAGGACCCTGTTTATTCTGTCCTTCAAATTTTTTGCCAACTGCCAGGTGTTGCCGCCGTCCGCGCTTTTTATAACGTTTCCGGATGTTGTACCAATTATTACCTGGTTCGGATTTTGCGGGTTTAGGGCAATTGACCTGGCCGCGTTAAGGGTGCTTTCTTCATTATAAATTTGTGTCCAGCTTGCGCCGCCGTCCAAAGTTTTAAGCACCCTGCCGTGTTCTGCGTAATAACCGGCCGCATAAATAATTTTTGGATCTTGAGGATTTATGGCAAAGTCGTAAACTGCGATTTTAGAAAGTATTTTACTCCAGCTTTCTCCCGCGTCTTCGGACTTAAATAAGCCGTCGGTATAACTGGAGGCAAAAATAGTCTGTCGGTTTTGTGGGTAAAAATCCAGTTTGGAAAAATTGGAGCGGCTTAAGGTGCCGTTTTCAACATTTTTCAATGTGTTTACAAACTGCCAGTCCACGCCACCGTTAACGCTTTTTATGACGCCTGCGGGAAGGGTGCTGCCAAAAAAGCTGCAGCTGGCAGACAACAGGCTAAGGGATATTAAAATTGTAAGTTTGTTTTTTCCGCCAAAGGCGAACCCGCCTTTGGCGGGCGTTTTGTTTGACATAACAAATGTTATATTTTCATAAACAAAGCCTGAAGGACCAACTTTTTATTAAAATTTTTCCGCAAGCTAGATATTGCGCTCATTAGCGCCTGTACCTTAAAAAAATTGCCGGGGCTGTAGTGTAGCTGGTTATACTGCCAAAAAAGCCAGGTAAGAAAATTTTGTTCAAGGTCTAAAGCTTCCAATTCAGCCAAACTGTCTAAGTCAGCTAATTTTTCAGCTAAATCGGAACTTTGGAGCTTTTTGTACTTCTCTACTACATCTTTCTGGTTTTCAAAAAAACTTTCATTGGTCAAAAGCTTAAAAAGCCTGCCCGGCCTGCCAAAACTTAATTCCAAAGCTTTGTCTTTTAATTGCATTCCCCGGCCTTCGGCAAAACCAACCAGGTTCTGGTGGCCAAAAAGGGAAAAGTTAAGCACTTGGCAGCGCGAAATAATTGTCGGCAAAATCTTTTGGCTTGCCCCGACCAGAATAATAACCGAACTTGGGCTTGGCTCTTCCAAAGTTTTAAGCAGCGCGTTGGCGGCTTGAATGTTTAAATTGTCCGCGTTGTTAATGACGGCTACTTTTTTTTGCCCCAAAAAAGGCTTCAAGCTAACTCTGCCAATAAATTCAAGTACTGGCTCAACCGTAATTTCTCCCTCCATATCCAGAATGTGAAAGTCGGGATGGTTGTCTAAATTTTCGGCTTTAAGGATTTTTTTGGCAAACTCCAAAGCTAACATTTTTTTACCTAAATCCTCTGCACCGGAAAATAAATAAGTATGGGGGATTTTTCCCAAAGTCAGCTGGGCTTGCAAAATTGCCTTAATGCGTAAATGTCCGAACGTTTGCCACATAATTTATTTGGTGACTGTAATTTTGCCAAAAGCGCTTGGGTTTAAGTGGTCGTGGAAACTCCAGGCGCCTTCCTGGGTAAACTGAAACTGGAATTTGCCTCCCGGGGCAATTGGCTTTTTAGCGTCAAACTCGGGATAGTTGGTGTGGCTTGGGTGCGGGGCAGAAGCCGGCCAAAAATCTGTGTCACTGTTGTTTTTAAAAATTACGTAGTCGTTAACTTTTATGCTTACCGTGCTCGGACTATATGCTTTTCCGTCATAAGCTATTTCCACCACCTGGATGTCCGGGCCGTCAGTTTCCTCGCCGTCGCTAAAAATGCCGGAAGGAGGCGGGGTCGGAGCAGGATTTGGAGTATTTTCCGATGCAGCGGGCGAAGGAGAAGGAGCGGGGCTTTGGGTGTTTTGCTGCTGATCTTGGTTTTGGTTATTTGTATTGGGAGCAATTTCACCGGTTGGCGCTTTGGCTAAATTGCCCTGGTAAAAATAATACCCTCCGCCAACTAAAATAATAAGTGCAGCAATTGTTATTAAGCTTTTTTTCATAAAATTTTGAGATTAATGATATACTTATATTAACTATTATAGCACACACTTATGCGTAAAAAAAGTACGGAAGATTACCTTACTAAAGCCAAAAAACGCGAAATAAAAAAACGCCAGAGAATGCATATGCATGCGGCGTCTTTAAAAAAATCTTATGCGCATGCGGGAAAAAAGTTAATAACTAAGTAGACTGTTAGCATTGCTTTTTTTCAACCATAAGAATATAATTCCCGTAGAATGGAGGTTTACGATGAACCGGAAAGTCGTCATCTTGGGAAGATTTAAAGTAAGACGAGCTACCCGAACCAAACAAATGATCGGCAGAAAAACCCGCGCGCTCCAAGAACCCCCAAAAAGGAAAGCATTTAGCCACGAAGAGTGGACCGCCAGGCACATCGCCGATGCATATGAGTTTGGTTAGATTCTCACAAAAACGCCGCCTATGAAGTGACCTCGTATGTCACATCCTCTAGGCGGCGTTCGATTTTTATAGCATATTTGACAACTTTTTATATAGTGCTACACTGTCCTCAAAAGGAGGGTTATTGTTGTGGAAGAAAAAATCCAGGCAATACTCGATAAATTCATAAGGCAGTCAGATGACTGTTTTAAGGACGGAAAACGGGGACCAGCGATACAGACGCTGAAAATCATCCTAACCAGTGAACTAACAAACTTTGCGCTGCCAGAGGCGCGCGAAAGCGATGTTAGCCACTGGGAGAGCCGTTCCCGTAACTGCTGACACAGACAAGCAAGAACGCCGCCTAACGAACTGCACTCGTATTGCAGCTCTAGGCGGCGTTTCTAGTTTTTAGATTATTCTGATAATTTTTTCTTCAATAACTCATTTATCATCTGCGGGTTGCCTTTGCCTTTTAACTCTTTCATTGCCTGGCCCACTAAAAACCCAAAACTTTTTTCCTGCCCGGCTTTGTAATCTGCCACAGCTTTTGGATGAGCCTCAATAATTCTATCCAGCGCCGATGTTATAGCATCGACATCGGAAGTTTGTTCAAGTCCCATATCCTGCACAATATTGTCCGGCTCGCCGCCTTTTTCAAACATAACTTTAAAAACTTGTTTGGCCGCGCTGCTGGAAATTTTTCCTTGGGAAATCAACATTAACATTTCCGCAAAATTTTCCGGCGTAACTCCACTATCATCGGGGTTCATTAGCTTTTGATTGAGCAAAGCGCTAAAATCTTGTAAGCACCAGTTGGCCGCCTGCTTAATCAATGCTTGCCTCTGCAGAGGATTCCCCTCTGCAAGAGGGGAATCCTCTTGCTCCAACCAGCCGTCTATTTCACTTACTACATCTTCAAAATAACTAGCCAGTTCTTTCCAGTTAATTAAATTTTCAACATCCGCGACCGGTAATCCAAACTCTTCTGTGAAGCGAACGCGTTTCTGGGCCGGCAATTCCGGCATTCTTGCGCGCAAATCTTGCAAATACTCTTTGGTAAACTGTAAAACCGGCAAATCTGGGTCCGGGAAATATCTATAATCGTTGGCTTCTTCCTTGCTTCGCTGCTCCACGGTTTTATTATTTTTTTCATCCCAACCCATAGTCACCTGCTTAGGAGTGCCGCCTTCTTTTAAAATTTCTGTCTGGCGCGCTATTTCGTAATTAATTGCGGCCTCGGCGAATTTAAAAGAATTGATATTTTTAACTTCCACTTTATATTTTGGCAAAGTTGTTTCGCCCGGCTTGCGCACGGAAATGTTCGGTTCGCAGCGCATAGTCCCCTTTTCCATGTCGCACGAAGATGCGCCGAGGTAACGGATAATGTTGCGAAGTTCCTGCAAAAATGCCCTAGCCTCTTCGCCGCTGGTAATTTCCGGTTCCGTAACAATTTCAAGCAGCGGCGCGCCTGCTCTATTATAATCCACCAACGAATATGGCAAGTCATGCGGGTGAATATTTTTTCCCGCATCTTCTTCCAAATGAGCTCGCGTAATTCCAATTCTTTTGATTTGTGATTTGTAGTTAGCCGATTTATCGGCTGTTTTGCCTTCCGTTGAGCCCATAAATGGGCTGACTACAACGTCAAGATACCCATTTTTGGAAATTGGCTGGTCATACTGCGAAATTTGGTAGCCTTTGGGCAAGTCCGGATAAAAATAATGCTTGCGGTCAAATTTTGACCACTCATCAATTTGGCAGTTCAAAGCAAGCCCAACCATTGCGGCGAGCCTAATGGCTTCTTTATTTGCCACAGGCAAAGTCCCGGGCTGGCCGGTGTTAACTTCGTCTATGTCCGTGTTCGGAGTTTCTTGATCCGGATTATTTGCCGCACGTCCAAACATCTTGCTTTTGGTTTGGAGCTGGACATGGATCTCGAATCCAATTACGGCTTTATATTCAGTTGAGGATTCAAATTTTTTCATTATCATCTTGTTTAGAAACACCAAAATTTTTCCAGTGTTCAATTTGGTTTTTCAAACCCATGAGTCTTGTTGCCGTCCCAGATAAATCTCCAAAATCGTTCTTTTCTAGTGCAGTCAGAGCTTCCTTTTTATAAAACTCGATTTCTTTCTCCAATCTAGTTATCATTTCTAGATTTTCAAAAGGAATTTGATGACTTTCCGGATTATTTTCCATACAGCTTACTACTTAATTCTTACTACTAAATTACTGGATGTTGCTTATGAAAATCCGTTGCCTGCTGGTAAGCGTAGCCGACATTAAAAACTTTCTGTTCGCCCCACTGCGGGCCGATGATTTGCAGGCCTACGGGCAGTTCCCTTTCGCCATCGGACGGTTTTGAAAACCCACAAGGAACCGAAATGGCGGGCAACCCCGCTAAATTTCCATTAACAACTAAACGGTCAGCAATATAAGCAAATATGGGGTCATTTTGAGCAACGCCGGATTTAGGCGCGACATTTGGCTGGGTTGGAGTGACTAACACGTCAACCTTTTTGAAAACCTCTTCGAAATCATTTACTATGAGCCTTCTAATTTTCTGTGCACGCTTATAATAGGCATCGTAATATCCTGCACTTAAAACATAAGTACCTGTCATAATCCTTCGCTTGGCCTCATCTCCAAATCCTTCTGCGCGTGATTTGGCATAAACTTCCATTAAATTTTTGGCAGCCGACGAAGTATGGCCAAAACGAATACCGTCGTATTTAGCAAGATTGGAAGAAATTTCACTCGGGCAGATTATGGCATAAACCATTTGTCCGTAATGTGTGTTTGGCAAATCCACCATTTCTAATTTTGCACCTCGCTTTTCCAGCTCTTTAATTGCCTCAACCACCCTAAGCTTTACGCCTTCTTCCATACCGTCTACAAAATATTGATTGGGAACGCCAATCTTTAGCCCTTTTAAATCTGCGCTTAAATTTTTGTGATACTCCGGGACTTCAATGTCCGCCGTGCTCGAATCTTTCGGATCGTGCCCGGAAATATATTGGGCAATCCGCGCCGCATCTTCTACCGACAAGCTTAAGAAACCCTGCGTGTCCATACTCGATGCCATTGAAATTACTCCGTAACGCGACGTTCTTCCGTAAGTTGGCTTGTACCCCGTAAGTCCACACATACTGGCCGGACCCCTTATGCTGCCCCCCGTATCCGTGCCTAAAGCGTAAGGGACTAAGCCTGCGGCAACAGCAGCCCCTGAACCCGAGGATGACCCGGCGGGCATTCTGGTTTTGTCCCAAGGATTTTTTGTAAAACCATAAGCCGAACTTTCACCACTGGAACCATGAGCAAACTGATCTTGATTTGTTTTTCCTACCAAAACTGCTTTTTCTTTTTTTAACTTCTCAATTATTGTTGAATCGTAGGGCGCAATATAATTGTCTAAAATTTTGCTTGCTGCCGTTGTGCGAATACCCTTAGTAAGAAACATATCTTTCGCCGCGTATGGGATGCCGCACAAAAACGGATTCTCTCCCGGGCTGTTAATGAATTCATCCGCCTCTTTGGCCTGCAAGAGCGCTTCTTTTTCCGTAACTGTAATAAACGCATTCAAATCAGAAGCTTTTATGCGCTTTAAAAAATACTTCGTCAGTTCAACGGAGGATATTTCTCTTGCATCTAATTTTTGACGTAACTCTGTAAGTGACAGATATGCGAATTCCATAAAAGTGGGTAGTGATTAGTGGGCAGTGGGCAGAATTTATTTCAATTTAGCCATTAAAGAATTTAACATTTTTTGAATTTCTAAATTTAACTTTTCAGCTTTTGAGTAGTCAATCGTTGAGTATAATCTTTTTGCAATTATTATCTGTGTTTCAAGTTCTGCAGAAGATCCGTAGGAAATGCCTAAAAATTGTTTAAACTCATTTGTATGATTCCTACAAGCCCCCTCAGCAATATTAGAAGGAATCGTAACTGCGGCTCTTTGCATCTGCGATGATAGTCCGAATCTTTCTTCGCTAGGAAACTGTTTTGTTATTGAATAAACTTCAACAACAAGCTCAATACTTTTTTGCCAAACAATTAATTCCTTGTAATTTTGAACTTTCATAATGTCCATCCTATCCACTAATCACTGCCCACTATCCACTACAATATCGCTTTTACCTTAAAATATCCATCCTTGGTTTCCGGCGCTATGGCTAAGATGTCTTTTTGATTGCCATGATCCACTACTTTGTCTTCTCTTTGCACATTAACCAGACCCGTTACCTGCGATACTTCTTCCAGGCCCGAGACGTCTACCGATTTGAGTTCTTCTACATAATCTAAAACAGTGGAAAGGTCTTTTTGGAACTTTTCCACTTCATCTTCGTTTAATTCAATCCGCGCGAGTTGCGCGACTTTTTTTACTTCTTCTTTTGAAAGCATAAAGATTAAAATAATTTTGGGTTGAGGAGGACGGCTTAATCTTGCCATCCTCCTCTTTTTGATTTCAAACGGACGCAGCAGCTAAGACTGACTCAGGTTGTGCCTCCTGTGTTTGCGGTATACAAACGAACTTAATAGGGACCTCTCTGACAGGCCCGTTTTCCACGAACTGAATGGGAACAAAAACCTCACAACCAGTCGGTCTGAAAAGCGACTCGTCTTTCAATGTGTTGAAGTCCTTGGTGTTCCGGCCTCCCCTTATAATCAGGATGGCTGGATAACCATTATACAAGACGTCCATGCGACCTCCTACAACGTGGTAGCTAGACAAATTATAGTAAAACCCTAGGTTTTTTGCAATAAAAAAACGGCCCCTTTATTTGGCCGCTTTTTTATAAATATAGATGATTATATACCTTCGTAGTCGTGCATGGTCAAGTGTGCTTCTATTTTCTTAATAACCTCTATGACCACGGAGACCACAATCAACAGCCCTGTGCCGCCAAAAGTTAAGGCAGTGGTGCCGGTATAATTTTGCATAATAAGGGGCAAAATGGCAATTAGCGCTAAAAAGAAAGCGCCGGCCAAAGTAATTCTGTTTAAAACCATGCTTAAAAAATCCGCGGTTTGTGTGCCCGGCCTAAGACCCGGAACAAAGCCCCCGTTCCTTTGCACATTTTCAGCAATTTCCTGCGGGTTAAAAACTATGGCCGTATAAAAATAAGTAAAGGCCATAACTAAAATAAAATAAGCAATGCCGTAATAAAGACCCTGGGAATTAAAAATAGCAATGGTTTTTTCCGCCAGGCCGGCAAGCGCAGGACTTTTAGCATTAACGAAAAATTGCGCAATCATTGCCGGAAACAACATTACAGAAATTGCAAAAATAATCGGGATTACACCCGCTTGGTTTAGGCGCAAAGGCAAATGAGTGTTAACCCCGCCAAAGAGTTTATTACCCCTAACCCGTTTAGCATACGCAATAGGTATGTTTCTCTGTGCCTCCGTAACCAAAACAACCCCGGCAATTACAATTAATATCATGGCAATAAAAGCCAAAACAATCGGGAGTTTGGAAGGGTCGTACCAGCTTTTTAAAAAGCCAAAGTTAGCGGGAATACGCGCGACAATACCTGCAAAAATAATTAAAGAAACACCGTTGCCAATGTCGAACTCGGACATAATTTCACCAATCCACATAAGCAACATAGTGCCGGCAGTTACAGAAAGCAAAACTGTAAACCAAACAAACGGACTAAAGTTGCCTAAAATGGCAGCTCCACCCTGGCTCTGAAGTAAACGGATTGTGCCAAAAGCCTGCAAGGGAGCTAAAATAATGGCAAGGTAACGGGTGTATTGGTTAATTTTTGCGCGGCCGGCTTCCCCGCCTTCTTTTTGCATTTCAGTAAGCGAAGGCACGACAATAGTAAGCAGCTGCATAATAATAGATGCCGTAATGTAAGGGCCCACGCCGAGCATGGCTATGGAAAAATTAGTTAAGCCTCCGCCGGAGAAAACATCTAATAAATTAAAAAACTGGCTTTGCTGAAAAAAATTCTTCAGGCCCGAAGAGTCAATGCCTGCAATGGGGATGTGGGCCAAAACTCTGGTTAATAACAAAAGACCAAACACAATTAAAATTTTATTGCGCAGGTCCTTGGTTTTCCAGATTAACGATAGTTTATTCATGAAAAATGAATTTTGAAACATGAAATTTGAAACTTATTTTTCATGCTTCAGGTTTTGTGTTCCAATTATAGCACTTTCCCGCCGGCCTTTTCTACCGCTTCTTTGACCGATGCTGAAACAGGAACTTTGATATTTAAAGCTTTTTTTATTTCACCGCCCAAAATTTTGGCTTTGGTTACCATATCGTCAACCAAGCCTTTGTCTTTTAAGGCTTGTAAGGTTACAGTATCACCGTCTTTAAAAATACTCAAATCGTTCAAACTAACCGCAGCTGCTTTGCCGTTTAAAGCCCTAAAGCCGCGGGATTTTGGCAACTGCCTGACAAGCGGCTGGCGACCACCTTCAAAAATTGCCGGCATTTTGCTGTGCCCGGTTCTGGCTGTTTGCCCTTTGCCACCACGCGTAGAATAAGTGCCGTGGCCGCTACCAAGTCCGCGACCGACAACTTTTTTGCGGTGCATGGATTTAGGATGCTTATGTAACTGATGTAATTTTATCATATAGATATATACAAATTAACAAATGTACAAATAATACTGATAACAACAAATTTTAATTTTTAGCATCCGCAGTTATTCGTTTCATTTGTGCATCAGTATATTTGTATCTTCAATTATTATTTTCGCAATTGCCTTAATGCCTCTTTACTTTTCATCTTCTTAAACGCTCCGAATACGGCTTTTACGTTATTTACCTTGTTGTTTGAACCTAACATTTTGCAAACTACGTTTTTAACTCCGGCCAGTTCAAAAACTTGGCGGGCTGCACCTCCGGCAATAACACCCGTACCGGGCTTGGCAGGCTTAAGCATTAACATACTGGATTTATACTTTATGTTAATGCCATGGGGCACTGTGCCTTCAACAAGCGGCAGGGTTATCATATTCTTCTTTGCGGCGTTAACAGCTTTGTTTACGCTTTCTGAAACGTCTGCGCCTTTTTTCAGGCCCATGCCGACTTTACCTTTGCGGTCACCAATAACAACAAGCGCGCGAAAGCGCATTCTTTTACCGCCCGCAACTACACGGGTAACTCTTTTTACCTCTACCACTTTTTGGTCAAACTCGTTTCGGTCGCGTTCACCTTCGTTATTCGATTGTCTGCGTCTTTTTTCCATAATTGATTTATATACAAATTAACAAATGTACAAATGATACTAATAACAACAAATTTTAATTTTTAACACCCGAAGTTATCCGTTTCATTTGTGCATCAGTATATTTGTATCTTTAATTAAAATTCTAATCCGCCTTCTCTTGCGCCCTCTGCCAAAGCTTTTACCCTGCCGTGATAAGCGTAGCCGCCGCGGTCAAACTTTACGGCTTTTATGCTCTTAGCAATTGCTTTGCTTGCAACTAATTTACCTACTTCTTTGGCTAAATCGGCCTTCTTGCCTTTGCTTTTTACTTCACTGCTGGAAGCGGAAATTATAGTTTTGCCGCTGTTGTCGTCAATAAGCTGGGCGTAAATGTGTTTATTGGCACGAAAAACCGAAAGTCTCGGACGAGAATCGGTGCCGCTAACACGAGATCTAACTCTTTTGTGGCGGATGGTTCGTTTATGTAATTTTTGCTTCTCTTTGTTCATATATGTGATACGAATTATGCAAATGTATGCGAATCTGGCGAATGTGCGAATTCGCATATTGGCGATATTCGTATACATTCGTAGATTCGTATCATAATTACTTTCCGCCTCCTACGACTTTAACAACTTTACCGGCTTTGCGGATAATGACTTCATCTATATATTTAATGCCTTTGCCTTTGTAAGGTTCGGGTTTTTTAAGTTCGCGGACTTCGGCTGCAAACTGGCCGACCTGCTGTTTGTCTGCTCCGGAAATGCTAATAACGTTCTTGTCAGCAGTAACTGTTAAACCGGTTGGGATGTCTACTTCCACAGGATGCGAAAAGCCTAAAGCCATAACAATCTTGGTGCCTTGGACCGCGACTTTAAAACCTACACCAATAACTTCCAATTTCTTTTCAAAGCCTTTGGTAACGCCCTCAACCTGGTTTTGGATTAAAGCCCTAAACAAACCCCACAGAGCTTTTTGTCTTTTATTGTCTTTACCGTCGACATCTACCGTTACTTCTTTGTCGGTTATTTCTACTTTTACTTTCGGGTGAATTGGCAAAGTTAAAGTCCCTTTAGGGCCGGTTACGGTCAAAGTTAAATCTTTCTTTTCTACTTTTACCCCGCTGGGGATGACAACTGGTTTTTTACCTATTCTTGACATAAATTATGTATATACAAATTAACAAATGTACAAATGATACTGATAACAACAAATTTTAATTTTTAGCATCCGCAGTTATTCGTTTCATTTGTGCATCAGTATATTTGTATTTTTAATTACCAAACCTGGCAGACTATTTCCCCGCCTACTTTAGCTTTTCTGGCTTCTTTGTCTGTCATAAGTCCGCGTGAGGTGGAAACCACTGTAAGCCCGTAGCCGCTGTTGGTTCTTGGGATTTTGTCAGCCGGCAAATAAATTCTTTGTCCCGGTTTGCTTACTCTTTTAATTCCAGCGATTACAGATTCTCCGCCCGAATATTTTAAGTTAATTTGCAGCATTTTTGGCGCTCCTGTAAGTTCATTTACGCTGCTTACAAAACCTTCCTTAAGCAGTACCTGCGCTAAATTTGCCTTAAACTTGGAATACGGTAAAACCAACTCAGTTTTCTGAGCCGCGGCTGCATTGCGGATGCGGGTTAACATGTCTGCTATTGGATCGGTGAACATAGGATTTTAATTGAACAAAATTTATTAGGATTAAGTAAAATTAAATGAAATTTGTTGTTGCTCTTTGCATTTCAATTCTATTTAATTTTGTCAATTTTACTTAATTTTATTTAATTACCATGATGCTTTTACTATTCCGGGAATTTCGCCTCTACTGGCCAGCTCCCTAAAACATATTCTGCATAAATCAAAGTCGCGCATATATCCGGCTTTACGCCCACATTTCCAACAACGTCTAACAATCCGAGTGGAAAACTTGGGGTTTTTAAGACTTCTTTTAGATTTTGCAATTTGGGCTTGTGTAGCCATATTGGTGAGTGCTCAGTATACAGTGCTCAGTAAACTGATTCCTGTGTACTGTTTACTGTTTACTTCTTAAATGGGACTCTCATTTGGGTTAACAACTCTCTGGCAACTTCATCTTTCTTAGCGTTGGTAACTATAGATACTTCTAAACCGAAAACGTTTTCTAAGCTTTCAGATGAAATTTCAGGAAAAACCAGCTGTTCTTTAAGGCCTAAATGATAGTTACCGCGTCCGTCAAAACCGTCTTTGGAAATACCCTGGAAATCTCGAACTCTTGGCAAGGCAACATTAATAAGTTTGTCCAAAAAGCTGTACATTTTAAAACCGCGTAAGGTGCAAACTATTCCGACAATTTGGTTCTCTCTTACTTTAAAGCCTGCAATGGATTTTCGGGCTTTGGTCCTCACCGGGGCTTGGCCTGTAATTTTTTTAATATCTTCTACAATCTGGTCAATCTTTTTCTTATCTTCTTTAAATTTGCCCACACCAACGTTGACCATAACTTTCAAAATCCGGGGGACTTGCATGACATTTTTAAAACCAAACTTTTCTTTCAAAGCCGGTGCAATTTTCTTAATGTATTGTTCTTGTAATCTTTCCATACTTATTTAATTCCTATTCCGCTGATTTGTCGCTGATTGGAACGCTGATCTCACGCCGAAACTTATATTCAGCGTTAATTCAGCGTCCCTATCCGCGTCCGTTCAGCGATTTATACTGCTTTCCCACTTGCCTTAGCAATTCTCTGCTTGTTACCGTTTTCTAAAAAGGTAAAAGTAACTCTGGAAGGTTGTCCGGAATTCGGGTCAACCAACATAAGCTTACTTACCGGCATATAGGCAAAAAAAGTGACTTTTTTCCCTGGCTCGCCCGCTTTTTTAGAACGTTCAAATTTGGTATGGACATTGATGTTCTCAACCATAACTTTGCCGGTTTTAGGAAAAACCTTCAACACTTTGCCTGTCCTGCCTTTGTCTTTGCCAGACAAAACTTTAACAGTGTCACCGGATTTAATTTTTAGTTTATTCATATATTCACTAATTAACACTGATTAATTACTGATTAACACGGATCTGTGTTCATCCGTTGCATTCATCCGTGTTTATTTGTTTACTTTATATTACTTCTGGTGCTAATGAAACTATCTTTTTAAATCCGTCTTCAAACTGGCCTTTGGCTTTTTCACGAATTTCTCTGGGGATGGGGCCAAAAATACGGGTGCCTCGCGGTTCGCCTTTTTCTTTGTCTACTAATACCCCTGCGTTTTCGTCAAAGCGTATGTAAGATCCGTCTTTTCTGCGAATTTCTTTTCGTAAACGAACAATAACAGCGTAAACTTTGTCGCCTTTCTTGACGTTGGAATTTGGGGCAACTTGTTTTACTGAGCCTGCGACAATGTCGCCAATTCTTGCAAAACGGTTGCTGTTTTTTCCGTTCACACTAAAGACATTGACGATTTTAGCGCCGGTGTTGTCAGCTATTTTAATCCAGGATCTTACTTGTAACATATTATTTAGTTCTCAGTAGTCAGTATACAGTAGTCAGATCTGTTTACTGAGCACTGTGTACTGTTTACTTTTTATACTTTACTAATTACTGCAAATCTTTTTTCCTTGCTCTTGGGCTTAATAGACTCAATTACCACTTTGTCCCCCGTCTTATACTCGTTCTTCTCGTCGTGTGCTTTAAACTTTTTGGAAACGGTATAGGATTTGTGATATTTAGCATGGCGTTTTCTTTGGCTTACCAAAACCACCACGGTCTTGTCCATTTTGTCGGACACGACTATTCCTGTCATTTGCTGTTTTTTTATGCTTGTTGATTCCATATATTGATTAACACCGATTAATTACTGATTACACGGATCCGTGTTCTTCCGTTTGCAGTCTCCGTGTTTATCTGTTTGCTAAAAAAGTCATTATTCTCGCAATATCTTTCTTAGTCGCTTTTAATTCCTGGTTATTTTTAACCTGATTCAATTTCAGCTTAACTGACAAGTCGTGCACCTTCTGCCGCAGCTCAATAAGCAATTGCTTAATTTCCGCTTCTGACTTAGTTTTTAATTCTGTAAATTTCATATGTTAGTTAGTAGTCTGTAGTAAGTAGTATGTAGAATGGGATTTATTTTTATACCCCTTACTACTTACTACCTACTACTTAAATGCTAGCCTCTATGTGCTTTCTCTAAAAATCTGGATTTCACAGGCAATTTATAGCTGGCAAGCCTCATGGCTTCCTGGGCTTGCTGTTTTGTGACGCCGTCCATTTCAAATAAAATTTTCCCTTTTTTAACAACCGAGACAAAATGGTCAACCGCACCTTTACCGCCACCCATAGGGCTTTCGTTACCGTGTAAGGTTACGGGTTTGTCGGCAAAAACGCGAATCCAAATTTTTCCGCCTCTTTGCACGTAGCGGGTCATTGCCCTTCTGGCGGCTTCAATCTGGCGCGCGGTTACCCAAGAGCTTTCCATAGCTTTTAAAGCAAAAGAGCCGAAGGAAATTTCATTTCCCGCCATGGCTTTGCCCTTGTTATGACCGCGATGGTGTTTGCGGTGTTTCAACTTTTTCGGAATGAACATATAAATTAAATTCTGATAGTAAACTAAACGTTAGGTATTTTGACCCTCGCCCCGTAGCGAACCGAAGGTTCTGCTACCGGGGTGTTTAAGTTTTTTAGGGATAAACATATTTGAAACTAATTAACACTGATTAATTATTGATTAACACGGATCCGTGTTCTTCCGTTTGCATTCATCCGTGTTTATCTGTTTGCTTTCTTTTCTTCAAACACATCGCCTTTGTATATCCAGACCTTAACTCCAACTGTTCCGTAAGTGGTAAATGCTGTT
This sequence comes from Patescibacteria group bacterium, assembly GCA_036726225.1. Classification (GTDB taxonomy): domain Bacteria; phylum Patescibacteriota; class Doudnabacteria; order UBA920; family UBA920; genus PALSA-1336. The sequence goes on along the minus strand of DAIMCS010000002.1, from coordinate 102,983 downwards.
GATCTTGCAAAATCTATATCGGCCCTGAGTGTGTGAAGCGGGATTTTTCCGGAAGACAAATGTTCGGTTCTGGCAATATCAGCTCCGTTTAAACGCCCGCCGATTGCGACTTTCGCGCCCTTGGCACCGGCGTTCATAATTTGCTCGAGTGATTGTTTCATTAAGCGCCTAAAAGCTACGCGCTTTTCCAGTTGCTCAACAATCCCGTTAGCAATTACCTGGGCCTGCAAGTTAACATCCCTAATTTCCTCTATATTTACCTTCAATTCCTGTTTAATCTTGAGCTTTTGCTTAATCTTTTTCTTGAGTTCTTCAATCCCGGCGCCGCCTTTGCCAATAATTAATCCCGGTTTAGTAGTTTTAATAATGACTGTGATAGTGCCGTCGTTTAAGCGTTCAATATCAATCCTAACCAAGCCGGCCTTTTTTAAATGCTTTTCCAAGTACTCGCGGATTTTAACGTCTTCGCGGAGTTGCTTTATAAAATGGCTCTTGGAAAACCATCTGGATTTCCAAGTGTCGTTAGTAATGTTTAATCTTAAAGATATAGGATTGATTTTATGACCCATAAAATTGATTAAGTAAGATTAACTAAGATTTAAATGATTGAGCATGATTTTTTTAATTCTTGTCATTCTTATAAATCTTGTCAATTATTCTATTCTCCGCTCTTTCTATTAAACAGCCTTCTCTTGTTCTGGATTTTGTTCATCTTGGTCTGCTCTTCGCTCTTAAACAACTGCGGTTTCTTGCCTTCTTCTTTTACCGCGGGTTTGGCCACCGCGTCTTTTTGGTCAACATTTTCGGACTTTTCCTCGGCAGGTTTTCTATTTAAGAAACCTAAGGCGCGGGACTTGCTGGCTTTGCCCTGTTTTCTTTCTTCCAAAACAATGTTTACGTGGCTCATTTTCCTGCGGATTACAAAAGCACTGCCGCGGGCACGCGGGAAGTAACGTTTCATTACTTTGCCCATGTCCGCCGAAATGCTCTTTATAAACAGATGTTCGGGGTCTAACGCAAAATTATTTTTTGCATTCGCAATTGCAGATTGGATAAGTTTAATTAACATATCAGCCGCCTTTTTTTCTGTGTGCTGAAGTTGGGTAATGGCGTCGACAGCATTCATGCCTTTTACCATATTTGTCACCAAGCGCATTTTTCTCGGGGCAAGATGAAGATGCCTCGCGCTGGCGGTAACAAGTTTGGTATTTGATTGTGTCTGATTATTGGCCATATAGTTTAGTTACGAGTGACGGGTTACGGGTTACAGCTACCTGTCACCTGTTACCTGTCACTTGTTACTTCTTGGGTTCTTCCTTTGCGGACGCTAATTTTGCTTTCTCTGCCTCTGCCTTGGCCATTTCCTGTTCTTTAGCCATCTTACCGCCATGGCGGATGAATTTGCGCGTAGGTGAAAATTCGCCGAGCTTATGTCCGACCATATTTTCCGTTACGAATACCGAGGTGTGGGCACGTCCGTTATGCACTAAAAAAGTAAAGCCTACGAATTCGGGGGCAATTGTGCAGGCGCGGGACCAGGTTTTAATTTGATCCTTGCCGGCTTTACCGTTGAGCACTTTTTTGAGTACTCGTGGGTCTACGTATGGTCCTTTTTTAGATGATCGTGACATAAGGTTAGCTAATAAGTGGATAAGCTAGTAAGTTAATAAGCCTTATTTACTGATTCACTTATTAACTTATTTACTGTTATTTGCTTCTGCGTTTAATAATCATTTGGTTAGAATATTTCTTCTGCCTTCTGGTCTTAACTCCGAGCGCGTGTTTGCCCCAAGGAGTTTTTGGATATTTCATACCAATTGGGTTATGGCCTTCACCACCACCGTGAGGGTGGTCTACCGGGTTCATAGCTTTACCGCGGACAGACGGTCTCCAGCCCATATGACGGCTTCTTCCTGCTTTACCGATTCTAACATTCATCCAGTCCGAGTTAGCCAACTGGCCAATAGAAGCCAGTGAAGTGTCCCTAACTTTGCGGATTTCACCGCTTGGCATTTTCAGCAAAGCATATCCGGCTTCAACAGTCTGGAGTGTAGCATAAGAACCTGCGGATCTTGCAATTTTGCCGCCCTGGCCGGGGATGAGCTCAATGTCATGAATTAAAGTTCCAACAGGAATATTTTTTAAAGCTAAACGGTTACCGGGCAAAATTTCGGCCTGTTCGCCAAACATAACTTTGTCGCCGACTTTTACGCCTTGCGGGGTAAGCATATATCTCTTTTCGCCGTCAGTATAAGCTAAGAGCGAAATAAATGCAGTGCGGGTTGGGTCGTATTCAATGCTTTTGACCAATGCAGGAATGTTCTTTTTATCTTGGCGAGAAAAATCTACAATACGAACTTTGCGAATTGCGCCGCCACCCTGGTGCCTTACGGTTATCTTACCTGAATTATTCCTACCGGCCGGCTTGGCTTTGGAGGCAATTAAGTGCTTGGGCGTTTTATGCTTTTTAAATAAAACCGAATAATCCGTAACCGAATGGATACGTCTGCCTGCGCTGGTTGGTTTGTAAATTTTTACCGCCATGTATATTGCTTAAATATTTCTACGGAGTACAGAACTTTACGGATTTACGGAATTGCATTTCCGTATGTCCGTACAAATCCGTAATCCGTAGAGTTTACACTACATCTGTTAATCCTTGTATGCTATCGCCTTTTCTTAAAGTTACAATTGCTTTTTTAAAGCCACTTGTAATTCCGCTTCTGTTGCCAAAATTCTTTGTCTTGCCTAAATTCCTAATTATGTTAACTTGGGTGACTTTTACTTTATAAGTCTGTTCAACAGCCTTTTTAACTTCCACTTTGTTGGCATTACCTTTAACTTTAAAAACGTACTTATTTAATTTCACCAAATGGCCGGCTTTTTCCGAAATTCTTGGCTGGACTAAAACGCTTGGGACTTTGGCAAGTGTAATACCGCCGGATTTTTCATCCGTTGATACTTCGTACTTGGTGTCAGTAACTTCTTCTTTTTTTCTGGAAAATAAAGCCATTTGTGAGTGGTCAGTGGGTAGTGGGTAGTGGTCAGTTCTAATCACTGATCACTGTGCACTGCTCACTTGTTTACTTCTTTAAATAAGTCTTTTCAATTACCGGTAAGCTGTCTTTTAAAACCACCATACTATCGGCTTTTAAAACATCTAAAATGTTTAAGCTGTTGGCCAAAACTGTTTTAACCGATTTAATATTGCGGCTGCTTCTAATTATTTTGTCGTCTTTTTTCGCGACTACCAATAACTGCTTTTTGCCGCTGAACTTGATTCCGGAATTTAATGTAGATAAAGTTTTGTTAAACTCTTTGGTCTTTGGTTGCTCCAAAGTAAAAGAATCAACAACAATAAACTGCTTGTCTTTGGCTTTATCGGAAAGGCCCATAAATAGCGCTTGAGTTTTGGCCTTCTTGTTTAACTTTAATTCCCAGTTTCTGTTGGAACGAGGACCAAAAGTAATACCACCATGTCTCCAAATTGGGCTTCGGGTTGAGCCAACGCGGGCTCGGCCGGTGCCTTTTTGCTTCCAGGGCTTTCTGCCGCCACCGCTAACTTCGCCGCGGGTTTTGGTATGACCGCCAATGCTGCGGGAGTTGGCCATTTGAATTCTGACAGCTTCGGCTAAAAGGTGCTCGTTGGGTTTAACTTCAAAAATCTTTGAGTTAAGCTCAATGTCGCCGACTACTTCACCTTTTTGGTTGTAAACAGATACTTTCATAAATTAAAGATACAAATTTACAAATGCACAAATGAAACAAATAACTACGGATTTTGACTATTGAAATTTGTGGTTATCAGTATCATTTGTGCATTCGTATATTTGTATTTACTTTTTCTTTTTCTCTTCCTTCACTACCTCAATTTTTACCAACGGTTTAACTATTCCTGTAGATACCACTTTAACAAGGCCGTTTCTGTGTCCTGGCACCGCACCCTTTAAAGTAATAAGATTCTTGGCCACGTCCACTTCTACAACCTGTAAATTCTTTACAGTAACTTGATCCACGCCCATGTGCCCTGACATGCGCATACCTTTTCTTACGTGCTGCGGGAAACGTTGACCAATGGAACCTACACTTCTGGGTTTATTATGACCGTGGCTGGCCGGGAAACCTTTAAATCCGTGGCGCTTCATTGCACCGGCAAAACCGCGACCCTTGCTTACGCCAATAACATTTACCAATTCACCGGGCACAAAGCCGTCTATGTGAAGCTTTTGGCCGGGTTGAATGTCTTTCACATCTGGAACTCTAAACTCAGATAAAACGGCAAATACACCTAATTCCTTTAAGTGTCCCTTAACAGATTTAGATACTCTTTTCTTTTTTCCCATGCCAACTTGAACGGCATTATATTTGTCCTTACCTTCTGCTGACTTAACTTGGGTAACTACCATTGGGCCAGCTTTAATAACCGTTACGGGAACAACTTCACCGCTGGCTTCGTCAAAGTACTGAGTCATATTAAGTTTGTGGCCAACCAAGAAATTCATTAAATAAAATTTAAAAATTAAGTAAAATTAAATAAAATTTCTATCAATTCTATTTAATTTATCAATTTTACTTAATTCTAATTAATTTAAAAAGCGGGCCGATTTGCCCGCATCAATACACATAGAAAAATTCTATTTGTACTTATGTGAGTAAATCGTTGTCCAATTGCTTGAGCGCTTTTGCTTTGGGCGATAGGAACTAACTTACAAAATCTTTATGACATTTTTATCTCGACATCGACGCCGGCCGGTAAATTCAAATTGGTCAATGAGTCTATAGTTTTTGGAGTGGCATTTAGAATATCAATCAGCCGTTTGTGCACGCGCATTTCAAACTGTTCGCGGCTGTCTTTGTGGACGAAAGTGGAGCGAAGTACGGTGTACTTACTCTTTTCGGTTGGAAGAGGCACAGGACCGGAAATAGACGCGCCAGTTCTCTTGGCAGTGTCCACTATCTGTTTAGAGCTTTGGTCGATCAACTTGTGGTCGTAAGCCCTTATCTTTATGCGGATTTTTGGCGCAGATACGTCTTTGTCCATTTGAAAGATACTGATTAAGTTCAGCGTTCAATCAGCGTCCTAATCTGCGTATTTTCAGCGGATTTCAACGAACTAGATTGAGCACTTGCAATAGTTTAAACGCATTTGAGGGTTTTGTCAAGGAATTATAGTCTATTGACAAAATTCTTAAAAAATGCTATAATTACAAATCCTGCGGAGCGCAGGAACACTGTAGCAATCGGACTAGATTGCTACCAAAAAACAAACCCCCTGCGAAAACAGACAAATCGTTCTGTTTAAGGAGGATTACAAATGAATATCGAATGGATCGTTGCTCTGTTCAATTTGGCCGACCAAGCTAAAAACGTTTCCGAATATAAAGTGGCAAATCTATGTTTTGCGTTGATATTCGATGCGATTCTGGATTGCCGTGACGACCACGCCTTGGTCATTGAGTGGGAGAGCGATGACTACACAGAAACTTACTACGACATAGCCGTAGTAAGACTTGAGAAGAAAAACTTAAGTCTGTGTATTCCTGGGCCGTTATTAAATAAGGAAGCGGCATTGATCGCTATCAAACTAGCCGCTTCAAAAAAAAGGCTGATTGATAGAATAGATCATAAACGAAAGTCCAGCCCGCCCAGCGATGGGTCATCCAAAGAGTGCTGGCAAAAGCTAAGCGAGCTCACATCACGCCAAAACGCGGTGTGGGCAGCCTTTAGGGTACTGGATGTTCCGGACCCTGAAGCCGAGTCGAAAGACCGCGAGCTTACAAAAGCAGTGATCGAGGAAAACCTACCTGCTTGAAACTATTCAGTTCAAAGGACGAGCATCATCATGATGTTCGTCCCCTTCTCTGAATTAATCATCTTCCGATGGTTGGTTGGGAGAAGTTCTTTAAAACAACTAAAAATTTTAGCAGTAATGACTTGCTTGGTTTTTGGAAAGCAATTTGTCTATAAAATAATTTTGTAGGTAATTTGCTTTCCGTAAAGGAAAGTAATAACTAAAAAAGGCTGCCCTAGAAAGACGGCCAGCCCTCAGGAGGGGAAATGGAAGAAGAAAAAGAAGACCCAACAACAGCTTGTTTGAGATTTAACGATTTCAAAACCGCGGTCGTGGCTTTTGCCAGGTCTGCGGCGGCGGGAGGCGGAGTGATTCCCGAGTACTTCCTCAAAAAAACCCAAAGTATAGAAACTCCAGCCGAGCTTCCAGAGGCGGTGCAAGCCGCCCACATCGAAGGAGTTCAAGATGAAAGGACAGGTGACTACGTCGGCGTGGATGTAACCTGTCAAGATGGAGGGCTCCGGTTCGTGTCGAGCAGAGGCACGACAATTGAACTATCCACCGATGCCATTGGACCATGGGTGCTCCAAATCAAAGGCCACAGGATCTCTGTTGCACATAGGGCTCTTGCTGTCCACGATTGGGAAATAAAAAACTTCTCAATCAACTACTAGTTCCCGGAGAGAAGGCTTGCGCAAGCAACCCCTTCTCTCCCCTTCTCTCCCCTTCTCTCCCCTTCTCTCCCCTTCTCTCCCCTTCTCTCCCCT
>DAIMCS010000002.1:0-96325 GCA_036726225.1 Patescibacteria group bacterium | reverse complement strand
TCTCCAAACTAATCAATACTAATAAAAAGATTGGTTGGTTGGGAGAAGGTCGTAGTCTAAGACCTAAAACCGACTCAAAGGAGGATTCCATGAACAAAAAGTTTTTTGTATTCCACTTGAACCTTTACGGCTCACTAGTTCTGATGGTGGGTTTCATTGCCGGTGTGCTCTTTGCGCCGCTTGAAATGGTGCGGTACGCACCTGTCGTCAGCACGGCGATTGTCGTAACGGGAATAAACTGGATGGTGGCACTCGCCTGTGACCAACATCCACATCGACGTTTCTATCGTTCAAGGTAGAAAATAAAAAACAGCGAACGGCGTGATCTAAGATCACGCCGTTTCTTCTTTTACAAACAAAAACTCCTCCCCAAACGGGGAGGAGTTTTTTCTGTATACAGTTTACTGTCTACTGTTTACTTTATAATCTTTGTAACTACACCAGCGCCTACTGTGTGGCCGCCTTCGCGAATAGCGAATTTGCCTTTTTCTTCCAAAGCAACCGGAGTAATTAATTTAACAATCAATTTTACGGTATCCCCTGGCATAACCATTTCCTGGCCGTCAGGAAGAGTTACGTCACCGGTTACGTCCGTGGTTCTAACGTAGAACTGCGGTTTGTAACCTTTGAAGAACGGGGTGTGGCGTCCGCCTTCTTCTTTGGTAAGCACGTAAATTTCAGTTTCAAATTCTGTGTGCGGGTTAATAGAGCCCGGTTTGCAAAGCACTTGTCCGCGTTCTACTTCATCCTTTTTGGTACCGCGGAGCAAAATTCCGGCGTTGTCCCCTGCCATACCGCTGTCGAGCTGTTTGTTGAACATCTCAATACCGGTAACAACAGTTTTTTGGGTAGGCTTTAAACCTACAATTTCAATTTCTTCGTTAATCTTAACCTGTCCGCGTTCGATTCTTCCGGTTACCACGGTGCCGCGGCCTTCAATGCTAAAGATGTCTTCAATAGGCATTAAGAATGGCTTGTCAATTTCGCGAACCGGGTCAGGAATGTAGGTGTCCAAGGTTTCAATTAATTTGTGGATGGTAGCTTCGTATTCCGCGTCCCCTTCCAAAGCTTTCAAGGCGCTGCCTCGAATGATTGGAGTGTCTTTTCCAGGAAATTCATACTTGGTCAAAAGGTCGCGGATTTCTTCTTCGACCAAATCCAAAAGTTCTTTGTCTTGGACCATGTCGCACTTGTTCATATAAACGACAATGTAAGGCACACCTACTTGTCTGGCAAGCAAAATGTGTTCACGGGTCTGGGGCATTGGGCCGTCAGCTGCCGAAACTACCAAGATAGCACCGTCCATTTGGGCGGCACCGGTAATCATGTTTTTAATATAGTCAGCGTGTCCCGGACAGTCTACGTGAGCGTAGTGTCTCTTTGCGCTTTCGTATTCTACGTGCGCGGTATTGATGGTAATACCACGGGCTTTTTCTTCCGGGGCATTATCAATGCTGTCGTAAGCGCGGGCCTTGGCTCCGCCAGTCTTACTTAAAACCGTAGTAATAGCCGCGGTTAAAGTGGTTTTTCCGTGGTCGACGTGACCAATGGTACCAACGTTAACGTGGGTCTTGCTGCGGTCAAATTTTCCTTCTGCCATTGCAGATTTCCTTTCTTTCGATCTTGATTAAGATCGAGTCGCCCGAGAAACCCTTAATACTATATCTCTCGATCTCGATACAGTACCAAGGGTTTATCTCTTTTTTTCCGTGATGGAATCCAAGGCGATAATTAATAATTGATATTTTCCATCTCGAACGAAGTGAGAGATCTATTAATTTGAGTATTTACGGATTTCTCGCTTCGCTCGAAATGGAAGTTAACTAAAGCTTATTTTAAAGATATTTACTACTTTTGTCAAACGCCCTTAGCGGCTATAGTTTTTCCATTTTTGTTACGTTAATAACAGCCGCCATTTCATATTTATCGCTAATGGCGGCTTCCAGCGTGCCGGTGACTTTTACTTTGGCAGAAGTTTCAAACATTAAAGCGTCAAAATTCTTTAAGCCATAATACTTGCCTGTGCCGTCTTCTTTAAAACCCAAAGCGCATTCCATAGTCTCGGGATCGCCGGGCTTAACATTTTTGTGCTTTAAACAAACAATGCTCCCAGTTAAAATTACTTGCTGGCCTAAATTGGCAGGCGGTGGGTTCGCCGGGTTCGTAGTAGGCTCAGTGCCGCCGGGAGGCGTGGGGGCGGGGGAAACAGAAATAGGCGGATTTTGTTCACTTCCAACCGGAGGCTGGTTTTGGCAAGCCGCAGAGAAAAGAAAAATTGAAGCAATTACTAAAAACCTTTTCATAGGATTCTTAATTTTAGAGCACCATTTATTTTTTGCTCACCACAAAGGTCGCGTAGGTTTTATAGTCGGAATCCTTTAAATTAACTTCGTAAGGCGCGTTAATTCCGGTGCCGGGGGTATTATGAATATATGTTTTACCGTCCACAACCAGTTCATAATAAACATCCAGACCGCTCCAAAAACATTGGGCGCCTTCGGGACAGGGCTGGTAGTAAAAATCCAATACTTTTAAACTTACCCTGCCGCCTTCAAACACAGCTGTTTCCCCTTTTTTTAGGGTAACCGGCTGGCCTAAAATATTGCCGCCGGGTTTATTTTCTTTTGGCAAAGTTTCCGGTGTTGTGGTTGCCGGCCTGTCTAAAGGCTTCTGGTAGTTGTCAGAAATTGGCCTGCTACAGGCCGCGGCTATTAGCAAAATTGAGATTGTTGCGATTATTTTTTTCATATACCTAGTATAACACATAAAGCCCCTAAGAAGTTCGGGGCTTTTTTAGTAAATTACAAATCGTCTATTTCCACTTTTGGGCCTTCAAAGTCAAAGGTGGGGTCAATGACTTCTGCGCGCAAATCGTTTTTAGAAATTTCCGCCTCCTGGGTAACGGTAGGGCCGCGCAAAGGCGCTTTGAGTGCGGCAGCCTTGTCTTCCGTAAGCTGCGCGTGAATAATTTCTTTATTTATTTCTTCAACATCCGTTACCTGCCTCTGCAACTTTCCGAGCAAAAGCTTTTCATAATCCTCTACTGGCATAATTACCAACTTTGCCTCCCCGCTTTCATCAATAACAAAAAACTTGCCTCCGTCGGCTTCTGCTAAATTTATGATGTCTTGGAGATTGCTCATTGAGTTTGAGAGTTACGAGTTACGGGTGGCGAGTTTAATAGCCTTAGATTTTTCTAAATAAACTATAAAAGCTCCGATTTGTTTTGCCAATTTTTCCAACTTTTCAAACAAAGACATTCTTTCAGCATCAGAAATATAACCCAGTTCAGATGCTATGTAAAGCTGATTTTTCACCTCACCAACAGAACCTTTTGAGATTCTTAAAAATCGGCAAAATTCATTATTATTGTTTTTTTCAAAGCCTTCAACAATGTTGGAACTAATGGAAATAACCGCTCTTCTTATTTGGTCGCGAAGAGGAAAGTCCCTGCTAAATTTTGACGTTGCCGTGTGATCGTAAATTAATTTAGTGAGGGCTAACGAGTCTTTCCAAATAGTAAGGTCTTCAAATTTGGTAATTTTCATATGTGCATTTTAACACGTAACTCGCTAACCCGAAACCAAATAACTTATTTACCTACATCCCTTTTCTTACATTGATTCCCTGTCTTGATTCTATAATCTTTTCTGCAATATTGCGCGGGACTTCAGCATAGTGGTCAAATTCCATGGTGTAGCTGGCTTGTCCTTGGGTCATAGAACGTAAGGCTGTAGCGTATCCAAACATTTCGCTCAAAGGTACAAATGCGTCTATAACTTTAAGATGCAAGCGGTCTGTCATTTCGTTAATTTGCGCGCGCTTAGAATTTAAATCACCAATTACATCACCCATATTAGTTTCAGGAGTAATAACTTCCACTTTCATAATTGGTTCCAAAATAATTGGAGAGGCCCGCTTTACCACTTCTTGCAAACCCTTGGAGGCCGCAATTTTAAACGCCATTTCAGAAGAGTCAACTTCGTGGTAAGAACCGTCGTAAAGTGCTATGCGGAAGTCTACCAAGGGGTAGCCCGCGATGACACCATTTGCGGCCGATTCCTGAATACCTTTGTCCACGGGTTTAATAAATTCTTTTGGAATAACACCACCAACAATTTCGTCTACGAATTCATAGCCCTTGCCGCGTTCTAATGGTTCGATTCTAAGATAAACATGGCCGTACTGACCTTTACCACCGGACTGACGAATGTATTTGCTTTCAGCTTCGGCAGTGGCTTTAATAGTTTCTTTATATGCGACTTCAGGCTTTCCAACATTGGCCTCCACTTTAAATTCACGCTTCATACGGTCGACGATAATTTCAAGGTGAAGCTCACCCATACCGCTAATAATGGTTTGCTGGGTTTCTTCGTCGCCTTTAATATGAAAAGTTGGGTCTTCTTCACCAAGCTTTTGTAGTGCAATGCCCATTTTTTCCTGGTCAGCTTTGGTCTTAGGTTCAATGGACATGCTGATGACGGGATCGGCGAACTTGATGGTTTCAAGCTGAATTGGTTTTTCAACGTCGCACAAAGTGTCACCGGTAAAAGTATTTTTTGGGCCCACAAGAGCGCAAATGTCGCCGGCAAAAACTTCTTTAACTTCATCGCGTTCGTCCGCGCGCATACGCACAATACGTCCCACGCGTTCCTTGTCCCCTGTCCTTGCGTTAAGCACATAAGAACCTGCTTCCAGTTTTCCGGAATATACGCGGAAGAAACAAAGACGTCCGACAAACGGATCGGTTGCAATTTTAAAAGCCAAAGCAGTGAACGGTTCGTCATCGCTCGGTTTTCTTTCAATATCAGCACCGGTTTTTATGTCGTGACCTTTTACCGCGCCGCGGTCTACCGGGGTCGGCAAAAAGTTGGTAACCGCGTCTAAAATTGTTTGAACTATAATTCCACGGCCATCTCCGCCCAAAACCGGGAAGAAAGCGCCGGACTGAACCGATTTTCTAATGGCCATTAAAAATTCTTTTTCAGTTAATTCCTGGCCGCCCAAATATTTTTCCATTAAAACATCGTCCGACTCAACAACTTTTTCTAACAAACGATGTCGGTACTCTTTAGCTTTTTCCAGCATATCAGCCGGCACTTCACCCACTGTAAATTCCTTGTCAGTAAAATCTTTGTAGGTGTAGGACTTCATGTTAATCAAATCAACAACTCCGTTGATCTCTTTTTCAAAACCAATCGGCAGTTGGATAGGAAAAGCATTTGGAGAAAGACGCTTTAAAATAGAGTCGAGCGATTTGTAAAAGTCTCCGCCGGTCTGGTTGATTTTGTTTATAAAGCACATACGCGGCACGTGATATTTGTCAGCCTGGCGCCAGACAGTTTCTGACTGCGGCTCTACGCCCATTTTGCCGTCGAAAACCACAACTGCGCCGTCTAGCACGCGCAAAGAACGCTCTACTTCTACAGTAAAGTCCACATGGCCCGGGGTGTCTATAATATTAATTTTATGTTTGACATCACCCGCCAATTTAATAAAACGGGGCTGCCAATAGCAAGTCACCGCAGCCGCAGTAATTGTAATTCCGCGTTCGCGTTCCTGCTCCATCCAGTCGGTTGTGGTTTCACCTTCGTGCACCGCGCCGATTTTGTGGATCATACCGGTGTTAAATAAAACACCCTCAGTGACGGTAGTTTTACCGGCATCGATGTGAGCAATGATACCGATGTTACGTGTTAGTTCAATGGGATATTCTCTGGCCATAGTTTGATTTAAGATTAAAGATTTATGATTTAAGACGTAGCGTGCCGATTTATCGGCGATCAAGGGTGTCGCTGCGGATTTGATGGGGAATCTATTTTGTGTTATTATTGGCTGTCCAAATTAGTAAAGATGGAGGAGTGACGATGTATATTTACGCGGTTGGTTACGAGTTCCTGTCGGTAGACTCAAAGGTCTGTAAATGGACAGAGCTGAGGCGAAAGGAGGAGATAACAAAGCTCGGCGATCTCCATAATGGGTGGGAAAAGGAGAACGAATTGGTTTCAACAAGAGGCCAACCCGTATATCCATTTATATCCATTATTTTTCTGAGAAAAGAGTAAAATCGAACGAAGCGATATGCTTGCCGGCGATCACTCGATCGCCGGTTTTTTTATATTTTCAAAATTCAACCGCAGATTTTTTACACAGATTAGCACAGGCATCTGTGTCATCTACGTTTATCTGTGTATCAGTGGTCTATCTCCTACCAAACCTTGCAAAGTGCGCAAAAGCCTTGTTAGCCTCGGCCATCCTGTGCACATCTTCTCTCTTTTTCATAGCTGCGCCTGTCTTGTTGTATGCGTCCAAAATTTCTCCTGCTAATCTTTCGGCCATTCGAATTCCTTTTTTAGAACGGGATGCAATAAGCAACCAGCGCATAGCCAGTGTAGTCCTTCTGGGTTCCATAACTTCCATAGGCACCTGGTAGTTGGCGCCGCCAATACGCCTGGATTTTAATTCCATAATTGGCGCTACATTTTTTAAAGCAATGTCAAAGACGGCACGTCCGTCTAATTTCTTTTCGGCAGGCTTGGATTTCTCCCCTTCTCCCTTGACGGGAGAAGGTGCCGCGCCTTTAGGCGCGGCGGATGAGGGTGATTGAGACGGCATCGATTGCACTTTTTCGCTTACTATGTCTAAGGCATCGTAAAAAATCTTGCGCGCAACATTTTTCTTTCCGCGCTCCATAATATAGTTAATAAATTTGGCATACTTAACCGAGCCATAACGAGGGTCAGGCTCCGGGGTGTGTTTGTCGTATGAACGTGATTTTCTTGGCATAAGGGTAGTGATTAGTGTTTAGTGGATAGTGATTAGTGGGGCCATCTGCCCACTACTCACTACACACTGCTCACTTGTTTACTTTCTCTTTGCTCCATATTTAGAACGGCTCTTTTTTCTCCCGTCGACACCGAGAGTATCTAACTTACCGCGGACAATGTGGTAACGCACACCGGGAAGATCTTTTACTCTTCCGCCGCGGATCATAACCACACTGTGTTCCTGCAAGTTGTGGCCAATTCCCGGAATGTAAGCAATAACTTCCATACCGTTGGTAAGCTTTACCTTGGCAACTTTACGCAAAGCCGAGTTCGGCTTTTTTGGTGTGGTTGTATACACTTTTAAGCACACGCCGCGCATAAATGGCGCACCGGTTTTTATAAACAGAGTTTTGTTCTTAATGAGGTTCTGTCTCCTCATAAGGGCCGGGCTTTTGCTTTTGTATTTAAAAGCATGGCGGCCTTTGCGAACTAATTGGTTGATTGTGGGCATTGGATCCTAGTGGTTAGTGGGTAGTGCTTAGTGGATAGCGGGTCCAAACTGCCCACTGCTCACTATTCACTGTCCACTTATTAATTTCTTTTCCTGAATAAACTTGAGCATAAAAAAACTGACAAAAGATGTCAGATCTTCTGCTTCACGTTTTGGGTACTCTCCAGAAACCTGTTGGAGCATAGCTCATCATTATTACCTTCTCCCTGTGGGAGAAGGTGGTTCGCCTTTGGCGAACCGGATGAGGGTTCTTCCCCGCTTCGTGACCAATAAAGGTAATTTCCGCCAGCTGGCGGAGGTTTCTTATTCAATTAGTGTGATTATACAGGTTTGACATTACTGTGTCAATATGATATTTTAAACTGCTCGAAAGGAGGAAGCACGTGACTATTTTAGTTATCGGAAACAGTGTTCCAAGGGAGGGCGAGGATGATCCCAGAACAATCATCATCCACCCAGGAAGTTATCATGAAGCAACGGAAGCCATAAAAGGGACTCCCGAAGCCAACAGGATTATCCGATCGAATGTCTGGGAACGCATCACAGAAATCCGCATTCTGCTCCCAAATGCTTCGATCAAAGCTACCTCAGAATAAGGGGGGGGTAAAATGAACCCGGATTTCAAACCCTGCTTACCGACCCCAGAAGAATGGGAAGAGATTTTAAACCTTGCCCGAAAAAATGAACTGAAAAAAGAGCTGCTACGTTTGCAGCGAAATCTGGAAAAAGCGAACAACCAGCCGGTTGCACTTACTCCGCTTTGGCGTGAAAGAATCAACGAATTTTTTGGAAGGAACCAAAAACCGTTCAAGCTTTTTACGCTCAGGCGATCGGAAAGAGGCCGCAACCAAAGCACCGTCAAACTTTTCAAACGATCGGCGGCTTAAGAAAATTCCGAAGTCATAAAAAACTCTAGCCTACAAGCGCTGACATCCATTCACCAATGTGGATACGAAGTCAGCGCTTGAACTTTTTTTTAATACATTTTGCCAAAATATGCGATAATAAAAACAGACACAACTCTGGAGGAGGTATGCAACATAGGTGCTTTGCCAATCCCGACGCCCAACTTTTGCTGGAAATAGCGGCAAAAAAGGGTTTCCCTGCAACGGCCGCATTGGAGATAAAAGAAACCGACGGGGGACCTAAGGTAGAAGTAACGGTTACCGTCAGGTTCTTTTTGGATACTTGCTTGGACTGTGGAAGATCGGCCGTTGATATCCAACAGGAACTTAAGCAGGCAAGCTGACTCAAATATTCAACAACGCCAAAAGAGCCGGCCGGACAAAAAACTCAAAAGCCTGAATAAAAAAGCACCGGGATTAATTTGGTCCCGGTGCTCATTTTTTTTATTTTAAAACCCGAAATCAATTCCAAAAATCCTACCAAACCAAAATACGACAGGATACAAAACTATTTGCAGTAAACCGGCGTACAAAAGTATAAGAACCAAAATAAACCCGTATTTCTCCAAAGACAAAATTTTATACATCCACTCGTCAGGCGCAAGAGCGGCTAAAATTTTACTGCCGTCCAGCGGGGGAATGGGAATTAAATTAAACGTCCCCAAAACCAAATTAAGCAGTATGGCCTGCAGCAAAATTGGATACGAAAGGTCGTTTACCACACCCAGTTTAATGGGGATGACGCATAAAATTGCCAGTGCAAAGTTGGCCAGCGGGCCGGCTAAAGAGACTAAAGCCATGCCGCTTTTGGGATTGCGAAGATTGTTAAAATTTACAGGCACGGGTTTGGCTGCGCCAAAAATTATGGGCGAGCCCACAGCCAAAAGCATTAAAGGCAAAAGCACGGAGCCAAAAGGATCTATGTGGGGAATGGGATTTAAAGTAATTCTCCCCTCTTCCCTTGCCGTGTCATCACCCAGCTTTTCCGCCATAAGCCCGTGGCTGACTTCGTGGACAATGGCCGAAAAAATTAATATGACAAAAGTTGTTATAATTTGCATACTTGATTATTTTATCAGATTATGTTAATCTATCCTAGATACTAAATAAGCTTTTTAATTTCTTAACAGCATTTTCGGCATCCGATTTACTCGGGGCCGAAAATAACTCCTCCGAAAAAGAGGAGTATTGAGGAGAAAAAACTGGTAAGTTTTGTCTCCTCAAATAAACCCCTATGCCCAGAATGTGTGCCGTTTGCGGCAAAATCTACAGCCGAACAATTAAAAGATCCCACTCTATGAGACCTTCCATAAGAAGGCTTCTTCCTAATTTACAATATGCCGTCTTTAACGGTAAACGCTTAAAAGCCTGCACGCGTTGCATAAAAACCCAGAGCAAAGCCATGGCTGTAAGATAATTTACTTCAAAAAGCCATCCCGATTAACCGGGATGGCTTTTTTAATTTATTCTTCTTTAGCTTGCGGCTGCTCTTGGGACTCCGGATGGGCCGCCTCGTAAGCTTCTTTATGCATCCCGTCAGTACAATTACAAACAGCTAAAGGCTCTTTATGCCTTAAACAACTTTGAATATTGCAGACGCCGTGGGTGTCGGAAGTACCCTGGCATCCGCCTGTGCAAACATAATGAGCCATGTCTCGGATATTTATTTTTTATTGTAGAACCAAAGTATTTAAAAATTTTTTGCCATCGAATTTATTTCGTGGCAAAAAATAACTTCTCCGAAAAGGATAGGATTTCTGCCAAAGGCAGAAATGTTTGGAAAGGAAAAACCGGTAGGTTTGTCCTTTCCAAAATGTTTCGTTTATGACGGCATGCCGCCCATACCTCCGGTCATTCCACCCGAAGAAGGCATTGAACTGCCTGAACCCTTGGTGCTCATCCCAACCGCCAATAGAACCAGGCCTAAAACCAAATGTAACCAGGTATCGTGGCTGTTATGGACAATTAAACCCAAAAGTTTGTCGCCGCCCTGCACAAAACCAATAACGCCCAGCAATACATAAATCGCGCCAAAAAGATTAAGCGCTAAAGTGGCCATATTACCGGCCATAATTAACATAAGCACGCCCACAACCAAATGGATAGCGTTATGGATCATATCTGTTTGGAAATAGCCGCCCTCGCCTACAATTGGGTTGCTAATGAAACCCAAAGCGCCGACAAGCACGAACACTATTCCAAACAGCATTGCTAATTTTTTTGCCATTTTTTGTTTCCTCAACTTTTAGCAAAAGTTTATGCTAAAAGTATTAATTAAACCTTTCTTATATTATACCATTTTTTACGCAAAATTTCGACTTTTTTGTGGATAATAAATAAAAAAATGGCTAAAATAAGAACATTTTAGCCATTTTTAAATTTTTTCGTAAATTACCAGGAAACTATAATCAATGCGAATACCGCCAAGGTGACCAAATAGTGGAAAGAATCAATAAAAAATAACTTTGCTGACTTGCCACCCCATAGCTTGTCACCATATTTAACCGGCACTATAAAACCAATCCATACCCAGAATGCGCCCTGCAGCCCCATACCTAAAGTTTCGGTATTGTAAACGGCTAGGATATTAGCAAAAACATAGGCCATCAGCAAAGCTCCTATAAACTGCTGTATATAGTTTTTGCCGGCCATTTTTTTCATGGATGCAATTTCGGTAGACGACAATTTGTCCATACCCATTTCTTTCATCCACGGTTTGCTAAACAGCGGGCCATACCACAAAAAACCAACCACCATGGCGGCGATTCCGCAAACTAACACAGCCCAAAGATTTACCATAACGTCCATTTTGTTTCACCCCCTTTCATTCTTTACGGAATACGGATTAGTGCAGATATACGGATCAATTTAATTCCGTATATCCGTAATACCCGTCCGTACTCCGTAAAGTTTTAATGCCCAAAAAATCCCCTCGCTTGCACGTCTGGGAGCATTACTAAATTGATTTTCTTTTCTTTGCAAAAATTTTTTATTTCAATGTCGCGCACACTGCCGCTGGTTGCAAAAATAGTTTGTATTCCTGCCGAAGATAAAGTTTCAACGCCGTCAACAAACGGGAAAAAACTGTCGCTGTAAGCGGCCGCGCCGCTTACGTCGTGCTTGGCATCAGTTGCGCGCTTAATTGCCAACTGGCAGCAGCTAACCCTGTCTTGCTGGCCAACGCCGTTGCCAATTAACATATTATTTTTGGTTATAGTCACTGTGTTGCTGTTGGAAGTTGACCCAATTGCCCAGCCAAGTATAATATTTGCTTTTTGAGATTCTGATATTTCGCCGGTGATTTCCGCGTTGGCTAAATTTAAAACAAAAGCGTAGTTAGGTTGTTTTAAAAATCCGCCCCGCACATAACGGAAACGAGAATGTTCGTCTAAGGACGCTTTAGATAAATTTGCCAAAGCCGGATTTACTAAAAATCGGCATTTATCACCTTTACGCTTAAGCATTTCCACCGCGCCGGCAGAAAATTCCGGGGCAATAATTCCGTCCAGCAATCTGCGTTGACCTTCCGGCATTTGGTAAGAAAGTAAAATTTCCGCCGCGGCTTCGTCCACCGTAAAATTGACCATAACCACTCCGCCAAAAATTGCGCGCAAATCCCCTTCCAGCATATTTTGAATGGCCATATGCGGGTTCTCGTTTACAGCCGCGCCGCACGGATTGCCGTGTTTTACACCCACCGCAATTTTTGGAACTCCTTTCTGTCCATCCCCGCGAAAGCGGGGGTCCAGTAATTCACGATTCACCTCAAACCCGGCCGCAATGTGCGTAATTGTTTGAAGTAAACGGTCAACATCGGCGAGATTATTGTAAGATGGAGTTGTGCCGGCCAACAAATTAAAGTTTGCTAGCGATAGTTCGTCAACAATTTCATTTTTAAACAACCCGGCCGGCACTTGCCAGCCATTTTCTCCATACTTAAGAGCTGAAACTTCGTGCGCAACCACGCCGTCAATATTGCCGGAGCTTAAGTAGCGTGCCGAGGCTAAAGCGTAGTCGGCCACTGTAAATTCCGCTTTGGCACAAAATTTGTTAATAAAAAATTCTTTGTCGGGCTGTCCGTTTTTAAGCCACTCAATTACTTTTATTCTGTCTTCCGGATCGCAAATTACAATTCTTCTGCCCTTTGCTGCCGAGCGCAACATGGTCGGCCCGCCAATGTCAGTTTTTTCGATGATAGCTGAAGTCATTTTTTCCCTCTCCCCTTGCGGGAGAGGGTGGCCGTCAGGCCGGGTGAGGGGATGTTTAGCGATTTCCTCTTGAAGCGGATATAAATCTACGCAAACTAAATCTATGAACGGGATGTTTAATGTTTTTAATTCCGCTCGATCAGCCTCGTTATCCTGTGCTAAAAGCCCGGCGTGCACTTCACGCGACAAGGTAACCACGCGATGGCCTAATATGGGCCCACCACCAACGAGCGAAGCAACATCCTGCACTTCTACGCCCGCAGATGTTAATTCCTTTGCCGTGCCGCCACTGGCTAAAATTTTAAAATCCAGTGATATTAATTCTTTTGCAAAATCTACAATCCCCTGCTTATTGTAAACAGAAATAAGGGCAGTTTTCATGAGATAATTATAGCAAATTTAGACTTTCACACCCAACTTTAAAAGCGCGTTGGAAACGAACATTAGGGGCATGCCGAATTGAGTAGTGCCGTCACCCTCAATTTTAGAAATAAGATTTAACCCTTTTGCCAAAGGCCCATAACCGCCGGCCTTGTCCATGGCTTCGCCAAACTTTAAGTATGAAGTTATATCTTTGTCAGATAACTTCCTAAAATGAACAACGGTTGTGTCATGACCGCTAATAATTTTCGCAGAAGCTGCGTCCATAACCACCACTCCGGAATATACAAAATGTTTCCTGCCACTAAAACTTTTTAACATTTTTATTGCGTCAGTTTTGTCTTTAGGTTTGCCAATAACTTTGCCTTTAAACGAAACCATGGTGTCTGCCGCAATAATTATCGCGTTTGGATACTTTTTTGAAGCAGCTAAAGCTTTGCCAAGCGCGAGTTGTTTGACTAATTCTGGATGCGACAGATGTGGGTCTATTTTTTCATCAAAGCCGCTATCAACTGCTTTAAATTTTATTTTCAAAAGCTTCATAAGTTCCCTCCTTCTGGGAGAAATTGAAGCTAAAATAATTTGCCTGCTCATAATATTGAATAATTTTATAATATTTTTTGTCTCAAAAAAATAAAAAATCGGACTGCTGGCAACTCTCCCAAACAAGGAAGAATCGCCAGCTAGTCTGTTTAAATACAGCCCATTGAGGCTTTGCCTAAGCATGAACCTGTCTTGGCCTCCTAACGTTTTTCGCCAGTCTGACAGCTTCCAAGCTTCGGGCCAAGAACCAGCCTATATCAAGCTGCCATGCGTTCCTACTGAACTTTGCCGACGATTGGTCTGCGTGGTGGTTGTCGTGCAAGTGCTCTCCACAAAAAACCTGGAGCACCCCAAGCAACCAAAGATTTTGCGTGTAATGGCCGCTTGTGCCGTCACCCAGGTGGGTCCACGAGTTTACAAAACACTGCATGTGAAGTGCGTAGACAAGCCTGAAAGCGCCGAGCCAAAACAAACCTGGCCAGCCGAACAAAAAGTAGCCAAAAGACACCGAGAAAACCACTAATGGAGGTTGGATGTATTTCCAGACGGTGTACCGGAATTTATTCATATCTGAATGCAACTCCGTTTTCACCGGCTCCCATTGATACAACCAGCGAAGATGCGCCCACCAAAAACCGCCGTGCACAGGACTGGAGACGTCGTCCAACTCGTCGGTATGGCCATGATGATGGCGATGGGCCTGTATCCATGTGTCCGGAGACCCGGAGCCGTTAAAAACCGCAAAGAAAATTAGCACCTGTTCAACCACCGGATTAAGCACCAGCGCCCTGTGAGAAAGGCCTCTGTGGTAAGCCACGGTTGTACCCATTGACCCAAGCCACCACAAGCCAAAAGCGGTTAAAACCACTTTCCACTCCGGCAGTCCGGCAAAGCCCGTATAAACCAACCCGCATACTGACAAAGCATGGATCATCACAATGTAGTTGAGCGTCAGAATATTTCTGCCCCGAGCCCACCACCACGGACGATCCCATTGATTTTTTAAATCTAAACTACTCGATTGCTGCATTTACAAATCCTCCTTGGATTCTTAATTCATAATACCATGCGCTCACTAATATAAAAAATAATCTCGACAATTTCGCATAATGTTGGTAAAATATCGAAGTTACTTTACGGGCTGTAGTATACCGGTAGTACGCATGCATGGGGTGCATGTAGACCGGGTTCAATTCCCGGCAGCCCGACCACGGGTCAATCGTTCCTTCGGCTTCCGTGCCCAAAAAATATTTTGGTCACTGCAGCCTACGGAACGTTGCCCTTATCCAAAAAATCCGTGCTCACCCGCCTTCGGCGGGTTGCGCTCCTGATTTTTTGGATTTAATATCAGTTCAGCCTTCGTAATTTTTGGGAGCCCTAAATAAACTTAAAAAAATAAAATTAAAACAACCGGCCTGTGCCGGTTTTTTAAATAAAAAACAGCGCCCGAGGATTCGCTGTGATAAAATTATGCTGACACAAAACATCAACAAAATCTTAAAAAACGAATCCCCGAGCGTCCAAGCTAGGTGCTGACCATTTTGCAGTCGGTTGTTTTCGAAATGGAACAATTTGAGCCATCTCATTTACCAAACTGGAACTGGTCGTTTACTTCCTCAGGCTTCGGCAGTGGCAGTTCTTGGGACAAACTGAACATTGATTTGGATTTCGCCCATCTGTGTTCGAATTTCCTTTTCTCGTAATTCCATACGATTGTGTGCCCTGTCTAGCCTCAGAAAATGTCTCTTTCTTCTGAAACTTTTGCCGGTAAGGTCGCCCATAGACTGCATTTGCTTTTCAATATCTTTTCGTTGAGCAACTGTGTCTTTAAGCAACCTGGGCAACGACTCAACCGACTTTGCTCTCACCCAGTCGGCCTCTGCTTGTTCGTCATTGACTATTCGTTTCATCTGCGCTCAATCCTCAGTGAAGGGGGTGGGAAGTTTGGACACGTAAAAACTTGACCGTATCCAGCTGTTTTAGAAATCCTCCATAAGCTTGTCCGCTATTTGGGCGGGGGCAATCTTTCACTCATCGTGAGTGCGAATTGCAAAGTTAATCCAAAATTTTAGATTAACTTTGCAACCCACAACCTAACAAAAAACCCCTATTCTTTCGGGGTTTTGGTTTTGCAAGCTTTTTAAATCTTACCAAAATCCCCTAATGTCCAATCCAAAGTACGCTCTTAATAAAAGCGTAAGTGTTGACAAAAAGATTTTGGTGCAAAAATTTCATATCTGCTAAAAGTATAGGCCTGCAATAAAAAGCTGTCAAATAATTTATCCACTAAACCGTCAAATACCCGCCTTCTTCAGCCCGTCTTTCCGCAGCCATTTTACCCACAATTTCAGACAATTCTTCATCACTAAAAAATTCAATGGTAATTTTACCGCCCTGGCCCTGGCGCTGGATTTTAACCTGCGTCCCCAGCTTTCCGCGGAGCTCACTTTCCATAGCAAGGAGTTTTGGGTCAGGCGCCACGCCATCCATTTGGCGTTTCATAGTCAGCTCACGGACTTTATTTTCAACCTCACGGACGTTTAAATTCTTTTCTATAACAATTTTGTAAAGCAACAGCATTTTTTCCGGGTCATTGAGCCCCAAAAGCGCGCGCGCGTGCCCTTCCATAAGCTTGCCTTCTATAACCGCGCGCTGGATTTCCGCGGGAAGGTTTAAAAGACGCACCGTGTTGGCTACGGCGGGACGGCTTTTGCCCACTTTTTTTGCAACCTGGTCCTGGGTGAGGTTAAATGTCTTCATTAAGCGCTCGTATGCTTGCGCTTCTTCAATTGGGTTTAATTCCTGGCGTTGGATATTTTCTATTAAAGCCACTTCCAGCTTGGTCTGGTCAACCATCGCTTCTTTGATGATTGCGGGCACTTTTTCCAAACCTGCTAACTGGGACGCACGAAAACGCCTTTCCCCCACCACCAACTCATAGCCAATGGGAGTTTTTGTAACCACTAACGGCTGAATAACCCCGTGTTCTTTTATAGAATCTGCCAGCTCCCTTAAAGCAGTAGGCTCAAAGGTTTTTCTGGGCTGGAAAGGGTTGGGCGAAATTTTGGAAACTTCTATTTCTTCTATTTTCGCATCTGAATACGATACCCTTTCCTCGGCAGGAGTAGCTTGATGTACTGGCGGCGGATTATTTGGGATAACCGCAGGTGTAGGAGTAATAGATAAAATAGTTTCCGTTAGAGGTTGAATTGTTACGTTTGGCTGTTGATTTTCTTCCATAAATTTTCTACCCCTCCCCTTATAATAAGGGGAGGCCGGGAGGGGTTAAATGTTTTTTGATTTCTTCCACTACACCTTCAATGTTATTTAAAACTTCGTTATTCCAGAATCGAATAACTTTAATATTTTCCGATTTTAAATATTCCGTTCTTTCAATATCATAATCTTTAGTCTCAGAATGCTGTCCGCCGTCAATTTCTATTGCTAACCTGCAAACCGGACAAAAAAGATCTAAAATATACCTGCCACAACCATATTGCCTGAAAAATTTAAAACCTAGCAACTGTTTATTTCTCAAACAATTCCAAAGCTTTCTTTCAGCGGGAGTTTGATTTTTCCGTAACTGTCTTCTTAAGTCCTTCTTTATAGGATCATTGTATAAAAACGCCATTTATTAACTCCCCCAGCCCCTCTTATTTTAAGAGGGGTTTGACCAATCTGGTGCCGGTGGTCGGAGTCGAACCGACATGCCGTTAGGCGCGCGCTCTTGAGGCGCGTGTGTCTGCCATTTCACCACACCGGCTAAAAATGCTATTACATTCTAACAAAGTATATGGCCAAAATCAACCCGGCTAAAAGCAGCCTATACCAAACAAAAACCTTAAAGTCGTGTTTGGAAAGATACCTTAAAAGATATTTTATAGACAAAAACCCAAACACCGCGGCGGACAAAAACCCGACTATTATTTCAGGGCCGCCCGCAACCGAATTAAAATCTTTCAGCTTTACCAAACCGGCGCCAAAGATAATTGGCGCTGACATTAAAAAAGAAAACCTGGCTGCGTCGGCGCGTTTAAAACCTAAAAACAAACCCGCCGCAATGGTGGCGCCGCTTCTGGAAACTCCCGGAATAATGGCTAAAGCCTGGCCAACGCCAATTAAAAGCGCATCCAATTTGCTAATTCTGTCCAAATTTTTAAACTTTTTCCCAAGCCAATCTGCCAAAAGCAAAACCACGCCAAAGCTGCTTAGGGTTACCACTATAATTAAAGGATGGCGAAAAGTTTTGTCTGCCTGCTCTTCTAACAGCTTGCCGACAAAAGCGCCGGGCACGCTGGCAATTAACAACAACCAGGCAAGTTTTTGGTAAATATTATTTTGCAAATCGCGGGTGGATTTAAACAACGAATGCCAAAAACCTCTAATAATTAAAAAAATGTCCTGCAAATAGTACGCTAGCACAGCCAAAAGCGTGCCCCAGTGAAGCGCAAGGTCAAAACCCAAGCCCGGGTCTTGCCAATTAAACAACCAAGGCGCAAGCACAAGATGGGCAGATGAAGAAATAGGTAAAAATTCGCTCAACCCCTGTATTGCCCCTAAAATAAATGCCTGAAAAATTTCCATTATTTTAATTTAAATTCTTTTAATATTTTTACTGCCTGATGGTGCTTGTCAACCTTAGCTACAGCAATCCTTTTCCCTATAAAGGGACTTAATTTTTTTCGGGATAAAATTTTAAGAGCCTTGTTGGCATCATCTAAATTTTTAAGCCTGCCCAAAGTAAAATGCGGGGCAAAAAACTTTAAAATATTCCCCGCCCCGTACTTTTTTTGGTATTGCTTTTGCAGTTTATTTGGTAATTTTGGCGGCAATAGCACAGTCCCTGTCCTGTATGGGGAGATTTGGTTTACAACATCTGCGTGGAGTTTGCTAAGTTTTGAACTTTTAAGTATTGTAACTTGTAAAAAAGCTTTAAATACTCCGGGCGCTGTGTTTTTTTTGCCAAAAACTACTTTAAAACTTTTGGTGCCAAAAGCCAGTTTGTGCAGAGCGGCATTAATCTGCGGAATGGCTTTTGCATTTGCCTCAATGTGCAATAAAGAAATATGAGGTAAAAGTTTTTTACCGTCAACAATAATATTTAACTTCACCTGTTTATTCAAATTCAGTATTAAGCCGCCCAATTGGGCGCTTAAACTTTTTGGCGGCAGTAAAACAACATCCAGCTCCATAATTATTCAATTCCCGGCACCGGGAATTTTAAAGAAAACTCCCTGACTTTTTCTTTTATCTTGGAAAGCTGATTTTCATCGCTGCGATTTTGCAAAGTCTCATCTATTAAATCCGCCACGGTTTGAATGTCCGCTTCTTTGCATCCGCGGGTGGTTAATGCGGGAGTGCCCAAACGGATGCCCGACGGATCCAGCGGTTTTCTAGGGTCAAACGGAATCATATTTTTATTTATGGATATTCCAACATGCTCCAAAGCTTTTTCTGCTTCCTTACCCGTGATATTCTTAGACCCAAACAAATCTATTAAAATTAAATGATTGTCAGTTCCGCCGGAGATAACGCGGTAGCCTTTTTCTGTTAAGGCCGATGATAATTTTTGAGCGTTTTTAATTACTTGTTTAGAATATTCCGCAAATTCCGGCTTTAACGCTTCGCCGTAAGCTACTGCTTTGGCCGCGTTAATGTGGTCATGAGGTCCGCCTTGTACTCCGGGAAAAACCGCTTTGTCGATTGCCGAGGCAAATTTTTCTTTACACATAATCATAGCGCCACGCGGCCCGCGCAAAGTTTTGTGGGTTGTGGTGGAAACTACGTCACAATAAGGAATTGGGTTTTCCAGTTGCTTACCGGCGATTAATCCCGCAATATGGGCAATGTCCGCGAACAAAAACGCTCCCACTTTGTCGGCAATATCACGGAACCTTTTCCATTCGAGCGAACGGCTGTAGGCCGAAAATCCAGCTAAGATCATTTTTGGCTTGTGCTCCATCGCTAACTTTTCCACCTCGTCCATATCTATAATTTCATTTTCCTTTTTTACAAAATATGGGATGATACTATACAACTTGCCGCTAAAATTCAACGGATGACCGTGCGAAAGATGTCCGCCTTGGTCCAGTGAAAAACCCAAAACTTTGTCGCCGGGGTTAAGCAGCGCCATATACACGGCTAAATTTGCGGGGGAGCCTGAAAGCGGCTGCACGTTTATATGCTCGGCGCCAAACAATTCTTTAGCGCGCTCAATTGCCAGGGTTTCGGACTGGTCAATAATTTCATTGCCGCCGTAATATCTTTTTCCGGGATAACCTTCTGAATATTTATTGGTGAGGATGGAGCCCATGGCTTCTAAAACCGCGCGGCTGACATAATTTTCGCTCGCAATAAGTTCTATCCCCTCTTTTTGCCTTTGCTCTTCTCTTTTTAAAATTTCGTAAAGTTTCGGGTCCTCCGCCTGAATGGTTGCGTAATTCATATGTTTCCTTTGTCATTCCCATGAAAATGGGAATCTTAACAATTATTAGCCATTGAAGATTCCCGCCTGCGCGGGAATGACATCTATAAATTTAAAAATTGATATTGAATTTGAAGTTTGGACTTTTGCATATCTATATAAACATATAAAGCAGGCTAAAGAGTGCTGCTAATATGAATAATACCATAAAGCTGCCGGTGAGGCTAAACAAAACAATGCCTATAATACAGGCCGCCAGCTTACCAATGGAGAGGGCTTGCTCAAAAAAAACTACATAAGGAACTACATGCGTAGTTTCTGCTTTTATATAAAAATTCGTGGTCAGTGGGATAAAATATATTTCCTTGGAGGTTCTGGATAAACTGTCAACAAAAAAAGTATTCCAAAAATTTGTGGCAATAAACCTGGCCAGCCAGACCAATGCGCCAAAAAACGCGCCAATTTTTATTAAGACATGCTTAGAAAACTGGTCGGTAATTCTGCCTATAAATAAAGCCAAAACCGCGGCAAGCAAGCTTGCCACTGTTGCAAGCGCGCCGGTGCTTTGAAAATCTTTTACTATAATGTAGATAAATATTGGCCAAATGTTTAAGGCTACCATTTCTTCCCCAAAACCCAGGTAGCCCAAAAACTTATGCGGAAACATTTTATATAATTCCAAAGTCGTTTTAAATTCGTAAATTTTCGGGGTAAAAATCTCTTTGTGTTTAAAAAGCGGAAACAAGCTTACCGCGTAAATAAGTCCGCTAACTATAAAAGTCCCTGTCCAGCCTACGTGTTTGGAAAGGAAGCCTGCTAATAACGGCCCGGCTATAAGTGTGAGGCTGACAAGGGAGTAAACAAAACCAAATTCCCTGCCCACCTGCTCGCGGTCTGCATAACGGGCCATTAAAGAATGGAAACCCGGCCAGTAAAAAGTTTTGGAAAGTCCGTAAAGCGGCGCGGCCACAAAAACCAACATAGTATTTTGCTGGGAAGCAATTAACACGGCCCAATACAAAATATGAAAAGGCACCGATATGGCTATGGCGTGCTTATATCCATAAAAACTCGCCACCTTGCCCCCTATTGGAATGCAAACTATATACACTGTATAAACAACGGCTGTAAACAATAAAACCTGGATAACCGAAAGCCCCAAAGCCGCGTAAAGAAAGATAGGCTCAAACAAGGCCATCATTGAAAGGGCTGTGTTGGCAATAGCTGAATGCGCGTAAATTTCGCCAATCTCCTGGCGGACTTTTTTTGTGAAATATTGTGGGAAATGTAAACTAAACATAAATTAGGTTTTAGGTGCGGGGTTTAGGGTTCTAAATTTTGACCGGACCCTGCCTTAATATCACCAATCGATCGCCATCAATCTTAACAACTGTAGATGGTTTTCGTTTTATGAGCCTGCCGGCGTTAATGACAATATCGGGTTTGAATCTTTTATTTTTAAATTGATGGGTAATGTCTGAAACAGAATAACAGTCGGGCTTGCCGCTTACATTTGCAGATGTCGCTGTAATTGGACGCTTTAAAAATTTAGCTAAATCTAAAGCTATTTCATTTGCAGGCATCCTTAGGCCAATGGTGCTGTTACCGGCGGATAATAATTTGTAACCTTGATTTTTGCTCTTTAATGGCAACACCAAAGTTATTGCGCCGGGAAAAAATTTACTGACCAAAGCTGATGCGGTTTTATTCCATTGCACGATTTTTTTTCCGTAGCCGATTGAAGGCACAACAATATGCACAGCCTTTATAAACTGCCTGCCTTTTATACGGTAGAGCTTCATAACTGCGTCCATATTTTCCGCATCCGCCGCTAACCCATAACTGGTATCTGTGGGATACGCAACAATTTTGCCTTGTTTAAGGGCAAAAACGGCAGAGTGAATTATTTTTTTATGATATTTTTTTTTGTAATCAACGATAATCATAGCTTTGTCATTGCGAGGGCCGAAGGCCCGTGGCAATCTTTTTTTAGATTGCTTCGCTTCGCTCGCAATGACATAAAATTAAACCACAAAATTTATAAGTCTGTTAGGAACAAAAACTTCGCGCTTCACCTGATCAATCCCTACCAATTTTTTCGCTTCACCACTGACTGTTACTTGATCACTATTATTAGCAACAGTTAATTTGCCTTTGACCTTACCATTTACCTGAACTACGATTTCAACCGTCTCATCTATAATTAGCTTTGCATTATATGATGGCCATTTTTCTAACTGTAAAGAAAGTACGGATAAACCGCGGCCGCGGTTTTTACCAACTGGTTGCAAAACTTGATTAAGCTCTTCACTTATATGCGGAGCAAAGGGATACAGCAAAATTAAAAAAGTTTTTAGCGATGTTTTGCTGGTTGGTTCATCTTTCACCTGATTATAAAACTCCATGAAAGCGGAAATGGAGGTATTGAAGGAAAAGTTTTGAATGTCCTCAGTAATTTTCTTGATTAATTTATGAAGCGCCCTTTGCACATTGTCCGATTCTGTATTCTGTTTACTGCTTACTGTGTACTTTTCATTCACCCAGTTCCAAACGCGATCCAAGAATCTCCTCACGCCAACAATCCCATTTGTCTGCCAGGGTTTGGCGTCTTCCAGCGGGCCCATAAACATTTCATACATACGCAAAGAGTCAGCGCCGTGCTCTTTTATTACGTCGTCGGGATTAATTACATTGCCACGGCTCTTTGACATTTTTTCCCCGTCAGGTCCTAAAATTAAACCCTGATTTTTTAATTTGATGAACGGTTCACCAAAATTTAAATAACCTAAGTCGCGCAAAGCTTTGGTAAAAAATCTGGAATATAATAGATGCAGCACGGCATGCTCCGCCCCTCCAACGTAGGTATCCACCGGCATCCATTTTTTAATTTTGTCGGGAGATGCGAATTTGGATTTATTTTTCGGGTCTATGTAACGCAAAAAATACCACGACGAATCTACAAAGGTGTCCATTGTGTCGTAGTCGCGCTCTGCAGGTTCTTTACAATTTGGACAAATAACTTTACTAAATTTCTTAGATCGTTTGAGAGGCGACTCCCCTGTTGGCCTAAAGTCAGTGTCCGTTGGCAGTTTAACCGGTAAATCTTTCTCTGGCACAGCCTGCTGTCCGCAAGTTTTACAGTAAATAATTGGAATGGGCGCGCCCCAATATCGCTGACGAGAAACTAACCAGTCGCGAAGTTTGTATTTTGTAACTGCATTTCCATATTTTTTTATAGCCTCCTCAATAGGAACCAAAGGCTTATCTACGATTGGCAATCTGTATTTTTCTGCAAATTGCCGGTCGCGTTCGTCGTGCGCTGGCACCGCCATAATCGCACCTGTTCCGTATCCCATTAAAACGTAATCCGCAATCCAAATTGGAATTTGTTCACCTGTTGCAGGATTTATTGCTTTAATTCCTTTTAATTCCACGCCGGTTTTTTCTTTTTCTAAAGCCGAACGCTGCAAATCTGTTTTGCCTTTGGCCTGCTCAAGATATTTTTCAACTTCCTCCCAATTTTTAATTGCCGATTTTAAATTTTGGACCAGCGGATGCTCAGGAGCTAAAACCATATACGTCGCCCCAAAAATAGTGTCGGGCCTTGTTGTAAATACTTTTATCTTCGGTACTAAAGATTCTAAAATAGCCGGCTCTTGAGATGCAGTAAAGTGTGGCTGTGTCCCTGCAACCTCAAAAAAATTGCCGCCCAAATTTTTGTGCAAATTTCTTCCTTGCTCAATTCTAACCGCGTAATCATTCGGATCGCTTAAAATTTCTACAAAACCTGCAGAACTTTTTATTTTTTTATAATCAAATTGCCAATCAAAAGTATTATGAAAAGGCCTTGGCTTGTCTTTAAATTCAGGGCTGGAAAAACCGCCGGCCAAAACCAAACCGCCGATTTTTTTGTCTAATTTTTCCAAAACTTTCATCGCTACAACGCAACCCAAACTATGCCCAAGCAAAATTGTGTTTTCATCAAATTTGCAATTTTTTAAAACAAAACTCACCTGTTCTTCTTCGGTGGGATTGTCAGTATTAGGCAATTGAGGCGCTTGGTATTGTAAACCCCGAGTGTCCAGTTGTTTTTTTAGCCAAGGGAAAAATATGCCGTCCGGCGAACCGTGAAAACCATGCAATAATACATAATTGGACTTCTCCGCCAATTCAAAATTAATTTCCGCGCCCTGGCTTTTGCCAATCCAATTCCTTTGCATACTTTTAATTGGCTCCGGCCAGTCTAATTTGTCCAAGTCAGCCAATAATTCTTCCGCGTAATTTGTAATTTTAAAAAACCATTGTGACAAATTCTTTTGCACAACTTTGGTGCCGCAGCGTTCACAAGCGCCGTCTACCACCTGCTCATTGGCCAAAACTGTGTTGTCTTTTGGACACCAATTTACGTTGGCTTCCTTTTTGTAAGCCAAGCCTTTTTTGTACAATTGCAAAAACAGCCACTGCGTCCATTTATAGTAGTCAGGAGCGGATGTACTGACTTCCCTCGACCAGTCGTAAGAAAGGCCAATGGATTTTATTTGCTCGGTAAAGCGTTTAATATTTTTCTGTGTGGTTTTTTGAGGATGAATGCCTTCTTTAATAGCATAATTTTCCGCTGGCAGTCCAAAAGCATCCCAGCCCATTGGGTGCATGACATTAAAACCTTTCATCCTTGAGTAACGGGACAAAATATCGGTAGCTGTATAGCCCTCCGGATGGCCAACGTGGAGCCCCGCACCGGACGGATACGGAAACATATCTAAAATATATTTCTTCGGCCGTTTGTCAGTATCTTTAGCAACAAAAATTTTCTTTGTTTCCCAATACTTTTGCCACTTCTTTTCAATTTTCAGGTGATTATACTTTGTCATAAAATTTATGGTATATTACAAGCAATCAGGAGGGACTGATGAAAAAAAGGAAGAAAGTTACTGTACCCACAACCCCTAAGTGCTACTTTTGTCCTATTATGGGGCCACCGGAGAGCAAGCCTCTCTCCAAACATGCCGAGGAAATGAACAAAGGAATTCTTAGAGCCCGAAGATTACATGCCCGTCAGCAAAAAAAGCTTTCGAGCGTTCGAGGACGTAAGGGATGACACCTCTTCCAAACTCGTACTTTTGAGCCTAGCTACAAATTCAGCAACATGCTGAACGTAGCTGGGCTCATTTCTTTTTCCCCGGTGGGGATTGGGTGTTAAATACGGGCAGTCGGTTTCCAGCACAATTCTATGGTCAGGCACAACTTTTAAAACCGCTTCCTGGTTGCCGGTCTTGTCAAAAGTAATTATACCATTGAAAGAAACGTAGCCGCCAAGCTCAACAAACATCTTTGCTACTTCGGGGCTGCCGGTGTAACTGTGCAAAACAAAACGCAAATTTTCCACACCTTCTTTTTTTAAAATATCTAATATGTCCAAACAGGCATCGTCAGTTCCTTTAGACGAACGCGAATGGATAATTAAGGTTTTGTTAAATTCTTTGGCAAAATTTATTTGCGCAATAAAATTTTTAGCCTGTGTTTCTTTAATTGCTTTATGGTCGCCGTCTTTAGGAAGCCGGTAATAATCCAATCCGCACTCGCCAATCCCTACCACTTTTGGATTTTGAACTAAAGCTTTATAAACTTCATAATTAAATTCTTCCTGTCTGGTCATAAAATGCGACTCTTCTTCATCTAATTCCTGCGAATAAGTATGGACGGGATGGATGCCAATTGCCGCATAAACTCCTGAATCGAACTTATTTGCCATTTCCACTGCTTCTTTAGAAGTGTCTATTTGGCTTCCAACCAACACCATATTTACGCCCGCATCTAGCGCGCGTTTAATGGTTGGTTCAGCGTCTTCCTTAAACGCCGCAAAATTTACATGTGCGTGGGTGTCGATTAACATTGAGGAATTAGGATATAGGATTTAGGATGTAAGATGTGTCATTCCGGAAAATTTATATTGCTATTAAATTTATCCGGAATCTATTTTCTGGATTCCCGCTTTCGCGGGAATGGCACACTAGATTATTGGATTTTTGGAAACAGTGGCTCGGATTTGGTAATTTTTTCCGCCTGAATAATTTGCAAAATCTTTTCAGAAGTTTCCGGCAAAAAAGGCTTAAGCTGAATTGCAATGCTAACAATGGCCGATGCTACCTGGCCGCAAATTTCTGTAAATTTTTCTTTATCTGTCTTTACCAAATCCCACAATTTATTTTCATCCACCGCTTTGTTTGACCACGCAACCCATTGCCAAATTTTTGCCAAAGCGTCGTGAAAGGCAAAATTTTCTAGCCGCTCCCCAATCCCTTCATCGCCCTCTAGCGCCTTGGGCTTTCCCCCGGGAAGTTTGCCATCTAGATGTTTTTCTATCAAAGTCGTAACCCTGCTCACTAAGTTTCCAAGTCCGTTAGCCAGCTCGCCCTCATAACGCGCTTTTAGTTTTTCTTCGCTCACATCGCCGTCATCTCCAAACGGTACTTCACGCAATAGCAAATAGCGCACCGCGTCGCTGCCGTATTTTGCAACCCAGTCATTTGGGTCAACCACATTGCCTACACTTTTGGACATCTTTTCTCCGCCAACCGTTAAGTAGCCGTGAACCACCACTTGCTTAGGCAATTCCAAATCCGCAGCCAGCAAAATTGCCGGCCAAATTATACAATGAAATTTTATAATGTCTTTGCCGATTATATGGATGTCCGCCGGCCAAAAGTCCTGTTTGCCGGATTTTGCGCCTGTCACATAGTTCATTAACGCTTCCACCCAAACATAAATAGTTTGGCTCTCGTCCCAGGGCAAAGGAATTCCCCATTTTACGCTTGGCCTTGAGATGGCGATGTCGTGAAAACCCTGCTCCAGCAAACTTAAAATTTCATTCTTCCGTTCAACCGGCCAAATTTTTAGCTCATCACTTTTTATTTTTTTTGTTATAGCGGGCAAAAAATCCTGTATTTTTAAAAACCAATTCTTTTCTTTTAAAAATTCAAGCTCGGTTTTGTGCACCGGACAAATATGGTTGGGCGCGTCGGTCTGAGTGTAAAAAGTTTCGCAGGCCACGCAATAGTAGCCGGAATATTCACCCTCGTACAAATAACCGTTGTCTTTAATTTTTGTAATTAATTCCTGCGATTTTTTAATGTGGTCGGCATCTGTGGTTCGAATAAAACGGTCATACCCGACATTTAATTGGTCCCAGGCAAAAGAAAAGCTTGCCGCGGTTTCTCTGGCAAAATCTTCAATGGGCTTGCCGGAGGCTTCTGCGGCTTTGGCTATTTTTGCCCCATGCTCGTCTGTGCCGGTTAAAAATCGCACCTTGTCTCGCCCAAATTTTTCAGCCCAAAAACGCGCCAAAACATCAACCGCAACCTTTTCATAGGCGTGCCCAATGTGCGGTTTGGCATTTATGTAATCTATTGCAGTTGTAATGTAAAATTTCTCGTTTTTCATAATAAAAAGGCTCCTTCGAGCCTTTTTATTATAACGTTTTTAGATGTTTTTAACAACTTCTAGTTTGAAGCCTCGTCCAATGCTTTTTTTGCAGCTGTTATCTGTTCATCAATTTTTTTCATACCTTCTACGCAATAGGCTTTTATCTGCTCTCTTAAAAAATCGGTCAACCCTTCAGCTTCCAAATCACGAATGAGAATGTCTTTAATAGTGCCGTCCAGCTCTGACTGTTTAATAAGATGAATAATATTTTGAATTTTATCTTCCATGGTATTTCTGTTCTTCGGTTTGACCTTTTGAAACCGCCTTTTCTAACTCTTGCAGTATAACCCTCTGCTTTTCGGGATTTCTAAACTCCACTTTAAAGCCGGGACCCAATTTTTCGAACTTAGAAACTGCGGATTCAAACTCGCTCATATTTTGTTTCCTTTCAAATTTTGTCTCTTAAACTTTTTAAAATTTTGATATCTGTTTCCACTTTATCATGCTCAGTTTCCAAAATCAAGGGGAAATCTTCTTTTTTGACCTTGGAAAGATATTTTAAGATGGCCTCAAACCCGCCTTTGCCAATTTTACCCTCTCCAATGTGGTCGTGGCGGTCTTTTTTTCCGGCAAGGTCTGTTTTGGAGTCATTTGCATGCGACATTTTCAGCCATTTTAAGCCAATTATTTTGTCGAACTGCTTAAAAGTTTCTTCCACAGCCTTTAAGTTCCTTAAATCGTACCCGGAAGAAAAAGCATGCTGGGTGTCAAAACAAATGCCGCCAAAAGTCTTAAACTTTACCAACGGCTGCATTAAAAACTCCAATTCTTCAAAAGTATCCCCTATTACAGTGCCCGCCCCAGCAGAAATTTCTAATAAAAATTGGGTTTTGCCTTCATATTTTTTCAAAATTTCCACAAATCCATTTCGCGCCTGCTCCAATGCCACTTTCTCCCCTAAATCCTTTGTGCTGCCCAAGTGTGTCATCACATACTTGGCCCCTATAAGATCGGCACGCTTCAATTCTTCTGACACCACGCTTATGGAGCCATGGTAAACATTTTTTTTGCCCGATCCAAAATTTACAAAATAAGGACAATGCACAACAAAAAGGTCAAAACCGTATTTTTCCATTTCGGATTTAAATTTGTCAGATGCTTCTTTATCCAATTTAGACGCCGGCCCGCCCATTGGCGGACGCGTAAAAATTTGGAAAGTTTCGCATTTTAAATCCGCCGCGTTCTTTGGCGCGTTCCATACTCCCCCGGCAGCACTAACATGGCAGCCTATTTGTAAGACTTGGGATGATTTCATAACCCTATTATACCAAAAATCCGTCCCGATTGAACATCGGGACGGATTTTAACTTGTCCTCTTTATGCAAGCCCCAATTTCATTACTTCCAATTTTCCGGCAATACTTTGCACAACCTGGTCCAGGCCCCAATTTTGGTCTATATGGTACTCCTTTGGCTCCTGCTTACTAAAGCTTTCCGGATCCCTCCAGCTGTTTAAAAAGGTCACCGCCACGCGGTTGCCCCATTTGTCTTCCCTAAGCTTTTTTATAAACATTAGCCCGTCCGTGCTGGGCATAACTAAATCTAAAACAATCAAGTCGGGGTGATTCTGTAAGGCAACTTTGAGCGCGGCCTCTCCGTCTTGCGCGGTTAAAACTTCCAGGCCTTCCTGCTTAAATTTTTGTGCCCAGGTTTTTAAAAGCGTTTTTTCGTCTTCTACTACTAATATTGTAGGAATCTTTTTTTGCATAACCACTCGCTCCTTTAGCAATTAAATTTTTGTTAACTGCTAATTAATTTTAATTTTCTTCTTTAAGTTTGTTATTTTGCCTGGCTTTAATTTCTGCCGCAGCGTGCAAGCTATGTGATTTTAAAGCAAACAATTTACTTATATGGTTGCCCAACAAACTAAAACGGGCAACATTCTCTTCTGCCGTTTCCATTTTATGGTCCAAATGCAGCTCCTCCAGCTCATTAATATCCTGATCTGAAATTCCTCCAAAGAGCGGCTGCATTACTTGTTCTTGTGACATAAATATCACCCCCTAAAAAGCTAATTAATTTTCTCTTGGAACTAAACGTCGTTCAGTTAAAAAATTTGACCTTCTTAAAAAACTATAAAAAAAATGTCCGGCTAATATAATACAAACGGCTCCGCTCATGGCCACAAAAAAACTGTAAACATTGTAGCCATAAACCCCCGGCAAGTTTAAAACATTCATTAACAAACTGGAAAACATTGCCCCACTTACACCAAATATAACGTATAGCACGCTAATTTGTGTTCTTTTTGAGAGCATCCAGCCGGTAAAACCGCCAAAAATAATTTGAAAAATAATATCCATCCCTTTAGAAATTAATTACCGTTAGTTTTTTAAATGGGAGTCTCCAAAAATTTCCTGGAGACTCCCGCCTCCTTATAAATGCTCTACAAGCCATAAATTTCAACAAGTAATTCCTTTTTGGCTCGGCCTCGGGCTCTTTTAGCCCAAAGGCGCTTCTGTAATATTGCCATACTAGCTTTTATCCCTCTAAACCGCCTTAGCCCTCCAACAAAAGGCAGGAATTTATTTATTCTTTACCTACGCTCTCATAATCAAGTTCGTTCTTGTCTTTTTCCATACTGCGGTCGTCCGCATAATTATACTCATTCATATATTTCACCCCCTCTCAAACCAACTAATAAACAAAAAACCGCACAAATCTCTTGTCCGGTTTCGCCATTGACCTTCCCGCAAGCTTAAGGCGACCATATACTAACTTGCGGATCTTGGGTCTACTATATTTAGTTAGATTTTTATATTAACCGAATAAAATTTATGTGTCAACAAAAATTATTTACCATAATTAAGATTGATTTTCTAAATTATCCACAACTAATACACTTTAAATAGCTAAAAGCTTTTTAAAAGTTTTTTCGCTTTTATAAGGGCCAATTACCGCTAAGCTTAAATTTTTGCTTTTAAACAAATCCCGCGCCACACTCCTAACCTGCTCTGCGGTCACAGAGTCAATTTTATTAAACGCCTCTGCGGGTCTTTCAATTTTTTTGTGGAAGGCTACGCGGTCTAAAAACCAGTCTAAACGCACCTGGTTGTCTTCTAAAGCCAGAGTGGTTTTGCCTTTTATGTATTCTTTTGCCTTTTGCATTTCTTTTTCATTGGCCAAAGTTACGGTGGCTTTTTTTAATTCCTGCAAAATAACTTTTATAGCGTCTTGAATTTTTCCCACCTGCACGCCGCTGCCCACGGTAAAAACTCCGGTATCCTGGTAATTGCTTCCGCTTGCCCTAACGTAATATGCCAGTCCCCGCCTTTCCCGGACTTCTATAAATAACCTGGATGACATACCGCCGCCCAAAATAGCCGAGAGTACCGATTGCGCCGGGTTCTGTTTGTCACCATAAGCAAAACCTTTAAAACCCAAGGACAAATGTGCCTGCTCGGTCTGTTTAAACTGCACAGCTAACCGCGGTCGGTTTTGCTTGTCGCGGGCTTTTTGCCAGCCATAAAATCTTTTTTTAGGATATTTTGTCCAATATTTGGAAATAAGTTTATTTAAATCGCCGGAATTGTATTTGCCGGAAACTCCTAAAATCATATTGGAAGTTTGGTAGTGCCGATTTATATAATCCACAAACATCGCCCTGCTAAATTTAGACACCGCTCCGCGGCTGCCGGCAATGTCCCGCCCCAGCGCGTCTTTCGGCCACATAGTTTGCTCTAAAATATTTTCCACCTCATACATAGGCGTGTCTTTGTACATATTAATCTCCTCTATAATTACGCCTTTTTCCCTCTCCAGCTCTTTTTCGTCCAGCAAAGGATTTTGCAGCATTTCTGTCAAAATTTCGAAGATAAGCGGCAGTTGTTTGCTTGCCGCTTTAATGTAATATTGGGTGTGTTCTTTGCCGGTGTTGGCATTCATTTCCCCGCCAATGCTGTCTACGAGTGATGAAATGGAAAGCGCGGTGGGATACTTTTTAGTGCCCTTAAATAAAAAATGCTCCAAAAAGTGGGAAATGCCGTTTTCTTTGGGTGTCTCGGACCTGGAACCGGTTTTAACAAAAAAATCCACCACTACGCTTTCGGCGTCCTGACTGGGGACCTCTAAAATAGTTAAACCGTTAGATAAAATTCTTTTTGTAAATTTCATAATTCTTTTATGGATTTTATAAGAGCAGCGACTTTATCTTCGAAATATTCAATACTTTGTCCGGAAGATAAAGAAACTAAATTTGACAAGCTATCCACGGCTTCTCCAATTTCACGAATTAAATCTTTACCCCGTTCCAATAATCTTGCTTGATTTGTATCTGCTTCGTCCAACTCATTAATTTCTATCAAAACACTTTTTGATAATTCAACCAATGAAATAAGTAAACGACCATTTTCAGGAGTCATTTTTTCTCTATTTCTTTGCATATATGGTGATTCGGGATTAGATGACATTATCTTCTAGCTTAGTCGAGATATTAATGAATTTTTTCACTTTGCCGCCCTGCAAGTATACCAAATCCTCAATGCGTATACCACCGACTTTGGGAATATAAACTCCGGGTTCAATGCTAAAAATCATATTATCTTTTAACACATCCTTAGAATTAGGTGATAAATTCGGAAGTTCGTGAATTTCCAAACCCGTCCCGTGGCCCAAGGAATGGATGAAATATTTTTCGAGATGTTTTTCTTTTAAAATACTAACGGATTTTTGGTAAACATCGTTACCGGTAATATCACCCCCTAACCCCCTCTTATTGTAAGAGGGGGTTTTTATTCCTCCCCCATCAAGGGGGAGGAAAGGCTTAGATTCCCTCCCCCGGAGTGCATCCGACGTGGGGAGGGTTAGGGAGGGGGTGTTACAGAATTTAATGGATCCATTATAAGCTTTTTCAGTTTGGTTATAAGCTTCTGCCAATCTTTTGGGTGCTGATTTTAAAAATACTGTTCTTGTAAAATCGGAGCAATAATTTTTATACTTAAAACCAAAGTCTAAAATTATAGATTCGTTTGATTTTATTTTTTTGGAAGATGGAACGTGGTGAGGAATAGCCGCGTTTGGGCCAGAAGCGACGATGGCAGGAAAAGCCAAATCATTTGCGCCCATTTTTAAGCCGGATGTTTCTATAAATTTTGCCAATCCTATCTCCGTGTTAATCCGTTTCCCGTCCGTGTCCTTCAGTTTGCCTCTTACCAATTTAAAAACTCTTTCCACAATTTGCATGGACTTTTTCACATTTTCTATTTCTTCCGGCTCTTTTATGACACGCTGATAGTCTACGGGGTCGTGCTTGACTGTAATCTTTAATCTTAAATCTTTATTCTTTGCTCTAATATATTTAGCTTCGGCATAAGTAAACTCTCCAAAAATTTCCAAAACTTCTTTTTTTGAAATATATTTTCCCACATTTTTTAAAAAATCCGTCTTTACGCCTTCAATTTTTTCCAACCCATCTCCCAAAAATACTACTTCACCCCCTCTCCCCTTGCGGGAGAGGGCCGGGGTGAGGGGTTTTATTAGCAAGTACCCGTGCATAAAACTCCTGCCCGTTAAATAAAGCAGGTTTTCTTTTTTCTTAATTAAAATCGGATTGTTCAGCGTCTTTTGAAGTGCTTTAAGCCTGGAAGCTTCCATGTAAAATAATTTAACTCTCTAGTTGGGTTTTTTAATAAAGCGCCTGCGGACCTTGAACTTATTTTTTTCTTCCTCCAATAAATGTAAAATCACCTCAACTTCCACCTCTATTTCTTTTATTTTAGATTCTGCTTCTTTTGCACCCTCTTCAATGAGTACTTTGGCTTCCGAGATTTTGTCATGATACTTTTCTAAAGCATCTGTTAATTCAGGGTCCTCGTTCTCTTCAGCTATGTCTACACTGTTTAAAAGCGCTTCCGAAACCTTATCCATACATAAAGATAAAGAGTTCCTTAAAAACTCCTTCAAATTAGGTTCGTTTTCGGGCATGTTTAAATTTTATTTAGCAGATATTCTTTTAACTCTGCGATTTTAACCCTAGGCTGCTCTTTTGTGTCGCGGTCGCGCACAGTTACACTTCCGTCTTCCAAAGAGTCAAAGTCAACCGTCACACAAAACGGCGTGCCAATTTCGTCCTGGCTGTAATAACGCTTGCCCACATTGCCTCGGTCATCCCACGCAACCGTAAAGTCTTTTTGTAAATCGTGATAAATTTCGCGAGCTTTTGTAACCAATTCGGGCTTGTTTTTTAAAAGCGGAAATACGGCAACTTTGTACGGGGCTAATTTTGGCGGAAGTGATAAATACACACGGTCTTCTTCCTCGCGGTAAGCGGAACACAAGACTGCCAAAAATGTTCGACTGACTCCCCAAGTCGGCTCTACCACGTGCGGCAAAAATTTCTCATTAGTCTGGGGGTCGGTATATTCCAAACTTTGGCCGGACATTTCCTGGTGGCGCGCTAAATCGTAATCTGTTCTGTAAGCCAATCCGTAAAGTTCTTTTTGGCCAAATGGAAACTTGTATTCAGTATCAACGCTGCGTTTGCTGTAATGCGCCCGGTCGGCTTCCGAGATTTCAACAAAGACCGCCTGCTCAAAAATTCCAACTTCTTTAAGCCATTCTTTTTGTTCTTCCATCCAATATTCAAACCATTTCTCCCACTCATCGGGCTTTACAAAATACTCAATTTCCATTTGTTCAAATTCGCGCGTACGGAAAATAAAATTCCCGGGAGTGATTTCATTCCTAAACACCTGTCCGATCTGAGCGATACCAAAAGGCAAAGTTTTTCTGGTTGTATCTAAAATATTTTTAAAATTCACAAACATACCCTGGGCAGTTTCGGGGCGCAAATATACTGTTGATTTTTCGTCCTCAACCGGGCCAAGATTTGTCTTAAACATTGTATTAAACTGCTTAACGCCGGTAAAAGTTTTTTTACCGCACTTTTGGCAGGGCTCGTTGGTATTAATTTGATCCGCTCGGTAACGTTCGTGGCAATTTTTGCATTCCACCATTGGGTCATTAAAAGCGCCGACGTGTCCGCTGGCTTCCCACACTTTTGTATTCATTATTAAAGCCGCGTCCAGGCCTACTATATCGTCACGGCGATGCACAAACCGCTCCCACCAAAGATTTTTTATATTATTTTTGAGCTCAACTCCCAATGGGCCGTAGTCAAAAGAGTTGGCCAGTCCGCCGTAAATTTCGCTTCCCGGAAAAACAAAGCCGCGGCGCTTGCAAAGGGAAACTATTTTATCCATTAAATCGCTGTTTTGCATAATATTTATTATATCAAAGCCGCTATTTTTGGACAAATAAAAAATGCGCGGGTCGGAAGTTTGAAATCTCTCCGACCCTTGCGCGGGTTTACCTGCTCCTGTTGCGGTGGCGACGTTGAATATCGAGTAAGGGTGTAAGGTTCTCGCCTTCCGGTAAGACCACAGCCTGTCCCTCGATCCGAAAGTAGCGGCCGTCAACCTTCATTTTCCCCAGAACTCTTCTTACGTGAGAAGAATAGAGGCGAAACGGGTTATCGAATTCCATGCCGCACTCTATACGGATCTTGATAACCCAAGCCTCGACCTGTTCACGGATATGCTCCGTGATTCCGCTAAGAGTCATAGGATCGTACCTGCTCCGGCCCTCTTGCTCAATCTGCCAGAGCATGGCTTTGACGCAGAGCGAAATCAAGTACCAGACCTCTGTTGCGTAGACCTTTCGCTGGTGCTTGTCTTTCAGCGTCCCAGCTCTTTTTGCCGCCTTCTCTTCCTTTTTCCTCAAAGAGCGGACCTCAAATAACGTCAATCGATCGAGCTCGACGATTTCAGTCCGGCGCACTACTTTCTTTGAAGCCTTTCGTTTCACTGACTCCTCCCTTTCCTTTTTCTCTTTTTGCGTAGCTGTTTCTGAAAACCAAGATAAAAGCATTCAACAGATAAGCCCAACATCATAACAAAAAAGGGGTGTTTTGTCAATAGAAAAACCCCCTAAATTCGCTGTCTCTATAAAGAGGGGGTTTTGTAAAACTAATTTCTAACTCCTATTTCCTATTTCCTTATAACTCTTTACCATTTCGTCAAAATGCTCATACTGGATTGCTGTGCGGATTTTTTTCATAAGCCGCAAATAAAATTTCAAATTATGCATTGTTGCCAAACGAATTGCCAAAGGCTCGCCGGTGGCAAAAAGATGGCGGAGATAACCTTTCGTGTGGTTTAGGCACAAATAACAATCACACTGGTTGTCTACGGGCGTAAAATCTTCCCTGTACTTTTCGTTGTCTATATTAATAGTAGAATACCCTTCCGCTTTCTGATTACTGTCTGCTGTATACTGTGTACTTATATACAACCTGCCGTGCCTTGCCTCGCGCGTCGGAATGACACAGTCAAAAGTGTCACAGCCCAAAGCAGCAGCCTGCACAATATCATACGGCGTTCCCACGCCGAGTAAATGTTTGGGTGAATTTTCGGGCAAATGGGGAATGGCATAGGAGACGGCTTTCATCATTTCGGTGTGCGGCTCGCCTACTGCCACGCCGCCAATGGCAAAACCTTCAAAGCCAAAATCCACCATATCGCGAGCGGATTTTTCGCGTAAATCGGGAAAAGAAGCCCCTTGCACAATCCCCCACAATTTCTGGCCCTGGTTTATAGGGTCGCCAAACTCCATTATTTTTTTATGTTCTTTAACCGCGCGCTGGGCCCATCTTTTGGTGAGCCCAATGGATTCCTTTGACCGTTCATATTCAAAAGGATATCCGGGAAAATCGTCCAAAATTAAAGCAATGTCACTGCCTAAATTTGCCTGGATTTGGACTGACTTTTCCGGTGACAAAATTTCAGTTCTGCCGTCTAAGTCGAACTGAAAAGTTACCCCTGCTTCCATAACTTTACGCATTTTAGCCAAGCTAAAAACCTGGAAACCGCCGCTGTCCGTAAAAATTGGCCCCTGCCAGTTCATAAATTTGTGCAAGCCTCCGGCTTTGTAAATTAGCGCGTCCCCGGGCCGCTGCCACAAATGGTATGTATTGGCCAAAATTATTTGCGCTCCCCAAAACTTTAACTCCTCGGATGTAACGGATTTTATAGCGCCTTTGGTACCAATTGGCAAAAACGCCGGCGTGCTAATGTCGCCGTGCGCCGTATGAATTACCCCGGCTCTTGCTGCTGATGCCGGATCTTTTTTTAGAATTTCAAAATATGACATGATAGAAAAACCACCTTTTGGTGGTTTTTAAAGGTTAATTATTACTACTTTTTCTGTAATTCTCTTTCTCTAAGAATTCTTTCTTTTTGTCTCTGTTGAGAACCGTAAATAAAAACACCTACTAAAGAAGCCAATGAACCGCCGCCAATTACACTGCCAGCTATCTGTTTATCATACAAGGCCAAAAAAGCTCCTGCCCCTATTCCGACTAAACCGATGACTAACCCAAACCACAGTCCTAATTTAGAATTACTAACATTTGAATTAATCACTTTAGTTTCCAAAGACTTCCTATGCTCAGACTGACTTACGGCCATATCTAAAATTTTTGCGGCTGATCCTGGCACGATTCTTTCATAATCTGAAAGAATTTGCGGTGGAGGCAAAGGACCAGAAAAACTTTCCAACTGAACGCTTACCTGCCTATTCAAGGAGCTGTTATTTTGCTTTTGAAGTTGCTGCTGATTCTCGTTCATACTGATGAATAGAATTTTTTATATCATTTCCAACCGTTATCCAATCAGCTAATAAGGCTTTATAATCGGCTTGGGCGCCTGTAAGGTTCTCATTGTAAGAATCTAAGGTAGCACCCATATCCAAAATTCTACCCATACCTTCGTTAAAACCAGGTTTGGAAAATAGGTAAAAACTTAAAGATTTTTCTATATCATATCTTCCCATAGTTATATACTAACATAACGCTTATATCTGTCAAAAGTTTTACAAGGCCTTTTAAGCTCAGGTTGTATTTCTCTTACTTCCGGTATTTGTATTGGGACTTTAAAACTTCAGACATATGCTTAAATTATAGCAAAAAATTTCGTCTGTGCCTGCTGCCATGACTGCCGCCGATAAATTTAATACTATTGCAGATAAAAGGTTAAATCTAAAGTGTTATTTATCTTTTGTCTTATGGCGGATCTCAGTTTTTGCAAATCAGCAGAATTAATCTCTACACTTCTATTATTATCTGATGTTTCCCAGGTAATTTGTTTACTTGAACCTACTATCCTGCCCTTTTCCATAACCTCCCCACGCACAGGAATATCCTTATGCATACCTGTCGTACCTATATGGATATTAAAATTGGGCGTAACCAAAAAAGCTAAAGTATGTCCTTTATTTAGCATATCTCTTATACGATTAATCCTTTCGGGACTTGCTCCAGATACTTGAAGAAATTCTGCTAAATTTTCATATGAGGAGGGAGATTCAATCATAAATTTATCTGTCAAAGTTTCTTCTGACTGCTGAAACTTTGAATATCCTATACTTTAGTTTAACTCATCTTTATCTACTTCTCTGGCGCGCAGGGGCTTTGGCGGTTGGGAATTTTTATTCCAGACATTTTCCTCAAAGTA
Organism: Patescibacteria group bacterium; assembly: GCA_036726225.1. Classification (GTDB taxonomy): domain Bacteria; phylum Patescibacteriota; class Doudnabacteria; order UBA920; family UBA920; genus PALSA-1336. The sequence continues at coordinate 58,597 of DAIMCS010000002.1, read as the reverse complement.
TTTTTCATTAAACGGCATAGGCTTCATATTTTCCAGGCGCTGCATAGAATCGTTTAAACGCGTAAATTCGTTCTTCTGCGCTTCCCTCAATTCTACAAACTCCCTTATTACCTGAATTTTTTCCGCCCTGTTTAGTTTGAAAAATCTTTCATTTAAAGGATACGCATCTTTTGTCGCCAACAATTTTTTCATCTCCTCTGGTATTACAATCTCAGGCTTTGTTTCTTTCGCCTGATTTGGATGCTCTAAAATTTCCGCCATAAATTCACCAGTTAAAATTCTTTCTCACACTTATGCCGATCCGCCCGCCGACTTAGCTTGGCGCTTGGTGTTGAAATTAATGTGTTCGTTATTGGCCGACCCATATTGGGAAATTATATTTTCTAAGAGAGCGGCTCCGGGCATGGATATCATAAGGCTTAATTGAGAATAATTTACCCTTACCGCGGATTTCTCTCCGTCATCGAGCCGGTCATAAAGCTGTTGCAAACCCAAATTCGCCGACAAAATTTCATCAATATTTTTTGGCGGTAAATTAGGCCCGGTTTCTTTGGACATAAATTTAATAATTAATTTATAAAATTCAGCTTAAATATACCAAAACTTCTTTTGCATGTCCATTTGCTTACACCGGGCATTCTGGCGGCCCAATCGGAAAAGGAGCAATTTTATTACCCCCATAAAGCACAAAATTGAAATACTTAGCAATCCCTCCTGAGCCGTCATCGGCTAACAAAGCGGCATTCTTATATTTTTCAGTCTGATTCATAAAACCAAACAATACATAAGAACCTGACCTTAGGCACACGGCGTGATCCTGCACCCCGTTTTTGTATATAGGCAGTTTAAACTTAGCCCCCGCCCCTAACTTTATATAAACAAACCCGCCGCCCTCGTAGTAAGCATCGTAAGGCTCGCCCCCGGCGTCTATAAAAACTGAATCATTTGGGCCCAAAGAATGAGGGATATTTTGAATATAAGGGGCCAAGGCAGCGCCCAGCTGGCTGTCCCATCTGGAATCTTTATCGTACAGAATCACACCCCAACCAAAGCAGCAGGCAATGGGAGCGTTTGGGAAAGCTCCGTTGTCCTGGTAATACAGCTCAATGGCTTTTTGCAGGGTTTGCATATCGCTGTAGCGCCTGACGTCGTAAGCGCGGGAACGGGCGTTCCTAATTAAAGTTAAAGCCACCGAAGCCAGCAAGCCGACTATGGCCACCACCACCATCAATTCAATTAAGGTAAACCCGCTCTGTTTGTTTTTTGTTTTTGGTGTTTTTTTCATTTTTGCACAAATTTTTACCGGTCAAAATTCCTTCTTGGGGGCCTTGAGCCGTTACTGCGATGGCCGCCCATTGGCCTGCGCGGCCTAAAGTCGTCATTGCCGCCAAACGCGCCGGCAGCGCCCTCCGGAGCCGGAGCGGCAAAAGGTTTGTGGGTTAAATTAATTCTGCCCTGGTCGTCAATTTCAGAAACCTGAACTTTCAAAGTGTCACCAACTTTAACAACATCTTCCACTCTTCCCACGCGATAGTTGGCCAGCTGGGAAATGTGCACCAGGCCTTCTTTGCCCGGCAACACTTCTACAAACGCGCCAAAGTCCATAAGCCTGGTAACTTTGCCTTCAAAAATTTCTCCGGCTTCCACTTCGCGCACAATATCCTGAATCCACTTTACGGCTTTTGCGCTGGATTCTGCATCGGTAGATGTTACCATAACCAAACCGTCGTCTTCAATGTCAATTTTAACGCCCGGACAGTTGGCAATAATTTCGTTAATTGTCTTGCCGCCGCTGCCGATAACTTCGCGAATTTTGTCGGGTTTAATTTTGAAAGATGTAATTCTTGGCGCATACGGGGAAAGGTCGGGGCGCGGCGCAGCAATAGCTTCTTTCATTTTGGAAAGGATGTGAATACGCGCAGGTTTTGCCTGCTCCAGCGCCTGGGCCAAAATGTCGGCGGAAAGCCCTTTGACTTTCATATCCAACTGAAGCGCGCTTACGCCTTCATCACTTCCCGCAACTTTAAAATCCATATGTCCGTTAAAATCTTCTATGCCGGCAATGTCAGTTAACACTTTAAAGTGGGACGGATTTTGTTCGTCAATTACCAAACCCATAGCGCAGCCGCCAATAATTTGTTTTATTGGGACGCCCGCGTCCATTAAAGCGAGTGTAGATCCGCAAGTGGAGGCCATAGAGGTGGAACCGTTGCTGGACAAAATTTCAGAAACCAAACGCATAGTGTACGGAAAAGTTTCCTGCTCCGGAAGAGCAATTTCCACCGCGCGTTCGGCCAGCATACCGTGGCCAATTTCACGCCTACCCGGACCGCGAATAGGCGTAACTTCGCCCACCGAGTAACCCGGCATATTATAGTGGTGAATGTAGCGCTTAGAGCGCCCGTCCAGCGGGTCTTCCATACCGTCCAGTAATTGCTCGTCGCCTTTGCTGCCTAAAGTAATAATAGTTAAGGCCTGGGTCTCGCCGCGCGTGAACAAAGCGCTGCCGTGGGTGCGGGGCAAAACACCAACCTCGCAGGTAATAGGACGGGTTTCTGTAAGTTTGCGTCCGTCTACTCTGCGTTCTTTTTCCAAAATTTGCTTTTGCTGGTATTTCTTTAAAATTTTATCTACCGAAGAAAATACTTCCTTCTCTATAGATACGCCTTCCATTTCACCTAAGGCAGTTTTAACGGCTTCTGTAATTTCTTTAATAAGGGCATCGGTTTTGTGAGCGCGTTCTTCCTTGCTCACCACATAAACCGCAGCATCAATTTTTTCGGCCGTTAAAAGTTCTTTAACTTTTTCGTAAACCTGTTCGTTAGGTTTAACAATTGTCGGCTCGGCTTTGCTAACTCCAAGCTGTTTTGCAAATTCAATCTGTGTTTTTACCAATTCACCCAAAAACGGCTGGGCGAATTTAATTGCTTCTACAATTTCTTCTTCCTTAACCAGCTTGGCGCCCATTTCTACCATAATAATACTGTCTGCCGTGCCGCAGACAATTAAATCCATACTGGATTGGACTTGCTGCTCTTGGGTTGGGTTTACTACATACTGCTCACCAATTTTTCCTACGCGCACGCCGGCCACCGGGCCGTCGTAAGGTACGCGGGAAATAGCCAAAGCCATAGAAGCGGCGTTGACCGCTAAAATGTCGGGTTCGTTTACGCCGTCAATAGACAAGACCGTGGCAATAACCTGGACGTCATTTCTCATACCGTCCGGGAACATTGGCCTTAAAGTTCTGTCTATAACACGGCCTTTTAAAATGGCTTCGTCAGTTGCCCTGCCTTCGCGCTTAATCCAGCGGCTGCCCTTAATTTTGCCGGCAGCGTAAAGCCGTTCCTCGTAATCCAGCAAAAGAGGAAAATAATCTATACCGCTCCTGACATTTGCGCTCATCATGGCTGTGGCTAAAACTACAGTGTCACCAAGGCGCGCCAAAACTGCACCGTCGGCCTGTGAGGCCAGTTTGCCGGTTTCAAAAGTAAAATCAGCCTCGCCGATTTTACAAGCAATCTTTTTTGCTTCCATTTAATTACCTTTACTCACGATGATTTACAGATTAACGATGACTTAATAAGTCTTCGCGATATCCGCAAACCATCGAATTAATTATTTATATGCATTAACTTTTGGTTTTTCCTTGCAGCACCTCGCTTATCTTTGCCACAATTTCCTCCGGGGTAAAATATGCCTTCACCATATAGCCGTTTGCCCTAAGCCCCTGGGTTTTTAAAATGTCCTGGTTGCTCCACAAGTTGCTTAAAACAATAACCGGCGTTTCTGCTATTTTCTTGTTTTTGTTATTGCGAATTTTTTCCAAAACTCCAAAGCCGTCCAGCTCGGGCATCATAAGGTCCAAAAGCACTAAATCTGGCGGATTTTCCTCGAACATAGCAATGGCCTTAAGGCCGTCTTCCGCATGATTAACACTAAAACCATGGATGCTAAGCTTGTGGCTGACAATTTCAGCCATGGCCGGGTCGTCCTCGGCTATGAGTATTAGCTTTTTATTTTTGTCTGCCATTTAGTTTTTGAAATGAATTATCCCTAAAAACTGTTCTATATTATAGCACAGATAATAAAAGTTTGTAAAATTTGACAGAATACCACTTTTATGCTATGATTGTGCCGGAAAATTAAGCTGTTGTTAAATAATGTTAGCTTACAAAAAATCCAATAACTTTCACCCATTACCGGCCGATTGCCAAAATATCGGCAGTTTAACTTTGGGGCAGCCTACAAAAAAGCGCTTGAATTAGAGCAATTCAAGTGTTTTTTTGTGTGTTGCGCTAGCTCGATTCAAAGCGCACGCATTGTTCTTGTACATCCCTTGAAAGGAGGGAAATATGAACGCAAACGTGAAAAGGATTCTGTTTGTTGTATTTTTAGCATTGGTTTTTGTCCCTTCTTTGGAGGGACAGGTGTCAGTTGGCGGCTTTGGAGTATTCCCGCAATGGGCTTGCGGGGGTGGATACAGCTCTGAAGCGCAGTTAAGGAACTTGGGAAAGTTTGCAGTCGGTACGGCGATAAAATTTTTCAATTCCGACGGCATTTCCCAGCCCTTAACTTTCAAAGTGAGGGACGCTAACGGCACCAGGATAGTTGTAGCCCCGGAAGGAACTGTCGATTTAACAATTGCGGCAGTTGCTTCTGTCACCACAATGTGCGAAGGAAGCCAGGTAATTCCCGGAGCAGCCCGATTTTGGGCAATGGACCAAAAGGTCACGGGAACACTGACTTTCACCTCTCCGTACGGCGGAACGACCATCTCAACCAGCGTTAATGTTGAGCCGTGGCGCAGAGGACACTCCCTATTCGTCAACTATGCCAAAACCCCGCAACTGACAATTTCGACTGGAATGGCAATTGCCAACGTAGAGCAAACCCCAAACAACGTACGCATCACGCTCTACGACAGCGCAAAAACCCCGGTCGGAACCTACAACACCACCCTTCCGCCATACGGTAACCTGCCCAAGTTTGTTGAAGAGATTTTTCCCCAGATAAAGGCAATGTCAGAGTTCAACGGGGTCGTTAACATTGATTCCGGAGACCTGACGGCTGTAATGGGGATTAAATCCACGCTAGACGAAAGGGGCTTCAGGATGGACAACTTCCCTTCGTCACCTGCAATGGACACAGTCCAGGCAGCTGCTGTCAGTCGGGTGGTATGTGTTACCCCATCTGATATTCCGGAAGATCCGGATTGTCCTCGCGGTCTTGGCCAGGTAGCTAAAAACGCCTTGCTCTACTGGGATGGACAGATGTCAGCCAACAATCAGGGAAGCTTTACCCAAAGAGTGACCTTTCTTTATGACTTGCCTACCAACCAGATACATGTAGACACTCTACGGGGCAAAAAAACATCAGCAGAATACCGCGCCGAATCCTCGATTGGATTTCCAAGCATCGCAGCTCAGCTCAGAGAAGAATTTCCCGGAGTAAAACATTTTCTGGTTTGGCCAGGACCTGATTGGAGCGGTGACGTTGCGATTTTGGGATCCATAGGTTATATTGGCGGACCGACAGCCGGGCATACAACATGGAGGGATTTCCACGACCCAACAAAATTTTTGGCAACGGAAGGCCAAAAATGGTCAACAACCATCCGGGGGGGGGTTTGGCAAAACACCTTCTGTTACGCTGTCCATGAGATTGGCCATATGGTCGGTCTTAGTGGAAGCGGAACCCCTGATTCACCTTACCACTCCCTTACCATGGAACAACAGTATAGCGATGTAGAAAATGCCATGCGCGGCGCAATGCCGGGCATGATAGTCCAAAGCTCAAAATATACTTGTCCGGGAATTATGCGGGAGATATTTGGTCGGCAATATGAAAACGACCAGCCCGTAACAAAACAAGTGGTTGTCGACGGTAAAGAAACCATGACATGGGTCAACTTACACCCTTAACGTTTGCGCTTGAAAGCCTTTAGACCCTGTTCATTTTTTCGCGGTTTTTGCGAAGAACAGGGTCTTTTATTTTGGCTAAATATCCACTTTTAAAAATCTTGACTTAACTTGCACGCTCATATTATAATAAAATTGTATAAAAAGTGCATTGGAGACGAAACTAAAAGGAATGGAAAATAAAAAAAATCTTCTTATTATTTTAGGCGTAGCGCTAATAATTGCGGTTGCTGTTTTTTTGTTTCTAAACCGCAATAAAGACGAGGAAACAAAGCAAATTTCAGACAAGACTCTGGCGCTCAAGCAAACAATGGTGGAAAAAAAATGCTCACCGGAGATTATTGCAGAAGCAACAAAATTTCTTGAAGATTACCCCGAAGCTTCCGACGTTTGGGTCATTAAAGGCACGTGTGAATTTGACCTGGGCAAATTTGACGAAGCCAAAATTAGCTTTGAAAAAGTGTTAAGCCTGGAGCCAAATAATGTATCTGCCAAAAACCATCTTGAACTGCTTACCCAAAAACAAGGCCGGCAGGTTTTAAACGACGCCAACATTTCGCAATACCAAATAAGCCGCCAAGATTTTGAATCCCGCCTTAAAATTACAATCGACCCCAAACTGTTAAGCTTTAAAGACGCCATAAAGCGCCCCATTGAAACGGGCATAACCGAATACATTGCCGCTAACTATGAATTTTTGCAATCGACTTCCGCGGTAAAACAGGCGCTAAAAAAATCCCTTGCCGCAGCTCACTTAAACTACACAATCCACGCCCAGGGCGGCCCGGAAAATTGGGAAATAAAGGCCGACAGTAAGCACGCTTACGCCATTACTTTTTGGGATACATCTTTAACTTTTGACTATGTTGTCATTGAATAAAAAATTACTGTTGCTGGCGGCTTTTGTTTTGCCCGCTTTTTTGATATTTTTTGTAAAATACAACGCTAAGGCTTTGCAGTGTAACGGTTTTATGACAGACATTTGTAACCAGCAATGCGTTGCGTCGGAAACAATAACGGAAACCCCCTATTCTTATATATCCAGCGCCTGGCGAGGCAGCGGAATTTCCTGGGACGACCAGGTTGGATACTCTGCGGTGGTAAACGGCAACACTGTTATGAATGTAAACCAGCCCAACCCACCTCAGGCTTGCGGCGACGTAGCCGCAGGAAATGGCGTTTGGATTCCGGTAACCTTTTTTAACGGCAACAGCGGCACAGCTAACGACAGTATTACCCTGGCATTGGTTGCCCAACAAAAACGAACCACTGAACCAAATTATTTCTGGGGCAGTGTTTCCTTTGGTTATTCTGTTGTTACTTGCAACAGCCAAGAAATTGTAGTAAATAATTCCTGCGTTGACATTGGCGGAACCATAAGCGCAGACCCCATAAATTGCAACGCGCCCTGCAGCCCGACCATAACCTGGAACAAAACTTCCGGACAAAGCGCTTCGGTCCATGTTAACGGCACACAGCTGTTTGAAGGCGACAGCGGCTCTGAAGTTCACTCAAACCTGTCTGCAGGAAATTACACATACACATTATTTGTTGTGGACGGATTTGGAGAACCGTATCCGGTTGATGACGTAGAGGTAACTGTGAATGCAGTACCGGGGGGGGTTGTGACCTGCTCGCCTGATATTCAAACAGTATTACCTGGCTCTTCTGCAAACTTTACAGCTGGTGGAGGCTCCTCATATAATTGGTCAGCTCCAGGGGGCACTCCTTCTTCCGGTTCAGGAGATAATTTTGCAGCCCAGTATGGCGCGGCAGGAAATTATACAGTAACAGTTACTGATGGATCAACATCCGGCACTTGTAATGTTACTGTATCATCCAACAGCAGCACCTGCTCTGTTACTGTTGATCCCTCGTCTATTCCAATTGGGGGTTCGGCAACCTGGTCAGTAAATTCTGTCCCGCCCGGCTTTACTTTTGACTGGTACGGAACTGACAATTTTGGCAGCGGCCCGCAAAACGTTGGCCCGGTTGCCGGAGGAACCACTAATTATAGTACCGGTCCGCTAACTTATAACCAGGACGCGAGTTACAACCGTTACGCAATTTTGTCCGACAACACCGTCTGCAGCGGCTCTAACCTCTGCGTCGGCACTTGCGCAAGCCCCACGCCAACCCCAACTCCCCAGCCCGGTGGTATTAGCTGCAGCGTTTCCCCCAACCCTTCCCAAACCGGCCAAAGCGTTACCGCAACGGCAGTTGGCGGCACCGGCCCGTATGACTGGACCCGCGACGGCGTTAGCGACCCGAACTGGCAAAACATAGGCAACACATTTTCCTCTACCTTTAACGCGGCGGGCGTCCACTCATTTGGGGTTACCGATAACACGGGCTCAAACGCTTCCTGCAGTGTGAACGTAACGTTCGTCGAGCCCCCACAAGCCACAAACATAGTGCTCAAGCTTTCCACAGACCACACCAACTGGAGCGACGACATCTCCGGCAACGTCCCGATTTCCGGTGTTGATATGAAAGTTTACTTTAGCAACGGCTTTGCTGTTTCTTTCTATACCAACCACATCCAACTACAGTGCGCCAACAGCGCAAACCAGGATATTTACAACGCATCGGTAGACGGCATAAATGCTTTCACCGAATTTTGGGACAGGTGCAACTACAACAATGCCGGATTCTTTACCCTCAGGGTTAACGCTTATGGCAGCGGTTTTAATTCCAACACTGTAATATACACAGATACGGCAACTGTAAACGTGACTATGCCTGCCTTTACTTTTAACCCCCTAACCTCAACCTGCAATGGCTCCACACCCCGCGTAACTATGTCCTGGGCCGCGCATCCGGGAGTTGACCATTACCGGGTAGATACCCCCCAAGCATCTAACGTTAATGTCGGCAACGTAACCACTTATACTGTTAATTCGAGCAACGGCGGCTTTGGATTTTACGCAGTAAGGGCCTATAACAGCAGCGGCTTGCAAATAGCGACCGCCAGCCCCACTTTCAGGTCCTTTACCACGCCGTATTGCGTGGGCAATGTAACCGTTAACGCAACCTTAGACGGCGCTCCGTGGGGAGGCAATATTAGGTATTCGCTAACCGGCCCGTCGGTTGCCGAAAGCGGCAACGACGATGTTAGCTTGCCGTCCCCCGGCGCAATTATTACCCAACAGGCGGGCGCAAACGACTATGAATGTGACGTTAATGAGCCAACTCTTTGCTGGTGGCTCTTTAACAACCCCTCGTACTTTGGCGGGCAAACGGTCTGGTGTGGAGTAGACGCTCCTTACTATGACAGCGGATCTGACACTATTTATGGTGATGATATCTATTGCGATGATAACCCTTTAGATGGCAATCCGGGTTTTGTTAAATTTGCAAACCGCACCGGCACCTACCTAAATCTGACCCAAGGAAACTGGACGGTAACTTATTTCACCGGGGGCCCTGCCGGTTCAAACTTAACTTCCATCACTCCCAGCCAAACCCAGACGCTTCCCGGAAATTTGGCAGTAAAACCAACCCTAACCTTTACCATAAACTTTACTACACCGGGTATCCCTGAGGCTCCGGGAGTCGTCCCTCAAAACACATCAATAAACGCTGCTGTGGAATGTTCAGACATCCGCCTGCTTATAACCGACCAGTCAACCAACGAAGACGGCTGGGTTATTTTCCGCAATACTTCAAACAGCACGTCCACGGCAACCAAAATTACCACAATTACTTCTTCCACCAAACCTTTAACCGGCTCTGTTTACACTTACACAGACGAGGCGCTGCCAACGGGCATACTTTACCATTACTGGGTACAGTCTTACGCCGTAACCGAACCTTCTGTCTTAAGCTCCAATCCAAACAATTATGCCTACACCTCAATTTCGCCAACCGCTTGCAGCGCAAATTTAAACACATCGGACAAAGACATTGTTGCCATAAACGGGGTAAATATTGGCAACGGCCTGGGCAACCAGTGCGGAGTCACCGACGCCCTGCCTTCAGGACTAACTTTAGCTCTTGGCGATGTGCTTAAGTTTTCAGTTAACCTGTGTAATTCCGGCGTGGTAGATGCAACGGCCATAAGTTTAGCGGATACCCTGCTCAACTTAAAAGAGCCGGCCGGCGGCTGGAATGCCAAATACGACGACGGCGCAGGAGAAGACGCCCTGGGTAGCGGAGGCGCCAGCGGCATAAGCTTAAGCGTTTCCGGCAGCGAACCTAACCAAACCCTTACTTTTAGCGGTATGCCCAACGTTCCGGCCGCAGCCCCGCCGCCGGGCATTCGCAGAATTACCTTTGAAGCCCAGTTAACGGTGTCCCCCGGTTATAAAGCTTCAACCGCGCGCATGCAAAACTGCTTTAGGGTTGATTACAACTACGGGGGCGGTATGACCTTTGCAACCGCCTGCACCCCGCTCCTGCCGTTTACTACAAATCTTGGCACGCCTACTATAATTGAAGTGCCGTAAAGCCCAGGAGTGAATGTATATTCAAACCTTAAAATTTATTTTAGTCTTTAGTTTTATATTTTTTCTGGCTGCCGGCTGCAGCAAAGAGACTAAGCCGCCACAAAACCCGACCGCTTGCCCGCAAATTTATGCAGAAGTTAAAATTGCGCTTAAGGACAGTAGCTTTGACCCTTCTTCGCTTAACATAAAAAAGTGCACTAAAGTAGTTTTCCAAAATTTGGGAGAAAAAGAGCATTGGCCGGCTTCCGACCTGCATCCAACCCATGGGATTTACCCCGAGTTCGACCCGCAAAAACCCATAGCTCCCAATGCGGAATGGAGCTTTGTTTTTGAAAAAAACGGCAGCTGGAAATTCCATGACCACCTAAATGCCCAAATCCGTGGTATAATTACGGTAGAGAATTAAAATAAAAATTATGGACAAAAAAACCTTATCTATAATAGTAATAGTTGTTGTTGCTTTAGCAGCGTTTATATTTACAAAAAACCGCCAGGACGGAAATGTAAACCCGCCGCCTCAACCGCCGCCCGTAGTAAATGAAGGGGGTGAGTCAACAGTCAAACAGGTAGTTTTTCCGGAAAAACCCGGCCCCGGTCTTACAAGGTATAGTTTTGAAGGCGACGTAAAAGCCGTTAATGCAACCGATGCCGGCAAGCAAATTATTTTAGAAAACGCCGGCAAGCTAAGCCTGCCCGATTTTACCATAAAAAGCGACACTCGCATTTGGAAAAAAGCCGGAACCCAATTTGAAAAAGCCGCGGCAAGCGAAATAAAAGTTGGCAGCCATGTGGACCTGCAGTTAGACAAAGAAGATACCCAGGGGTTTTGGATTTTTAGGGACATCTATATTTTAAAATAATAAGACTAATGTTAGACTCAAAAAAACCCTTAATTATTTCTGCTATCATATTAGGGGCAGCTTTCTTAGTGAGCCTGGCAATTATTGCCGGCCCAAAACTAAAAATAAAAGCGCCTCCGGCTTCAAACACACAAACCGGCAACCAGGAAAAAGTTAAACAGGAAGAAACATCAAACTTTCCCATTTCCCTTTCAGACCCAAGCATTGGCCAGGCTTTCGTACATTATTTCATAAACGGAAAAATAGCCGCGCTTGAAAGCGGCAACAACATAATTGTTTTAGACAATGCTTCGCTGCCTAAATTTACTTTAAGCGGCGAGAGCAGGGTTTCCAAACTCACCCCTCCCTACGGCGCCCAAAGCAGTATGGCTGAAGCCAGAAACGAGCTAAAAGCCGGCTTAAATATAATTATTTCTGCGGAATACGACCTTCGAAGCAAAGCGTGGATAGTAAGAGATGTTTATATCCCGACCGATAAAAATTAAAATAATTGTTCTGCTTTTCGCTGCCGTTCTTGCTTTTGCAACGGTTGCGTTTTTTAAAATAAATAAACAACCTGTTAAGCTTTTAGATTTTGCGGCAGAAGCAAAAAACCTGCAGGAGCAATGTGCGCAAGATGCGCAAAAACAAAACTGCTACCGCCAAAAATTCAGCAAGCTGGCTTTAGAAAATGGTTTTGAATTTGCAAGCCAAACCCTTAAAGAATTGCAGTTACTGGATTCCCAAACCCGCCAATGCCACGGGCTGGCGCATATTATTTCTATTGCCGCAGTCAAAAGAGACCCTAATTCCTGGCAGCAGCTAATTAAAAAAGCCGACATTTCTATGGAAGGCTGCGCCGGCGGTTTTTTGCACGGCATAGTGGAGGGCCATTTGGCTTTTGACAGCAGTTTTACAATTAATGCCCAAAGCTTAACCCAAACTTGCGGCAGCCTGCCCAAACTTACTTCCACTGCCTGCGCTCACGGCTTTGGCCATATGCTAATTTTCCAAACTGAAGATGACATTGAAAAAGCCGCTGCTGTCTGCGGGCAGGTTGGGCCGCTTGCTTTTGAATGTTACAACGGTATGTTTATGGAAAACGCATTTAAAGATATGCTGTTTGAACACGGGCTCATTACTAACCACCCCAATCCCACTAAAGACGCCCAAAGTTTTGCGCAAGTTAAAAAACAATGCGAAAATTTTAAAAACAACCTCGAGGCAAGTGAAGCCTGCTGGTCCAATTTAGGACATATTATTGCGGAATATTACCAATACGACCAAAAGCAGGTTTACTCTGCCTGCCAAAAAGCCCCCCACAAAGCCCAGGCACGCCTTTGTTATTTTAGGGCTATTTCTTCGCTTGTAATTTCTGAAAAATTTTCACCAACTGCCGAAAAACTCTCCCTGTGCACCCCTTACGCAGAGGACCTTAAAGCTTACAGCAAATGCGCAAGGTACGTTGCCGCCACACTTATTTACCATTCAACCACTTACGCTCAAAAAACCGCAGACTATTGTTTAGGTCTGCTGTATGAGGCACAGGAAGGATGTTTTAAAGCCGTTGGCTTTATGCTAAGCCAAAGGCTGGATGCAAAAAATTTGCAAACTGCCTGCGAAAATTTCCCAAAAAATTATTTACACCTTTGCCTAACGCCCAAACCGGACGAAGATATATTTTCAGCCTTTTAATTGCACCTCTCGTTTTTAAATTCAACGGGTATTTTGCCGCAAACAGCTGACACAAAAGTTTTATCCTGCGATTGCCCGCTTGTGGCTATGACAATTTGTTCATAGCATTCAGCCTTGCTTTGGGTTTGTATGCCGCAATATTCAAAAGGCAGCTCCGAACCCGGGCCAAACCGGATTACCAAATTATACGCCGTGCCTTTCATACATTCTGTTTTAAATTCATCCGGGGCTTTTTGGCACTGCGCCGTAAGTTCATTTACATCTGCAGACACCATAGTGCGGTCCCGGCCAATTGTCCTAAAGCACGCGCTTTGGAATTCGTCCGGAATTTTTGTGCAAAGTTCAATTGCTTTGTCCAAGTCTGACTGGAACTGCGAAAGCACGCCATAAGTGTAACATTGGTTTTGGTATTTTTTCTCTAAAATCGGGCAGGGATATAAAGGATCTTTGGGGTCTAAATATTTAGAAGGATGGTCTGTGTCTTTTCCCCCGTCAGAATTGGCCATAAGCGATCCGGTATAACACAGTTCGCGCTCATTTAAACTCTCCAAATTGTCACACAAATTTAAGGCTTTAATAAGATCGTTATTGGTAATAAACATTAACGCATGGCCAAGGCCATGATTGCATTCGGTAAATTGCTGGGGCGCGGCATATTCTTCCCGCTTGCCGCACATACCGGCCACTTCTTTTCCCAAATTTGGATTGGTATCAATATCTATATTCAGCCCCTTGGCTATAAAGTAGCCTTCCACCGCGCCGTGGTACGAACCGCCCAAACAGGAGCGGCTGCTTTGTTCAAAAACTTTTCTCACGCTGCCGGAAAGCCGGTAGGCTTCCTGGCCTAAATAGTGGGCCACTAAATGGCACTTGGTAAAAAATTCCGGTTTTTTTTCATTGGCCGCAAAAACTTCCAAAACCTGGGGTAAAGAAAATTTGCTTAAAAAATCTTTTGCGGCCAGCTCATAGCAGCTCTTTTGGGGTTGGTCTTTACAAGCTAACATTTTTTCGGAAATATAAATTTCCGCCTGCTCAAAAGACGCTTCCACTTTGGGCCCCTCAACTTTTTTTGCCGGAAAAAATTTCATTAGCAAAAAACCCCCGGCCAGTAAAATTATTAATGCAATAAGCCTATATTTCATACTTCAGACAAATTTGTTTGTCGGCCTCGCTTAATCCGTTACACAAATCTTGGCGGGCTTTTGCGTCGGGCATAACAGTCTTTAATTCATTTTTCAATTTTTCAAAGCACCAGGCTTGCAAATCGGGTGAAACTAAACCGCACGCGGTAATGCCTCGGTCCACAAATTTTGGCGAATAATAAATTAATGCCGAAAGAACGCTGCTAACGCACCATTGCTCATCTTGCGGGGAAGTTTTGTAATGCTTGCATAAACTTTGAATTTTTTGCTCACTTTCAAAGCCCATATAAATTGCCATAACCACCACGCCTTTGCCGTAACACGCCCTTTGGTCCTGCAAATCTTTGGCTCTTAAACAATTTTTGTAAATAATTTCCGCGTCATAGCCGTAAGTATGCGCATACATTTCGGCCATTTCTGTCCAGCAAGCCATAAGTTCCGCTCTTTGCTTAAATTTAGCGCATGTATTTTCCATTTGTTTAATATATTCGTCATTTAACACCGGCTGCTTGGCCACTTCGTGTTCCACCAAAGCAAGTTTTTGATGGTCTTCCATAAACGCTCCGTCTAAACAGTCAAACAACCAGGCATCTTGTAGCTTATGGCACAGGCCGACAGCCAGCTGTAAATCCCCTTCTGTGTTTAGCAAAAAAACATGGCCAATAAAATGCGCGCACATCCTTTTTTTGTACTCTGTGCCGCGGTTGCAAACCTCGTTGGCAAAGTCTTCTATCTTAAGCTCCGGATGCATGCCCACGTAAGCTTCCAAAACCCCGTGCAAAAAACCGCTGCCGCACGCGTTTACGTCCAGCTCGTCTAAAAGTTGGTCTAAATTATTTGGGTTTCTTTTTATGGCCTCCCTGGACATAAAATGGGAAATGACATGGCAGTTCCTGCTGTTGGGGTCTTGCGCCTGGACCAGGTTTAAAATTTCAGTGCCGGTTTTAAGGCCGTAAGTTTTGGTGGTTTTAGAAAGCTCCACTTTGTAGCACTCGTGCCAGCTGTTGGATTTTTTGCACTCTGAAAAAATTTCCCCGGCCATTTTAGAAACTTCGGAACTTAACAAAAGGTTTTCGGTTTCATTTTCGTTTTGAGGATAATTTTTCCAAATAATTTGCAGACTAAAAACCAACCCCAAAGCCAAAATTATATTTAGCAACAGCAAAACTTTTTTTGGATTTTTTGTAAAATAATTTAACATTTCAGAATTAAAGTATACCATAACTAATTTTAAAATTTCTTCTACGGCGGGATTGACAAAAACCAAAATTTATGCTATTATACAAGCCTGAAACTACCTATATTAAATAGGCGATTAATTTATTACCTGATATAATAAAATTAGATTTTATGGTGGGTAAAATGAGGGAAAAAACAATTAAATTTAACAATTTTCCTTTTGTCCTAAAGACAAGTTTTTAACTTGCGCTTTAGGGCTTTTTATTTTGTTTTTTTCGGCCAAACGTACAAAAGAGCAGTTTTATAAAACAGACTTTTCTTTTGTGAGTTTAGGCCAGCCAAGGTAAAACCACAGTAAAACCCTTAGGAGGGCAAAAAAATGAAAAAGATTATCGCACTCATCGTGCTGTTGTTCTTTATCTGCGCGCCCTCCTTGGGTGCTGCGGACAAAGCAACGGAGCTGATTGATGAAGCCATTACTCTGTTGAACGTCGGACTGACGGGCATCACAATCACACAGCAGGATATTTTTCTGATAAAAGACCTCAAGACGTGGGCGAAAGAATCGGGCATGGAAAAGAGCCTGTCTGAACTCAAAGACAAGAATGCTTTTGTTCTTGTCAAAGAGCCCGGCAAGAAAGCCCATATCCATTTTCCGCTTTTCGTCAGGCAGGACACCAAATTCTGGCGTGAAGCACAAAATCTGCAAAATCGTTCTGCGGCAGTCGGGTCTGTAGCCTCGGTACTGCTCCATGAGCTGTGCCATGCCTTAGGGCAACCTGACGAAAACAGCTGTAGGTCGGTTGAAATTCAGTACCTGGAAGACCTGCAACAACAAGGTAGGTTTACAGGCAAGGAGGCCGATGCTTACCTTTCAAACGTCAAGAAGACGTTTGAAGCGGAGCAAATCAGCTTCAACCGATAAAGCGATAAGAAAACAACTCGAAAAGATGGGTTAGCGGCCAAAAAACCGCAAACCCTCTTTTTTTTTGACAAAAATTTACTTCGTTGTATAATTTAAAGAGAGAGACCTCAAGCTAAAAGAAACAAATACAGCAATATAATGGCAGGCAAAAATAAAATAATTGTTGTAATTCTCATCCTGGCCGCAGCTGCTGCCGTGCTTATTTTTGTTTACTACAAAAACCAAAAAAAGCAGGACTTACTTGCCGTAGAAAAACAAATTCAAACTTCGGGCTTTAAAGAGCAGATTTTAAAAACCGCGCTGGCTAAATCCACCGTCAATATTCCGGCCGCAGCTTCTAAAAGGGCTGCTACCCTGCCTTCATTTTTGGAAATTTTTGTGCCCAAAGACACCATTGAAAAAACCGTATCTGAAGTCACCTATCAGGGGGGCAAAACAGGCTACCAAATAAAACTTACCACTAACACTCCTGTGGTAGAGCTTTTTAACAATTACTTTGAACAAATTGAAAATCCCGACAACGGCGGCTGGTTAGGCGTTACTTTTTTTAAGAATCATTTATACTCTTTAATGGAACTAAGCAATATAAAATATCAGGTAAAAATTCTGCTCGGCCCAAGCCAAAACGGTAAAACCCAGGCGAATATAGATTTAATTGAAGGCTAACTTTATGGCTAAAAACATTAAAATTTTTACACTGTTGCTTTCCTGCTTTGCTTTTTTTACGTTCTTATTTTTAACTTCTGCCAAAACCGCAAATGCTTGCCATTTGGATGACCAATGGACCTGCGAACCGGCCTGTATGGGTCGTGCCGGAGAGCCTCTTGGTTGTGACGGTGTGAGCCCACCGGTGTGTGATATTTGGGAATGCACCCCCAACTGTTTCGACACCCCACCGCCTCCCGGTTGCCCTTCACCTACATATCCTTCTTATCCTACATATCCTACTTATCCCACCTACCCCTCGTACCCAACCTATCCTCCAACTTACCCCACTTACCCAACCTATGCCTGCAGCACAGACGCAGATTGTGACGACAACGACGCTTGCACAACAGACACCTGTACCGACCCGGGAACACCCACAGCAGCCTGTAGCAACACGGGCGCCTGTCCTTCCTATCCGGCATACGCGCCCACGTATCCTGTTTATCCTGCTTACCCCGTTTACCCAACCTATCCCGGTTACCCCACCTATCCGGCCTACCCCGCATACCCTTCCTACCCGGCCTATCCTTCTTACCCAAGTTACGGAAACCCCTCGTACCCCAGCTATCCTGCTTATCCCACATATCCTTCCTACCCCACTTATCCGGGATATCCAACCTACCCGGGTTACCCAACCTACCCCTCCTATCCTTCTTACACTTTAGGGCCAAACCCTCCAACCGACCCCACGGGAGACAACTGGGCGACTTCCGGAGGCGTGGTGCCTTGCGGCCAGGTAAGGCTGACCTTTAAAGACCAGGCAAATGACGAAGACGGCTTTTATTTGTACCGAACCAACAACAGCACACCACCAAGCCCAACCGGAGCCGGCTCCCCTTACCTGCTTCAAACTTTTGGGCCTTCGGCCGGAGTTTCAGGCATACTAACCCACACCTACACGCCCACGCCTTCGGGCACTGTCTACTATTACTGGGCAAGCGCCTACAATGCTGTTGGGGAATCTAGCCTGCTTGAATTTGCCGGTTTGGCAGATACCATTTGCGCGGCTAATTTGTCCACTTCTGACAAAGACATTGTTGCCATAAACGGGGACGTGCTTGGTTTTAACCAATGCGGCATAACCGACAGCCTGCCTGCCGGTACCAAATTAAAACTCAACGATATTTTAAAATTTTCCATTAACCTGTGTAATACCGGCAACTTACAAGCCAGCACAATAACCCTCACTGACAATTTGCTCAACTTAAAACAGCCTCCGGGCGGATGGAACGCAAAGTACGATTCCGGTTCAGGAGAAGTTAACATTGCCAGCGTGGGCATTAATTTAAGTGTTACGGGCTCACCGCCCAACCAAAGGCTTACCTTTACCGGCATTCCCAATATTCCTGCGGGAGGGGCTTTACCCAGCATTCGCAGAATTACTTTTGAAGGCCAGCTTGCAATACCCACCGGCTATTCTGCCGCAACCGGAAGAATGCAAAACTGTTTTAGGGCAGATTACAACAACGGCAGCGGTATGACATTTACCTCCGCCTGCACTCCCATTTTGCCTTTCCAAACCGGCCCCGGAATCCCTACAATAATTGAAGTGCCGTAAAAAAGAAAAAAACAGGCCGTCTCCAAAGAGGAGGCGGCCTTTTGTAAAAGTAGCAGATATTCGCCATCTCTACCTTACAGTGAAAATGTTAGACTTAGCCGTGCCGTAAACCGTACGCACCTCCGCTTGCCAATTGCCCGAAGCTAACTGGACATTGGTAAGCCGAATGTTCGTAAGCGACAGCACGCTTACTCCGGCCGAAGGATGCTGGCAACCGTTGCTACAACCGGGACCGTAAAACCAAACGCTTGCGGCGGATGTAAAAGCATTTCCGGAAAGATTGCCGGAAAACTGTACGCCGCCGGTCGGCTGGCTGTCCCAAATAGAGCCGCTAATGCCCGGGGCAACCCCCGTGACATTAACGCTGCAGTTTGCAGAAGCGGTAATGCCGCTACTGTCTTTTGCCACAGCCGAATAGCTAACTGTTCCGGCATTTGGAGGGATAACTACCGAACTGTTGCCGGACTGGAAAACTCCTCCGTTTAGACTGTAAACATAGCTGCCGCTGCCGCCGGTTGCGCTTACAAACAGCGTAGTGCCCTGTCCCAAATTAACAGGATTGGGAGACAAGTAGCAGCTAACCGAAAGCGGGGCAGGCGGGGCAGGCGTGACCGTTAAGCTTAACGACAGGGTTTTAGAAATTCCTCCGCCCAGAGCCGTAAGCGTCAACGGGTGTGTGCCGACCGGTGTGTTGCCTGAGGTCTGTAAAGTCAGCGTAAAATTCGCGCCGTTTACCGGACCTACAGAAAATTTTAAAGTGGCATTGACTACCGCCGTGTTTGCAGGCAAACCGGCGACGAACACCGAAACCTCGGCAAAAAAACCTGTTACCGGATTTAAGCTTAAATCAAACCCGATATTTTTTCCGGCCTCTACCGTTTTGCTGGCGTTTAAAGTAACAAACGTAAAGCTCGGGGTAGGGGCGGCCGCCAAATTTACCATAAAAGTCACGGTTGCTCCCGCAGAAAGCATTTGAGTAGGATCAGGCGTAATTGAAGTAATCGAATAACCGCTGGGAGCTGTGCAGGACAAAGTGTAACTAACCGCGGGCTGGCTGTTCCAGGTTACAGGCGCAGAAAGATCGTTGCTGTTAAGCTTACAGTTAATAGTTCCGCTGTAGCCGCTGACATCAACCTTGACCGTACCTGTACTCGGTGTAACTGGAGCTCCGCCCCCACTAAAAACTTGCGCTACCTCCGAAGCGCTCAATGCCCTGTTAAAAACTGCCACGTCATCCAAAGCACCGTGCATTTGCCATCCACCGTTGCTCTTTTGGCCAACAACCAGGTTAGAACCAGAATTGTAGACGGCAGTACCGCTAAAACTACTGGAACTAATGTTGTCTGGCTGGAGCACCCCATCCTTGTAAATTTTGTGGACGGAATTACTGCCGTTAGGAACAAATACAATATCCCACATATGCCATTGCTGATCCCAACTAACCGTCGTCCAAAAAATAAAGTTATTGGAGCCTCCGCCGTCGCTAGAAAAATTAGCAGTAAGCGAACCGGAGTCAAAATAGACAGCGTAGGAACGCAAGTTGCTGTCATTGCTCTTCATAACCACGACGTCAGGATTTGTAAATGAACCGTTGTCCTTAAGCCAAAAATGGATGCTTATGGCACCGGTGATTTGTAGACCTAAGGGGTTGCCAAAATCGACCTTCGAAGACAGGCCGTTAAAGCCCGCGCCCTGGCCGAATTTGCCGTTTGCTGTAGAGTAGGCAACCGAATTGCCGCTGCCGTGGTTAGAGCCGCGGCTGTCGTTGCTGTTACCCTCAAAACGGTAATAGGCAACGAGGTTTGGGTCTGTTGACAAGGATGATGCGGAAAGCTCAACCGGACCTGTAATCGGTGTAACTGGAGCTCCGCCCCCGCCAAAAACTTGCGCTACCTCCGAAGCGCTAAGCGGCCGGCTGAAAGCTGTTACGTCGTCTATTATTCCGCTGGCTTTGTTTCCTCCATGGATTGCCGCGCCAACGGAAAAACCCGACTCACCGTACAAACCTACGCCACTGCCGCTTGCCGCAACGTTTCCAACTTCATTGCCGTTAACAAAACCCCGGACGGTAAAACCGTCGTAAGTAATAGTTAACATGGTAAAGAGGTTGGTGGGCAATGTGGTTGGATAAGCAACCTGGGTATCGGACACGCCATTTTTTTGGTAGATGAACAGCAGTTTTGCAACTCCACCGTCATCCAAATAGTCTATCCGAATGTTAACTTTATCCTGGTCAGAAAAGCCGCCGCCTAATTCCCACCTGGCCCCACCGCTTGGGGCAAAAGAAGGTTTGTACCACAAGTTGTAGGCAAACCCGCTCAAAAAAGCGTATGAGCGAGGGTCGTTCTTGCTGGTCAAATAACGGACTGTATTGTTTGAACCTAAATTCGCGCCATTGCCAAACTGGGCGGGTTCAAAACTTGCTCCGTTGTTTGTAAGCGGATTTTTTGCTTTGACGTCCGAAGTGTTTTCAAGCGGCCAATACGAGATAAGGCTTGGATCGGCAGCCAAAGAAGTTTTGGAAAACTCCGTCGGCCCAATCGGCACCACCCCGTTGACCTGGACTGAACATGAACTCTGGGTTGTCTGCTGAGTTCCGGCCGAAACGCTACCGCTGTCTGTTATCTTGCCAGTAATTATATAACTACCCATGGCAGGAAAACTAACGTTGGTAGTTGAGTCTGAACCCGAAACGAAGATGCCAGAACTAGCCGTGCTCCAAGAATAATTGTACGGCGGTGTGCCTCCCGTGGGGGTGAGTGTGAACTGCTTGCTGTCGCCAGCTACCAAAATTGAGCTGGCCGGCGAACACATGGCTGTGAGCGCAGGTGGAGTGGTGCAAGATGAAACAGTAAAAACCACACTCTCATCCATGAATTTCCCGCCGGGAAGGGCTGTGATTGCAGGGCAATAAGGAGGGATAATTACATCGGGGGCTTCGGGCAGTGTTAAAATCAACGCGTCCTTAACTATCAAAGCAGAGCCTTCTTCAAAACCCATAGCATTTATTTGAGCAAACGTTAGGGACTTTTTTTTGGCTAAGCTATTGTCGTAGACGACTTGATAAAACATGGAATTGGGAATATTTTCCGCAAATTTATCGGACCGCAGTAGAACTCCAGGCCGAAAAGACATATCGCTTCCCTTTGGGTAGGCCGAAATAGTCGAAGCTCCTGCCAAAGCCACTGCAGCCCCAATAGGAACACTATTGGTATAGAACGGAAACCAAGAACGAAAGTGGTCCAAAGAACCAAATTTTCTCAGTTTTCCTCCATCCACATAGTAAATATCAGTGCTATTAATGTCTTTAACGAATGTACCGTCGGCATATGTAACCGCAATATCAGGAACAATTCTCCCATTGAAAGAAGAAACCGTCCCGCCATTGGTCACCATTTGCCCATCCATATGTGGAAAGTGATAAGACTTCCATTTGTCGCTTGTGTTACCTTTATCATCCCGAATTACCGGATCTAAAGAGTCAATCTCTTGCCATTCGAAATGTAGGTGAGGGCTAGACGATCCACCCGTGTTACCCAAAAACCCAATTACCGAAGCTTTCCTCACCATATCCCCAACTTTCAAACCAGGTTTGATTTTGGGATTGTAATACAAATGAGAAAGCTGACTCCGTGTATTTGGAGAATGTTGGATAATGACAGTATTGCCAAAACCACTTCTGATGTCGGCGTAGACAACCGTTCCGTCTGCAACCGCAACCAAAGGCATACCTTCATCATCGCTACCTGTCCCTACATTCATATCCACGGCGCAGGCGCTATAAACATTTGTACCTGCATTATCTATGTGAGCGTTTTCGTCATGCCAACTGCCAGGGCTACCAGTCTTAAAAACTGTTCCATTGCCGAACGGGCTTGAGAACTGTGCGTTCGTAACTCTGGCGGCTGTGCACTGCTGCCCAAACGCTAGGGTTTGTGAAAAAACTATTCCAATAAAAACCGCCGAAACCTTCAGAACTCTTTTCATCCGACTCATACTCTTTCTCCTTTTTTACAGAAAATTCCAAAACAACCAAATTCAGATTCAGATTATTTAGTTCATGCCCTCTCCTTTTTTAGTGCGCCGATTTGAACAAACAAATACCGCAAAAAAACAGAAAACATTCTGTTCTTAAAACGGTATTTGTTTTTTAGTTCTTTATACTATTTCAGAAACCGGAAAGTACTTCCAAAAATAAAAAGTTCGGAAGCCGGCCTACTTTTTCCAGGAAAATCTTCAAGGTCAATTTCCCCTTCGAAGTTTGGGTTAAACGCCTTTGACGAATAAGAAATTGTATAAACTAAATCTTCTTTTTTAATTACCATTTCAGTCAAACTCCTATTTATGTAACCTTCAATGTTTTGACTTTTGAACTTATAAGCTGGTACTGTAGCGTTGTTTGCCTTCTCAACGGCTATTTCCCAATTTAAAGCATACTCAAAGAAGAGACTGTTGTAATTTTGGTAAATGCCGTAACCCATCACACTAAACAAACCTTCGGGATCTTTTAGTAATTGCAGGCGACCGCTTGTAGCCGGCCTATTTTTGTCTTGCTCTAAATATGGTTCTGCCAAAGCGTCAATATCTATAATTACATCCTGTGGTTTGTATTGTTCAGGAATAGACAAAAGTCCATTTAATTCCTTTCCTATAACTTTAGGACTACTTGAGTAATAGATCAGTGGCGAAGAACTTGAGTTAATTTGGTCAGTATTAGCCTTTTGTTCATTTCGATAAACGTTATTTTGTCGAAAATGATAAATAACTCCGGTGGCAACTAGCATAACTGTCACAACTATTCCCGTTAATAAATACTTGTTATTCATAGTTTAGTTCAATACTTAATTTACATTCAATTAAGTCAATTATACACATTTTTCGAATTTTATGAATATTCAACTAACTTCGTTATTTAACCTCCTAAAATTTTTCAAAGGTCAGTTTATAATGGCAGATTAGAATATATAGTATTGTTGTCAATAACTAACAGCAAAGATGTTGTTGATAAACGTGTTTAAAATAGGTGACAAAAGTGCTTTATTTAAGCCCTTGCTTATGATAAAGTTTGTTGTTATACTCTAACAGTAAATTTTAAAATATTATTTTTATCCCCTATTGTTGGGGTGGATAAACATATGACAGACATACTACTTAAACAACTTATAAATTTCGGTCTTTCCGAAAAAGAAGCAAGAATTTACCTTTCCTTGCTGGAGTTAGAAATAGCCACGGTCTTCGAAACTGCAAAACATTCGGGAATTAACAGAAGCTCGGCTTATGTTGTTTTAGAAGCCTTAAAGGAAAAAGGTTTAGTTGGTATTTCCGACGAAAAAAAAGTTAGGCAATATATAGCCGCCTCTCCCGAAACCCTAATGTATTCCGCTAAAGCTGCTGCCAAAAAACAAGACAGCATAAAAGAAGGGGTTGAATCTATAGTTCCAGAATTAAAGTCCCTGCATAAAGATACAAAAAGAAAACCTGTTGTAAAAGTTTTTGAAGGAGACGACGCCGTTAAACAGGTTTACGATCTGCTTTTTTCTGTATTCTCAAAAACAAAGGAATTAAAAACCATCTCTGATCCAATTGCGATTTTTAAAAAAGTGCCTAATTTTATTAATCATGACAAAGAAAGGGGCAAAAAGGGAATAAAAATGTACGCAATAAACCCAGCCACAAAACAATTACTTGAACTGGGCAAAAAAGTTCGCCCCCAACACCCTTACGAAATAGCTTTAATTCCAGAAGATAAATTTAAATTCTCTTCAGATATGGGAATTTACGGTGACGAAGTCGCATTTACCTCTCCAAAAGATAATTTTGGGATCATTCTAGAAAATAAAGAAATAGTTGGCATGTTAAACAATATTTTTGACCTTGCTTGGGAGGAAGCAAAAAGGCTGGATAGAGAGGTAAAAATAAGCTTGCGCAAGAAAAAATAATATATGCAAGAAAATTTTTTAAAACAGCTAGTTAATTTTGGGCTCTCGGAAAAAGAAGCAAGAATTTACCTTTCCTTGCTTGAATTAGAAGTGTCTACGGTTTTTGAAATTGCTAAACATGCCGAGATAAACCGTAGTTCAACCTACGTTGTATTGGAAGCTTTGATAAAAAAAGGCTTTGTTAGTATTTCCAACGAAAAGAAGGTTCAAAGGTATATTGCCGTCTCTCCGGATACATTACTTCATTCGGCAAGGATAGCAGCCAAACGACAAGATGAGGTGACGCTTGGAGTTGAATCTATTATTCCCGAGCTAAAGGCTTTACACAAAGCCACTAAAACTAGGCCAATAGTAAAAATATTTGAGGGTGAAAATGCAGCGAAAGAAGTGTATTTTGATCTTTTTTCCACAAACAACACTAAGGAATTAAGAACTTTTGCAAATCCTTTTCTTATTTTTGAACGTGTGCCTGATTTTCAAAATCAAGATAAGGAAAGAGGTAAAAGGGGGATAAAAATGTTCGCGATAAATCCAGCATCCAAAGAAGTCATTGAGTTATACAAGCGCGTTAAACCTTCACAACCAGCTGAAGCCCTTATGATTCCTGAAGAAAAATTTAATTTTTCTTCTGATATCGGTATATATGGAAACAAGGTTGCGTTCGTATCCTCGAAAGAAAATTTTGGAATTATTATTGAAAATAAAGAAATAGCAGAAATTTTAAAGAATAGCTTCGATTTAGCATGGGAAGAAGCAAAAAGATTAAGTAAACAAATCAAAAACTAAATAAAGCATAGGCTTTGCCAAAAAATGTATAAGATGCTATAATATTTTTGTTATTTTCATACACAGTAAAATTTGATACAAAAAAATGAATCAAGAATTAATGGTTGCCCTACTCGCTGGACTGGGAGGTATGTTGGGTTGGGGTTTTGCAGATTTTTTTGCCAAAAAAACTATTGATAAAGTCGGGACAGTTGCCAGCTTGGTTTGGGGGCATATTTTTGGTTGTTTAGTATTATTTGGTATTGTTTTATACCAAACTTTTATAAATCAAAATGAAATTTTGTGGCCGAAAGACACAAAAAGCTACTTTTCATTGGCAATTTTTGGAATAATACAGGCGTTGGTTTATCTTTTTGTATATAAAGGTTTTGGCAAAGGCCAAGTTGGCGTACTAAGCCCTATATTTGCTTCTTTCTCAGGCCTAACAGCTATTTTGTCAATCGCTATTTTTGGAGAAGTCATTAATATGACCATGCTTATTGGTCTATGCGTGCTATTTTTGGGAATTTTATTAATTAATACTGACATTCAAGCGTTGCGCCTGAAGCGCTTGAGTTTAGCGCATGTCCCAGGGTTTAAAGAAATTGGCCTAGCAACCCTTATGGCCGGTTTTTGGACTTTATTTTGGGATCGGTTTGTAAGCGGTAAAGATTGGCTACCTTACGCTTTGCTAATGTACGTTTTTATGACAATCGCCCTTTTGGCAGTCGCCAAACTGCGCCGTACAAATCTGCTGTCTGTCGAACCACAGCTTTGGAAGTTTTTGGCTCTAATCGGCATTTGTGAGATTGGCGCTTACCTGGCAATAAGTCTAGGGTATAGCGCTACATCACTAACCAGCTTGGTAGCACTTTTGTCAGGGGCATTTTCTTTGCCAACCATTATTCTTGCTCGACTATTTTTAAAAGAAAAAATTACCGCTGCACAGACAATCGGCGGTCTTATTATTATTGCTGGAATAATGGCTGTGTCCTTTAAATAAAAAATTTAACCGTTCTTTATGCCAACCAAGGGAAACCAAGTGTTCGAGCATGCTTTTTTAGAAAGTTTAAAATACGAAACTCCGTTTTTTATTTTTTCAAAAAAAAATCTCCTTGATAAAATCAACGAGTTTAAAAAATACTTTCCGGGTGCGGGAATTTACTACGCCTTAAAAGCAAACGCGGAAACAGAAATTCTAAAAATAATAGCCAAAGCGGGATGTGGATTTGAAATTGCATCAGTATATGAATTGACTATGCTCAAAGCAATCAAAATACCTCCACATAAAATGATTTATGGCACATCGGTAAAACCGGCTGAGCATATAAAGGAATTCGCTGCATATGGGGTAGACAAATTCGCTTTCGACTCCTTGCCTGAACTGGAAAAAATAGCCGCCATGGCACCACATTCAAAGGTTTATGTAAGGGTGATTGTTAATGACACAGGCAGCGTTTACAAATTCTCGGAAAAATTTGGTACAGACAAAAAAAATGCAGTCCCTTTGTTAATAAGGGCTAAAGAATTAGGCCTTACACCTTACGGTATAAGTTTTCATGTAGGCTCCCAAGCAAGCAATCCTATGGCTTGGGCAGAAGCTTTAGAAAGTTTACGCGAAATCCTGATTGAATTAAAAAAAGTAGGGATTAAAATAGAAATTTTAAATATTGGAGGCGGCTTCCCCTGTCCCTACGCTTCCACAGACAAAATTTTGACCTTAAAGGAGATAGCACAAAATACCTTGGAACAATACAAAAAATTACCATACCAACCTAAGCTTATCTTGGAACCTGGAAGAGGGATTATTGCCTCGACCAGCGTAGTTGTCACCAGCATAATTGGAAAAGTTGAAAGGAAAGAAAGCACCTGGCTCTTTTTAGACGCTGGGGTATATAGCGCTCTCTTTGAGGCTATGGCTTACCAAGGCTCAGTCCGCTACAAAGTAACCAGCCTCAGATCTTCCTTTGATTCCGGGGAAGCATTTTTCGCCTTAGCCGGCCCCACCGGCGATTCGCCTGATATTATTACTCACGAAGCTTTACTCCCCCAAGATATAGCCGTAGGAGATAAACTGGTCTTCCATGATACAGGGGCATACAATTTAGTGGTGTCAACCAGAATGAATGGATTTCCCAAACCATCTGTGTATATCATTTGACACCAAAAATCAAAACTATATAATTAAAATGTTAAATATTCTTGGCATCGGAAGAATATCAGCCTAAAAAATAAACAAAGCTTTATGTTTAAAGAAGCAAATCTAAATCTTCCACAAAGAATCAGTCTTGGTTTTTACATTTTTTTGCTCATTTTTTGGACTACCCTTTTTGCAACAAAAAGCACGGAAGGTTTTTATAATTACCTTTACTCTTTTCTTTTTGGCCTGGTTCCTTTGTTGGGAGGACTAATGGCCATGTTCAACTCCAAAGTCTGGGGAGGCCTTAAAACTGCCTTAGGAAAGGCTATCTTTTTTATTGGCATTGGCATTTTTTTGTGGGGATGCGGAGAAATGATTTGGTCGTACTATAACTTTTTTTTAAACCAACCAGCCCCTTATCCCTCTTTGGCTGACCTTGGCTTCGCTCCAAGTATATTTTTCTACGGGCTAGGGGCATTTTACCTGTCTAAAGTGACAGGAGCCAAATTCGGCCTGCGTAACAAAATTTCCAAAGTTTTCGTAATCATAGCCCCTTTTGTGATTTTGTTCGCTACTTATTATTTACAAGTTATAGTTGCGCGTGGAGGCGTACTGGTTCCTGCGGGAGAAACAGCACTAAAAACAATTCTTGATATCGCATACCCACTTGGGGACTTTGTAGCGCTGGCAATTGCGACAATAATTTCAGGTCTTTCGTTTAAATACATGGGGGGCAAATACACGCTCGATATAGCATCTGTTCTTTTAGGACTCGCTGTAATGTTTTTGGGTGATACTGCTTTTTCTTACGCTACGACCGCTGGAACTTACTACAATGGTAATTGGGGGGATTTGCTTCTAACCACAGGCACTTTCCTTTTAACTTTCGGCGTCCTTGGGTTTTGCGAACTTAAAGAATCTTAAAAAACCGGAATCAAAAGTTACACTGTATGAGCAAATACGATCAAATAGCCATAAAAATTATAAGAGAACAGGAATTACTTATGGGTCCTGTGGCTTGGCATGAGGCAGGTAAAGTAAAAGGCTTAAAAATTGTTGATCAAAAAAACGGATTAATATCAATAGAAGAAACCGCTAATGCTATTAATATAGTTGATAACCTAGTAAACCAATACGGCAGTCTATTCGGAAGAGCCGCACGCGAAGTTTGCAAAGAGGCCGTAATGAGTTTAGTGGCAGATCTTCCACCTTCAGAAGTACCATCCTCCCTTAAATAAACCCTAAAATTTAGCCCATTAATATTATTGACATCCAGACTTTCTCTATGTAAATAAGAAATAAAGTTTATAGGCATATGCCGAAACGTAAGGAAGTAAAAAAAGACAAGTCAGTAACCACCGAAGCTCCCATGGATCAACATCTTCAAGAAATAAACGAAGAAATCTACAGGCGCAACATTGAGCTAGCAGTCGTAAATAAAACGCTTTCGCTTTTGCGAAAGCTTTATCAAGTTAGCCTTTTAACTTTAGACCCAGCCTCGCTTTCCGAAAAAATGTCGGAAGAGGTCAGGGTCGATTTAAATATGGAAACGGTAGGGGTTTTTTCCTTTCACGAAGCAGATGACACCCTCTACCCTTTTATTTTTTCTAAATCTGAACGCCTTCTTACAGCTTTAAAACATACGGGCTTTATGTTTAGAGATTTTATTATTAACTCTGTATCGGCCAAACCTGTTTTAACCAATGTAATACGAAATAAAATTCCATCTTTAAATTCCAGATTAAATGACGTGTGGGGCGGAATTATAAACGACTCCAATTTAAAAACTATTGCGGAAGAATCTCATATAAAAAATGTGCTCTTATACCCACTATTGAGCCAGAATCGGACAACTGGGCTTTTAGTTTTAGCAATTAACCGAGAATACAGTGGCTTAAGTGATTTTGAAAAAGAATCTGTGAAAAACTGTGTCGACGTAATTGCTGTTGCATTAGACAAAGCAATACTCTACGAAGAATTACAAAAAGCCAACGAACAGCTCGAAGCATTAGACAAAGCCAGGTCGGAGTTTATTACCATTGCCAGCCATCAGCTGCGCACGCCGCCGGCAACTATAAAGTGGTTTTTAAGCTCAATTTTAGCCGGAGACTACGGCAAAGTTGACGACGGCCTAAAAGAGACCCTGGAAAAGACTGCACGCACCAACAACTCACTTATTGCGCTTATTGACGATATGTTAAATGTCTCCCGTATTGAACGCGGCAAAATGGAATTTTTATTCCAAGAGGTCAACCTTTTAGACCTAGCCAAAATAACTTTTGAGCAGCTTCAACCCATTGCGAAGGAAAAAGGATTAAAGCTGGCATTCAACATGCCAAAATCTGTACCGCAAATAATGGCAGACAAAGAAAAAATTAGGCAGGTTATGAACAACTTTATAGACAACTCCATTAAATACACCAAAAAGGGAAGTATTACAGTTGACCTTTCTTCTACTGACGAAGAAATACGTTTTAGTGTTACCGATACGGGCAAAGGGATGTCGGAAGACGAAAAAGATGAAATTTTTGAAAAATTCAAACGTGGAAAAGAGTCTTCCAAGCAAAGTGCAGGCCTTGGGCTTGGCCTTTATGTTGCCAAAGTTATTGTAGAGCAGCATAAAGGAAAGCTTTGGGCGGAAAGCCAAGGGCTAGACAAAGGCTCAAGTTTTATTTTTACCGTGCCAATACATAACGGCCTTACCGAAACTACTTTGGTGGACCTTACCAAAACCCAAACTTAAATTTGTTGTTATCTGTTAACAATAATTTATGCTGAATTACTAAAGGTTCCTAAAATTTCGTTTACAAGAGCTAACATTATTTATAAAGTTATCCACAATGCTTATTTTACTTTTAGTTAAGCCTAAGTTAGAATATTTGCATGAAAGAGAATCAAATTACAAAACTCTTTCCCGAAGCTCCCGGGCCCTCTATAGAAGACTTTTTTGAAGTATTAAAATTTAACGCAGTTAAAAAGCTAACAGCAATTTTGTTAGCTTTTTCTTTTTTATTCACTCCCTTAGCCTCCGCTTTTGCACAAACAACTACAACTATCCCCTCCTTAGAATCGAACAATACAACAACGCCTGAAACGGAATTAATTACCCCCACACCCGAACCTAACCCTTTACCCCAAGAACAACTACAGCCTACGGAAGAAAGCGGCCAGATTGACCAACAGCTCGAAAGCGAAGAACCCCCACCGGAAATGCTATTAGACTCTTCGGACCCGGATCCGAGAATTGAAACCGGTTATAAACCCGCTTCCCCTGTCCACGCCGATGAAAGCAGCGGTTCTTTGCTGACTGAATACCCCATTGCTGTGCCTCCCGGACGCAACGGCTTTCAGCCCGATTTAAAACTTCAATACAACAGCCAAAACAGTAAAGAAATAGATTCCCAATTTGGCGCCGGTTGGGGCATTAATATACCTTATATTGAAAGATTAAATAAAAGCGGCCTTAACAACATCTACAATAATATTTCCACAACGAGTTATTTCAGTTCGTCTTTGTCAGGCGAGCTTGTTGCCAGCACAACCGCCAGCACGACTTATGTTTCAAGAGTAGACAACGGCGAATTTTTAAATTATGTCTTTTCTAATAATGTTTGGACTGCTACGGACAAAAAAGGAAACCGGTTTTATTTTGGTGACCCTGAAGCAAGCTTGCCGGTGGAATTGTATTCAACTTCGCTTTACAACGACGCGAATTTAAAACAATATTTTAGGCTCGAAAACACGTCTGCCACAATTGGTAATAACCTGACCAATAACGGCTCAACACCTTTTAACCCGGGACAGTTTGCCAATGGCTCTGATTTTGGTTTTAGTAACTCAACTCGTTATTTAACGAATAGCCGGGACCCAAACTCGGATTCATTTTTAAGCGGCTTTAGTTTAAACCTGTGGTACAAACCCCCGTCTTCACCAACCGGGAGCGCAAGATGGGAGTTAGGCGGAGCATTTTCCGATACTGACAAAGTAAATATTCGCATAGACTACTTTGATGACAGCGGAACTCCTAAAGTACAGTTTATATACCAAAAAACAGGGGTGTCTGATACTGCTGTTACTTATGCCACCACGCTGCCAACCAGCATTTTTACAATGCTGACCGTAACGTATAACGGCTCTACTCTGCGCGGTTATATGAATGGGGTTGACGTTGGAAATGTGTCGGCCAGTGGGGGCGGAAGCGGGACTTATGGAGCTTCAGGCTATGTTGTCGGCGCTGCAATCCACGGAGGCAACAAAGCCAGCGGCATTGTAGACGATGTTGCTGCTTTTAACAGAAACTTAAGTGGTTCTGAAGTCCTTAGTCTATATCCGTCCGGCGGGTCGGGGCAAAGTGTATCACCAACACTTGCAGACCCGCAAAATCCAAGCCGTATTTATAAATGGCTGTTAGACAGAGTTCTGGACACCAATGGTAACCAAATAAAGTACGGCTATTATAAATCCGGCTCTCAAATTTATCCTTCCAACATTTATTACGCCGGCAATACCACGAGCACACCTCTATATAATATTGAATTTAACCGGGAAACGAGGACAGACACTTCTACATCTACAAAAACTGGTTTTCAAGTAGTAACCAATTCACGTATAAAAGAAATAAACATTAAGAAGGATACAAGTTTACATAAAAAATATTCTCTTAGTTACACAACCGGTGACAATGGTTACAGGTCTCTTTTAAGCGGCGTTACCGAAAACGGCATTGACGATAACGGCAGTACTACGAGCTTGCCTTCAACGCTATTTACTTATCAAGCCCGACAAGGGGGCTGGTCTAGTAATGCCAGTTTCACTCCGCCTAGCGCTTTAAACTACGCCATAGCCAGCGACATTAACGGGGATGGTTTTACTGACATTATGTACGCGGCAAAAGACCAAAGCGCGAGTTCCACACGGGTTGCGTGGTTAAACAATGGTCAAAGTATTTTTACGGCCACCAGTACTTACCAGCCTCCTATCGATTTTTATGCTTACGGAGGTAGCTGTACAGACCCGTGGTGTGATTTGGGTGTCAGGATGGCGGATGTTAACGGAGATGGATTGGAAGATATGCTTAGTGCCAGCAATGCTTATGGAGGCGCAGCCTATTTAAATACCGGTGCAGGCTGGACCGCCAGTTCTACCTGGAATCCTCTTTTGTCCTTTTCAGACGGTACTACCAACGTGGGTAATCAGAGGTTCGCTGAAATTGGTGATATTAACGGTGACAGTTTACCGGACATTTTTAGGATGTTAGAAGACGGGGCTTTTGTTTATTACCATGTCTATTTAAACAACGGTCAAGGTTGGACCCAAAGCAATAGCTGGACTCTTCCGTTAGTCCCGAAAAGCGGAAGAATAAATGCTGATTTAAATGGGGACACATTAACAGACTTTTTACGAGGTTACCACGATGGCAGTAGCAGCGAAAAACAAGCTTACATAAACAACAGCTCAAGCACTTGGGATAGCTATTCTCGCTACGCCCCACCCCTAAATTTGCAAACTACCTGGGGCGATGACGGCGTAAGAGTATTTGAGTACAATGGTGATGGTTTACCCGATATTAACCAGTCTTTACGGGATGGCGAACTGACGCGTAGAACTTATTTAAACACAGGTAATGGTTGGAGTGATGATATTGGCGACGGAAGCTATGCCCAGTTTAGCGATAACTCCGTACCACATTACACTCATTCATTAATCGGAGATTTAGATGGAAATGGCTTAGCCGATTCTTTTTATTATTTTAATGATATATCAGGCAGTAATGTTAACAATATAAAACCGGTAGATGTACTTACCCGAATCACTTACCCAACAGGCGGTAAAACCGAAATTAGCTACAAACCATCCTCCCAATATTATGCCAGCACTACTCAGTTAAATACCTTACCCTTAATTGTTCAGACTGTAAGTCAAATTACCACAAGCGAAAACGGAGCAACCAGTACAGCAGAATCTTTTACTTACAGTGGAGGCAAGTATTATTTCAACGGTCCTTTTGACAGGCGCTTTGCTGGCTTTAACCAGGTAGACAAGACCGACGCGGCCGGAAATGTGACCAAAACCTTTTTTCATCAGGGCAACACAAGCGCCACCTCCACCGGCGAATTTTCTGACAACTATTTTAAAATCGGCAAGCCTTACAGGGTTGAACAATACAACGCAAACAGTAACTTATTCAAAAAGACAATTAACAAATGGGATAGCGCAACAACCACTGCTAACGGTCTGGCAGGCTTTGTTAAGCTTGCCCAAACAGTGGAATTTACTTACGACGGCGACGCAAGCCACAAGGACAAAGCCGAAAGCTACACTTATAACAATTCTAAAGGCAATATTACCCAAAAAATTGAATATGGGGAAGTAACCGGCAGCGATGACGGCACCTTCAGCGATTCCGGAACAGACGATTTTACCACCACTTATACATACGCCACAAGTTCAACGACCTCTGCCATGAGTTTATTGGCAACTGAATCCACAGTTAACAACGGGAGCACTAAAGTTAAGGAGAATAAATATTATTATGACAGTTTAAACTTAGGACTTGTAAATAAGGGAAATTTGACCAAGCAAGAAATGTGGAAGGCAAGTTCTACCTATGTTGATATTGAAAAAACTTACAACGCTTACGGTCTGGTTACTTCGGAAAAAGACCCAAGGGACAAAACTACAACTTACACCTACGACAGCTTTAATCTTTATCCCGCAACGGTTTTAAACCCGCTTAGCCAGGCAACTCAGCTGACTTACGACTATTCTTCGGGTAAAATTGCCACCACAACAGACCCAAACGGAAACATTTTTGTAAATGTGTACGACGGCTTAGACCGGGTAATTGAACAAAAACAGCCGGACCCGAGCGCCACTTCCACTTTACTGACCG
Organism: Patescibacteria group bacterium; assembly: GCA_036726225.1. Lineage (GTDB taxonomy): Bacteria > Patescibacteriota > Doudnabacteria > UBA920 > UBA920 > PALSA-1336. The sequence goes on along the minus strand of DAIMCS010000002.1, from coordinate 24,446 downwards.
CAGTAACTTTTACTTACACTAACGCCACCAGTTCATTTAGCGTAAAAAAGTCAGTCTACTTAGACACCAGCACGAGTACAGACAGCTACTTATATCTGGACGGCTTGGGCAGAAAAAAGCAGGAGCGCAAAGAGGCGGAAGGCAGCAACTATTCTGTTAAAGATTATGTTTACAATAACATTGGTTCTTTGCAAAAAGAATCTTTGCCTTATTTTTCGTCCGGCTTAGCCAGCACGACCGCGACTTCCACATCTGCCTTATTTATAAACTATACTTACGACGCTTTATACCGGGTGGGAACAACCACCAATGCCAACGGCACCACCACTACAGCTTTTCAGGATTGGAAAACTACCGTCACAGACCCCAACGGCAAACTTAAAGATTTACATAGCGATGCCTATGGTAATTTAAAACAGGTAGATGAGCGCAACGGCGCTTCCATCCACCCAACCGCTTACACTTACGACTATTTGGGTAATCTTTTAACTATTACGGATTCTGCCAGCAGCACCCGAAGCTTTACTTATGACGGTTTAGGCAGAAGACTTACTGCCCAAGACTTGCACTCGCCGTCAGACGCCACTTACGGCACCTATACTTACACCTACGACGACGCGGGCAATCTTACGCAAAAAATTGACCCTAAGTCTCAAACCATTAACTACACTTACGACGACATTAATCGCCAACTCACGGAAGATCACACCGGCACTAGCGGTGGCACAGAAGTTACCTACACCTACGATTCCTGCACCCAGGGCAAAGGGCGTTTATGCACGGCTTCCTCCACGACAGTAAACCTTACCAACACCTACAACGCCTTAGGTCAGCTTACGCAGGAGGTAAAAATCATAACGGGCAGCAGCTACACAACTTCCTATACTTACGACCGAGCCGGGAACCGGTTAACCATAACTAATCCTGACAGCTCGCAGGTTAAATATATTTACAACAGCGCGGGACTTTTAGACCAGGTTCAAAGAAAAGAAAGCACAGACGGCTCTTATACAGATGTAGTCAGCAGTTACGATTACTCACCTCTAGAACAACCCACTGTAATTACTTTTGCCAATGGGGCTATTACTACAAACACTTACGATGTCGCCCATATGTACCGGCTGCAGCAAAAAGTTACAAGGCTGCCCTCAGAAGAATCTATGATGTTTGGTGAGGGAGAGTCAGGACAGGAAGAATCCCAAATGGATGCCCAAGAGAGCTTAGGTCAAGTTCAAGAACCGGCCATTGTTGACGAAGAAGCAACTCCAGAGCTCTTGCCTAATAATGAAGATGAAAAAATAAAAGAGGAAGAAGAATTAAAACAAAAAGAGACTCTAGGCAAAGCCGAAGTAATAGTCGCAGACCCACCGCCAGAATATATTGCCAGCGACACGCCCGAAAACTTAATAGACCAGGCTCCGGCCGCTGAAAATAACACCGCAACATCCACTTCCTCACAAGAGGAAGAAGCGACTCCAACCTCAACACAGGGAAGTGTTTTAGAAGAACCCGTAATGCCTGTTCCTGAAGTTGTCGAGGCTACAACCAGCCCTGAAATAATTACACCCCAGCCTACAAATTTAACTACGCCCGAATCGCAGCTCACACCACAACCGGAAGAAGTTTTGCCTCAGGAAATTCAAGAGGAAGGGGTTTTGTCCAAGATTTATCGCGCTTTTGCAAATGGCGTTAGCAAAGCTTTTGGTTTTCTTATTGCCCAATTTACTCCCAAAACAGCCAACGCAGCGGCAGTTGAGCTTTACGAAACTTCACTTTACACAGACCCTAACATTCAAGAATATTTCCGGCTTGAAAATACCACTGCCTCAGTCGGCAGCAACCTTACGAACAATGGCAGTACACCCTTCAATTCCGCTAAATTTAACAATGGCGCGGATATGGGTAGCTCTAACAGCAGCAAATGGCTTAACAATACCAACGACCCAAACGGCTACTCCTTCCTTTCCGGTTTTACTTTGAATTTCTGGTACAAGCCGCCGGCCGCCCCAACAGGCGGAGCGAGATGGGAACTTGGTGGTGCGTTTTCCGACACTGACAAGGTAAATATGCGTATAGACTACTACGACGACAGTGGTACGCCAAAGCTGCTTTATATCTACCAAAAGAATTCTGTATCAGACAACCAGGTATCTTACAGTACAACCGTACCCACCAGTTACTTCAGTATGCTAACTTTATCCTATAACGGTTCATCTACCAAAGCCTATATAAACGGCACCTATTTGGGCACTATTTCAGTGAGCGGTGGAGGGAGCGGAACTTATGGAGTTTCCGGAGCTGTTGTAGGGGCTGCTATTCACGGTGGTAATAAAGCAGACGGAATTGTGGATGACTTTTCCATATTTAACCGCGCTCTGACAGATGAAGAAATTTCTGACCTTTACACGGGTGATTGGCCGGTGCCACCCTCCCCGGGCCCTGCCATTCAGGACTTAACTTACACTTACGATAACAACGGCAATATTACCCAAATAAGGGAATCTGCCAGCACGACCTTAGAAAGGGTGGTTACCTATTCTTACGACGACTTAAACAGGCTAACCAATGCTTCCACGACTGCTGCTTCAACCACACCTTACAACTATAGTTATACCTATAGCAGTGTTGGGAATATATTAACCCGAGTTGAAAACGGCACTACCACTACGTATACCTATGCTACAGGAACGGCTGCTTACTTGAATCCTCACGCTGTGGCCACGACTACTGTCGCAACCAGCACTAGCTTTACCTATGATAACAATGGTAATTTAACCTCTACTGCGATAGGGACATCCACCCAAGCTTCTTACACATGGGACTATAACAACAGGCTGACGCAGGCTCTTGGTAATAATGCGACCAGTACATATTCCTATGACCCCTGGGGCCAGAGGGTCAAAATGACCGTTGCGACAACATCCAGCGCTACAACTTACTATCCGACAAAAGAATACAATATAACTGGAAGTGTTCCTACCAAACATATATTCTTACCAGACGGCACCATGATAGCTACCATAGTTGGAACCGGCACTTCCACAACTGTTAGTTACATCCATACCGACCATCTTGGCGGACCAAACGTCTCCACCTCAGATTCCGGAGAAGTAGTCCAACTTGTTGATACGTACCCTTATGGTACTTTCAGATTAGATGAGCAAAACGGGTTCAACGAACAAAGAAAAGGAATCAGCGGTCATGAGTATGATCCAACCAGTTCTTTGACCTACATGAACAGCCGTTATTTCAATGGTGCGAACGCAAAATTTATATCCCAAGATCCCGCGTTTTTGGCTATGGGCGATAGTCGTCAGTTAAGAGAAATGACTAACCAGCAACTAAAGGAATACTTATCTAATCCTCAAAACTTAAATACCTATAGCTATGCTTTAAATAACCCAATCGTCAATACTGATCCAACTGGTAACGCCGCCACACTTGCTATGCCATTTGCTAAAATTGGGGCAGGTATCCTTTCGGGAATATCCGCGACTGCTCTAGGCATAGGCGCGGCAATAGGCGTATTGGTATTTCCCCGTACAGCTAATGCACCAGCAATTACAGACGCTGAAAGAGAAGCGATGACCCCCCAACCTTTTATAGGGCCAATAATGCCTGCAGACCAATCAAATGATAAGATTGAGACTCCCAGAGGTTTGGCACCTGACGGTGTCGCGCCACCAGTAGAAAATCCAGGAGAATTAAAAGTGGGTCCCGCTAGTCGTCCTTCTGAAGGAAAGGAAGGAGGGAAGAGTTATTGGGATTCTAAAGGAGGCGAATGGAGATATTTCCCCGGTGATGAGCGCCATAATCCTCATTGGGACTATAATCCTCATAAACCTGGTCAACCACCGGGTCCAGATGGAAAACAGGGAAATGAGTGGAGAAATGTTCCAATTGGTAATGATTCTCCTCTTAAAAACAATCCGTCCTCTAATACACCTAAAAAATGATAAATATGAACAAACAAGATAATAAAATTTACTTTGGTTTTTTTAAGAATTTTAAAAGCGCAGATACATTATTGTTTTCCGGAAGTCCCTTAGCTTTCGCTTCATTTAGAGATCTATTAAAGGATTATGCAGGAAGACCCGGAACAAGTGTAAATTTTGGAGGAATACCGATGTTTATAAAATCCAACGTCGATGTACTGTTAAAAGTTCTTCCTGATGTAACGGGTATGAAAAAAATTAACGATAGTTTATTTGAATGGGGTTTGGGTGCTAAAGAATTTGAACAATTTATCAATGAGCTTGATATTTTTGCTTCTGCTAAAGATGGTGATGATTTCCATCAATATTTTGACTGTGGCACATTGGATGATGTTCAGGTAATGGTATCAATAGGTGAATATGATTCTGAAATTTTTAAAGACCTCTAAATCGTTCTTTAACATCTTAGTAAGACCTTTCAAACATTGCTGAAGTTGGGAGAAGCTGTTGGCTTGGGTGCTACCACTACGTATACCTATGCTACAAACACTCCTGCTTACTTAAACCCCCATGCCCCACAGAAGATAGGAACTGCTACCAGCACTTATGACAACAACGGAAACCTTACGGGTATAATCACTAGCGGCGCTACATCAACTGCCTATACTTGGGATTATAATAATCGCTTAACGCAAGCTTCATCTACCGGAGTTTCGGTAACTTACACTTACGATCCTTGGGGTCAAAGAGTAAAACAGACCCAAGGTGCTACTACAACTATCTATTCAAGCAAAGAATACAATATTACCGGCAGCGTTCCGACCAAGCACATATTCCTACCAGACGGAACTATGATAGCAACGATAGTTGGAACCGGCACAACTACAACCGTGTCATATATCCATACCGATCATCTCGGTGGTATGAATGTAGCGACCTCCGAAGAAGGCGAAATCCAGCAACTTTCAGATTACCTGCCCTATGGAAATATAAGAATAGACGAACAGAGCGGATTTTCCAGCCAGCGTAAGTTTGCTAATTACGAGTTTGACCCGGCCTCCAATTTAAATTATCTTAACCAGCGCTACTACAATGGCACCAACGCTAGATTCTTAAGCCAGGATCCAGCTTTCTTGGCAATGGGTGACAATCAATACCTCGAAGAAATGACTGGCCAAAAATTAAAAGAATACTTATCAAACCCTCAAAACCTGAACTCTTACAGTTACGCTCTCAATAATCCGATAGTGAACACAGATCCTACAGGTCAATCCGCAGAAGGCGCTATGAGACTTGCTCCTGCGCTTCCCGCTCTCGGATCTATTCTTTATTATATCGGCGGTGTTATAATTAGCTATACGCCACCTGTCGCTATTGGTGGGGTAGGAGCAGTCGCTATAGTGGGAAGTCTGAGGTGGGGATTGGCAAGCCCCGATATTAGTAACCAGACAACCCCTAGTTCAATATTAACTGCTGAAGGTGATGCCAATGCCCAGCCAGAAGCCGATACCGATAATTCCAATCCTTTTGTAGGGCCGGTAAAGGAACCTGTTACCGTAGTTGACCCTAAAGGTAACGCTATTCCCGTTGGGAAAGGCGAGCAGATAAAAACATCAAAGGATGGAAAGTGGGTTGATGTCAAACAATCTGATGGAAAGACTACCACAGGAACTCGTATAGATAATGGACATCCAGCTAGTACCCATCCTGATACGAGGGGGCAACAACCTCACGCCCATAGACCTGGGGTTACAAATCCTGACGGAACTCCTTGGTTACCAATAAAATAATTAATAATTTTAAGTTTTAATCACATGCAATTTACATGGGGAGACAGTGTTTATTTAAAAAAACTTGACGAACATGGGAAAGTAGTGTCTAAAGTTCCTGCGGCAGTGATATGGGTGACCCAGGTTGAAACAGAGGAGGATGTAAAACGCTTTGGACTTCCTATTGGTGCAAATTTGTATAATATTGAATTTGGTGATGGATCTATGCAGGAATTTGTCCGGGAAGATGTCCTGGAGTCGTTTTCTTCTAATAACGAATAATCACATGCAATTTACATGGGGAGACAGTGTTTATTTAAAAAAACTTGATGAAAGCGGAAATGTCGTTTCTAAAGTTTATGCTGCAGTAGTCGGTATATCGCCTGTTAAAACTGAACAGGACTCAAAGCATTTTAATGCGTCTATAGGTACAACATTTTATACAATTGAGTTTGCAGATGGCTCAGATACTTTGGCTCCAGAAGATATGCTGGAACCGTTTACTGAGTGAGGTATGCGAATTTAAAGTCCTTTGACAACTGAATAGCCTTATAAAATCTCGCTAAAACCCGGAGAAGGTGTTGGCTTGGTTGCTACCACTACGTATACCTATGCTACAGGAACAGCGGCCTATCTTAATCCTCACGCTGTGGCAACTACGACTGCTGCCTCGGCCACCACATACGTTTATGATAATAACGGCAACCTTACTTCCTCAGCAGTCGGTGCTACAACTACAGCTGCCTATACCTGGGATTATAATAACCGTATGACCCAGGCAGTGGGAAATAGTGCAACGTCAACATACAGTTACGATCCTTGGGGACAGCGTATAAAACAAACAGTAGCCACCACTTCATCCGCCACAACATATTATCCAAGCAAGGGGTATAACGTAACAGGTTCAACTCCTACTAAAAATATCTTCTTACCCGACGGTACTTTAATCGCGACTGTTGTTGGAACTGGTACAACTACAACAGTGTCGTATGTGCATACAGATCACCTAGGTGGTATGAATCTAGCAACAAGTGACGGCGAAAATCCGGCTGTAGTTGAACTAACCGATTATTATCCGTATGGGACTGCAAGAATAGATGAACAGAATGGACTAAACAGCCAAAGAAAATTTGCAAATTATGAGTTTGATCCTGCTTCAAATTTAAACTATCTTAACCAGCGCTATTACAATCAAACCAATACTAGATTCTTGTCCCAAGATCCAGCATTTTTAGCTATGGGTGATAATCGTCACCTTCAAGAGATGACTGATCAGGAATTAAAGGAGTATTTATCAAATCCTCAAAATCTAAATTCTTACAGTTACGCACTGAATAATCCAATAGTAAACACAGATCCAACAGGGCAAGCAGCTGTCGGTGAAGCTACCAGAGCACTTCCAACAATTAATATTCCTTCATTAGCACCTATTTTTAGTTACATCGGGGGTCTCATTGGAGTTTATGCTCCGCCAGTCGCAATTGGTGGTGCAGCGGCAATTGGCGTTGCCGGAACTCTTAGGTGGGGATTGGCTAGTCCAGATATTAGCAATCAAACCACACCTAGTTCTATACTGACTGCTGACACCTCAACCACCGATACAGACAATTCTAATCCTTTTGTGGGGCCTGTGAAAGAACCTGTTATTGTAGTTGACCCTAAAGGTAATGCGATTCCAGTGGGGGCGGGAGAGCAGATCCAAGGTTCCCCCGATGGAGAGGCTATTCAAGTAAAAGATTCTCAGGGCAAGCAAACAGGAACTCGAATAGATAAGGGTCATCCTGCTTCTTCAAAGCACCAAGACCCCAGATCCCAACAGCCTCATGCGCATAGGCCTGGAGTTACAAATCCAGACGGCACTCCTTGGCTACCGATTAAATAATTAAGCATAACTATATGACAAAATTTACTTACAATGATCAAGTGAATTTAGTAACAAGAGATCAAAACGGCAAAATTTTAAAAACCTATGCGGTGATAGTCGGGATCACTACCGTGGAAACGGAGGATCAGTCTAAACATTTCAAAGCCCCAATAGGTGCAGCTTTTTATACTATTGAGTTTAGCGATGGTTCTGACACTTTTGTAAAAGAAGAAACGCTGGAACCGTTTACTGAGTAAAGTATTCCAGCTTAAAGCCCTTTGACAAATTAATATTATCCTTTAAGCATTGCTAAAATCTGGAGTAGATGTCGGCTTGTCCACTACCACTACGTATACCTATGCTACAAATACCCCTGCTTATTTGAATCCCCATGCTGTAGCGACCACTACAGCGGGTAGCGCCTATGCTTATACATATGATAACAATGGAAACCTACTCACCCAAAGAATAGGAACCAGTACCCCAGCTGTATCTTACACTTGGGATTACAACAATAGACTGACTCAGGCTACTTCAACGACGGCCACCAGTACTTTTAGCTATGATCCCTGGGGTCAGCGTGTGAAGATGACAGTCGCTACCACATCCTCAGTTACTACTTATTATCCAACGAAGGAATATAATATAACCGGAAGCGTTCCAACTAAACATATATTCTTACCAGACGGCACACTTATTGCTACTGTAGTTGGAACGGGTACTTCTACCACAGTAAGTTACGTGCATGTTGATCATCTCGGTGGAGCAAATGTCTCGACCTCAGATGCTGGCGCCGTGGTCCAAATTGTCGATACATATCCCTACGGTACTTTTAGGATAGATGAACAAACTGGATTCAACGAACAAAGAAAAGGTATTAGCGGACACGAGTATGACCCAACCAGTTCTTTGACCTACATGAATAGCCGTTATTTCAATGGCACAAATGCGAAGTTTATAAGTCAGGATCCTATGTTCTGGGAAACTCCAGATGAGTATCTTCAAGACCCTCAGCAGTGGAATAGTTATAGTTATGCTAGAAACAACCCAATTGTGAATACTGATCCGACTGGAGAAAACGCTGCAGCAGGCACATTGGTATTTGGTGGAGGAGGCGCTGCTCTCGGTGGTGAAGTAATTGTCGGTGCATATGTATTAGGGGGAGCAACCATAGTTGTTGGCGGCACAGTTGGGGCGTATTATGGTATTAGATGGACTTTAGCTGGTCCTGATTCAATCGGAAATCAAAGTACACCAGCTTCATTAATGTCCACGCCACAGACTTCTACTGGAATTGCTTTAGAAAAATATTTGCCGGGAGGTAAGTTTTCAAATAAGACCAAGGAAAAGACAGAAGAAGAAAATAGAGCTAGAAATGATGGAAAGTTGAAATGTGACAACTGTGGTAAAGAAGTCACAGAGCCCGGAAAGCCAGAAAAAGGGAAATCTCCTTCACCGGATGAAAAGAATCACGATCATAAGACTTCGCGTAAAGCGGGGGGAGACAACTCACCTCAAAATGATTCCGTGAAGTGTAGGGATTGTAATTTAAAGAAGGGTGCCCAGTCTGAGGAGCAGTTTAAAAACAGCCCAAATAACCCACTAAATAAATATATCAACCCGTTTTCATCTTGGCCATAAAAGGTTATAATAGAATAAAGGAATTTAAAATATGAACAATGATAATTTGGTAAAAATAGGTTTTCATGTAGAAGATTCGCTTTTAGGGTCTCATACAGAAACAATGTTTGCAGAAAAACTCTCCGAAAATGAGTATGAAATTAGAAATATTCCTTTCGGAGTCTTTGGTGTTAGTTGGGGTGATATAGTAAGTGCGACCCCTGCACCTGATGGTTTATTAATGTACGATAAAACTATAAAGTTTAGCGGCCATAGTACATTTAGGTTTAAAGTGTTTGAGGATGAAAAAGGTGATTATACAAATTCAGTAATAAAAAGAATTAATGCTCTTGGCTGCGGTACTGAAACTAGCGGTGTAGTTGAAAATTTTGTAACCATTGATGTGCCATCAGAAGTAGACCCAAATATGATTGGAAATTTGTTGGCAGAAGAAGTAAAAAAGAATAAAGACAAATTTGACTTCGAAGAAGCTTCGGTACCCAGTTCCTATAAGTCTAATAAATAAATTTTGTAGGTAATACCTAAAAAGAGCTTGTTTGTTTAGCAACAAAATAAAATATTATAGATTAATTTTAATAAATGCCGATCAAGGAATTAATCAAACTGGAATAGGGACAGACAGGGTCAAGTCTTGACATTTGACACAATGGTAAATAAAAAAGTTTCTTACTGTCAGTAAGAATAAACATTTAAGTTAAAACAATAGATTAGGCTTGTATTTTTAAGTTATCCATTGACAACAATCTTAATTAAATTAAACTGGCCAAATAACGGTAAATTAGCATGGCCAGACCTCTTAGAATTGAATATCCAGGTGCGTTTTACCACGTAATCAATCGTGGCCTTGAACGAAGAGAAATATTTAGGGATTCTAAGGATAGAGAATATTTCTTTTTTCTGCTGAAACATTTGCACGAAAAGTATGGCCTTTGGGTTCATTGTTACTGCCTAATGTCTAACCATTACCACCTATATATTGAAACTCCCAACGGCCAGCTGTCTAAAATTATGAGGCAGTTGGACGGCATCTACACTTTAAAATTCAACAAGCGCCGCAAAAGAGTAGGGCCTCTATTCCAAGGCAGGTATAAAGCCACTTTAGTTGACCAAGACAGCTATTCTTTACAACTGTCTAAATACATTCATTTAAACCCGCTTAAGGCAAAGATTGTAAAACAGCTGGAAGAATATCAATTTTCCAGCTATCCCGCATATATTGGCAAAGCAGAAATGCCTGTATTTTTAAAAACTGATTTTTTGCTTTCGCAGTTCCATAAATCCAAGAGAAAAGCCATTAAAGCATTTAAAGAATTTATGTTTGAGTCTGAAGAACAAGACTTTAGGCCTGAAAAAGAAGCTTACAAAGGTATAATTCTTGGAAATAGCGACTTTGTCTCTAAAATTCAAGAAGATTATTTAGGTAATAAAACAGATCCTGAGATTCCTAGCCTAAAACTTGTCCAAAGGACTAAAACTCTGGAAGGGATAACAGCCGTAATTACCAGGCTCAAGCTAGAGCGCAAGCTCGAAAAGAAGCTTATCATTTACGCTTTAAAGCATTATACTTACCTTAGCCTAAAACAAATAGCCGAACAGTTTAATGGTTTGCATTATTCTTCTATATCGCAAACGGTTAAAAGGCTGTGCGTGCAGGCAGAAAAAGATAAGGCAATTAAACGTTTAATTGAGAAGGTTGATGGGTTATGCAAAATGTAAAATGTCAAGACTTGACCCCTTGTTCTGATAGTCAGGCCTACAGCTATGGAAAAGTTGCAGAATCTAACTCAGCAATTCGGAATGAGTAGATCAGGGAGGAAACACAGGGTCAAGTCTTGACATTTGACACAATGGTAAATAAAAAAGTTTCTCGCAAGCAACAATCCAAGTGATGAATAATCAAGGTCAAACAGTACAAACATTAAAATATGTAGCAGAAGGAGCTACAAAATAATGGACAACCAGACATTAAAAAAGATAAAAGATATTTTATTAACACAGATTTCTGATGACTATACAGATATAGGTTATATAGGAATTTTAGAATCCGAAATACCTGGTCTTGGAGATGATAAGGAATTAGAAAAGCAGTACATGCTTAAAGCTATTGAAGAGCTTTTAGCAGAAAATAAAATAAGAGTGGGTAATCTTAATAATGAATCCGGCTCTTTTTTACGGTATTGGGATATGAATAATGCAGAGATAATAAAAAAATTAGATAAAGAGTGGGTTCATTACTTCGGCCCCCATCATTGGGAATATCATCAGATCCCCATGTTTGATATATCGGAAGGTTACGCCAGGCAAATTGGAAAGTACCAATCAGATCAAGAAAAATTCGAAAAGGAAAAACCTAATGATGGTTAGGTATGTAAAAGAAGACGAAAAATGAATTTAGAATCTGTAAACTCACAGCTTAAAAATTTTGGTGTTGCTTTTGAGACTGGTTTAAGCGACGATGAGATATTAGCAGTGGAAGAAGAGATTGTTGTAAGTAAGCTCTTGCGGATTAGTTCACGGTTTTTCTTCCATGCCCCTGCAGAGGTTTAGGAAAGGTGTTCTTACACGCTCTATCCGCTGTTTTGTTTTATTGTCAACGGCCTTACCGAGAAACAAAGGGGGTCAAGTCTTGACATTTGACAGTTTACATTGAAACATAAGTTCTCTAAATTTGGTCAAAACAATGGTGACATGACCCATGTCATAAAAAAATCCTCCCTTTCGGGAGGATTTTTAATTTATGGTTTCATACTTCCAAGCATTTCTTCTTCAAAATGCAGGAGGAAAGTGTTGGGTTCGGGTGTACTGCCAAAGAGTATATGGTCTACGCTGCTGCGTTGCTTGCGTTCCTGCTGGCTCTGCACGCCTTTTTGTTGAAACCACGCCTGCCACCTTTTACTAAAATCTTTGTAACCCTGGCTCTTTTCGTCGCCATATTTTTCGTAAATTAGCCTATACTTGGTTTCGTTGCAAATATTAATAAACTCGCTGTGCTCTTCGGTGTTTAAAGTACGGTTTTTTATTAACGCGGTTTTAATTTTTTGGACTTTGGGGTTTGTGTAAACCGCCTGGCAAATTTCTCTGCCCAGGCGTGTCCACTCCCTATCAAATACCTGAAAATCTATACTGTCCATAAGGGTAATTTTGGAGAGGACAACCCAAGGGGGAGAGGGTTTTCCTCTCCAACACTCTCCGCCTTCGGCGGATCGCTGCCTCACTTTTCCAATGTATCCTCAATGACGGAATAAATCCGTCGTTTCGGATATTTTTTTATACCGACTTCGTCGGTTTATTATACTAAACAGATCCTTCGCTTCGCTCAGGATGAAAGTTTCAGATTACTCTGAAACTTTCAGTTTTAATTTCTCCGCAATTTTGTCATGGCGTTTCTGGTCTTCGTTTTTTAGGAACCTTAAAAGCCTTCTGCGGTTGCCTACCATTTTAAGCAAACCCCTGCGGGAATGGTTGTCTTTGCGGTGGATTTTTAAGTGCTCACTAACCTGCTCAATCTCTTTGGTGAGAATGGCAATTTGCACTTCCGGGCTGCCGGTGTCGTCTTTGTGCGTCTGGAATTTTTTAATTAAATTATTCTTCTCTTTTGGGCTTAGCATAACAATGCCTTTCAGCACGAAATGAATTGCGGCACAAGTTCAAAAACCGCATTACAGATTCATCCGTGGGTTAAAATTAGTGCCTTAATTATAGCTTAAATGAATATATTTGTAAATCCCGGGCATTACTGCCCTTATGCTCAACTTACGCTAAGATTATTTGTGATCCAAGTTTAAAATTCATTGTTAAAGGGAATATAAATAGTCCAAAAAGGCTTTAACAACGTTATGTTTGGTTATTCTTTCAAAAGATTTAAGCCCCGGGCAGCGGTTAACCTCCAAAACATAAAACTTACCGTGGCTCTCTAAAATATCAACCTTAGAAAGCTGCCGGCCTAAAACTTTAGCCGCGGTTTCAGCCATCTCAATCAACTCACTGGGAAGCCCACGAATAGGCACGCTACTTGCTGAACTAAAATCTATCTTAAAGCCTAAATCTTTAATTTTAAATTTGGTTGCCACAGGCAAAGCTTTATAACCCACGGTAATAATTTTGTACTCGTATTTAGCAGGGATAAACTCTTGAATTAACAATTCATTTTTTGGAAATTTGCTAAAAATTTCTTTGAGCCGAAGTTCATTTGCCACAAAAAAAACTTCACGGGCTTTAAAGCCGTAAATCCATTTGAGGATTAGTGGGTAGTGCGTAGTAGGTAGTGGGTAGTCGCTCAAAAGCTCGGTTTTTGGGATAGGGATGCCGCTTAATTTTAAGCGTTTGTAGTTGTCCCATTTGCCCAAAGCTAAATCTCCATTTGCCACGACGTCATCCACAACTTTTTTACCGGACCGTTTAAACTTTTTTGCCAAAGCAATTACTTGCGGTAAAAACTCGGGGCTTTTATTTACAAACGGGTTTCTAATATATAAAACCTTAAAAGGCGCTAAATTTACAGTCGAGAGCTCATTGGCAGGGACAATTTTTAAGGGGATAGAGAGTTTTTTTGACTCCGCCATAAGCCGCTTTGAGGCGTAAGTATTTGGAGAAGATACAACTAAAATCATAAATCTACTAAATTCTAGCTTAAATTCAGCCCAATTACCATGTCGCAAAACGTTAAACCAAACTTCCATATTTTGGTCAGTCGTAATATATACTGGGGATACTGTGGATATCTCACGAGTCGCACAATGTAGTAATTTGATACACTTAAAGTGTCGCAAATTATTGCAATATTGTGCAACGTTTAAAACATCGCACAATATTGCCGGACTTGGACATTAATGGACAGCAAACAAAAAATAGATTCGCCGTTATATAGCTACATAAGCGCTTTTTTGGAATACTGCGAAATTGGCAAAAACCAAAGTTTAAACACCATTAAGGCTTACGAGCGTTATTTGCGTAAGTTTTTTTCCTTTGCCCAAAGCTTAAATATAAAAGACCCCAAAGGTATTGATTTGCAGAGCATAAACAAATACCGGCTGTTTTTAAACCGGCAAACAGATGAGCGTGGCAACCAGCTTAAGTTAATTACTCAAAACTACCATTTAATTGCTTTGCGGGCGTTTTTAAAATATTTAATAAAAAATGATGTTAAAACTTTGTCTCCGGAAAAAATTGAACTGCCAAAAAACCCCCAACGCCAGGTGGAGTTTTTGGAAAAAGAAGAATTAGAAAGACTTTTTGAAGCAACAAATGCAGAAAAGGATGAACTTTCAAAGTTGCGCGACCGCGCAATTTTGCAAACATTGTTTTCCACAGGCCTGCGCGTTTCCGAACTTGCTTCGCTAAGGCGCGATTCCATAAATTTAGACCGCAGAGAATTTACGGTTCGCGGCAAAGGCAGCAAACTGCGTTTAGTTTTTTTAAGTGACGAAGCTGCGGAAACAATTAAAAAATATTTAAGCAAAAGGCCTGACAACAGCAATGCCCTATTTGTTGGCCATTCCACAGTTGGCCAAAGCGTGGAAAAACAAATTCAAAGCCAGGGAGCGAAAGTAAAAAATTCCGCCAAAGGCCGATCCGCCTCCGGCACAAAAGACGACCGAAAAATTTTAGGCCTGACTCCCAGGCAAATTCAAAGAATTATAAAAAAATACTGCCGGCTGGCAGGTATTGTTAAAAAAGTTACGCCTCACACTTTGCGCCACTCTTTTGCAACCGATTTGCTGCAAAACGGGGCGGACATTAGAAGCGTGCAAACTTTACTGGGGCATGCCAGCATTACCACTACACAAATTTACACCCACATAACCAACCAGGGTCTTAGGGACATTCACAAAAAATTCCATAATAAAAAATGAAATTTAGAGTATATTAAGCTTGCACTCAATTCCCTCCCCCTTGTGGGGAGGGTTAGGGAGGGGCTTTAGACAACTTATTTTTATCACCCTCCCCTAGCCCCTCCCATCAAGGGAGGGGAAAAGGGAACCAGTTTAAGAAAACCACTTATACTCCCCTACTACCTGGCCGGTATTTTTTGCAAGCGGTTTTCGTCTTGAATTAGCAGTTAAAGGTATTTGGCAAAACATACACACGCCCGACTTCTGTCCGGAAAAACCGCAATCGTCGCATATATATTTGGACATTTGCATAAGGCGGCCCTTTCAAAGTTAATTCTCGCCTCTACAAAATACATCGCCCTGCAATAATATTTGTTTCCAAATGCTTGAAAAATAAAGAGATTCGTGTTATAGTTCATCAAGTTTCTTAATATTTAAGTCTCCCAAAAAATCCACCCGAGATTTATTAAAGGGATTTTTGGGATAAGAAAAAACTGCAAAGGGCGACAGGCGGTTCGCTTTAACGAGCCCCGTAAGCTCGCAGCAAATTGTGACCTGATCGTGTAGCTCAGTTGGATAGAGCGTCAGCTTGCGGAGCTGAAGGTCGCAGGTTCGACTCCTGCCACGATCACCACATCGGCCCAATCATTCTTTCGGCTTACGTGCCCAAAATATATTTTGGGCACTTCAGCCTTCAGAATGTTGTGCCTCTCCCCAAAAATTCTTTCAGAATTTTTGGGGACCCCGAACGTTAAAACCACAAAAACGAGTAGCGCAGCTACGACGTTTCAGTCGGAGCGAGCACGCGTTTTTGTGGAAGAGGAGTACTTTGCGGAGGGCTAGAGTCGATTTGTTTAAACAAATCGCGAAAGCCCGTAGAAAAGTACGACGCGGTTCCGTAGCTCAATGGATAGAGCAGTGCTCTTCTAAGGCATTGATGTTGGTTCGATTCCAACCGGGACCACCACGGGCCAATCGTTCTTATGGCCTGCGAGTACAAAAAATTTTTGGAGCCCTAACAAAAAACCCCCTTAAAGGGGGTTTTATTTTTTTAATTAACTAAGCGTTGCGTTGGTTAAATATCTTTTATTTATTCTAAATGCATAATAACCCACGCCCATAATTGCCAACCCGGCCAACACCAAAGCCAACGGCCAGCCAAGGCCTTCGCTGAAATATTCACCCGTGAGTTTTAAAATATAGCTAATTAAAAACAGGGAACCAAAAATTAAAAAAGCTTTGCTTTTTACGTGCACACTTAAGAAAATTACACCGAACACCAAAACCGGATAAATTAATTCCCAAAAAATATTGTGGTCCGGATAATAACCGCCTAAAAATATAGCCGCCCCTAAAAAGAAACTCGTGCCAAAGGCATACAAAACTCCGCTCAAAGCCTTTTGGGAGGTGGAACTTAAATAGTAGCCCAAAAACATATAGGCCAAACCCAAAACTAAAATCCTGTATTTCCAAATTGTGTCCAAATTTTCGTACATAAGGTTGTCGCCAATCATTATGTTAATTAGAAAATGGAATGTCAGGGTGGTAAACACTATGCTAAAAAACAACAGCATAGTTTGGCGGAAAAAATAAAAAGCGCCCAAATAAACCGCGCTTAAAATGAAAAAAATGGCAAGCTGTATTGAGTTAGAGTCTAAATCAAAGCCTATTTGGTCTGCAGTAATTTCCACGCCCATGGGCGCAAGCATACCGGAGAGCAAAAAGAAGGCGTGGGAGATTTTTTTAAAATCTTCATACCTGTTCAAAAGCGCGGCAGTAATAAAACACGCAATGGCGCTGCCTAAAGTAACTAAAATGCGTAAGGCGGGAGAGAAATTATCCCAATTCTGGTAGCACAAAACCACAATGCCCAAAAACACAATTGCCCCACCAATGTAATACATAATGTCGGACAGGCTAAGGCCTTTTGTAGCAGCATCTTGCGGGGGCTGCGGGACTTGGCCGCCAAAAACAGCCAAAACTTCGGCCTGGTTAAGCTCTCCTCTTGCCGCCATTTGGCGGATTTCTAAAAAAAGTTGTTGTTTGTCCATTTAACTTACAAAGTTTAATTTTAAACCTCTCATCACCCTCCCCTAACCCCTCCCCTCAAGGGAGGGGAATCAAACATTTAGATTTTAATTTATTACCCAACCCAAAAACTGCATATTGTAATAATCCTGGCCGGTTAATTTCAAATTAAGTCTCCAGCTTCGGTTGTGCCCTTTTATATACCAGCTGTTGTAATCGTAGGAGCCGCCAAAAAATATACCGCCGCCGGAACTGCCCCGCTCAACCCTATAACCGTCGGGCGAAGTATTGCCCGGGTCAAGCCTGTAACTTTGGGTTTGCTCAAAAGTCAGCTCGGTTGCAGTATTTTGGGCGACATTGTAAATATAAAAATGTGACTGCTGGTCCTCTGCCCTAATTGTGGAAGACACAGAGCTTTGCAACCCATTTTGGACCGGCGCCGGGTTATGGACTAGTTTGTCCCCGCTTACAAAATACTGTCCCTTATTGTAAGTATATAAGTAAGTATTGCCTGTTATATACAAAAAATTGTACTGCGGCTTTTTGCCAATTCCCGGCAAATAAATAAACGCCGCGACTAAGGCTATCATTAACAGCGGGATTGCCAGCGCAATGGCCAGCGGAAGATTTTTCTTGTTAAACATACCCTTATTATAGCACAAAATGGCCAAATAATATATGATATTAGATATGCAAGAACGGGTTTAAAAAACGACAAACAATAATTATTTATTTTTAGCTGTCGTCCCGAGTCCCGATGAAATCGGGACGAGGGATCTAATTCTATGGAAAGAGTCCAGAAATTCATATCCAGTGCCGGCGTTGCCAGCCGCAGGAAGGCCGAAGAATTCATAAAATCCGGCCAGGTGTTTATTAATGGCAAAAAAGCAAAGCTGGGCGACAAAGTTGACCCGGAAAATGACGTGGTAAAAGTCTACGGAAAAATTGTTAAACCTCAAGATGAAAAAATTTATATTGCAATGAATAAGCCGCAAGGCTACGTGGTCAGCAAAAGCGACCCCACAAGAAGGAGAACAGTTTTCGATTTGCTGCCTGAAAATTTACGAGAAAAAGTTTGGAATGTAGGCAGGCTTGATTTTGACACCGAAGGCTTGCTTATTTTAACCAATGACGGCGAGCTTACGCAGGCGCTTGCGCACCCAAAATTTGAGCACGAAAAAGAATATGAAATCCAAACCCAGGAAGAGCCCAATGAAAGCCAAATGGAAAATTTAAGGACCGGCGTGGAAATTTCCAGCGGCACCACTTACCCTGCGCAGGTGAAACAGCGGGACGGCAAACTCCGAATTACTATTCACGAGGGTAAAAAAAGGCAAATAAGAAGGATGCTCGCCGCTGTCGGCCTTACCGTAACCGCCCTTAAGCGAATACGCATAAACAAATTAAAATTGCCCGAAAGTTTACCTTTGGGGCAATTTAAAAAAATTGAAAGAGAAGAAATCATTTAAAAACATCTTGGAGAGGAAAACCCAAAAAGGTTTTTCCTCTCCAACGCTCTCCGCCTTTGGCGGATCGCTGCCTCACCTTTCCAAAGAGTCCCTGCATCCAGAGTGAATCTGGACGCAGGGACATAAATATTATTCTAAACTAAACAAAGACTCGCGGGGGTAAACCGCCACGCCGCTATTCCCAAAATTTTCAGAATTTTTTAAAAGCTTTTCCGTGTCCCAGTACAGCTCACCGTAAATTGGGTCCATTAATATAAAACCGGTTGGGTCATCTTCGCTTCCGGTAAAACCAATAATAGTCCTGGCGTGCTCGCCATAAACCGCGTTAATTTGTTTGCCGTCCGGCGTTTCCCACCCAAGTTTCCTGCCTCTGCCAAAGTATCCCCACCACACAATAGGCCTGCCCGCTATAAGGTGTTTGGCTAAATCTTGGGGGATTGCATTTTGCACAACTTCCGCGTAAGTGTAGCGGCCGGCCACATCTTTAATTGGGTCCCAATAAACACCGTAGCCGGTTACTCCCATTTTCCCGTCTATGTCTCCCACAAAACCCGTAAAAGGGTCGCCCCACAAATTTCTGCCGCGCGGAGTTGGGTCAAAAGCCAACTGGTTTAAAAGCTCGCCTTCCGGAACTGTAATCCCTACCCCGTTTAAAGCCATTTTCAAAGCGGCAATTTCGCAGCTTAAACTGTGTTCCTGACGGTGGTAAATTACAGGCAGACGAAAAACACTCGCGCCTAAGACTTTGGACTGCCAATAATACGTTGCTAAAAGCTTGCCTTTAAAATAAACTACTGTCGGCCAATTCCCGGCTATAACAAAACTTACTGCCAGCACCAAAACAAAAGCAGCGGGAATAAAAAAACGCCTGTCTAGCTTTTTAAATAGCTTATTCATCCCGTAAGAAAACTAAATTAATTTTTAGCAATTAATAACGCCGTCACTGTAAATTCACAGGTATTAAACATAAACAATTCATCCCTTTTCTAACGGGATGCATGCTATAATTATAATACACTTTTAATGAATTCTAAAATTTTTAAACTTTTTCTTGTTGTTGTTTGCCTGCTGGCCGGCGCCGGAGTAGGCGTTTTGTTTTTTAAACAAACTAACAGGCAACCCGGCACTCCTCCTCCAATTAGCCCTGTTTACCCGCCCGCTCCCCTGCCTTTGCCTCCCAACCCTTCGCCATCTACCCCAACTTCAACGCCGCAGCTGCCAAAAACTTTCTCCCTTAAAATCCCGTTTACGCCGCAAGCGCCCACTGCCAACTGGGATGAAATCCATAACGAAGCCTGTGAGGAAGCCAGCGCAATAATGGTTTACAAATATTTTTCCGGCGACACCAGGGCAAATTTACCGGCCGAGGAAGTGGAAACGGAAATTTCCAAACTGGTTGAATGGGAAAAAAATACTTTTGGTTATTTTCTGGACATTAACTCCGAAGAAACGGTTCGCTTAATAAAAGAGGTTTATGGTCTAAACGCAAAAATAATTTACGATGTAACCGAAAAAAATATTAAAGAAGAATTGGTGCAAAACCATGCTGTAATATTACCTGCCAACGGACAAATGCTTGGCAACCCAAATTTCAGGCGCCCCGGCCCTCCTTACCATATGTTGGTAATTAAAGGTTATGATCAGTCAGGCTTTATAACCAACGACCCGGGCACGCGCAAAGGTTTAAACTATCCTTACACGTACGACACTCTCTATGCCGCCAACGGCGACTTTAACCACGATACTCATTCGGTGGATACCAGCAAAAAAATGCTGATTGTGGTTTGGAAATAAAAATCACAAATACGCTGATAAAAAATAGATTACGCAGATTAAGAAACCGCTCCTCATATTGGAGCGGTTTTATTTTTTATTCCTCTCGTGCTCTTGCTTAAAAGCCCAAATTATGGTAAAAATACAAGCTATGGTATAAGGAGGTTTTTAAATGTCGAAAAACGCGCGTCGCCAGCTTAAAATGGCAATTCTTGCCACAACTATTGCTGTTGCGATTAAGGTGACAGCCAAGCATTTTGGCTCGTTGGACTTTACGGCCCAAGCAGCCACTGTCTGCCTGATAGCAGTTTTAATCGGTACATTCTTCGGCCTATGGATTCAACTCCCAATACGCATTGTAATTCGAAACCGCAGGGAAAAAGGCTTAAATGGCGTATTGATTGGGGTGCTCATCCCGTTTCCCATAATTTCCGTCCTGTGCATGCAAACACTTTGGAACACCCATGGATGGGTTACAGGCACATTGCTTGCCTGGCTAATCTGTCTTCTTGGGACGATCATATTTTGGGCTACGGCAATCTGGGTGAGGAACCATTGTACGTTGCCTAAAATTATAGCGCGAAACATCAACAGGTCGCCCGGAAGGTTTCTCCGAAGGTTCGGCACCGGCGGCTAGGAGTTCTTATGCGAAGGGATGCGCATAAGAACTCTGTTTTTTTTGGACAAAATAAAAAAGCCTAAGATTGAGGCCCTTGAACTTATTCCTACTTTGTGTTAAATTTATGTGTTTACTGCAATCAAATCTAGCTAGGGGGAACAATGGGAGATACAATTGCCAAACTTTTGAAAATATTTCAAGATGTAAAGGGCCTCACCCCTAACTTCTTGAACAAACTCCTTACTTTGCCGATCGATTTGTTAATCGAAATCCTCATCGAACAATCAAAGCTGCCAGTTAGTAAAGAGGATCTCGAACAGGTTGAGCTAACAAAGCAGGAGGCCCGCCGATTGATCAAGCGGGGAAAACACCACACGTTCTGCCTAATCCGCGACCAGACGGGAAAGTTTCACCGCGGGCTGCAGAGAACTTACCATCGTCACGGTGCAGAAGACACATGCGCAGAAGAGGGTGCAATCAGTGATCTATCCTGCGATCAGGCCGTAGCCGTTACCGTTTCCACAGTGCACTTTATGCCCATACCCGAACGCGGTGAGGGCGAAGGCGTAACCAGTATTGTCGCACCCTGCTATGACTGTGCAAACCGTTTGCGCATCGTTGAAATCGAGCAAGGAGAAACCATCGGTGTCATAGTTTACCACCGAGATCAAATCATAAAAGTTCCGGCACATCTTGCGGTTTTGTTTAACTATCCAGTTAAACACGACCATGAAACCTAACAAAGCGACCATCGGATTTGTAATTCCGGTGGTCGCTATTTTTTTAACAAATTCCACTCCGCTTCCCTCCATCTTATTTAACAAAAATCCTGCCGAAAGTTGTGGCAACGACTGCAAAAGCAATAACAATTGCCGAAAGGCGTAAAAACCAGCTGGAAAAACCTCTGGTAATATATTTTTCGCCCATAATTTGTTTGTCCTCGGAAAAACGGATTAGGAAATAAAAAATTATAGGCACCAGCGCGCCGTTTAAATAGTCGGCATACAGCGTTAGGCCAAACAAATTAATTTGCGGGATAAGAGCCATTAAAAGTCCCAGAGCAATTTGCAAAATAAAAAATGTGTAAAAAACCCGGCCCTTTCCAAAGCTGGCATTAAGTGTGCGTTCGTAGCCGAAAAATTCGGTAAAAACATAAGCGGTTGCCAAAGGCACAATGGTAAGGCCTAAAAAGGATGCGGCTAAAAGTCCCACGGCAAAAAGTCCGTACGCCAACTCCCCTGCCACCGGACGAATGGCCAGGGCTGCGGTTTTTGCCGCGTCTGCGCCTTCAATTGAAGTGCCGTTTATAAAAAGCGTATAGGTTACGGCAATGGCTATCATCCAGGAAAAAACATTGGTTAAAATTGCGCCCAAATAAACTTCCGCCTTTTCCTGTTTTAAATGCTCGGGCTTCAGTCCTTTGTCCGCAATATAACTGTGAACAAAAAACTGGCCCCAAGCCGTCACCGTAGTGCCAAAAACCGCAATTAGCGCAAACCAGTATTTAAAGTCGGTAAGAAATTCCCTTTGCGGCAAAATTACGCTGCGCTTTATGGCCTCGGCCCAGTCAGGCTGGGACAAAAAGGCGGAAAAAATGTAGGTGGCGTAAAAAACTATGGTGACTAAAAAAATTCGCTGTAAATTTTTGTAGTTTAAAAAAATTACCAGGGCAACCAGCAACAAACAGGCAAAAATGAGCAGCGGTTGCCAGGGCAGCCCAAAAAGCTGGATGGCGGACTTAAGGCCCGTAACATTTTGCAAAACCACGCCCTGGTTTACCACAAAATAAGCAATGAACAAAAATACGGCCACCTTCACGCCATAATGCTCGCGGATTAAATCACCAAGCCCCGAACCGGTGACAATGGCAATGCGCGCGCCAATTTCCTGGGTTACAGCCAAAAGCACAGTGGTTAGAATAACAAAATACTGCGAGCTCATCCCATACATTGCGGCCGCAACAGTGTAGGTAGCAACGCCACCGGCGTCGTTGTCAGCCACAGCAGTAATAAGGCCGGGACCGAGCACGGCAAAAAATACGACCAGTTGTTTTTTTAAACGAGAAAAATTCATAAAAATAAGGGCGTAGCGCTTGGCCCTAAGCCGTCGGAGCAAGTAGACGCATTACGTCGTCTATGGTTACCACTCCCACTAATTTTTTTTCTTTGTCCAAAACCGCGGCAGTATACAAATTATATTTAGTCATAAGCTTAATTACCTTGGGCAGCTTGTCGTGGGGTTTTAAAGTAGAATGGGCGGCAAATTCTTTTGCCAAGTGGGAAATTTTATCGTTCGGTTGCGCTAAGAGCAGGCGGCGCAGTGAAACTGCGCCTTTAAATTTTCCGCTTTCGTCAACAATATAAACATGCACAATGGAGCGCATGCTTTTAGAAACCTTCCTAAGCTCTTCTATGGCCCCGCTAACCGACCACTCCGGCCTGGCGGCAAAAAAATCTAAAGTCATAAGCCCGCCGGCGGTGTTGTCGCTGTAAGAAATTAATTTCTGCACGCTCTGGGCGCGGCTGGTGCTAACCTTGGACAAAAACTCCTTGGTCTCTTCTCCGGAAAAAGTTTTTACCAAGTCCACAAATTCGTCCGAGGACATTTGCGACAAAATTTTGCCCGCGCGCTCCGGGCCTAAATGCTTAACTAAAACAGTTTGCAGGTCCGGGTCTATTTCTTCCAAGACCCTTGCAGCTTCCGCGGAATCTAAAGAAGCCAACAAACTTGAGCCGTGCTTAATGTCTAAATCTTCCACTATATTGGCAAGGTCAGCAGGATGCAATTCTTTGAGCTGGTCAGCGGCCGTGTTAAGCTGCAGCGGCATACTGCCCTGCAGCAACTTGGCCTGGCGCCAGTCAATAAATTTAAGCTCAAAAAAACGGGTTAAAACAGAATCCCCAAGTCCCATACGGCGGAGCAAGCCTCTAAACGAAGGGTCTATGCCCAGCACACAAACCTTGTTTTCCACCGTGCCAATGCGCAGGTCATTTACCCTAACCACGCGCGTGCCCGCCACATCTACAATCTGTTTATCCAGCACGTCCTTTTTTAAATACACGTACTGTCCGCCCGGAAGAGTGCTTAACGCGATGTTACTGAAAAGATTTTTTAAAGATATTTCGCTGGTGTTGAAATTCTCTACAAATTCGTAAGGAACAAACTTAGTCTCGTCGCTCTTTACCTTAACCACCAAATACTCCAGCGGCTGGAAAGCGCCTTCTTTGGGCGCAGTTAAAATGTCCTCCAGCCTGCCGACCGTGGCGTCCGAGCTGTCCGTAATTTTTTTGTTCAGAAGTTCGCTAATGTAGGGCATTTTGAGATAAAATTCCAAAACCCGAAAATCAAGCTCCAAACAAATTCAAAATCTTAATATCAAAATTTTAATTTTGAAACTTGTTACTTGGTTCTTGGTACTTATTTCCTTTATATTTTACCACAATTTGCAAAAATTGGCTATATATATTGGTAATGTGTACACACATATGGCGGTTTTAAGAAAGATGCCCTAGATTAG